>JASGUC010000053.1 GCA_030057915.1 Pseudomonadota bacterium
GGCCAGACAATAAAAACGATCATCTGAGCCCCCTCACAAAAATATGTAGTACCCAAACGACCGTTTCGCCGCTCGTAAGCACTCGATAATGCTAATAATATTTTTTACGATCATGAACTTGGGCTAACGTCCTGTATCTTCTCCATCGTAAGTAAACACCTTTCCTCCTCGTACCCCTTAAATCGGACACAAGGGCCTATGATGGGACGCGCTATGCCTGCAAAAGGTTTTGCATATTTTTCCATTTTTTTTCTTGCAACAAAATAAAAATTTGCGTGCCGCCATGAGTGATGATAGCCGTCAGGGTGACGGGTCCACTGTAAATTGCAAATAACGACCATGACTGTGACGGGCGTGACCGACGGTTGAAAATGGGCCGATTGCGACAGAAATTGTGGCGTGAACGACGGGTGAGAATGGGCCGATTGCGGCAGAAGTTTTCAGGTGATTTTTCAGGTGAAAACTTTTTGACCGTCGTCGATTCCACCTATAAATTCAGGTATTTTACCTATGCCGGCGCGCCGGCATAGGTATTGGCAATCTGTCCTATAATCGCCGTCTCTCGGCCTTGGCGAGGTGGTTCGCAGGTATCTTGACGGGCAACAACCGGCGCGGCCCCGGGGCGCTCATTCTGGGGCGTTCATTCCCGGGGCGCTCATTAACATTGATGCCCGCGTCCGACGAAAAGCTTTCCAAATGATGCAACTGCCTGGAGTTGTAGGCAAAGAAGCGGGCCTTTTTGCCGTAGGTCTCGGTGAAGTGTTCGGCGGTGATTTCCAGAGACTTGAGGACGCCTTCCCGGATGGCGATACTGGGAACGATCACAATAAACTTGGTCCAGCCGTACCGTTTGTTCATCTCAAAAAAGGTTTTGATGTAGCAGTAGGTCTTTCCGGTCCCGGTTTCCATTTCCACATCGAGATTGATCCTGCATCCGGCGCTTTCCACCAACCTATCGGACAAAGGCAGGTTCTGCCGCCGCTGTACGGCCTGGATATTGGAAAGTAGCCGGGCCTCGGTAAGTTGAAGATCTGCGTTTTTGAAACCCTGGCTTTCGAGTAGGGTTGCTTGTACCTGACCACTTTTAGATTTCTCAACGCCCGGGTCAATCCGGTAGGCAATGCGCGAGGTATTTGTCTGCCCGGCAAAGCAGTCCACCACGGAATCCACCGCGCTGGTCTGATAGGGCTGGATTTTGAATTTAAGCTTCATGATTCGATACCTTCCATCAGTGCGGCAATCTCCCTGGGCGAGGGTAACTGGCCTTTCAGCGCCTTGGGCAAGGTCTTGGTGATTTCATACGTTGTGACGCCAATGGGCTTACGGGCGTCGTACAAGGCGTATTCTACAATTGTGCGGTTCTTCTCCTTGCACAAGATGATACCGATAGAGGGGTTCTCGTCCGCCTGGCGGACCTGCCGGTCCAGAGCCGTCAGATAAAACTGCATCTTGCCAACGAACTCCGGCAGGAATTCGCCGACTTTCAGTTCAATGGCTACCAGGCACCGAAGACGACGGTGAAACAGAAGCAGGTCAATGAAAAATTCCTTGCCGCCCACCTCTATCCGATACTGGCTGCCCATGAAAGCGAACATGTTGCCCATGGCTCGCAGGAAGTCTTCTATCCGGGCGATCAGCGCCCGTTCCAGCTCCCGTTCGCTGTGTTCCTTGCCCAGCCCCAGAAAATCGAAGGTATATTCGTCCTTTACCGCCAGCTTAGCCTGGGCGCGAAGTTCTGACGTCAGCGCCCGGTCGAAGTTGGTCTGGCCGAGCAGGGATTTTTCATAGCTCTGGTTGTCAATCTGGTGAATGAGGACATTTTTTGACCAGCCGAACTTGCGGGTCATGCGCAGATAGAATTCTCGCTCTATCGGGTCTTTGCAGCGTTCCAGAATGACCAGGTTGTGACTCCAACCGATTTCTCGCACCAGTGGTGCGAGTTTTTCCAGACCGGTGTATGCCTCGAAAAAGGCCTTCATACGCCAGAGGTTGGAAGCCGAAAAACCGCCCACATCGGGAAACTCAGTCCGCAGATCGGCGGATAGCTGTTCCACCACCGCCTTGCCCCAGCCTTCAGCATCCTGCCGCTCCACGATCATCCGTCCGATGTCCCAGTACAAGCCGACCAATTCGGTGTTGACCGCCTTCAGTGCAGCATACTGCGCCGACCGCACCCGCTCCTTGACCAAAGCCAGCAGTCTCGCATAGTCCATGGGAAGGTCCGGTTTGTCCTTTTTGCGCTTTTCGCGTGTTTCGCGGGTCATATCGAGCGTACCTCCGTATGAGGTGCCATCTGTCTGAATATCTGTTCCACGTTGATTTTTGCCGCATCGGAGGCAAATCCGGTGTCACGGAATACAACCCTTAAGGGTTTAAATTTGGTCAGTTCTTTGACCAGCTCCTCGTTGATGCCGGTATCGAAACAGGCGATCAGGGCATTCTCGTCCACGAAAAAAACTTCGAACTCTTGGAAAGATGAAGGATGAATTGAGGGCACCGACTCTTTCTTTTCATCCTTTAGCCTTCCGCCTTCATCCTTTTTGACTCTGACATTTTTCTTTGAAATTGGTAGGGTTAAATCAACGCCCCAGTCCAGCAATACCTGAAACAGCAAATCTTCGGATGTGCGGTCGGGCTTGATGTTGTCGGTTTTCAGCCTTGGATACATCATTGACAGCCAATCCGAATGAAAGCGTCCATTGCTTTCGGTATTGGCTACCAGGCGATTGCCCTGTTCGTCCTTTTGGTTTGATCGTTTCAAAAATTCTTCTGTGTTTTCGGCAAAGTCATCTTCATAGATGAAATCGTTTCCTGTGTTGTACGGGGGGTCGATGTAGATCATCTTGACCTTGCCCAGGTAGGTCTCCTGCAGGAGCTTCAGGGCATCCAGGTTATCGCCTTCTATGAACAGATTTTTGGTGGTATCGAAATCGACGCTTTCTTCCCTGCAGGGACGCAGGGTTTTGGCAATGGGGGCGTTGGCGGTGAGCAGTGCCTCCCGCTTTCCGGGCCAGTTCAGGTGATAGCGCTCCTGCGGGCCTTCCACGATGGATTCAGACAACTCCTGTCGCAACTGGTCGAGATCGACCGCAAGCCTCACCTTACCGTCGTCGCCCTTGGCTTCGGTCACGCAACCGGGAAACAACTCGCGGATGCGGGCAATGTTTTCCTGGGTCAGATTCGGGGAGTGCATTTTCAGTTTTTTCATTTTTATGCTCTTTTCTGATGATAAGCCCAACGGGTACGCAAAGATACTTCAAGCCGCTCCACAGCGTCCATGACCAAAAGCCGAAGCCGCCGGTCAAAAACATAATGTTCTAAAATGAGGTCAAACCAGGTGCCTGGTTTAAAACGGTGGGTTGCGTGATCTTGTTCAAACGGGAGCCAATAGGCGGCAAGACGATAATAATTCAGGTGGGAAAGATACCTTTTGGCGCGTTCAGGGTTGTCGATTATCATCCCTCGTGAACGGAGGATGCCTATCTGCTCGTCAAAGGTCTTTGGGGGTTTTAAAACGCATGATAGCCCCATAAAAGAAAAAGTAACCCCCCATGGTGCGCAGAGCTTACGGGATGCGTGGGGGGTGTTGTTCGATGTTTAAGGGGTGCCATATAGATAATCTCTTTTTTCTATTTTGGCAAGATTTTTTTTCGTGTTTTTCGTGGTTCATAAAATAAGTCCTTCCAGTTCGTGCTTCAGGCTACGCAGCTCTGAATTGATTTCAACCTTGCGGTTGAACTGTTTCTCTTTTCGCAGCCGGGCCTCACAGCGTTCCATCTCTCGTTCTTTCAACCGTGCGCACTCCATCCGTTCCACCCACTTTTGCAGGGTTTCTCCAGGGCGGGCCGGATATGGCATTAGGGGTGCAAGCAGTTGGCTGTAGAGCGCCTTGAGATCGAAAACTATCGGCAGGGGTTTGCGCGACCTGTCGGCCATCGTCCAGGGGCCTCCAAAATACTCGCTGATGACCCATTTGGCGGCGTCCGCTTCGCTGGGCCGTTTGAAGGCGGCGATGGGTTTTACTTTCCCGGCGAACTGAAGCTCGAAAATGATCGGAAAGGGAATAGCCTGTAATCACCAGTTTGAATATCCCCCGAAAACATCGATTCGGTGGCCCCCCCCCTTGTAGCCCTTTTTTTACTTCCTTTAGTTCCTGAAAAACGGACAAAAGATATTTTATTTTGAAAATCAACACGGGTATGCTGACGCGATGATATTCGCGCCGTTAATTACCACTATTTGCTTGATATTACAAAGGATAAAATTGGCATAGTCGGAAAATAAAAAGGCATCGCCGGAATTGGCCGGGATGCCTACTTTATGCATGGGCAATGAATCCGCTTACCTAAAAAAGTTTGCATTAATTATCATCTGGTGATAATTTGCACGCCATGAAGAATAATCATTATTCCAAGGAAGACGAAACCCTTGCCACCCTGCTGAATCTGGACGGTGAAATCTTTCCCATGCATAGTGGTTATTGGATCAAGTTCGAAGCGTACCGGGTAAATCTGGAACCGCATATTCCTCACGGCGTCAGGTATTCTCTGACCCTTCACGACCGGCACAATTGTCGCGTCCTGGGATTCGACAACGCCCATGCCATGAAGCGGGCAAGGAAGGGATACGGTGCCCGTAAGATCACATGGGATCACAAGCATAAACGCGATACGATATCGCCCTATGAGTATGAATCGGCAAGCCAGTTGCTGGAGGATTTTTGGCGTGAGGTCGAGCGGATCATGGGGCAAGAAGGAAAGGTAGAAAAATGAAGCAGAAAGTGCTCCATATTGGCATCATGTCCTATGAGGATTATAAAAAGCGATCGTTGGCCATCGCCCGGGGGGAATATCGCCCGCAGCCAGACGAGCCCAAGATCTGGTTTGAGTCGCTGCAATCCATGGCGCAGGTCCTCAGCGATGAAAACCAGTTACTGCTGAAGACCATCCTGGAGAGGAAACCGGAATCCTTGAAAGAACTGGAAGCGGTGACGGGACGAAGCAGCAGTAATCTCTCACGGACATTGAAGACAATGGCCCGCTACGGCATTGTGAAAATGGAGAAGGTGCGCCGTAACATCAGGCCGATCGTCGAGGCGACGGACTTCACGGTTCAATTCGGGCTATATGCCGGCGGACACCCCGAAAGTAGTGCAAACGCTATTCGGAGATAAAATGAAGATACGGATAAGAAGGCAGCCCCAATCCGGTCCGGGCTGCCTTCTCTATAACCCGACAATACAAAAAACAGTCCCATTTAATCAGACAATTCCCGTCCATTTATTTTGAAAATCAACAGCACCCTGCTCCAACATTTTCAAACCGCCACATTTGATACATTTTCACGCCGCCGCTGACAAGCCGCTCCATGGTCAGCGTTATTTTGCCAGGACGGAAAAAAATCTGATCATTGGCACTTAAAACTGCTTGACAAATGTCGAAGCCATGGTACTACTAAATTGTAAATTTATAAAAATTCAAAATTTAAACTTTAAAAAAATATGCACAACAAACAAGAGGTGAAAAAAATGCCCCTGATCAAAGTAAAGCAGAATTATCAGATCACGCTGCCTAGCAGCTTGCGCAAGTATTTGAATATTGCCGTTGGCGACTATATGGAGGTCGTCAAACAGGACGGCGAGCTTGTGTTGAAGCCGGTCAAGGTAGTGCACCCGGAACAGGCCTACTTTTACAGCAAAGAATGGCAGAATGGCGAAGCCGAAGCCGACAAAGACATCGACAAGGGCGACGTTTTGGGTCCTTTCGATAACATCACCGACGGCCTCGCTGCCCTGAAGACTGCCAAGATATGAATATAGCCTTCACAAAAACCTTTATCCGGGATTATCGCAAACTTCCCCGCGAGATGCAGGAAAGCGTCGATAAGCAGTTAGATCTGCTGTTATCCAACCAACGGCACCCGTCTTTGAATATAAAAAAGATGAACGATCCAAGGGATATTTGGGAAGGCAGAGTGACGGCCTCTTACCGCTTTACCTTTCAGATCGAAAGCGATGTTTATGTTTTGCGCCGAGTAGGCACCCATGACACTTTGCATCGGAACAGGGTGGCGGATTCCTCCGGAATCGGGTGGCGGAATCAGCGGAATACGCACTTCGGTGGTAGTTCACTTTGAAAATCAACACCCTGGCCTTAAATTATCCGGTGAATCTGGCCCTGTTCCTGACCGGTGATGACAATTAAGTGCGCAGCTTACGGAAGGTTAATGAAACCTATGCGATATTGACCTCCAGCCGTTTTCCGAGCGCTTTGGCAACCCGATCCAAAGTAGATAACTTAATGTCTTCCGCGTGGTTTTCGATTCTTGAAATCGCTGTCTTATGGGTTTTGAGACGAAGGGCCAGTTCCTCCTGAGTCAATCCCGCGGATTCTCGAGCCTGACGCAGGAGAACCCCGATCTTGAACTGCTCGTAGCCTTCCTCGAAACCTTCCGCAAATGCCTTGTCCGTTCTTTTCCGTTTCGCGATATATTTTTTCAGATCACTCATCTCTTTACTCCTTTACGATTCAAATAATCACGCCGCTATGATTCGGCTCTATCTATTTCCTGCCTGGGTGTTTTCATGCTCTTTTTCTCGAAGCCGTGGGTCAGTATGACCACTGAACGACTCTCAAAGAAACACAATATCCGGTAAATATTGGAAGCATGTCGGATTCTGCATTCCCAGATGTCCTCCGTGCCGATCAGCTTTTTGAAATAGATGACCGGAACCATCTCCAGGTCCTCCAGCAGACGGAGTACCCAAACCACTTTTTGAGCCACCTTGCCGGACAACCCATCGAGAAAATCCTGAACAGGGCATTTCCCGTCCACTGTTGTGTAGAAGATGATCGTTCGGTTCACGGCTGCATGTTAACCCACATGTTAACTTTTTTGTCAAGATGATCTTGACAGATGATCTTGGCGATACTCTTTTCATGGGACCTTCCTGCCGCTTTTTTTAAAAATCTCCTTGACCGAACAGCGAACATTGATTACCATCTCTACACCTCATACGAGTCTCTTCGCTGGTCTCTATGAGAAAGGGCGGTGCCTCTTAGAAAAGCCCGCCGCCCTCCTAAAACAAAAAACCTCCCAAAGAGAGGTCCATATATTCCAACATTCCAATCCTTCTTGTTAAACCATTCTGAGAATGTCACCCCTGTCCTTGATCATATATTGTGGAAACCTACAAGCACGGCAAGTGAAGAATCAGGCACCTTCAAAGGTAAGTCCCAAGTAACAGGTGAAGTTATTGGTGGAGTCTCCCCGAAGGAGTGGAGCAAGTCGGGCCTGACTGGGGCCCATGGTGAGGCCCATGATGGGGCTCATGATGGGGCCCATGAGCCCATGAGCGAAATCGAACAAAGAATCCTGCACGCCTGTTCCGATGCTCCGCAAACCACGCCGGAACTGCTTGCTCTGCTTGGATATGAAAGCCGAACGGGGAACTTCAAGAAGGCACTCTCACGCTTGATGGATTTAGCTTATTTGGAAATGACAATTCCGGATAGGCCCAGAAGCAAGAATCAGAAATACCGGCTGGCGGATGCAGGCAGACAGGTGTTGACCAGAACCCGGGGAGTTGTAGAGTGATGAAGTTCAGAGTTTCTAATTTTTGGTTTGGAGTTTCTGGCTGAGGGTGAAGGATGGAAAATATAAAGAAATTTGAGGATATCGAAGCCTGGCGGGGGTCAAGACAACTTGTCAAATCCGTGTATGACGCCACATTCAAAAAACAACAACCACGGGGAAGCCCACATCGGGCTTCCCCGTGAAAGTGGGCCCATTGCGGCAGAAATTGTGGCGTGAACGACGGGTGAGAATAGGCCCATTGCGGCAGAAATTTTCAGGTGATTTTTCAGGTGAAAACTTTTTGACCGTCGTCGATTCCACCTATAATATCAGGTACTTTACCTATGCCGGCGCGCCGGCATAGGTATTGGCAATCTGTCAGATAATCGCCGCCTCCCGGCCTTGGCGAGGTGGTTCGCGGGTATCTTGACGGGCAACAACCGGCGCTGCCCCCGGGACGATGCCCGGGGGGCGCTCATTTCCGGGGGCGTTCATTCCCCCGGGTGTTCATTCCCCCGGGTGTTCATTCCCCGGGGGTGCTCATTCCCGGGGCGCTGCCCGAGGGCGTTCATTCCCCGGGGCGCTCATTTCCGGGGGCGCTGCCCCCGGGGCGCTCATTTCCGGGCGCGGATGCCCCATGAGCGGTTGCCATTTACGCCCATGTCTGTGCGGGGGCATGGGCGAAAGGTGGAAATATCCAAATGCTTGCAGGCATTTTTGTGCGGAGGTGCAAATGTCTTCCACCCTTGACAAGGCCCTGAATTAGTGGCGCCCAAGCCGTTTATATTTATATAACTACTTGACATAAAAGAAAAATAAGTGATATTTATCCTTTTACAGCTTGAGGCAATATGACATTTCGAAATTGTTACAAGAATCGTCGTGTTCTCGTGACCGGCCACACCGGCTTCAAGGGTTCCTGGCTGGCTATCTGGCTCAAGGAATTGGGGGCGGAGGTGATCGGTTATGCCCTGGCGCCGCCAAGTGAGCCCAGTATTTTTGCCGCGACGGGTTTGGCCGACAAGATCGTTCATGAGCATGGCGATGTCCGCGATTTGGATCGCCTTTCGGATGTCTTTACCCGGTTTCGGCCGGAGATGGTTTTCCATCTGGCCGCCCAGGCTTTGGTCCGTTCATCCTATGATGACCCCAAAACCACCTTCGATACCAATATCGGCGGCACGGTGAATGTCCTGGAAATGGTGCGTCGGACAGATAGCGTCCGGGTCTTGGTCAATGTCACCAGTGACAAATGCTATGAAAACCAGGAATGGGTTTGGGGATACCGGGAAAACGATCCCATGGGCGGCCATGATCCCTACAGCGCCTCCAAGGGCTGTGCGGAACTTGTATTTGCCGCCTATCTGCGCTCCTTTTTCAGTTATCCAATCGGTGCTCGGTTCGCTGAGGGACCCGTGACGGCTGATTCCGCGGGAAGGAACTCAACCTCCAGCGCGGCGACCGGCGGCGTCAGGCAGATCGGCGCCGCTTCCTGCCGGGCGGGCAATGCCATCGGCGGTGGCGATTGGGGACAAGACCGCCTCCTGCCCGATTGCGTGCGCGCCTGGACCGGAGGAACCGCCGTGGCGATCCGTAATCCCCGGGCGATCCGCCCCTGGCAGCATGTCCTGGAGTTGCTCAGCGGCTATCTGTGGCTGGGGACCCGCCTCTGGGAGGAGCCGGAGAAATACAGCGGGGGGTGGAATTTTGGGCCGCCGAACGAGGCCCATGTGAACGTGGGCGAGGTTGTGAACCGTTTTCTTCAGGTTTGGGGAAGCGGTCAATGGCAAGATGTGTCCGGACCGGGGACGTTCCATGAGGCCGCCACGCTCCGGCTCTGCTGTGACAAGGCGGGAAGCTGCCTGGGCTGGCGCAATGCGCTTTCGCTGGAACAGGCTATCGACCTGACGGCGACATGGTACAGGATGTTTTACGTCAATGATGGGGCTAACAACATATACGAATTATGCGTTGAACAGATTCGCAACTATACCGACATCGCGGGACGCAGTAACATCTCCTGGACTATGTGAAAAGAGATGCATTGGCGTGGAAAACATGGAATACAGAGCTGTTATTGAGAATCTGGAGACTGACGGCCTGGTAGGCTAATGATCCGCCGACTGATGAGGTCATCGGGCGCTAATCGGAAATTGCCATGAACGATGCGGGACTGAGAAAACAGATTCGTGATGCCGTGGGGGATTATTATCGTGCCTTCCATGAACCTCGGCAACAGGCGCCGTTTGTCCCCGGGGAAACCTTTGTGCCCGTGTCGGGCAAGGTCTATGACGGGGATGATATGACCACGGTCATGGAGGCCCTCCTCGATTTCTGGCTCACTGCGGGGCGTTTTGCCCAGGCCTTTGAAAAATCATTCGCTGAGTTTCTCGGTGTGCGTCATGCCCTGCTGTGCAACTCCGGCTCTTCCGCCAATCTGCTGGCCATCGCCGCCCTGACCTCACCACGCCTGAAGGAGCGGCGCCTGCGACCGGGAGATGAGGTAATTACGCTGGCCTCCGGTTTTCCCACCACCGTCAATCCGATTATTCAGCAGGGGATGATCCCGGTCTTCGTGGATGTCCACATCCCCACCTACAACGTCGATGTCTCCCAGTTGGAAGCGGCCCTCGGCCCCCGGACAAAGGCGGTGTTTCTCCCCCACACCCTGGGGAATCCCTTCGCCCTGGATGCCGTGGAGGACTTTTGCCGCGCCCGGGATCTCTGGCTCATCGAGGATAGTTGCGACGCCCTCGGGGCGGTCTATAAAGATCGTCTCGTCGGCGGCTTCGGGGATTTGGCCACCTTCAGCTTCTATCCCGCCCACCACATCACCATGGGCGAGGGCGGGGCGGTGGTCACGGGGGATGGGGAACTCAAGAAGATCATTGCCTCGCTGCGCGACTGGGGGCGGGACTGCTGGTGCGAGACGGGGCATAACGACACCTGTCGGCGGCGCTTCGAGCAGCAATTCGGCGATCTCCCCTTCGGCTATGACCATAAATACGTCTATTCCCATATCGGCTACAACCTGAAGCTCACGGATTTCCAGGCGGCCCTGGGGGTTTCCCAGTTGAAGAAGCTGCCCCGGTTTATCGAAACCCGCCGGAAAAACTTTGGCATCCTTTATGAAGGTTTGAAAGAACTGGAAGAGTTCTTTATCCTGCCCGAAGCGACGGCGCATTCGGAGCCAAGCTGGTTCGGCTTTCCCCTGGCGGTCCGGCCGGAGGCGCCTTTCACGAGGCATGAGCTTATTCGCCATCTGGATCAGGCCAAGATCGACACCCGTCTCCTCTTCGGCGGTAATCTCACCCGGCAACCGGCTTACCGGGATGCCCCGCATCGCAAGGTCGGCCCCCTTGCGAACTCCGATTTCGTCATGAATCAGGTCTTCTGGATCGGGGTGTATCCGGGGTTGAGGAGGGAGATGCTGGATTATATTTTGAGTATATTCGAAGAGTTGACAAAAAAATTAGGAGAAAGGTAATGGATAAAAAAGCAATAAATGTGGAAGCCCATTGGGATCATGAGGCCCAGGTTTGGGTTGCCTCGAGCGATGACGTGCCCGGGTTGATTACGGAGGCGGAAACTACGGAATTACTTTTTGAAAAGTTAAAAATATTGATTCCCGAATTGCTTGAAGCGAACGGCATGTTGACAAGGGAAGAATGTGTAGATATTCCAGTCAATCTCCTGAGCCGACGGGAAGAACTTATCAAAGCGCGAGCACAGTAAAATGGCCGATTATTTTCCAGCAGTGAAGAGAATACTGATTGACAATGGCTGCAAAATTGAAAGACAAGGCATGGGTGATCATACAATTTGGTTTAGTCCCATTACAGGGAGGAGATTTCCCGTGGATAGTAAAATTAAGTCACGACATACTGCAAATGGCATTTTGAAGCAGGCGGGGTTACCAAAACAATTTTAATCAACAAGCGTATGCAGCATATGAAGAGAGAACATATTCCCGTAGTTATCCTTTATGGAGAAACATCACAGAATCAGAAGTGATGTTTGTTCTTGATAATCCTGATCGCACTGAGGATACAGACAAAGGGAGAAAGAATGCTTACCGTATAGTAAAGGATCAATGCATTGAAGTTACGTTCAGGACTACAGATGAGGAAATTCTTGTAATCAGTGCAATGAGAAAAAAGATCGGGGGATGATGCCATGAAAATTGAATATAGTGAAACTGCGGATGCCCTTTATGTTTATTTCAAAGAAGATTATGTTGCTGAGTCCAAAGAAATAGATGATGGCATCGTTATAGATTACAATAAGGAAGGTCAATTAATAGGCATAGAAGTTCTCGATGCACGTCAACGATACGGCAAAGCCGATATCGCCAATATCAACATAGTGAATATGCCAACAGAAGCGCAACTTGGGTAATTGAATCATTTACGTGGCAAAATAATGAGTATTCAAAATCTAAAAATTCCCGTAGTTATCCTTTGCGGCGGCATGGGGACGCGCCTGGCGGAACAGACGGAGGTGCGCCCGAAGCCCCTGGTCGAGATCGGCGGTCGGCCCATCCTCTGGCACATCATGAAGCATTACTCCCGTTACGGGTTTGACGAATTCATCCTTGCCCTGGGCTACAAATCGACACCCGTCTCCTCTTCGGCGGCAATCTCACCCGGCAACCGGCTTACCGGGATGCCCCGCATCGCAAGGTCGGCCCCCTTGCGAACTCCGATTTCATCATGAATCAGGTCTTCTGGATCGGGGTGTATCCGGGGTTGAGGAGGGAGATGCTTGAATATATAATAACTCAATTTCAAGTATTTAAGAGAAAATTTTGATGGAAACCATAATAACGTCGATTCAAGAATGTTTCCGATGTAGCAAAGTTCTATATACGAAGCACGCAAGGGATGAAATGGAGCATGAAGAGTACGGTGAGATCTTTCATTATGAAGTTTCTCAGGTTGTGACTTTTGGTAAGATCATAGAAGAGTACAGTGATGATGCACCATATCCAAGTTGTTTGATTTATGGGACAACAGAGAATGGTAGGCCTCTTCATGTGGTGTGTGCTTATTCGGATGAAGAAAACCTCACAATAATTATAACAGTTTATCAACCAGATCCCCGGAGGTGGATGAATTATGAGAGGAGAAAAAGATGAAATGCGTTATTTGCAGAGGCGATGATATTGTGAAAAAAATGGTTGATGAAGAGATTAGGATAGGAAACGACATTGTGCTGGTGTCAATGGAATTGCTGGTTTGTAATGGCTGTGGCGAGAGATATTATGATCAACGTGCCATGAAAAAAATCGAAGATTTAAGAGCAGCCATGAAAGTTGAAGGGTTGCCGACCCAAGCGGTTGTAGGTAAGGTATATCGTGCGTATGCAGCATCATAAGCGAAAAAAAGATATTCCCGTAGTTATCCTTTGCGGCGGCATGGGGACGCGCCTGGCGGAACAGACGGAGGTGCGCCCGAAGCCCTTGGTGGAGGTGGGCGGTCGGCACATCCTCTGGCACATCATGAAGCATTACTCTCGTTACGGGTTTGATGAATTCATCCTTGCCCTGGGTTACAAATCGACACCCGCCTCCTCTTCGGCGGCAATCTCACCCGGCAACCAGTTTACCGGGATGCCCCGCATCGCAAGGTCGGCCCCCTTGCGAACTCCGATTTCGTCATGAATCAGGTCTTCTGGATCGGGGTGCATCCGGGGTTGAGGAGGGAGATGCTGGAATACGTGGTTGAGAAACTTGAAGCATTTAGTTCCAAATAAAGGCGACCATGTTCTCTTCACACCGCACGACAAAGAGAAGGAGTATCGAAATGACGAGCATTGAATTTGATACGATTGTTTTCCAGGAAGGTAAAATATATGTTGCCTATACTCCAAAGCTCGATGTCTCAAGTTGTGGAAGTACAGTCGATGAAGCTCGAAGAAATTTAAAGACAGCGGTTCGTCTCTTCATCGAGGAAGCAGAAAAAATGGGGACCTTGGAAGATATTATGTGTGAAGCGGGTTATGAAAAGGGATCATGCGGTGATTGGATGGCGCCACGTTTGATTGTCACCGAGCATATGTCGTTATAAGTTAAATGCCCAGAATAATACCAATTCTGGCTCGGAAACTGATGAAGGTTTTTGAAAAAGCAGGGTTTCCTGTACACGAAGCGAAGGCAATCATTACGTATATATCAAAGACGGTATTGCCAGACCCATTGTAATACCGAATTGGCCGGAGGTGCCGGTGTTTATCATTAAGAACAATCTGCGTTCAGCCAATATAAGCCGGGAAGAATTTTTTCATTACCTTGACGAAATTGGTTAATGTTTATGTCCATAATTATTAAGAAAAGGCATCTGATTTGAAGAAAATTCCCGTTGTTATCCTTTGCGGTGGCATGGGGACGCGCCTGGCGGAACAGACGGAGGTACGCCCGAAGCCCCTGGTCGAGGTGGGGGGGCGGCCCATCCTCTGGCATATCATGAAGCATTACTCCCGTTACGGGTTTGACGAATTCATCCTTGCCCTGGGCTACAAGGGGGAGATGATCAAGCGCTATTTCCTCGATTTCCACACCCTGCAACAGGATTTCACGGTCACCCTGGCGGATGGCCAGAGCAGGGTGATCAAAGAGAATCACGGTGAAAAGTGGACGGTACATCTGATGGATACGGGTCAGGAAACCCTCACCGGGGGCCGCCTGAAGCGCCTGGCGGGGCTGATTGGCCCGCGGCCCTTCATGATGACCTACGGGGACGGCGTCTGCGATGTGGACCTCGATGGGCTGTGGCGCTTCCACGAAGAGCAGCGCCCCCTGGTGACCCTCACGGCGGTGCGCCCCCCGGCCCGCTTCGGCGCCCTCACCTTCGCGGGGGCAAAAATCGTCCATTTCAAAGAGAAATCCACCCTCCATGAGGGATGGATCAACGGCGGCTTTTTTGTCATTGAACCAGGGGCGCTGGACTATATCCGGGGTGATGTGATGTGGGAACACGATCCCATGGAAACCCTGGCGGCGGCGGGGCGGGTCTGCGGCTATCGGCACGAAGGCTTCTGGCAGTGCATGGATACGGCTCGGGATCTGCGCTATCTGGAGACCCTCTGGGCGGCGGGAAACGCGCCGTGGAAGACGTGGTGAGGCGGGATGAACCTAATGGTTTAATTGATTTCAATCTTTTTGATAACGGAACCTGTTTCGCACAGAACTCAGAAATTTCGGATTGGAAATAATTCAATCTTGAAAACAATGAAAGAAAATCACGATAATCCATTAAAGGAAGATTTAGAGCATATTTTGTCTCATACGGCAGGCCGGTGGGAAGAACTGCGGGGGAAAAGAATATTTATTACCGGTGGCACGGGATTTTTCGGCACTTGGTTCCTGGAGAGTTTTGCCTGGGCAAACAGAAGGCTGAATCTAAAATCGTCAATGCTTGTATTGACAAGGGATGTAGATGCATTCAAGAAAAAGGCGCCCCGCCTTGCCGCCAATCAATCTATATCTTTCCATGAAGGCGACGTTCGTTCATATGAATTTCCCAACGGCGTATTTGAATATATTATTCATGCCGCCGCATCGTTCCAGTCAAATATGTCTGAAGAAGACGCTTTAGACGCATTTGAGATCATCGCTGATGGAACGCGACATACCCTCGAATTTGGCAAACATTGCAACTTGAAGAAGTTCCTTTTGATAAGTTCGGGCGCCGTTTATGGCAAGCAGACACCAAACATGAAACACATTCATGAAGATTGCCATCAGGGACCTGATCCAACTGATTGGCGTTCTGCCTATGGTGAAGGCAAAAGGGTTGCGGAACTGCTAACCGTCCTGAATGCACGGAAATATAATTATGAAGCAAAGATCGCCCGTTGTTTTACTTTTTTGGGGCCGTATCAAAGATTGGATGGTAAATGGGCAATCACGGATTTTATCAATGATGGACTGAACGGCGGTCCCATTGTGGTAAAAGGGGATGGCATGCCCTGCCGTTCCTATTTGTATGCCGCAGATTTGATGATTTTTTTGTGGACGATATTATTTGATGGGAAATCATGCTGGCCTTACAATGTGGGATCTGATGTAGAAATCAATATCCGAAACCTTGCGGAAATGGTGGCGGTTTCGTTCGAGATGGATGAGAATGTAGTCCTTTCCGAAAAAAAAATAACGGATCGCAATAGCGCTCGCTATGTGCCGTCCATCCAGAGAGCGCGAGAAGGGTTGAGTTTGAGTCAATATATTGATCTAGAGAGTGCAATCAAACGGACGATTGAGTTTAACAAACTTCATAATTAAGGATACAGGCTATGAAAAGCGTAAAGATCGGTAAACGCAACATAGGGGATGGATACCCATGTTTCATTGTTGCTGAAATCGGGATCAACCATAACGGCGATGTCGATATTGCTAAAAAACTGATTGATATCGCTGTATTTTCCGGATGCGACGCGGTTAAATTCCAGAAACGCACGGTTGATATCGTTTACTCGGCAGAGGAACTGGCCAAACCTCGCGAAAGCCCTTTCGGTACGACAAACGGCGATTTAAAATACGGGCTCGAATTCGGGAGTAAGGAATACAAAGAAATTGACAGGTACTGCAAGGCAAAGAAGATCATGTGGTTTGCGTCCTGTTGGGATGAAGCTTCCGTTGATTTCATTGATCAATTCAATGTTCCCTGCTACAAGATCGCATCCGCAAGCCTCACCGACGACGGACTTTTAAGATACACCCGTGCAAAAGGAAAACCGATAATTCTTTCGTGCGGGATGAGTGCGCTGCAGCAGATTGATCACGCCGTCGAGGTTCTTGGCAAGAAAGATTTGATCATTCTGCACACGTGCAGTACCTATCCATCTGATTATAAAGAGCTGAATTTAAGGGCAATCCCGTCTCTAAAAGAGAGATATAAAATCCCCATCGGCTATTCGGGACATGAAACCGGTATTCCTTCCTCCAGTGCCGCTGTCGCTTTGGGTGCATGTGTTGTGGAAAGACATATTACTCTTGAGCGTTCCATGTGGGGTTCCGATCAGGCCGCGTCACTCGGACCCAGCGGCATCATAAAACTCGTAAGAGACATACGCCTGGTGGAACTATCCCTTGGCGACGGCGTAAAACAGGTTTACGAAAGCGAAAAACCCGTCATGATCAAGCTGCGCAGAAAAGGTCAGTAATGGTTAAAGACATTAAAGCGGTGGCCCTTGATGTCGATGGCGTCCTGACGGACGGCACATTCGTCTGGGGAACCAACGGCGAGGAATTTAAGAAATTTTCATTTATGGATGTCATGGGTATTTCTCTCGCGTCGAAAACGGGAATTGTTTTCGCCTTGATTTCCGGTGAAGACAATATTCTGGTCGATAGATTTGCCGAAAAAATGAAGATTGACCATGTATTTAAAGGAATAAAGGATAAGGCGAAGGCCTTGCGTTCATTTGCCGAGATAAACAAGCTGACGATGGAACAGATCTGCTTTATGGGCGATGATGTGAATGATCTTGGGGCGCTGAAACTGGCCGGTTATTCAGTCGCGCCGTCCAACGCACACGAGAGCGTGAAGCGCACAGTCGATCTCGTAACCACCAAAGCCGGCGGAAACGGCGCCGTAAGGGAATTGTTGGATGGGATTTTAGCAAAGAAAGCCTCCGGTAAATCATGAAACTTTCCGATTATGTCATGCAGTTTATCGCACGTCAGGGAATCGAACACATATTCTATCTGCCTGGCGGCGGCGCCATGCACTTGGTTGACTCGCTGGGTAAGCTTAAGGACGTGGAAAGCGTCTGCTGTCTGCACGAACAGGCTGTGGCCATTGCCGCTCAATCGTATGCCATGCATACCAATCATCTGGGTGTAGGTCTTGTAACCACCGGCCCGGGCGGCACCAATGCCATTACGGGTGTTTGCGCAGCCTGGATAGATTCCGTTCCCTGCTTGTTTGTTTCCGGTCAGGTCAAAAGATCGGATATGATGACGGGAAAGAGACTCCGGCAGTTGGGAATCCAGGAAGCGGATATCATTGCCATGGTTCATCCCATTACAAAATACGCGATTACGGTGAAAGAACCGTCTTCGATCAGATATCATCTGGAAAAAGCTCTTTTTCTTGCAAAAAACGGGAGACCGGGACCCGTATGGCTTGACATACCCTTGGATGTTCAGGGAACCATTATAGACGAAACCTCCCTGGAGGGTTTCAATATCGCGGAGATCAAACAAAAAAAACCGGAAGCTTCTTTCATAAAGAAGGCTGTCGGAAAAATTTTCGGCTACTTGAATAAATCCAAGCGGCCCATAATTATTGCCGGAGACGGAATCAAGATTTCCAAATCGAAAGATTTATTTCTCGAAATAATTAACCATCTGGATGTCCCCGTCGTGCCCACCTGGAAGGCCATGGATATGCTCCATGAAAAACATGGCTTATATGCGGGGAGATGTGGAATCCTGGGGGAACGTTCCGCCAATTTCGCGGTGCAAAATTCCGATTTGCTTTTATGCATCGGTTCCAAACTGGATTTTACCCAAACGGGTTTTGATACCAAATCTTTTGCCCGCGCTGCCAAAAAAATTGTCATTGATATCGATAAAAATGAAATTAAGAAACTGGATTTCAAAGTAGATTTAAAAATTATCGCCGATGCCGGATTAGTCCTTAAGGAAATTGCTGATCAGTTGAATAATCTAAAACTCAAAGACAGAAGTGATTGGAAAGATAAAATAAAACAATGGCGAAAGAAATACCCGATAGTATCGGCGGAATATTACACAGAATCCGGGCTGGTCAATCCGTACATGCTGATAGATGTTTTATCAGAGGAGGCGACGTGCGATGACGTTATTCATCCCTGTTGCGCCGGTACCGCTGCCGAGTATAACTTTCAGGCATTCAAGATTAAAGAAAACCAGAAATTCATCACCAATCATGGTCTAGGCCCCATGGGTTTTGAATTGCCCGCCAGTATCGGCGCGTGTCTTGCCAATCGCGGAAAACGGACGATCTGTGTAGCCGGCGACGGCGGTTTCCAATTGAACATTCAGGAATTGGAAACACTGCGCAGGCTTAATCTACCCGTAAAAATATTTATTATGAACAACAATGGATATTCTTCGATCAGGACGATGCAGGAAACGCATTTTGGTGGACATCATGTCGGCAATGACCCTTCTTCGGGATTGACGTTGCCCGACATCATAAGAGTTGCGGAGGCTTATAAAATAAAGGCCACCCGGATATATGACGCGAGCGAACTGCGAGCTAAGGTCAAGGAAACGCTCGAATACCCAGGGCCTGTTGTATGTGACGTTATGGTCATCCCCGACTTTAAAGTTTCACCGAAAGTCGCTGCACAGCGCAGGGAAGACGGAACCATGGTGTCCAAACCACTAGAGGATCAATGGCCGTTTTTAGACAGGGATGAACTTGCAGCCAATATGATGATTCCATTGGTTGGGGAATAATCAAAAAGAATGATGATGAAAGATCTATTTTCCGTCAAAGGCAAGGTCATTATTCTAACGGGTGGCAGCGGTTTTCTCGGTGCTCAATTCAAACGGCATTTGACTTTATGCGGCGCGGAAGTCGTCATATTTGACGTTAAGGCGAAGAATTCCGTTGATATCACCAACCCCGAAGATGTGAAAAAGGCCGTGGATAGAACCCTGAAAGTTCATAAGCGCATTGATGGCATGGTTAATGCTGCCGCGATCAATGCCGTTCCGGGAAGCGAAACATCGAAGAATTTCTGGGAGCCCTATGAAAAGTATCCACTGGAACTCTGGAAAAATGAACTGGAAGTCAATCTTACCGCTGCCCATGTTGTAACGCAGGCCGTAGCGCCAGTAATGATGAAACAAAAAAGTGGCGCTATTGTTTTTCTCGCTTCGGATCTGGCGATCATCGCTCCCAACAACAGTATCTATGATGAGGGAAATTTCAAAGATATTGCATACGTTACATCCAAGACCGGATTGTTGGGATTGATGCGTTCCTGGGCCTCCTATCTCGGCAGATATAATGTCCGGGTGAATGCGGCAGTTCCCGGCGGTATGTTCAACGGTCAGCCGGACAAATTTGTAGAAAAGAACAGCGCTTTGAATATGCTCGGACGAATGGCGAAAAAAGGTGAATATAACGGTGTTATCCAGTTTCTCTTATCCGATGCGTCTTCCTACATGACGGGCGCGGCACTCGTTGTTGACGGCGGCAGGACGGCCTGGTGATGAAATTCTTGATTTGCGGCATCGGTTCCGCCGGACAGCGCCATTACAGGAATTTAACCTCGCTTGGACATCAGCTTGCCCTGTTTCGCACCGGCGGTGGCGCCAACGCTCCTTTCATAGAAAAATTTTTATCTGAAGAATCATCGGCGGGAAGAAAAGTAAAAGCTTACGGCAATCTTAAGGACGCGATTGAAGATTTCCGCCCAGACGCTGTTTTTATCACCAACCCCAACAGCAAACATCTGGAGACAGCACTGCTTGCCGCAAGATCAGGCGTCAATCTTTTTATTGAGAAACCCCTGTCGCACACCCGTGCCGGGCTGGAGGAACTACAATCGCTCGCTGAAGAAAAGAAACTAAAAATCATGATCGGCTATAATCTCCGCTGGCATCCGCTTTTGATAAAGATGAAGGCCATGGTTGCCGAAGGCGTGATAGGCCAACCGCTTTGCGCCAATATTGAAATGGGCGAAAATATCGAAGATTGGCATCCCTGGGAGGATTACCGTCAGAGCTACGCCGCTCATAAAGACGGCGGAGGCGGAGCCGTACTGTGCTTCAGC
Source organism: Pseudomonadota bacterium (assembly GCA_030057915.1). Taxonomy (GTDB): domain Bacteria; phylum Desulfobacterota; class Syntrophia; order Syntrophales; family UBA8958; genus UBA8958. The sequence goes on from JASGUC010000053.1 coordinate 20,350, forward strand.
CATGACATCGATTATATGTACTGGTTTTTCGGCATGCCTGAAAAAATTCATGCGGTTGGAGGCAAGATAACCCCTCTCGGCGGCGATGCGGAGGATATGGTAAAGGCATTGCTGGAATATAAAAATGGGTTCATTGTTTCCCTCCATCTTGACTATTGGCAGAGACCGCCCCGGCGCGTATTTGAAATTATTGGCACAAAAGGAAAAATAGCCTGGGATTATTATGCGAAAATCCTGACGTGGGTTCCCCGAGATGGCAAGGCCACGCCATCAAAATATCCGGTTCCTGAAAATTTTGACCGAAACGATATGTTCGTTGATGAAATCAAAGAGTTCATTTCCGTTTTGAACGGCAAAAAAGAATCCCGGATACCCCTTCAACAAGGGATAGATGTTCTGGAAATATCGCTGGTAATAAAAGAACAGATAGGTCCTTAAATCAAAACATTGGGCCAAGTTACTGTTATGGATTACAAAAAAGAAATTTCCGATTACCTGGATGCAGTACTGGAAAGAAAAGAATTCAGTATCGACAGGATAAAGGCGCAGATTAAAAGTTCGGGGTTTGTCTGTGTTTTCGGAATAGGCGCCATTTCTTATCCCATCATATCCTCCATAAGGAATTTTACAGATATTAAGATTGACTTCTTATCCGACAATGATCGGACAAAATGGGGGAAAACTTATCATGATGATTTAAAATGTATATCCCCGAAGGAGCTGGAAGCATATAAGGATGACATCGCCATTCTTATAACCACCCGGCACTACAAGAATATATATAAGCAATTGTCGGAGAAAGGGTTTAAAAAGATATATGCAGTTACAGAATACAGACTCCTGAATGACCCGTATTTCAAAAACAAAGAAAATATTCAGACGATAAAGGATAACGTGCTGAAGGTAACGGATATACTGGAAGATGAACGATCCAAAGAAATCATGTTCACGGTGATAAAAAACTGGTTTGATTTTGACGTTGATACGGAAGGTTATGAAGGTATTTTTACCAACGATCAATATTATCCGGCCGATATCATTAAATTAAGCGCCAGAGAGTCCTTCGTTGATGTCGGCGCATATAACGGCGATACGGTAATCGATTTCCTCAAAGAAACCAATAACCAGTTCGACTCCATTTTTGCTTTTGAACTGGATAAAAAGAACTTTAAAGAAATGGAATCAGTGGTTGATAAACTGGCAGCACCGGTAAAGAAAAAAATAAAACTATATAATTTCGGTCTTCTGGATGAAGAAAAAGAAGTCTATTATGAAACAGGCGGTTCCGGTATGCAAAGCACTTTTATCAACGTCATCAACACCGCGAGCGACTGTGGCAAAACCGTGCGGTTAACCGATATCCTGAAAAATGAGAAGGTTACCTTCATTAAAATGGATATAGAAGGTTCAGAGGTAAAGGCATTGTCAGGCGCTGAAGTGATAATAAAAAGACAAAAACCCAAGCTGGCCATCTGCGTGTATCATAAACCGGAACATCTCTGGGAGGTTCCTCTATATGTTAAAACAATTGTGCCCGAATATAAGATGTACCTCCGGCATCATACGCCATTGGAGTATGAAACAGTCTGTTATGCCCTAATTTAAAGCTGAAGTTGCCATTTGAAAAATAGCGATTATGATTACGGAAAAAGAAATCGAACAGCAAAAAAGAGCAAAACTGAAAAGGGAAAAACCTGAAGTTTTTGAAAAAGTCATCAGAATCGAAGAACGTTTCAAGCAGGGAATCCCGACGCCGATTATCGATATCGCTTACAACTATGCCTGCAATCTCAAATGCAGACACTGTACAGCCTCCAGATTCAAGAAAGAAGGCCGAAAACTCACGCCAAAAGATTTGCTCAATATCAGTAAACAGGCACACGAACTCGGTTTCTGCCAGTTTTGTCTTTCCGGTGGTGAACCGCTGATCTTTAAAGATCTTGATGAAGTCATCCTTGCGCTTCAGCCGGACAAGTTTCATCTAACCATGAGTACCAATGGTCATTTTATGACGCTGGGGAAAGCCAGGCATTTGAAAAAACTGGGGCTCGACAAGGTCAAAATAAGCCTTGACGACTTTGATGAGGAAAAACATAACACAAACCGCAACAATGAAGGGGCATACCGCAAAGCCATTGACGCCATGATGAACGCTAAGGAAGCGGGATTGAGCGTGGTTATCCAAACCGTTGTCACCCATCAGAACTGTCAGACAGAAAGTTTGTTTCAGATGGCGGAGTTTGCCACGATGCATGGGTTCACCATTGACGTGTTGATAGCCCGATGCACCGGCGAATGGGAAGGCAAGCATGAAGTTTTAATCAGCGAGGAAGACGCGGAATTCCTGATGAAGGCGCATGCGGTACATCCGGTCTTGCACCGTGACACTTTCCCCTCCTACGGCATGGACAAAGGATGCGGGGCGGTGACCGCGTGTCTGCATATTACCCAGTATGGCGATGTTCTTCCCTGCGTTTATATCCATATCGGAATCGGCAATATCTTCGAAGAAAGCCTTAAGGATATTATGAATCGGGGCATGAGCATAAAACACTTCAGGGAATACAACCCAAAATGCTTATCAGGCGAAGACAGGAACTTCATCGAGAACTACATGACAAAATTTTATGGTAAACAACTCCCCGTTCCTTACACGGAAATTTTTAACAAGGATGATTTCTGCGATTAAATAAATTTCTCTAACAAGGACAGCAAAGGATGCAAAAGCTCATCACTATCGTCACACCCTGCTTCAATGAAGAGGAAAACGTCAGGGAAGTTTATCAACAGGTGAAGGATGTTTTTGCGCAAATTCCTGCTTACCGATATGAACATATCTTTATTGACAATGCCTCAACGGATAGAACTGCTTCGATATTGCGTGAAATCGCTCAAAATGACTTTAATGTTAAAGTCATTATCAATTCTCGAAATTTTGGTGTTGCCAGATCTCCCTATCATGCCCTAATGCAATCCCGGGGAGACGCCTCAATAGTTGTAATGGCTGATCTTCAGGATCCGCCGCCAGTCATCAAAGATTTAGTTAGAAAATGGGAAGAAGGTTATAAAGTTGTTTTTGCAATCAAGGAAAAAAGTGAAGAATCATCCGTCATGTTTGCGATCAGGAAGTTTTATTACAATCTTTACAATAAAGTATCCAACATCCAGATTGTTTCAAATTACTGCGGATTCGGGCTTTATGATAAAACCATCCTTGATATATTGAGAAAACTGGATGATCCATGCCCTGACATTAGAAGCCTCCTTGGTGAAATAGGTTTTGAAAAGGCGATTGTTAAGTATGTTCAACCTATAAGGAAAAAAGGAAAGTCAAAAAACAATTTCTATAATTTATATGATCAGGCCATGCTGGGAATCACCAGAGACTCAATTATTCCTCTTAGGATTGCCAGTTTTATTGGTTTTTTCGTTGCCGCTATCAATTTCATGGTGGCGATGGCATATTTCATATACAAGCTGATTTACTGGGATAGTTTCCAACTGGGTATGGCGCCAATGATAATCGGGATTTTTTTCTTTGGTGGCGTGCAGTTGTTTTTTCTTGGCGTTATCGGAGAATATATCGGCGCCATCTTTACACAGGTCAAAAAACGACCGCTGGTTATTGAGAAGGAAAGAATCAATTTTGATTAGTTACAACGGTGCCTGGCTTTGAAAAATCATGGCGACAATTATGGCTGGATCATCAGTTGAAAATTTGCTTCCCCATTATCAATGTCTGTAACACCATTTTCGGATATGGAGTTTCCCTTTTATGCTCTTGGTATTTAAGCATTTTTCTCTTGCCAAGGTATATGACAGATGACCGTAATTAACACTTGCAGGGTTTGCGGCAGAGAGTTTTTCACGGCGCCGTTGCTGCGGTATGCGAACATGCCGAAGGCCGCGCAAAATTTTCCGGACGCATCAGTTTTGGCGCTCGACAAAGGCGTTGATCTGGAAGTCTGCCAGTGTTTTGGTTGCGGCTTGGTACAGTTGAGCAACGAACCCGTTCCATATTATCGTGAGGTAATTCGCGCCTCCGCTGTTTCGGAGGTTATAAAAGCTGACAAAATGCGGCAGTTTGCCGATTTTGTCCATAGGTATTCCCTTCGAGGTAAGAAAATTATTGAGTTCGGATGCGGACGGGGCGAATTTCTTTCTCTGCTTTCGCTACTTGATGTCAAAGCCTATGGGTTGGAGTATTCGGAAAAGGCGGTTGCGGAGTGCCTGAAGAATGGTTTGGATGTTTCGCAAGGTTATCCCGATGGGGAAACATGTGTGTTGGAAAAAGCTCCCTTTGACGCATTTCTCTTGTTGATGTTTTTGGAACACATGCCCCAGCCCAACGTCGCGTTGCGGGTGATTTATGATAATCTGGCGGACAATGCCGTTGGTTTGATCGAAGTCCCGAATTTGGCCATGGTGTTGCGAAAAAACCTTTTTTCTGAATTTATCGGCGACCATCTGCTGTACTTTACCAAAGAGACGCTACAGACCACCCTGCGGCTTAACGGTTTTGACGTGATGGATTATCAAGAGTTGCGTGACGCCTATGTCATTTCCGTTGTTGTAAAAAAGCGGACTCGGATAGACATTTCGCATTTTCATGATTATCGGATAAAAATCAAAGACGAAATAGACGCATATCTAAACCGGTTTGCGGTGAAGCGTGTGGCTGTTTGGGGTGCTGGGCATCAAGCCTTGGCCGCTATCTCACTAACCGGCATTGCGGATAGAATCAGATACGTGGTTGATTCCGCTCCTTTTAAACAGGGGAGATATACTCCGGCCACACATCTGCCCATCGTTGCCCCCGAAGCACTTCTTTCGGACCCGGTGGACGCAATAATCATTATGGCGGCCAGCTATTCCGACGAGGTGGCGGCAATTATCCGGCAACGGTTCGGCTCCCACATGCCGGTTGCCATATTGCGTGATTTTGGGTTGGAAACGGTTTGATTTAGGCATTGAACAGTTTGCTAATGGTGGAAATGTGATTACATTCTCGGATTTGCGTTGCTTCCACTTTTTGTTGAGGTTCTGTCGTTTGATCCGAAGACCGCCGGTGCTTTTCTCATTCCCATAACCACGGTTGTAAGTTATTTTGGTCATTCACGATTTTCATTCCGGCAAGGGGATAGCAACACAAGGAATTCTTTGCAAATGGATGCCCATGATGGAATCTTTGGGTTCCTTGGTCAGTGGATAATCTGCTAACAATGGAATCCAAGCCAATGGAAGACATGTGGCCGTTTTTGGATCGGGAAAGAGTTTTGATTTACGCTCAATTGAAAGAAGAAGGCTTGCCGGTACATATCATTGTTGACTATTCTCTTCGTGAAGAACCTGTTATCGTTACTGCGTATGTGCCGGATAGCAATTATTGGCTTAACTATAAAACGAGGAAAGCAAGAAAATAAAGAGGTGGCGTAATGGCACTGATAAGGAAGCGAAAATGCCCCGAATGTGGCGGAGAGATGGAGGCTAAATTAATCAACCTGCACTACAAAAGGCAAAATGTTGAAATGGAAGTGGAAGTGATAGGCATTCCAGCCAATGTTTGCACTCGGTGTTTTTACCGTATTATCCCTGGAAAAGTGGCAAAGTATATTGACGCCTTGGTTGACCCGATCTTCGAATCAGAGAGTCGTATCATAGAAAAGATCTTGCCGTCACCCTCCATTGACATTCAATTCCCATTTATCAGCCGAGATGTTTATGCGGATCAGTGATGCATAAAGCAAACAAGCGTGGATGGACGGATCGGATGCCAGAATTTGGTAGCCGTGCATATTATTCAAGAAAAGCAATTGATGAATTGGAGTCATCTGTTCAAGGCCCCACGCAGGAGCTTCCTGAGGATCTGTTCCTTGTGCTGTTTTTCTTCGCCTCCGTTCAGCTCTTCTTCATCGGTATCGTGGGTGAGTATATCGGCGCCATCCACACCCAGGTCCTGAAGCGGCCACTGGTCATCGAGAAGGAGCGGATCAATTTTGACTGAACGCCGGGTGCAGCTTTGAAGACTAGGGGCGGGTCGTTATGGCGGCGGCATCAAGTCAAGATACGCTTCCTGATTGTGGGCGTCTGGAACACCCTTTTCGGCTATGTCGTTTTTCTTGTCCTGTATGCCCTGTTCCGTGATCTTCTCTCCCCCCACTATGTGGCCTATATGACGGCCAGCGTGATCGGCAGCATCCTGGCCATTACGAACGCCTTTTTTTTCCATAAGCATATCACCTTCAAGTCGCCCGAGAAGGGGTGGGCGGCCCTCCGGGAATATGTCCGCTTTGCCGGCACATACCTTTTCAGTTTTGTTTTGAGTCTGATCCTGCTCCCCATCTTTGTAGAACTGGCGGGAATGACCCCGCAGATCGCCGCCGCGGTGATTATCCTGATCTGCACGGTTTTCAGCTACCTCGGCCATTCCCGTTTTTCTTTTCGTTCCCGATAGGAGGGGTATTTATGAGCGACGCACGCCCCGAATCCGGATCCTTTCGTCAAGCCCGCGACAATCGTCCATGGGACGCCTTCGACTGGCGCCACGCCCTGTTTGTCCTGGCGGTCCTGATGCTGGGGATGTTCGGCGATGTCCTCTTCTTCGACGACGGTCTGATCCTGTCCGCCAAGGGTCTGGACCTCTATAACGGCGAGTTGTCCGGCTTCGATTTTCTCTCCCGTGAGTTGAGGAAGGGCAATCTTTCCCTGTGGATTCCCCATGTCTTCTCGGGAACATTTTCTCTTGCCACGGCCCTTTATCCGTCCCTCGCGCTGCATCTTTTTCTTCCCCTCCCGTTGGCCGTCAATTGGGGTATCGCCCTGCATGTCCTGCTGGCGGGCTTCTTCATGTACCTGTGGACGGCCCGGCGGGGCCTGCATCCTTTGGCCGCGCTCACGGCGGCGGTGATATTCATGTTTTCCGGGCCTTTCTATTTGCACGTCCTCGCGGGGCATGTGTGCAACCTCTGCGCCATGACCTGGGCGCCCCTGATCCTTATGACGGTGGACGGGATGGTGGAGCGGCCGTCTTTGCGGTGGGCGCTGCTGGGGGCCTTTGCCGTGGCCATGCAGGTCCTCACCGGGCAGTTTCAGTACGTCTATTATATGGGTCTGACGGCGATCCTGTACAGCCTTGTCCGCCTGTCGGGGGTCAAACGCCGGCGGGCGGCCATCCTGGGGCTCTTTGGCATTGCCGCGGGCGGGCTGCTCCTGAGCGCCTTTCATCTCCTGCATGCGCTTGCGGCGGCGGGAGAAGGGGTGCGGGCGACGGGGGTCGCGGTGAGCTTTGCCGCCATGTTCAGCTTTCCCCCGGAGAATTTCCTCACCCTGGTCGCGCCGTTTTTCTTTGGCGACATCCAGGATTTTCCCTACTGGGGGCGCTGCTACCTGTGGGAAATGTGTCTGTTTACGGGGGTAGTCGGTTTCTGCATGGCCGTCTTTGGCGCATTGAAAGGAGATCGACGGCGCCGGTTTGAATTGTTCGTCATGATCGCCATCCTGGCGATTGTGGCATTGGGGGCGCATACGCCGCTCTTCAAGCCGCTGTTTTACTGGCTCCCCGGTTTCGACAAGTTTCGCGGGACCTCGAAGTTCATGTTCTTTGCGTCGATGTTCTGGATCATGCTGGCCGGTTACGGATGCGATTTGGTGATCCGGGGGGCGGGACGTGAGGCGAAAGGGGAGGTGAAGGGGGATGCGAAAGGGGAGGGGAGACAGGCGGCAAGTCGGGGAGTGGAACTGGAGGCGAAAGGGACGGCGGGATCTGAGACTGACATAGGGCGGGAAGAGACCTCCGGAGTGGCGCCCGCGGCGGGGAGGGAGGTGAAAGGGGAGGTGAAGGGGGGTGCGAAAGGAGAGGGGAGACGGGAGGCAAGTCGGGGGGCAGACCTGGAGGCGAAAGGGGTGCCTGGATCTAAGGCTGACATAGGGCGAGAAGAGACCTCCGGGGCGGCGTCCGCGGCGGGGCGGGAGGCCGGGTATGCGCCGGGGTGGGAGGCGAACCCGGCGGCGGGATCTGGCATAGGACGGGAGGGGGAAGCGGGGGACGCCGGGGTTGGCGCAGTGAGGACGTCCTCTGTGTTTGCCGAGATTCCCCTCGTGGTGGCGGTGCTTTTGGGCGGTTTGGCGATCTGGCTGTATTATGCGCCTTTTCCCGGCGGGGAAGCGGCAACGGGCGGTCCTTCTCTCTGGAATGCCCTGGTCAGTCTTGTCGCCGGTTCGAGAGAATCCTATCTGTCCGGGGAATTATACAAAAACCCACATTTTCTCCATGACGCCCGGCAATTTGCCGCCGCCGGCCTGTTCGCCGCCGCGGGGGTCGCGTTCATAGCCGGGGGGCTCATTTATCTGCGGCGTTCATCGCCAAGGGCCGTCTATGCCTTGATCCTCCTGGCTGTTGTGGAGATGTTCATCTTTGGACGTGCGAGCCGCCCGACCTTCGCCTATGAGGATTTGCAGATTTCTCAATTCAAGGGCTTTCTTGCGGCCCATCCCGGCGATTACCGGGTCCTGAACCTTGTCAATCCCAATACGGCCTTGTCCACGGGGGCCCAGGACATCTGGGGATACGGGCCGGCGGCGCTGGGGAGGTATGTGCAGTTCATGGCCTGGACCCAGGGGGCCGACCCGGACCGGGCGACGACCTACCTGAAAATTAATCAATATCATCCCCTCTTCAGGATGCTCCGGCTGCGGTATGCCTTCATCGCGGGAGAAAAAGGCATCGAGGTCCGGGAATTCGGGGATTGGTTGCCGCGGGCGTTATTGGTGGGCGATTGGCGGGTCGCGGGAGACAGGGAGGAGGTCTTCCGGGAATTGGGGAAGCCGACCTTTGATCCGCGCCAGACGGTGATTCTCGAAAGGAAGCCGAAGCTTGCAATAACACATGCCGGCATGACGACAGATTTGCCGGCGACCGATGCCAATATGGCGGTGGATTCACCGCGTGTGCCGGTGAACATTCCTGGGGGCGAAGGTGGAAATATCCAAAAGAGCGCCCCGCCGCCTTTGCCCATGTCCGGGCCTGTGAAGGCGGGCACCCGAAATACCTGCGCGATTTTGGAGAGCGGGGGGGATCGCTTGACGGTCAAGGCGCATATCGCCGTCCCCGCGATGTTGCTTGTCACCGATAACTACAGCCGGGGTTGGCGGGCGCGCTCGCTAACGGCGGGGAAACAAAGGGAGTATGAAATTATGCCGGCCAACTACACCCTGATGGCCATACCCCTTGCTGCGGGTGAACACCTGTTGCGTGTCGAGTACCGCCCCCGGCCGTTCATCATCGGCGTCTGGGTTTCTACGTTTGCCTGGATTGGCTTTGGCGCGCTGCTTGGCTTGGCCTTCCTCAAGCGAAACCTGCTCTGATGCCCAAAAGTCCTCTTGACACATTGGCCTCAAGATGGTAGTTGCCATTTTTAACATATGCAATTATAAACATATGTTAAAAATTATATATCCCATCGGAGGTTGTCGCCGCATTGCAATCCTGTTCATTCCCCAAGCGCCATGTCGCTTCTTCCGTCTCAAGTTTAAACGATCATCATAACAAGGGAGCCATTTGGAAACGTAAGAAATTGTTTTTATGGCCGTTGTTTAGTCTTTTTCTATTGAACATCTGCTGGGCCGTGGAACCGTCAATCGCACCGCCCAGTGAAACCAGCGTCTCCGCGGAAAAATCCGGCGTCAAGGAGACCCGCGCCGCAAAAAACGGGAAGGAATTCGAGGTCTATGAGCTTGGAGAAGTCGTGATTTCCGCGGAAAATGCCGGGATCAAGGAAGTAGCCATCGTCAACGAAATAACCGCCGGCGATATCGAGGCCACGAACAGCAAGACCCTGGCCGAGGCATTATTTCATGCCCCCGGCGTTCGCGTAGCCACGGGCGCAAAGAACGCGCCCAATGTCTCTATCCACGGTTTTGCTCAGCACCGGATTCTCGTGCTGATCGATGGGGTACCCTATTATGAGACCAGATATGGCCTGCTGGATTTGAACCAGATTCCCACAGAGAATATCGCCAAAATCGAGATCACCAAGGGCGCCGCTTCCGTCCTCTACGGGGCCAATGCCCTGGGCGGGGTCATCAACGTTGTCACCAGGAAGCCCTCCGACAAGCCCTACGCCAGGGCCTCCATGGAGTTTGGCAATTACGAGTCGCAACGTTATTCCGCCACGCACGGCATGAAGGCCGGGATATTCAATTACTGGCTGAATTACACCCATGCCAGGTCAAACGGTTATCGTCTGTCCGAGGATTTTGAGCCCACGCCAAGCGGGATCGGCAATAAAAAAGGGAAACCCCAATTTTTAAGAATCGTTCAGGAGAAGGGTCAACGGGTCAATTCGGACTACATAAGCAATAATGTCTGGGCCAAGGTCGGGATAGAACCAACGAAAGATTCCGAGTATTACGTGAATTTTCATTACCTGGACCGAGATAAGGCCTGGGCGCCCTCCACCAATTCAGCGGCCAATTCCATAAGGTATTTCCCCGATAAGCCCGCTTTCACCAATTTTGCCCGCCTTCCCAATTATATCGACTGGGGGATCGATCTGGACGCCAAACAAAAGATATCTGACAAGGTAATCCTGAAGGCGAAGCTCTTTTATCACGATCACACCGATGACCTCGCGTCCTATGATGATGAAACATATGACAGGAAGCTCGCCCTCAGCACGTACAAGGATTACTTAATGGGCGTGTCCTTCTTTGCCGATTATCTACCGGTTGCCTGGGATACCCTGAGATTTTCCGCCCACTACAAAAAGGACAATCATGAGGAGCGCGCCGATAATTACCTGCCTTTTGACGAATCCACCTCCTTCACCGGTTCCGTGGGCGTGGAAAATGAGTTCAACTTCGTGAAGAATTTGTCCGTTGTGGCCGGCATCAGTTATGACTGGTTCAAGGTGGACAAAGCGGAGTCAACAAAAACCAAGAAGAACGGCGATTTCGATTATAAGACCCAACACCCCACGGGCAACACCGATACCTGGAATCCCATGGGGGGTGTTGCATACACCTTCGCCGATAAAACGAAATTATTCGGTTCCGTGGCCAAAAAGACCCGTTTCCCGAATCTGGGCGAGCTATTCGGCGGCGACAAGCCGAATCCGGATCTGAAGCCGGAAAGAAGTCTGAATTACACCCTCGGAGTGTCACGCCCCTTATCCACGTATGCCAAAGCCGGCGTTTCGGCATTCTATTACGATGTTGACGACATGATCACCAGGGACACCCCGCCCGAGTTGAAATATCCGTCTTACGTCAACTACGACAAGGTCGAACTATACGGCCTGGAGGTGAGCGCCGAGATTTACCCCCTGGATGATTTGGTGCTCCGGGCCGACTATACATACGAAGAGGCCCGCAATCGTAGCGAAGGGCGGGTGACGGACGATGTGACCTATGTTCCGAGGCATAAGGTAAACCTCGCCATGCAATACTCCCTACCCGTGATCAAAACCCGCCTCGATTTCGACATGACCTATGTCGGAGACTTGTACTGCCAACTCCCGACCCCGTCAAAGCCGACCAATGAAGTACAGAAGACGAGTGATTACACGATCTTCGATGCCAAGCTCACCCAACCGATCTGGAAATATTTTGAGGCTTATGTGGCCTGCAAAAATATTTTCGATAAAAACTACGAACCGGAGGTCGGCTACCCGGCGCCGGGACGCAGTTTCTGGGTAGGGCTGGCGGCGAAATATCTTTAGGAGGACAGGGGGCAGGCGTAAGGCGGCTGTTTTCGGGAGCGAACAATGGAGTGGCTAAGCATTGCCATAGACTATGGAGTCATCGGCTTGCTGGTATTTCTCAGCGTGATTGCCCTGGGAATTGCCATTGAACGGTTCTATTTCTTTAAGCATATAAAACTCGAGGCTTTTCCGGATAAAACCACGCTGGAAATGGAACTCACGAAAAAGATTCATCTCATTGCCACCATCGGCAGCAATGCCCCGTATCTCGGTCTGCTGGGAACGGTTCTGGGCATCATGCTCACTTTTTTCATGATCGGCAAGGAGGGACTCATGGACACGGGCAGGATCATGATCGGACTGGCCCTGGCCCTGAAAGCCACGGCCGTCGGCCTGTTGGTGGCCATTCCCTCCATATCGTCATACAATATCCTCCTGAGGAAAATTAAGGTGCTCCTCATGAGCTGGGAGATTGCCCATGGAAGAAAAGAGCTTTGACTACATCAATGTCATCCCCCTCGTGGATGTCATGCTGGTGCTCCTGACTGTTGTCCTCACCACCTCCTCCTTTATCGCCGTCGGCGTGATCCCCCTGGACCTGCCCAAGGCGCGCCATACTTCGGGTGAATCCCTGAAAACGCAGATGATCGAAATCGACCGGGATGGGGTGGTGTATTTGAACTCCCGCCCCGTTTCCCTCGGCGACTTGAAAGCCAACCTGGATGAAATGAACAGGAAGGCCCCTGTCTTGATCCGCGCGGATCGCCTTTGTCACCTCCAAAACTTTGTCGGCGTCCTGGATGTCGTCAAGGGTTTGGAATTTACCCGCGTCAGTCTCCAGACCGAGGAAGGGTCATGAATTACCAAGTCAGGGCCTTCCAGTTGTCTTTTTTGATGCACATGGCCATCCTTGTTCCGGCGATCATTTCCGGCATCTTCATGGAGCAGGGCATAAAGGCGACGGTCCTCGATTTCGATCTCCTTCCCTCCCCACGGGTCGCCAAAGTGGTTGAGGCGGCGCCGGCGCCTCTTCCCGAGGCCAAGCCCATAAAGACCGCCGCCCTCCCCACGGTCAGGAAGGGAGAAGCTCCGCAACGGTCGGCGGCGAGTCTCGTGCGTCCTTCCACGGTGGAGGTGATGCCTTCGGCCACGCTTCCGGAAACCCGGGAGCTGGAAAGGATGCCCATGGGCATAGGCATGCGGGACGAGGAGGAAGCGGGAACGAATGAGGCCCGCGAACTTGTCGGGGGAAAACAAGAAGCTCCAGGGGTAAAAGCGGAGTCGGTCGCCGGCGATGTTGTCACAAGAGCGGCCAGGGCCAGATATTTGAGCGCCCATTTCGCCTATATCCGGGACAGGATACTCAGGAATGTTACCTACCCCGAGGCGGCCAAGCGGATGGGCTGGCAGGGAAAGGTCGTTCTCTCCTTTGTCATCGCCGCGGACGGCTCGGCGAGGGCCTTCAGGATCATTCAAGGCTCGGGTTTCAAGATGCTCGATAGAAGCGCCATCGAGACCGTGCAAGAAACGGCGCCCTTTCCCAGGCCGCCCGTGGAAGCGGAGCTGGTCATCCCCATCGTCTATCGCCTGGAGTGACGGCAACGACCCCGCGCAAGGCATGAGGAATGAAGAAAAGCCCGTCAACGCTTGCGCGCCCGTGCCCTGGGGATGGAGAGACTTTACCGCGAACAAGGCGCCCTTGCACCTCTTTACCGATAACAGCCACGAGCGCAAAATCAGATGGAGGAAGGAAAGATGGAGACGAATCAAATGCTGGACTTTGAAAGCTGTCTAAAGGAAGCCAAGGCGTTTCATGGAGAGGCCTGCGCCGGGACCGTCATCGGCGTCAGGATGGCCATCCTTGGGCTCCGCGAGATCGGGATCACCGATCCGAAGGGCGCCGACAGAAAAAATCTTATCGTCTATTTCGAGATGGACCGCTGCGCAAGCGATGCGATTCTGGCGGTGACGGGTTGTCACCCCGGAAAGCGCTCGTTGAAGATCTGCGATTACGGGAAAATGGCGGCGACCTTCATCAACCTCAAGACGGGCAAGGCCGTCCGGGTATGGGCGAAAAATAAGGAAGGGAACAAAGTGATGACCAGGGAAGATATCGAAAAGGCGCCCCATACGGAGGCATACACCATGTTGCCTCTGGAGGAGCTTTTTGAAACCAGGGAGGTTCGTGTCGAGCTGAAACCCGAAGACCTGCCGGGCCGACCCCTCCTTATCGTCACCTGTGAAAGCTGCGGAGAGCGGGTCATGGATATGCGGCACGAGGAGATAAACGGCAAATTCCTCTGCCGGCCCTGCGTGGCGGGGAAGAACTATTACTCACTGCGGGAGGAAAAGTAAGGGTGAATGACAAATCGGTCCCGGGGGAATCCCGCGCCGGACCAGCCGAACCATTTGAATTGCCCTATGAAATCACCGATATAAAGTCTGTCGATTGGAACCGTGTCTGGCGGGCCCAGTTTGCCTTGCGGGACTTCCAAAAGCGGGATGCCTCCTTCTGGGACGGGAGGGCGGCCTCCTTTGCCAAGCTCAAGGATACGGACTACATCGGCCAGCTTATATCCATCATGCAGCCCGAACCCCACTGGACGGTCCTCGATATGGGCTGTGGAAGCGGCGCCCTTGCCCTTCCCCTGGCGAAGCTGGTCACTTCCGTCACGGCGGTGGATTTCTCCCGGGAGATGCTGGACGAGGTCAACAAAGGCTGCGCGGCAACTGGTGTCAGCAACATCAAAACCATTCACGGCGGTTGGGAAGATGACTGGCGGGAGTTGGGGATTGGCGCCTACGAGGCGGCCGTCGCCTCCCGCTCCATGTTTGTCCGTGATTTGCAAGCTTCGATTATGAAGCTTGACGCAGTTGCGAGGAAACGTGTTTATATCGTGACCGTCGTCGGGGACGGACCCCGTGACCGGCGTCTCTTCGATGCAATCGGCAGACCTTTCGATCCCGGTCCCGACTACATCTATTATTACAATCTCCTCTATCAGATGGGCATCCGGGCGAATGTGGACTTTATTCAGGAAAGACGCAACAAGGCATACCGCGGCCTTGAAGAGGCCGTGGAGTCTGTCCGCTGGATGTTCGGCGATTTGACCTCCCAGGAAGAAGATCGGATCTATGCCTATTTTCGGGAACACCTGGCCTATCATTCCGGTTTCTGGAGGCTATTGCCCGCCCATGTCGTCCGCTGGGCGGTAATATGGTGGGAGAAGGAATAAGTTGAAGGTGAAGAAGGTCCTCTTTCCCCTCCTGTCGATCATCCTGGCGCTAACGGCGGCTGTTTCGTTGACCATCGGCAAATACCCCCTCGAGCTGATCGATATCGCGGGTTTCTTTCTGTTCAAAATATTCAACGTCGGCGTCATGGACCCCGAGCGGTATGGTTTGCTCAGGAGCGTCCTCCTTGACATTCGCATGCCCCGCATCCTGGCGGCGGCCCTCATCGGCGCCTCCCTCTCCGTGGCCGGGGCCTCCTTTCAGGCCATGTTCGTAAATCCCCTCGTATCGCCTTCCCTCCTTGGCGTCCTCGCCGGGGCCTCTTTGGGAGCGGCCCTGGGCATGGTCTTTTCCGATTCCTGGCTCGCCGTGCAATGCCTCACCTTTATTTTCGGTTTGTTCTCCGTTTTGATCGCCGTGGGCATCGCCAAGATGCACAAGGGAAACGCCATCCTCCTCCTGATTCTCGGCGGCGTCATCAGCAGCGCCCTCTTCACCTCCCTGTTATCGATCATCAAATACATTGCCGATCCCACCAACCAGTTGCCCGCCATTGTCCAATGGCTCATGGGCGGCCTGTCCATGGTGGATTGCCGGACCCTGGTCTTCGCCGGCGTCCCTCAATTGGTAAGCATTATGCTCATGATCCTCTTTTCCGGGTATCTCAACGCCCTCGGCATGGGGGACGAAGAGGCGCGCTCGCTGGGTATTCCCGTGGAAGGGATACGGATGTTGCTCATCTTCCTGGCCACGCTGATGAGCGCCCTGACGGTGGTCCTGGCGGGGATGGTCGGCTGGGTCGGCCTCATCATTCCCCATATCGCCCGGATGCTCGTAGGCCCGGACAACAAGATCCTCATCCCCGCCAGCGCCCTCATCGGCGCCATTTATCTCATCATTGTCGATGACGTGTCCCGGATGCTTTTCAGCGTGGAAATCCCTATCGGCATCACCACCTCGCTCATCGGCATACCATTTTTTGTCGCTATTCTAAGGAAGGCCAAAAGGGGATGGGACTGAATCCGTTGATCAGATTGGAAGGAATATCCTTCGGCTATACCCAGAAGGCCGTCCTTACCGGCATCGATATGACCATTGGGGAAGGTGAAGTCGTTGCCCTGCTCGGACCCAACGGCTGCGGCAAGAGCACGCTGATCAAGATCATCCTGGGCGTTTTACGTCCCGACCGGGGCCGTGTCTTCTATAACGGCGAGGATATCCGGCGGTTGGGGGCCAAATATGTCGCCAGACAAATGGCCTATGTGCCCCAGACCCACAAGACTTCCTTCCCTTACACCGTTCGGGACATCGTGATGATGGGGAGAATCCCTCACAAGACCTTCTTTTTCAGATACACAAAATCCGACGGGGAGATAGCCAAGAAGGCCCTGGAGAGCCTTTCCATCCTCCATCTGGCCGATCGGGCCTACACGGAGATCAGCGGCGGAGAGCGACAGCTTGCCCTCATTGCCCGGGCCCTTGCCCAGGGGGCGAGGACCTTCATCATGGATGAACCGGCCGGCGGCCTCGATTACGGCAATCAGTTGAAGCTCCTCGATCAGATCATCAGGCTGTCACGGGACGGATACACGTTCATAAAGGCCACGCACTCTCCCGAACACGCCCTGTGGATTGCGGATCGGGCCGTCATGATCAAGGACGGCACCGTCATGGCCGCCGGCGCGGCGGAAGAGATCATCAACACGCAGAACCTCCGCCGACTCTACAACGCCAGCGTCAACGTGCTCGACAATGGCGTTTTCCGGGCCTGCGTTCCCCAGACGATCTGCGGCTGCATGGGAGATGCCGGTCAACGGGAGGGGCGAACAATGGTGATGCGCAAGGTCGCAAGGGGATGATAAGGAGAGTCGATTGCGCGGATGCAAGACATGACAAAGGCGCCTGAAAAAGGCGATGGATAGAATCGAGAATTCTGAATTGCAGGAGGAATCATGGAAGTGCTCAAGAGAATAATGGAAAACATCGAGGATGACGCCCCGGTGGAGCATGTACGACGGGGGCTCCATTGGACGGCGGTGGTGAGCAGACGGGTGGGCCTGGCCTCGACGATGGCTCAGGATCTGATGTGCAGCCACGGTCACGGAGAGGGCAGGGAGGGCTCGTTCACCGAGATGAGTGCCCTCGCACTGGCCCGGCACTGCCTCGACGGCAATACGGGGCTCGCCTCCCTGGGCCTTGCCGCCATCAACTCCCTGATCGAGATAGATGCGAACAGATACGCCGATGTCGATGGACTGCAAATGGCAAGCGATGTGGGCAAGGGGAAGAATATCTCCATTATCGGTCACTTTCCCCGTCTGGATGCCTTGGCGAAAGAAGCCGGGAACCTCTGGATCATTGAGAAACGGCCCCGGCCGGGGGACTATCCGGAGGAGGATGGAAGCGTTTACCTCCCCCAGTCGGACATAGTTATCATCTCCAGCACTACCCTCTTGAACAATACCCTTCCCGGCATTCTCGGACTTTGCCGCCCGGATAGCGTCAAGATGCTTCTTGGCCCCACCACGCCCCTTTCCGAGATATTTTTTGACTATGGCATCGACGTTCTGGCGGGAAGCGTGGTGACACAAAAAGAGGTGGTGCTGAGATCTGTCGGCGAGGGGGCCTCTTTTATGCAGATCAAGAGGACAGGCGGTATTCGCTTTGTGACCATGATCAAGGACTACGATGATATCGTCAGGAGGCTGTCGGCGTGACGGGAAAGGTCATCGTTAAGGACGAAGCCACGACCTTCATGTGATCGTATGTTCGGCAACGGACAGCGGAGGCAAATAATGGGAATTGCCAAAACGAGGCAGCCGACGGCGCGACGCTGGCGCCTGGGCCTGTTGATGGCTCTTTCTTTTGTGGCTCTCCTCGTGCCTGCCCAACAATCACCGGGGAGGGAAATCACCGATATGTTCGGGCGGAAATTCTCCATCGCCGCCAGGCCCCAAAAGGTTTACAGCCCTTCGCCGTCCCTGACCAATCTGCTTTACGCCCTCGACCCCGACATGCTCGCCGGGCTCGCCGCTCCCATCCGTAACCATGAGCGGCCCTATCTCCGCAGCAGGATGATGTCCCTGCCGTTGCTCGGCGGCTGGTACGGCCAGGCGAACAAACCGAACGTGGAGATGATCTTGAAGGTAAAACCGGAGATCATCATTATCCAAAAGCGTAACTCCGCCTTCGATTCGAAGGCCAATGAAGCGGTAATGAAGGTCGTACCGGCGCCCGTTGTGGCCGTAAATCTCGATGTCGTTCATGACTATCCCGTGGCGATCATGTATCTGGGCCGCCTGCTCGGCCGTGAAGAGAGGGCCAAGAAGCTCGCCGCTCATACCGAAAAGACCCTCGTCGATATCAAGGCATTTACCGCCGGGATCGATGAGCGGCAAAAGGTTTCCGTATATTACGCCGAGGGGATGGATGGCCTCAATACCGATTGCGATACCTCCATGCACACGGAACTCATCGATCTGGCCGGCGGACGGAACGTTCATCGCTGTTTGGCCCGGGATACGTACGGCATGGAGAAGATCTCCCTCGAACAGGTGCTGTTTTATGATCCCGATGTGATTCTCGCCTTCGAGGGTGCTTTTTACCGCACTGTGTTTGGCGATCCCCGCTGGCAAAGTCTCAGGGCCGTAAAGAATAATCGGGTTTATCTCATCCCCAACCAACCCTTCAACTGGTTTGACCGGCCCCCTTCCTTCATGAGGATCCTGGGCGTTAAATGGGTTGCGAGTCGTCTCTATCCGGACCGCTTCCGTATCGACATGGTTAAGGAGACCCAACAGTTTTTCAAACTTTTCCTCGGGGTTGACCTCTCCGCCGCGGAAGCGAAACGGCTTTTGCACCGATGAGGCCTGATCGGCTCTCATCCGCGACCATTGCGCGTATCCCGGAAATCCTTATAACCAGGGCGCAATGGCGGCGATTCGCCGGGGAGGCAAAAACTTTTTGGCCTCCTTCGATTGCCAAGAAATATCACTGTGTTCCAGAGCGCCGGATTTCGGCGCCGCGGGTGACGCCACAGCTTTGCGCTGCCTGTTTGTCCGCGAATCGTTGCCTCCGCTTCCGTCGTAAAGTTGTTTATGGTATGCAGGGATAACCCAAGAGCCTTGGGATCGATTAGGGATAATTGTCATTGATAGGGGGGATTGTCATGTTCAATACCGTTACGGATCTGCTCGGTAAAATCCGGCTTGGCGAAGATACTTACCTCGAGCTGAAGACGGTGCGCTTTGCCGGCAAACGAATCAGCGCCCCCCGCCGCGATGCCCTGGCCGACGAGTTGGCGGCCTTCGCGAACTCCAGGGGTGGCGTCTGCCTGCTGGGCGTGGATGACAAAACACGCAATGTGACGGGGATTCCGGTCGAGCGGCTGGATGCGGTTGAGGATTTTGTCAGGGAGATATGCGCCGATTCCATCGAACCGTCGCTGGTTCCTCAAATAGAACGTCTTCTGTTGCCCGACGCCGCTGGCGAGAAACTCCCGGTCATCCGGATCGATGTGGATCGCAGTCTTTTCGTGCATCAGAGCCCGGGCGGATATATGCATCGCGTCGGCAGCGCAAGGCGGTCAATGCGTCCCGATTACCTGGCCCGCCTCTTTCAGCAGCGCAGCCAAACCCGCATCATCCGTTTCGACGAGCAGATCGTTGCCGATGCGGCTGTTGATGATCTCGTGACGGATCTCTGGCGGCGTTTTTCTTCGCCTCTGTCCAGGGATGCCCGCGAGGATCTGCTGGTGAAGCTCGCCATGGCCCGGCAAGATGCGGACGGTGTCATCAGGCCGACCGTTGCCGGCCTCCTGCTTGCCACGCATGATCCAAGGCGCTGGCTCCCGAACGCTTTCATTCAGGCGGTCGCCTATCGCGGGATGACGGTAACATCCGATCCCGAAGAGGCATACCAATTGGACGCCGCGGACCTCAACGGCCCCCTGGACCGGCAGATCCTGGAGGCCTGCCATTTTGTGAGGAAAAACATGAAGGTGGCCGCATACAAAAACATGGGGCGCCGCGATCTGCCGCAATACGATTTGAGGGCGGTCTTCGAGGCTGTTGTCAATGCGGTGGCTCACCGGGATTATTCGATCCACGGCGCGAAGATCCGCCTGAAGATGTTTGCCGACCGGCTGGAAATCTATTCTCCCGGAACGATCGTCAACACCATGACGATCGAGAGCCTTCCATATCGACAGGCTGTGCGCAACGAGGCGGTTGCCAGCCTACTCGCCCGTTGCCCCGTTGAACAAGGGAAGGATGTTTTTGCTCCACACAGACAATTCTTCATGGACAGGCGCGGCGAAGGGGTGCCCATCATCCTCGAGGAGAGCATTAAACTGAGCGGACGCGCTCCCATATACCGCCTTTTTGACGACTCAGAGCTGCTTCTGACGATCTTTGCCGCCAATCCCCTTGACCCCTGATGCGATTGGTTGTTTAACCCAAATTTTCCATTGGAAGACTCACGGGCCCATGATTCATGACGCGATGCCCCTGGGTCATGGGCCAACGGGTCGCTTGGCGAAGACGACATAATGAAAGCGATGAAGAATTTCTGACGGTTTCCTTGGGGCAGCATCCGGAAATCCTTGCGGCCGCCATCTGCGGCGCCGCCTAGAGAGGGCGGGAACCCCCTGATGGAAGATTTGGGTTTAAGTGAGTTTGCACAAAACGGAAATCCGCCCCTCCTCCCATGACGACGGGGTTCTGCTCGCCCCACGGATTCAGGTGTCCAGGGGCCGGGACGATCAGCGAATGACCCTGTTGAGCCTGTCCCGCAGGGTTTTGCGGTCGATCCCCAGGATCGCCGCGGCGCGCGACTTGTTGCCGCCCACGCTGGCCAGAACCCTGAGGATATAGGCGTTTTCCTCTTCGGCCAGCGACCGGAGGGGGAGGTCGCCGGGCATGGCGGAAAAGCGCATGAACGGCGGCAGGTCGGGGAGATCTATCCTTTTCCCGTCCGTCATGACGAGGAGGCGATGGATAAGGTTTTCGAGTTCCCGGACATTTCCCGGCCAGCCATAACCCATGAAGGAGCGCAGCACCTCGTCGGTGAAGACCGGGGCGCGCCCCCCGATTTCTTCCATATACTTCCTGGTGAAATGGGTGACCAGCAGGGGGATGTCGTCCGGCCGCGCTCTCAAGGGGGGAACCGTAATGGTGATGACGTTCAGGCGGAAGAAGAGGTCATCGCGAAAGAGATTTTTGTCGACCAGGGTTTTCAGGTCCTTGTTGCTCGACGCGATGATGCGGATATCGATCTTCTGCATCTTTCTGGCGCCGACCATGCAGACCTGCTTGTCCTGAAGCACCCGCAGGAGCTTCACCTGCATGGCCGGGCTCATTTCGTTGATCTCGTCCAGCAGGATCGTGCCGCCGTCGGCCGTCTGGAAAAACCCCGCCCGCGCCTCGTTGGCGCCGGTGAAGGCCCCCTTGACGTAGCCGAAGAGTTCGCTTTCCAGCAGCTTCTCCGGGATTGCCCCGCAATTGACCGGAACGAAGGGCGCCGAGGCGCGTTTGCTGCTGTAATGGATGGCCCGGGCGACCAGTTCCTTGCCCGTCCCGCTTTCACCAAGAACCAGCGCGGTTGCCAGGGAACGGGAGGCCTTCTCGATTTCCCGGAGCAATCTCCGCACGGCCTTCGATTTGCCGATGATGCCGAAGTTGTCCGCCGTCGCGTAAGGCTTCCCGTCCTGAACGATTTTGCGCAGTTCCTGTTTGTTGAGGGCCCGGTCAACGGCGCTGAAGAGTTCCTCGTCCGTAAACGGCTTGGGCAGGTACTCCTCCGCTCCCATCTTGACGGCCTCGACGGCCCCCTTCACGGAGGCGTAGCCGGTCACCATGATGACCTCGGTCTCATGAAAGTTGGAACGGATGTGGCGGATCAGGTCCAGACCGCTGATCCTCGGCATCTTGTAGTCCGTAATGACGAGGTCGATGGAGGCGCTCTCCAGAATCTTCACCGCATCCGCCGCATTGGAAACCGTAAAGACGCAATGGCCTTTAGAGGCGAGATTGCGTTGCAGGATGTCCAAGGCGTCCGGGGTGTCGTCAACGACCAGGATGCGTTTGTTCCGTGGGTCTTTCACGGCGTCTCCTCCCCCGCGAGGGTTTCCCGACAACGGGGAAAGGTCACGGAGAAACAGGCCCCTTTACCCGACTTGTCCTCGAGGCATATCTCGCCTCCGTGGGCGGACACGATGCCGTGGGCCACCGCAAGTCCGAGCCCCGTCCCCTGGTCCACATCCTTTGTGGAAAAGAAGGGGAGGAAGATGCGGTCTTTAAGCTCCTCCTCGATTCCGTCACCCGTATCGTCAACCCGCAGGCGCACGGAGTCCTGGTCGAAAGAGGTCTGAAGCGTAAGGATGCCTCCCCCGGGCATGGCCTGCAGGGCGTTGACGATCAGGTTGGATATAACCTGCCTGATCTGAGATTGATTGGCCGGGATCTCCGGCAGGTCGGGGGCGACGATCCTCCGGAGTTCCACGCCGGCCTTCTCGCACAGAGGGACGAAGAGGTTCAGGTCTTCCATGACGATCCGGTTCAGGTTCACCTGGGCGCCGCCGGGCTTGCCCTGACGGGCGAAAATCAGCAGTTCCCGAATGATATTGCGAGCATGTAGGGCCGCATCGGCAATTCTCTCTATGTCCCTTCGCGTCTGGGAGGGCAGATCCGGCGTCTTCTGGGCCAGTTGGGCAAACCCCAAAATGGCATTCAACGGCTCGTTGAGTTCGTGGGCCACGCCCGCGGCCAGTTGGCCGATGGCGGCCAGACGATCGGCCTTGATGAGTTGTTCCCGAAGTTCCGCCTTGGCGGCTACGGCCTCCTCATGTTCGATCATGAGGGAAATCTGCCTGGCGATATTGTCGATCAGATTCCGCTCTTCGTCGAGAAAGGGCGTCTTTCCCCTCAGGTCGCGGTCTTCCGGATAATGGACCTCCACCGCGCCCCGGACCCTCTCGGCGATGCATATGGCGGCGCTCTGCCGGCAGGCCCCCTCCCGGAAATTCGGAGTCTGGAAGTCCTGCCCGTCCAAGACGATCCGGGCGCGGGCCCGTCTCGGATACCGCCAGGCGGGCGGGAGGCGCCGGACGATCGCCGCCAGCTTGCTTTCCAGGGAGAGATCGAAGTCCGAGGCGATCTGGGCGATGCCGTAGAGGCAGGTCAGTTCCTTTACCCGCTCCCGCAGGACGGTCCGCGAGCCGGCGGCGGGAGAGCGGGCCGCTCCGGATCCCCTCCCGGGGGCCCTGGTCCTTTTTGAACGATCAGCGAGCTGCGAATCTGGAACGGTCAAGAATCCACCCTGTCCAGCCGTTGGACGTCCCGTTTCCCGACGGGAACGTGCGTTATCCCCCGGCCCCGCCGGGTTCATGCCTCGAGACCTTTGAAAATCCCGTTTCTTAGCCCCTATCGCCATCCCAGTGGCAGCCGGCATCCGGCGCTTTCAAGGCATTCCCGACCCCGGATTTTACCGGGGCGAGGGGAACGTATGGATTTTCAAAGATTTCACTTCAGGGGCGTGATGCCGCTTTCACAAGATCGCAGCCAACGCCTCCTGCACCTGCGCGAGTCGGTAAGGTTTTATAAGGGCGCTTCGAAAACCGTACCGGGCATAATCAGACATCACCGGGTCATTGGAATACCCGCTCGCGACCATAGCCCGGACGTCTTTGTCCATCTCCAGAAGGGCCCCGATGGTCTCTTTCCCTCCCATACCGCCCGGGATCGTCAGGTCCAGGATCACCCCATCGAACCGTTGTCCCGCTCCCAAGGCCTCTTTATAGGCCCGTATCGCCTCCTCTCCGTTTTTCACGGTGATTGCAGTATGCCCCATGAGATCCAGCATGTCCGTGATCATATCCCGGATGTATTCCTCATCGTCCATGACCAGGATCCTACATCCCGACATTGCAGGCTGGTGGACGGACTCTACTGTTTGTGCTGTCTCTAAAACAACGGTGGCGGGCAAATAGATGCTGAATCTTGCCCCACGTCCAGGGGGCGATTCCACCGTGATCCGACCCTTGTGCTTATCAATGATGGAGTAGGCCACGGCCAGCCCCAACCCGCTGCCCTTGTCCTTTGTCGTAAAGTACGGGTCAAAAACCCGCTTGAGGTCCTGCTCCCCGATGCCCGGCCCCTGATCCTGCACGGTTAGCCGGACGTAGTCGCCCTCGGGCAGGGTCAGTTCATTGTCGGAAGATAGGCGGATGTTTTCCCCTGTCACCTCGATCACCCCTCCCCGGGGCATGACCTGGACCCCATTGAGGACCAGATTGTGAATGACCTGGGATATCTGTCCTCGGTCTATTTCGGAGGCGTGCAAATCCGGCGGCAAGGTGAAGTTGCAGCGGACATTGGAACCGGTCGCGGCAAACGTCGCGGACTCCTTCACCAGGTC
>JASGUC010000054.1 GCA_030057915.1 Pseudomonadota bacterium
GCCATCCCCCCTTCCATGTCGCTGCGACTGATTTTCGGTGAAAAATACCCCTTGACGCGAGAAAATGGCTTCCCTATACTCCGAACCGTCAAAGGCAAGTTTTTGTCAATCGAATATGTTGTTTGACATACTTCCTCTGATGTCTCTACAATGTGATCATGACGCCGACGGTTTTACGAGAAAAAGACTATCGCTTCTTTTTCTTCTCGCGGGAAGAATCGCGCGCCCATATTCACGTGGCATGTCCGGACGGAGAAGCTAAATTCTGGCTGGTTCCTGAAATTGAGCTTGCAAGAAATCAGGGGCTTTCACGTTCGCGCCTTAAGGAAATCGAAGGGATTATTGAGGTACATTATGCAGAAATTACAAGGGCATGGGAAAGCCGCCACAGTTGAGGTTACGCACATTTCCAAAACTGGGGTCTGGATCTTGGCCGGTGACAGGGAATTGTTCATGTCCTATGAAGACTTCCCATGGTTCCTGGATGCCCCCGTTGGGAAAATCTTGAATGTTGAAGAACCATATCCCGGACATTTCTATTGGCCCGCCCTAGACATCGACCTCACTCCCGAAATCATAGAACATCCCGAAAGGTTTCCATTGAAGTTCACATAGGGCGCGTGGGGTGATCCGTCGTTACTAGGAGGCATTGAGGTACGGCTGAAGAAAAAACGGACTGATTCTTTTCCTCCCCCCCTGTCTCTGCATCATACTGCCTTTTGGTCAAGGGAATAGAGTGAGCATGGGACGGAAGCCCTGGCAGCCAGGGAGGGGAAGTATCTGACCTTCAGCCTGATGGGGGAGGAGTGGGTGATCAACTTACGGGGCAAGGTCATCCCGATTGTGGACCTGCGGCTAAAATTCGCCATGGATACGATGGCGTACACGGACAAGACCTGCATTATCGTGGTGGAGATCTCGGGACGCAGCCAGAAGGTGATGATCGGGATACTGGTGGATTCCGTATCGGAGGTCCTCAATATCAGAGGGAACGATATCGAGGAGACCCCCAGTTTCAGGTGCCGACTGGATACGGACTACATCGCTACCCTTCCAGGAACCGGGAGGCGGCGACAAGGAATTCTCCGAGCAATTTCTTGCTGACCACGAAGATGTGACCGATGTTTTTCTCGATCGTGCGATTCAATCCGTTCGTGGATATGGAAAGGTTGCCTTCCTCCCGCAGTCCCCATTTTTCACTGGCCACGCACGATCCCGGCGGGGCGATGGGATCCCGTCTGCCACGGTAATCGAAGATGGAGACCCCTGCCTCCCGCAGGCTGTCCATGTTCACCGCCTTGCCGTCCAGGGCGGGATTTGACGACGGCAGGGGATACCTTTCCTCCGCGATCCGGTTTTCCAGGAAGACGTGCGCCAGCCATTCCCGATGGGCCCGGGCGGGGAATTTCGTCCCATGGGTCAGCCAGTAAAGGAATGGCGCGGCGTCCTCGATCGCCCCCGGGTAGGCTGCCCGGCCATAGAAGCCCAGGGGAACGGTATAATGAATCCCCGGCTGAATCTCGTTCATCCCGGCCTGGATAACCTGGGGGGGCACATTCACGTCTCCGAAGAGGTTTTCCATCACCAGGGGATCATAGCGTTTCCTTATGAACGAACGCATGGGGCCTTGCCCGCTGGGACCATCGTCGAATTGGACCGGGCAAGCCATCAGCACGACCTTCCGGACGTCCATGGGCCGACCCTCCCTCAGCCTTTCCTCCGCCCGTCTGGCCAGATAGGGCAAAAGCAGCGTGCCGCCCATGCAGTAGCCCATGGCGCTTATCTCCTGGCCGGGGTTCATGGCGGCGATCATGTCGAGGTAGGTACGGTGAACGGTTCCCCCATAAAAGTCGAGGCCGAGACCGCTTTCCCTGGGGCCGGGATCGCCGTAGTCAACCAGGTAGATGTCATACCCACGCTCCAGCAGACCTTCCACTACCGACTTGTCCTTGGCCAGATCGAAAAGTTCCGGTTTGTTGATGAGCGGGGTGGCCAGGTAGAGAATGCGTCCGTTTCTTTTCACCCCCGGAGGCGTCAGATAGTGACGCAGGGAGACGCTGTGCATATTGCTGCCCGCAACGTTTTCATAGGGGCAGCAGCCGATCTTGCCGCCCGTGGCCGCTTCGGAAAAGGCCATGATGTCGAAGGCCTTCATCCTATGGAGGTTTTCCAGCCTCCGACGGCTCTCCTCGAGATATTCCAGGAACGACGGGCGTGATCCGCCGTTGTCCGACGCCGGGCTGAAGGGTAGGGCATCGTTGCCGATGGGAGATTCGGTTATGGTGATCAGCAGGGATTTGAGGAGTTCCTTCATGGCCTTGAGTCTGGTCAGGCCGACGAGGTTGTATTCGTATTCGAGTTCCTGAAAACGTCCGATGTATCCCCGGAGCAACTCATGCCCCCGAGAGGTGTTGGCGGCGGTAAAGGCCTTCTGTCTGTCGAAACGGCCGTCGGTTATGAAGCGATCCGTAAGTTCGTGGAGGAGTTCTCCGTAACGGGCGTACACCCGGGCGTTGCCCTCGCTGTAAATATCGAGATTCGCTCCCTTTCGGACGGCGCTTCTCACCTTGTTCCGCAGCGGCCCGGTCACGAAGACATCGAGCAGTTCCTTTTGCCAGTTTGCCGCATACGCCAGGGGGCCATAGATCATCGGGTTGCTCCCCATGACGCCCAGCAGATCACGGTAGTGAAAATAGGCCTTGAGCTGGTCATAGGCGGCATTGCTCTTCCAGGGGATATTGGTTCGGTAGCTCGCGCCGCTATCCACGGGGGTGAGCCCCATCGCCATCGTCAGCTCGCTGGCGGAAGCCTTCTGTATTTCCTTCATGACCTACCTCCCGACGGTCATCTCGATTCAATACATATATCGGATGCGTTTCCCAAAGGCTTGAGTCCGATCGCTAGCGGTTTCATGAAGGCGGGGCGGGGGCAGGGCTCAGAGTTCCAGGGCGGTCCCTTCCCGGGCAAAAAAGACATGCAGGTCGGCGCCCCTGGCATAGGCATCCATGACCAAGGCCATCTGGTCCAGTTGCGCGTCGGTTCTCCGGGGATCGTGGTGAAAAAGCGCCAATCGTTTGACGCCCGAACGGATTGCCGCGTCGATGGCATATTCGCACGACGAATGTCCCCAGCCCATTTTGCCCTGTTCGTATTCGGCCCGGGTGTACTGGGAATCGTAGATGAGCAGATCGGCGTTTTGGTAAAACCGCTCCAGGCTTCGATTCGCTTCCCGCGCCGCTTCGTCGCCCTCCCGGTGGAGTCGCTCGTCATAGTTGGGGTCGTCGGGGTCGGTGCAAAAGAAATTCCGGAACGGCTCCGTGTCGAAGGCGGTGCACAGGACCTTTCCCCGGTATTCGAAACGGTATCCCAGGCAGAGGACCGGATGGTTCAGGTATTTCGTTCGCAGGCGCAAACCGTCGCCCAGGTCGAAGTCGCCCTCCTTGATATCGCAATAGGCTATCCGGGCGGACAACTCTTCCTGGCGCACGGGGAAATAACGATAACTGAGCACCGTTCCCAATGTCTCCTTGAGCGACCGTGCCTCGAAGGTTACGGGGCCGTAAATCCGCAACTCGGCGCCGGGTAGATAAATGGGAGTGAAAAACGGCAATCCTTGAATGTGATCCCAATGGGTGTGGCTCAGGAAGATATCGACGCGAGTGGAATGCCAGGGGATGCCCCGGCTCATCAGGCTGTCGCCGAGTTCGCGGATCCCCGATCCGGCATCGATGACGACGATCCGCGGCAGGTCCGCAAACCGCACCTCCAGGCAGGGGGTGTTGCCCCCGTATCTTACGGTTTGAGGGCCGGGACAGGGTATGGAACCCCGGACCCCCCAGAATGTCAGTTTCATGAGCTTCTAATGCAACTCCAGAAAAATCCTTGCCTTTCCCAACTCCCGGTCCACGAGTTCGGCCATTGCCGGGATGTCGCCGGGCTCTACCCCCACGAGGGCGATTTGCGGGCCGATGAGGTCTTCCCGATCCAGCGCGGACCTTTGCGGGTATAGACAATGGGCAATCAGGTTTGCCGCCGTGACGATGACCGAGAAGGAATCGGCGTAGTCCCGGTCCGAGTCGTTCCGATGGTGATCCCGAAGGGCCACGGTTATCTGTGGGCTCAGGCGCCATTTTTCCGCGATCAGCGTGCCCACGTGACAATGCCCCACGCCAAACGCCTCTTCTTCCTGTCCGTGGAGAAAAGATCGACCGCCGCCGCCTTCGCGGCCAAGGATTAACTGGCGGTATCGGTCCATGTAGAGCGACATCAGCGGGATTTTGCCAAGATCGTGGAGAAGGCCGGCGACGAAGTATTCTTCCCGCTCGGTGGAGGCCACGCCCTTGCGGGCCGCGAGGATTTTGGCGATCACGCCGGTGGAGAGGCTGTGCATCCAGAAGTCGTTCATGACCTTGGCGGACAGTTGTTCATGGCGGCATAGATTGTCCATAACGGCCGAACTCAGGGCGAGATTCTTCACCGTATTCATGCCCAGGATGATTATCGCCCGGGTGAGGGACGAAATGGATTCCCCGGGGGAATAATAAGCGGAATTGATCAGTTTGAGGACTTTGCCGGTGAGCACCGGATCGAGGGCGATAATGCGGTTCAGGTCGTTTGCCGAGGCCGCGGGATCGTTGCATATGGCCAGGACCTTCCTCATGGTGGTGGAAAGACTGGGCATCCCGTGGAGATAGGCTTCGATCTCCCGGGGGATCTTCTTCTTCCGCCGGTCCGTCTCCATAGGCGTATCGTCACTATTTTCTGCCGTCAACGATGAGGTGCTGCAACATGTTCCAGGCCTTTTCGACGTCTTCCCTCTCCCTGTCCCTTCCGGTCTTCGCGGGCGGGCCGGGGGAATATACCGTTACGGTCCGCCCGTCCCCGTCCCTGATCTCCCGGACGCCCGAGTCGTTCCCGCCTTCCTGGGCCGCCATTTCCTGACGGATCATCAATTGAATCGTCGCCTCGGAAACGCCGGCCTTCTTTAGGGAGAGGACCTGTTCGGGACTGAGGGCGGCGGCGAGACCGGGCGCGATGAGCATCGAAAGCGCGACGAACGGCAGAAGCAAGAAAACCCCTTTCCCGTTGCCGCGCTTATCTCCTTTTTTCGTAATGTTGGTAATGACTGACGACTTTCGGGTTTTCCAGTTCATCCGGGGTCATCCTTTCCAGCATCTCCAGGGCGGCTATGTCCAGCTTGATGCGTTTGATCTTGGCGTCGAACAGGGGGATATTCTTTTTGTACAGTTGTCGCTTCGCCGCCTCCAAAAAGGGCTTCTCCGTGAGTTGCCGGCGCATGGCGTCACGGGCGGCGATAAGCTCCGCAAGCCGGTTCTTCATCTGCTGCATCTTGTCCGCATTCGTCAGGGGTGCCGCCGCGGCCCGCGGGGCCTTGTCGTCAGCCTTGGAGGCGGCTATTTCTTCCGGTGTTGTGGGGGGCCGGTTCGTGAAGCCGCCATCGGCGTCGTCGCGCCGGTTGAGACCGGTATCTTTCCGCAGCGTCCGGATGTTTTGCACGCCGTAGGCGGTGGACGTCTTTTCCGCCGCCTTGGTTTCCCTGATGCAGACATCGATGACAAAGGCGCCCCCGGTCGTGGAGAAGGGAATGACGATGCTGGGAGTCTTCAGGATGTGGTTGATGGTGTGATCGCTGCCGTAAACCACGGAGGGAATCGCCGCATAGACGGACAACCCCTCCTTTTCCATCTTCGTTCTGGCCACGCCGGAGACCATGTTGGTGATCTCTCCCACGGCATCCAGGACGTCCCGGGTGATCTCGTCGATGGTTTCGCCTAGCATGTTGCTGGCGATATGGCATATGCAGGCCTTGCCGAAGCTGATGGCGAGGGAGCCGATGGCGTCTCCGGTAATGCCGATGATGCCGGATACATCCCCGTGGGCGTCGTCGGTCTTTTTTACGTAGGGCTTTCCGGCCACGGGATTCACGTAGGCCATCGTCCTTAGGACCTCCACGGCCCCGACAATGAACGGGTTTATATATTTGACATCCATGACGGCCTCAGATCAAAGCGGTCTTTCGGGTCCAGCGCTCATGCTTTTCAAACGCCGCTTCCACGGCCTGCACGAGGGCGTCCAACTTTATCGGCTTGGTGAAGAAGTCATCGAATCCTGCCTCCCGACATTCCTCGATTTCGAACAACCCCGCCCAGCCGGTCATGGCATAGAGGATCGTCAGGGGTTTGAGCCCGCGGATCGCCCTGCACAAATCGATGCCGTTCATCCCAAAAAGCTTCAAGTCAAGAAAAATAACGGTGAAATCTTGATGTTTCACCTGCGCGAGGGCCTCCTCGGCGCCGTCGGCCAGAAACACCTCGCAGCCCATATCGCCGAGGATACTCCCCATCATCTCCCGCATGGACCGCTCGTCGTCAACGACAAGTACTTTATTCGCCATATTCTTTAAATCTATCGATGTCGCCGGCGCCAAAATCCTCTCGCCCTCGATTTCTTATATCAATATCCATGCCGGATCAGGGAGAGAATCACAGGGGGCGCATCCCCTTTTCTCTATATGAAACATTCATGACGGTATCCCGTCACAAAGGGGGATGAAAGCGAAGCTTAATGTTCACAAAGCGAAGCTTGATGTTCATAAAATGATCTCCGAGAAGAACCACAATAAATCAATCGTTTATGAGTGCATTTTCAGGTGAGAATGTCTGCAACCATGGGGATTTCTTCATCTTTCGTTATGCCTGCCACGGGTATGGAGGTTATCGCCCTTTTGCCAGGTTCTGCATCTGAGCGGTAGTAAAAACGGTGTTGATGACTATAAATTTCGACAGGCCGACAGCCTGAAAAAGATCGCGGATAACCGCGCCGGTGGTGTAGGTAAGCACATCCTGCGGGTCGGGCATGGGGGATTGAATGACAAAGCGGTTGCCGGAGGAGGAGAAAATAGCCTCCACCAAAAAGTGGGTCAGCATGACCATGCCGCTTAGGGAGACGAGTTCCGCTTCCAGGGTAAAGTAGGGAGTTGCCATTATTTCCTTAAGATACTCCGGCAGGCTGAAGAAGTCGCAAAAGGTGATCCCCAGCCGCCGGTGATTAGTGTCGATAAACTGGTCGTCGATGGCATACTCGGCATACAAAGGGGGGAAAGTCTGACGGAAGCTTGCAAAGAGCATCTTGCCCACTTCATATAATAAGGACCCAAGCTCGACCTCCTTTCGCTCCTGCCGGTTAAGTCGAAATTCCCTGGCGAAAATGGCCCCGGCGACCACATAACGGGCAAAACTCTTGGCGACAAGGACCGCGGTTTCCCGATCACCGGGGGTATGGGGCAAGGAAAAGAAAAGGACAAACAATCTTGTCTGCTCGACTCCCAGTCTCATGACGACATCGTAAAAATGTGTCAGCGCCCCGGACCTGAGCCTTCCCGAGTATGCCGCATTGGCCATGGAGAAGAGGCGACCGGTGATCTCGGGTGCCAGTCTCGATTTCAGGGCTTCTATCTCGTTCTGATTGGCATCGGGGTTTTCGAGCACGGCGATGACTTCCGGATCGATGAATCCGCGCAGGTGTGTGAAGAGTTTTTCTTCGATATCCTTCAGGATCGCATCGTCTTGTCGGTCATCCATTTTTCAATGGCTTTCCCTGGTTCTGCCGCCTTCGATATTCGCGTCCGCTCGCTTCCCTTATATCTTTCCGCCGTGTTTGTAAACGAGATTTTGACGATCGTTCCCGGTGTCGGCATTATGTCGCTCTCGTCAATCGACCGTCAACCGCTATGTTCCCGCTTGACAGTCGGGGCTCCTTGTCGTAATTTTTCACGACCATTACGGGAGGTGGGCGTCGCTATGAGGCGTAAGGACAACAGTGGAAGCAAGGGGGATCCCCCGGTCTTGTGTCCCGGTTTGACCATCGGGGCTTACGTGCATGTCGCCCTGGAGGGGGCAGGGGCCTGCCGGGGACTTTTCATCGGGATGGAGTTCGGTCAATACCTGCTGATCAAGTTGCCCCTTGCAGCCGAAATAGGGTGTAAACTCTACATGAAGAACCACGTCATCATCCGGTACGTTCACGGAGGGATTGTCTATGGCTTCCGCTCGACTCTCATCGGTCTGGTCAGGGAATCCATCCGCCTGGCGATCTTTGCCTATCCCGAGGCGGTGGAGAGCATGAATCTTCGCAAGGAGGAGCGTTTTGCCTGCCTGCTGCCGGGGGTCGTGAAGCTTATGGACCCCGAAGGTATAGTGACGGACTGGAAGGGGAGTGTTACCGATCTCAGCGGCGGCGGCTGTAGTTTTGAAATCGTGTCGGGGGATGGCGTGGTCCCCGAATTGAGGATCGGCATGGCGATGCAATTGCAATTCCGGCTGCCCGACGCCGTGACCGCGCTCGACATGGAGTCGGAGTTGCGAACGATCCAGGAGGATCGAAGCCTGGCGCGGCTCGGTCTCAGGTTCCGCGACGCTCCCGCCCGGGAGGCTCAGCGCGACAACAAGATGGCGATCCGACTTTTCCTCGCCGATCTCAAGAAAAAGTTCAGTTTAAACGGGCATGGTTCGGCGCTCTGAACATCAGGACGAATTTTTCAAATAATTCGGTCTGAAAATGAAAGAGCATCTCCTCCCGCATTAGTTTCAGCGCCTCGAAAGACGTCATGCTTTTCTTGTAAGGCCGCTCGGAGGTCAAGGCATCATAAACGTCCGCCAGGGAGCACAACCGGGCGTAGATGTGTATTTCGTCCTTCCTCAGGCCCCGGGGGTAGCCGGAGCCGTCGTAGCGCTCGTGATGCTGCAAGACGACCAAACGCGATTCCTCGGTCAGTTGCCTCGTTTCCAGGAGTATTTTGAAGCCGTGGGCGGGGTGGCGCCTGATTTCCCTCATTTCCTCTTCCGTGAGCTTCGCCGGCTTGTTGATGATTGCCTGATCGACCCTCACCTTGCCGAGATCGTGAAGGAAAAAGCCTACGCCCAGGGCATGGATGTCGTGGGTGGAGGTATTTTGGAAGATAGCCTTCGCCAGGGTCACCCCCAGGATCCCCACGTTTACCGAATGGGTATAGGTGTAAAAATCGTGAGTGTTTATGTTGATCAGATAATAGGCGGCGTGATCGTCCCGCAGAATGAGATTGACGATTTCTGAGATGCCCCTTTTGGCCTGATCGATGCGCAACGTTGAAGGTTTCTCCAATAGACCCTGCATCATGACCAGGGAATGTTCGATTACCAGATGCGCCCTTTTCTCCGCGGCGAGGGTCCTGTCGTGAATGCTGCTTATCAACTCCGGGGGAACGACGTCTTCTTCCTCGGCCGGGTTGGAACCCCCCTCCGGTTCCACCGGCGGCTTCCCAACCGCCGCCAGGCACCGGCTGCGACCGAAGTCCACCTTTACATGGCGGATCCCGCTGTCCTTGATCTTTCTGATCTCCTCTTCCGAGGTGATCAGGAAGCTGTTTTTGAGAAAGGGATGCTCGTGCCAGGAGAGAGGAATCTCCACATACATGCCTATCTCCAGCTCTTCCACGGGAAGGTTCATGTCGTCACGGTAAATTTGTTCTATCTCTAAGTGGATGAAAACAGGACGTGCCTCACTTTTAGTAGATCATTCAAGATTAACTACTTACATTGAGAACAAATTTACCCTGTTCATGTCGTTACCGGCGTCCGGTGGTGGAAACGGCCCGCGGCCGAAAAATGGCAACGAGCCTTAGAAAATCTTGGTTGATACGCCCAACACCTTTGCCGCTTTACTTATGCTTACCATTCTCCCCATATAGAACAGAATTAGTCAGATTATAAGCGAACTGTTAAAACCCCTCCCACGCCCCCGCCGATGATGGAATCGATCCCGGTCACGAGGGACTCCATCTGGGCGGCCTGGGCGGAGAGTTCCTCGGCGGCGCTGGCGGTCTCCTCCGCATTGGCCGCCGACTGCTGGGTGATTCTGTCAATTTCGGCAATGGCCCGATTTATCTGCTCGATACCCTGGGCCTGTTGCTCCATGACGGAATCGATTTCCTTGATGAGGGCATTGGTCTTCTTGCCTTCATCGCCCATCTTGTAGAATTCCTCCAGGGTTTTGGCGACAAGGGCCATCCCTTCCTTGATTTCCCTAGTCATTTCGCCGATTATCGACTCGGTGTTCCTGGCCGCTTCCGCCGAGCGCATGGCAAGGTTGCGCACTTCCTCGGCCACCACGGCAAATCCGGCCCCCGCCTCGCCGGCCCGGGCGGCCTCGACGGCGGCGTTCAACGCCAGCAAGTTGATCTGAAAGGCAATCTCGTCGCTGGTTTTGATGATCTTCGCCGCCTCGGCGCCGGATTCGCCGATGCGCTTCATGCAGGCGTCCGTTTCCCGTAGGGACCGGTGAGAACTCTTCATGAGGGCGAAGGTTATGTCCCCCGTCTTTGTCATGAAGGTCGAATTGTCCAGGGCTTTTTTCGTCGTGGATGACATCTCCTCGAGGGATGAAGACGTCTCCTCGATGGCCGCGGCGGCGGCGGAGGCGCCTTCCGCCAGGCTCTGGCTCGCCGATGCCACCTGGGAAGAGGCGGCGGAAACCTGGGTCGTACTGTCGGCGAGGCCACCAACCGCTCTCTTGATCGCGCCGCTGATGGAACGGGAGACCATAAGGCCGATTCCCAGCGCCAGGGCTACTCCCAGGGCCGTCCCCAGGACCAGGATCGACATGACGGCGTCTTTGCCGATCACATCGGTGAGATAGCCGCCGGCGGCCAGATAGCCCGTAATGCCGCCGAACAGTATCAGTGACGCGCTCGCGCCGCTGCCAAGCAATAATTTCTGATTGAGCGTCATCGACGTTCCTCCTTGATCCACATGGAAAGCCGTCCTCCTCAGGCGCTCCTCTCCAGGGCCGTCAATTCCTCGTCGTTGAGAACCTTGTCGATATCCAGGAGGATCTTTACCCCGTCGCCGGTTTTCGCCATGCCGAGGATGTAGTCCGTCTCGAGCTTGCTGCCGAAATTAGGGGTCTCTTCGATGTCGGAACTCTTGATGTTCAGCACCTCGGAGACGGAATCCACGACGATGCCCATGGGGATCTTCCGCGCCGGACCCGTTATCTCCACCACGATAATGCAGGTTCTCTCCGTGTATTCCATGGCTTGCATGTTGAATTTCAGCCTCAGGTCCATGACGGGGATGACCTTGCCGCGGAGATTTATAACGCCTTTGACATATGATGGCGTTTGGGGAACCGTGGTTATGGTCATCATGCCGATGATCTCTCTCACCTTCAGTATCCCGATCCCGTATTCCTCGCCTGCCAGGACAAAGGTAAGGTATTTTCCCTCCCGGCCTTCGCTTTGCCTGATTTTGTCATCCAGCGCCTTGATTTTGTCCTCTGTCATCTCCATTCTCCTTTGTCTTCATGATTGCCATATCGACGTGGATCGGCCAGTGATCTCCCCTGCGGGAAGAATGCCGGAAAGGCGTCAGGACGACGATTCGCTCAAGGCGAACAATCCTTCCGGATCTATGATCAGTCCGATCTGACCATCGCCGAGGATCGCTCCCCCGGCGATCCCTCTGACGTTCTTGATGCCTTCGCCCAGGCTCTTTATGACCACCTCGGCCTTCCCCAGTATTTCGTCCACCATCAGTCCCTTCGTGCGCCCGTCCCCTTCCACGACCACGACGATGGCCTCCCACGGCGCCTTGTGCCTTGTCTCGATATTGAACAATTCGCCCAGCCGCACCAGCGGCAGGAGACGGCCCATGGCATCGATCGTCTCGCCTCTTCCCACCACATTGGTGAAGGATTCCCTGGCGGGCCGGAGGGCCTGTCGGATAGCGGTCGTGGGAAGGATGTAGCGTTGGCTTCCCACCTTCACGATCATGCCGTCGATAATGGCCATGGTAAGGGGGAAACTCGTGGTGAAGGTGGTTCCCACGCCCGGGGAGGAGAAGATATCGATCTTGCCGCGCAACTTATCGACGGCCTGCTTTACCACATCCATTCCCACCCCCCGTCCGGAAACGTCGGTGACTCTTTCGGCCGTGGAGAGTCCGGGCAGGAGAATCATCCGGTATATCTCCTGGTCGGATAGCCCCTCTCCGTCATGGATCAGGTTGTTTCTGATCGCCTTTTGTAAAATCTTTTCCCGATTCAGGCCGCGACCGTCATCCGCGATCTCGATGACGATATTGCCGCCCCGATGATATGCCTTGAGTACGATCCGCCCCTTTTCCGTCTTGCCCGCCGCAAGACGTTCCGCGGGCGTTTCGAGCCCGTGATCCACCGCATTGCGCACCAGATGGACGAGGGGCGTGTATATTTCGTCCACCATGTTCCGGTCGATTTCCGTATCCTCCCCCACCAACTCCACGGCGATCAGCTTGCCACTGTCCTTGGCGAGGTCGCGGATCAGGCGGGACATGCGCTGAAATGACTGTTTGATGGGTATCATCCGCAGGCTTGTCGTCACCCGCTGCAGACCGGAGGTGATGCGGAAGAGCTGCGCGATGTTCCTCATGAAGTTCCTGTCGGTGGTCAACTGGTTGCCGATATCCTGCTCGATCATCGACTGGGTGATGACCAGTTCTCCCACCATGTCGATCATGTCGTCAAGCTTGCGGGTATCCACCCGTATCGTGGTCGTATCGGTGATTTGTTCCGCCTGTTTCCTCAGGGCCCGGGTCACCTGTTTGGGCGTGGCTAGACCCTCCGCGATGAGCGTCTCGCCGAGTTTTTTGCCCGGCTTTTCCGCCGAGGCCTTCAAGCCGGCATTCAGGGCGTCCTTGGTGATCATCCCGTCTTCCAGGAGAATCTCTCCCACCAGTCTGGCGGCCGGCGTCGTCTCCACGCCGCGATCGAGCTTGTGGATTCGATCCAGCAACTCGGTCAGGTCATCCGCCTCTCCGGCGCTCGCCTTTCCGTCCAGGACGTCTCTCACCTGGCCGATCAACGACTTCAGGGCGTCGGCGCCGTCCAGGATGACATCGATAATCGGCGGCGAGACGCGCAGTTCGTCGTTGCGAGCCTTGTCCAGGAGGTTTTCCAGGGAATGAGAAATATCGCGAATGTTGTCGAGGTTCAGGAAGCTGGCCACCCCCTTGATGGAGTGAAAGGGACGGAAAATGGCGTTGATGAATTCCTTGTCCTCGGGATTCTGCTCCAGATTGAGGATATTCACCTCGATCTGTTCGATGTATTCGAACGACTCGGTGATAAAATCCCTGAGGAGGCCTTCGTCCTGCTCCTGGAGGGAGACGGCCGTCGTGGTCGGCGTCTGCTCCTCCTTGGCGCCTTCGGCTTTCTCCGTGGCGTCCTGGGTTTCCGCCGGCCGAAAACCTGTAAGGCCGCCGATGGACGCCAGGTAGCCGTCGATGCGCCCATCGTCCTCATAGCCGGCCTTTTGAAGGCAGTCGTGCACGATCTCCTGCAACAACGATATGCCGCCTTCAAGCAGTTCGAATCCGGCGGCCCTGTCGCCCACCTTGTCCATGATGAACTGCTCCAGGAGGTGATTCATGGCGACCCCCACCCTCCGCGCCGGCGTCAACTGGATCTGGTCGGCCGTTGCGGTTATGTCCTCCAATACGTTCAGGAGGCCGCCCGCGGAGGGGATATCGAACTCCCGGGCGTTGAGGAAGAGGAAATCGGAGGCCATGCGGTCAACGAGGCTTGAGAGTTTTTCGTTATCCATTGCTAGATCATCCTTAGAATTTCCGCGGCAATCATATCCAGGGGCAGGACCCTGTCCACCGCCCCCAATTTGATGGCCTCCTTGGGCATGCCGAAAACGACGCAGGTTTTTTCATCCTGGGCGATGGTGCCCGCGCCGGCGTCTTTCATCTCCTTGAGCCCCTCGGCGCCATCGGCGCCCATGCCCGTGAGAATGACGCCCACGGCATTGGCGCCGGCATATCTCGCTGCGGATTTGAAAAGTATATCCACGGCGGGACGTTGGTGGTGGACCATGGGACCGGTTTTAACTTCTACGTAGTACCGCGCCCCGCTCCGCCTCAGGATCATGTGGTAATTACCCGGCGCCAGCAGCGCCGTGCCCGGGATTACCGAGTCGTTGTCCCTGGCCTCCCTGACGTTGATCTGGCAGAGACCGTTGAGACGTTCAGCGAAGGCGGCGGTGAAGTTGGCCGGCATGTGCTGAACGATGAGCACTCCGGGGGCGTTGTGGGGCAACCTGGTGAGGACCGCCTTGAGGGCTTCCGTTCCCCCCGTGGAAGCGCCGATGGCGACGATCTTGTTGGTGGTCTGCGCCAGGGCCCGGGGGGGCTCCGGGGCCGTCGGCGCGGGTCCGCCCCGGGGGGTCGATTTGATCAGCCTGGCTCGTGCCGCCGCCCGGATCTTGTCCGCAAGCTGGGCGCTCATGTCCCCGACGCTGTAGGAGCCCCCCGGTTTGGCGATGACATCGACGGCGCCAATATCGAGGGCCTCGAGGGTCAGTTTGCCGCCCTTGGGGGTGAGGGAGCTGACGATGATGGTCGGCAGGGGATAATATTTCATCAGCTTGCGGAGAAAGGTCAGACCGTCCATCCGGGGCATCTCGATATCCAGCGT
The DNA here is from genome assembly GCA_030057915.1 of Pseudomonadota bacterium. Taxonomy (GTDB): domain Bacteria; phylum Desulfobacterota; class Syntrophia; order Syntrophales; family UBA8958; genus UBA8958. Next base: position 14,512 of record JASGUC010000054.1, read on the forward strand.
GATGACATCGGGTTTGAGATTGACGATTTTATCCCGGGCGACGAAGGGATCGGGCGCCGCGCCGACGATTTCGATGTCCGGATACTTCGCCAATTCTTCCGAAAAAATTTTCCTTACGATCGCCGAGTCATCGACGATGAGGACTTTGATCTTGTTCAAGGCTGTCGCCCCTCCCGTTTACGATGGATCAGAAATCGAGATCTTCCCCTTCCATTACATCCTTTTCCTGATAATCTCCATGTTTTTCAAGACCCAGGGCGGATTGAAGGACCCTTCTGAGTTCCTCGGGGAGAAAGGGCTTCTTCAGGAAACCCCGGGCGCCCAGACGGGCCGCCTCCTCGATCCTCTCCCGGTTGGCTTCCGTGGTTACCACCACCACCGGAATGTTGCGATACAGCTCGTCTTTTATCATCGCCTGCATGAGTTCGATGCCGTTCATGTCGGGCATGTTGATGTCCGTGATGACCACATCGATCCAGGTCGAGGCGAGGGTCTCCAGGGCCTCCCTTCCGTTTGCCGCCTCATGGAAGGCTCCGACATCGAATCTGGAAAGAGTGATGATTTTGCGAATTACCGATCTCATGGACAACGAATCGTCAACGATCAGGACATTGCAGGACATTTATTCTTCTCCATTTTTAATGACGACGCCTATTGCCTGTGCGGCGCAATCCTATCTGCCGCCCTTTCTGTAGATGCTCGGTTCGATATAGGTGAAGCCATGCTTCAGTCCCGTCAGGCTTTCGGAGTGCCCGACGAAAAGGTAGCCCCCTTTCTCGAGGCAGTCGAAAAACCGTTGGACAAGGCCGTTTTGGGTTGCCTTGTCGAAATAGATCATTACGTTTCGGCAGAAGACGATGTCGCAGTGAAACTCCGCCGGCGGTCGGTCCATGAGGTTGAAGCGCCGGAAATCCACAAGCCGGCGAAGCTCCGGCTTTACCCGGTACAATCCGGCAGAGGCGCCGGTGCCATACTGGAAATGACGACGCAGGATGTCCTTGGGGATCTTGGCGATCTTTTCCTCCGGATATATTCCCCTCATCGCCGTTTTCAGCACCCGGGTGGAGATGTCCGTGGCGATGATTTTCGCCCCGGCGCCGTCGTCCCCCAGCAACTCCTTGATGGCTATCGCCAGGGAGTAGGGTTCCTCCCCGGTGGAGCATCCGGCGCACCAGATCTTCACTCTGGGCGTCGAGGGGCCAGTGCCGGACCGGGCGATTTGGGGAAGGATCGATCTCAACTTTTGAAAGTGCCTCTCCTCACGGAAAAAATAGGTCAAATTGGTGGACAGGGAATCGATCATGGCGATGAGTTCGTCGCTTCCCTCAGGCGTGGTAACATAGTGGAAGTATTCGGTAAAGGACTTGAAATCCCCTTCTCGGAGTCGTTTCCCCAATCTTGCCCTGACAAGCTCCTTCTTGCCGTCATGGAGGTTGATCCCGCAGAGGTCATAAACCAGCCTGCTGATTTTCTCGAACTCTTTATCTCGAAGATCCGAATAGGTCATGCTTCACCAATGGGCTAAAAATCCTTGAAATCGCCACCCGGCGCCGGAAGCTTGCTCAATTTGCCGGCGACCTCGGCCCTCGTCTTGTCGCCGGAGCGGTGGCGGCCACCATTGCCGGGTCCGCGGCCAGGCCTTTAACGAACTTTGTCTCTTCAATCAGGGCGATCTCCACCATCTCCGAGAGATTCTTGGCAACGAGCGCCATTTGTTGCTAAGACGCCTCCTTCAGCGATCGGGAGGACATGACCGCCGCAAAGCCACCGATTATCAGAAGAGGAATCAGCACCATCAGGATGCTGCCGGTCATCATCTTTCCATTTAGCGAAAGACCATTTAGCGAACCCCCTTTTTTCATTACACGCCCCTCCTAATGTGTTGATTGTTTGAAACCTTCGGGAAAAGGCCTCGCCGTTGGCGAGGCCTTTTCCCGAAGGTTATGCGAAGCCCCCCGGCTCATTTGTGGCAGGCGTCAAGGCCCATGTCTTGGGAAAGGATTCCGGCGCGCCTGCGTGCAGTTTCGATTCAGGGAAATTGCAATATTCAGGCCAGGAATGGCAAGGAGGTTTTCTCGAGAAAGCGAGGCGTTGGCTGGTAAAATTCTATCTGTGGGACGAAAAACATCTTGACATTGGGCGATTGTTGACGAAGTATGTCATCGCTTTGACGCGGTTGCGAATATGTGAGCGAACGAGGTGATCATGGCGTCCGAGGTTCATGGCATGAAGGCGTTCAGGATCCTGATTGCCGAGGATGATCGTCTGAACTTGCAGAATCTGCAGGAACTCCTGGAGTCGCACGGTTACGAGACCCTTGGCGTCGTCGATGGAAAGCAGGCGCTGGAGGCCTTCAGTCGTGACAGCTACGATCTTGTCATCACCGATCTGCGCATGCCGAATATGGACGGCCTGGAGTTATTGAGGCGCATCAAGGAACTCAATGCCGATCAACTCGTCATCCTCGTGACCGGGTACGGCAGCGTTCAATCGGCCGTCGATGCCATGAAGATGGGGGCCTTCGATTATATCACCAAACCCCTCAAGGACGACCTGGTCCGGCTTACGGTCTCCCGGGCCTTGTCCTTCGCCCGCCTGAAGGAAGAGAACATCGATCTTAAGGACCGCCTGCAGGACAAGTTCGATTTCGGCAAGATGATCGGCTACAGCGATGCCATGAAGAAGCTCTTCGAGAAGATAGAGAAGGTCGCCAAGACGGACAGCTCCGTCCTGATCCACGGCGAGAGCGGGACGGGGAAGGAACTGGTCGCCCAGGCGATACATTTCAACAGCGATCGGAGATACCGGCCCATGGTTGCCGTGAATTGCGGTGCCATACCCGAGGAACTGCTGGAAAGCGAGCTTTTCGGTCACGAAAAGGGGGCCTTCACCGGGGCCATTCGGACGCGGATCGGGAGGTTTGAATTGGCCCAGGGAGGATCCATCTTCCTGGACGAGATTGGCGACATGTCTCCGGCGCTACAGGTAAAGGTATTGCGGGTGATTCAGGAAAGACAGTTCGAAAGGATCGGCGGCGTCAAAACCATGACTGCCGATGTAAGGATCATCACCGCCACCAATCAGAATCTCGACGAACTGGTGAACGAGAAGAAATTTCGCGAGGACCTCTACTACCGAATCAATGTCATCCCCATCTATCTCCCCCCTCTACGGGAAAGGGGAACGGACATGGCCATTCTTGCCCATCATTTCCTGAAGAAATTCAATCAGCAAAAGAAGAAGAACGTCATGGGCATCGAGCAGGACGCCCTGGACGCCCTGACCTCCTATCACTGGCCGGGAAACGTCCGGGAGATGGAAAATCTTGTGGAAATGCTGGTGGTGATGAAGGAAAACGGCGTGGTGACCCTCCAGGACCTGCCCGGTAAGATCCGGAAACAGGGACGGGAGCGGCAGCCGGCGCCATGTGAGGTCGATCTTCCGGAGGAAGGAGTCGATTTCAACAAGATGCTGCTTGCATATGAAAGGGAATTGATCCTCAAGGCCCTGGAGAAGAGCGGGGGGGTCAAGAACAAGGCCGCAAGGATGCTGAATCTGAAGCGAACGACCCTGGTGGAGAAGCTGAAACGTCTGTAACCTTTTCCCTTCGAGACCTTTTCAAAGAACGGATATTGGAAGAGGCCGCCACCCCGGTCAGGGAAGTGGTCCTCGATTTGCATGTTGAAAACGATAAAATTTTTAGCTATGAACTTTATGGGCGATGTCATTATCGGTATATCGGACTTCAATTGTAGCCGGAAACCTGACGATGTTCTGGTTACCTATGCCTTGGGCTCTTGCATTGCCGTCGTCGTTTTCGATCCGGTGGCGATGGTGGGGGGGATGCTCCATTTCATGTTGCCGGACTCGACTCTGGACAAGAATAAGGCGTCCGCATCCCCGGCGATGTTTGCGGATACGGGAATCCCGCTGCTTTTCAAATCCTGTTACGCTTTAGGGGCCGAAAAGAGGCGGATGATCGTCAAGATCGCCGGGGGCGCCAGCATCTTGAATGACGGGGATTATTTCCGGATCGGCCAGAAGAATATCACCGCCGTGCGGAAGATCTTCTGGAAGAACAACGTGATGATCGATGGCGAGGATACGGGCCAGAATTATAACCGCACCGTTCGTCTCCAGATCGCCGACGGCAAATGCCTTGTACGGACCTCCGGCGGCGTGGTCAAGGAGCTTTGAATGATAGAGAGAATCCTCCTGTCCATAAAACAGTTGCCGGCCTTCCCCGCCACGGTCCAAAAGGTATCGGAGCTGCTGAGGAATGAGGATTATGACGTCAATGCTGTCGTCAACGTGATCAAATACGATCAGGGGATAACGGCAAATATTCTTAAAATAAGCAATTCCGCATACTTCGGTGTCCGCCAAAAGATAAGGTCCATCCACGACGCCGTGATCTACCTGGGGCAGAAGAATCTCCTCCGGGCGCTGCAGACCGCCAGCGTGGGCCGCATCTTTTCCAAAGGCACGGCCGGATACGGCATGAAAACCAGGGAACTCTGGGGGCACTCCGTGGCGGTTGCGCTCATGTCCCAGATCGTCAGTCGCCGGATCGCCCGCAGGGAAGATGCGACGTTGTACACCGCGGCGTTGCTTCATGACGTGGGTAAGCTGATCATGGGCGAATATGTTCAGGAGTCTTCGCAAAGGATATTCGCCCTTATGGAGTCAGGAAAATACTCGTTCCTCGAGGCGGAGGAGGCGGTCATCGGGATCAATCACGCGGAGCTTGGGGGGCGCGTCGCCGTTTACTGGAATTTCCCTCCGGAGATTCATGACGCGATCGCCTATCACCACCGACCGGATCGCATCCTTTCCGGCGATGCCATGATCCCCAGCCTTGTTTACATCGCCGATCAGTTTTGCCTCATGATGGGAATAGACGGCGGCATGGACGGCCTGGCCCACCGCGGCATCAGCGAGGTGATGCATAAATACGGTTTGAAGGAGAAAGACCTGGAGCAGAGCATGCTGGCCCTCTACGACGAGCTGGAACAGGCCGATGAACTCCTCCGTATTGTAAATTAGCCGGAGCGACGGGAACGAGCCAACGAGTATTTATGCAAGGGGGCGGTGAAGAAGGATGAAGAAAGAGGAACTCAGAAGGATCTTCAATGGAGCGGCGTATGAAGTATTTGAGAAGATTTACTATGTTTTTCTCGAGGGGAGAGAGGCGCATTTGCCCGAGCGGCGCGAAAGGGTCTTGAATATCTCTTTTTCCGGACCGGCCACGGGCGACATAATCGCCTATTTTTCCGAAGACCTGACGGAACAGATGATCGCCAATTCCCTGAATCTCGATCCCGAGGAGGCGCCGGAGCCGTTGCGACAGGATTGTCTCAAGGAGTGCCTGAACATGATCTGTGGAAATTTTCTCCAGAAATACAATCCCGACCGCCTTTTCAAAATGGGCCTGCCTCTTTATGGAGTACCGACGACAAAACCCGCCGCCGGCCCTCCGGGAGAAGATGCGGTCGCGTCGGCCTTCGACACGGACGACGGCGGATATTTCGAGACGGTCTTGAGGATGTACGATTAGCGATCTTTGAAAAACGCCGTTTCCGACGCCCTGCCGTCATGCCGGTGGAGTCTGGAATAACTTGTTTCCAAGATGTTCTGGAGTCCGGACCTTGTCGGGGTGACAGGAAGACGCGGATTTTCAAAGGTCTCGATTAGCCAATCATTGGGGGGGGATCAATGGACAAGAACATCAAGATACTGATTGTGGACGATTTTGCGACCATGCGCAAGGTGATCAGAAACATACTGAAACAGATCGGCTTCGAGAACATCGTCGAGGCCGAGGATGGCGCCATTGCTTTGCGGGCCCTAAAATCGCAGCAGATCGACTTTGTGATCGCGGACTGGAACATGCCGAACATGACCGGCCTGGAGCTTCTCAAGGCGGTGCGCGCCGATGCGGATCTGGCCAAGACGCCTTTTCTCATGGTAACGGCCGAGGCCTTGCAGGAGAACGTGATCGCCGCCGTCAAAGCGGGAGTCAATAATTATATCGTTAAACCCTTCACCGCCGAGACCTTGAACGAGAAGATCGTCAAGATTCTTGGGACGGATTGACGAATTCAACTAAAGAGGCGAGGTAAGAATCATGAAGGCGGCTTTTATCAATCCTTTCCTGGAGGCGACGGTGGAGGTGCTCAAAACCATGGCGTTTGTGGAGCCGACACCGGGCAAGCCCTATCTGAAAAACGACAACGTGGCCAAGGGTGACATTTCCGGAATAATCGGCCTCACGGGGGATGCCCGGGGCTCCCTGGCCCTGAGCTTCAGCGAGGGGGCCATCCTGAAAATCGTCTCCAACATGTTGGGAGAAGCCATTACCGACATGAACGGCGACATCAAGGACGCGGTGGGGGAGTTGACCAACATGGTATCCGGGGTGGCCAGAAAGAAACTGGAGGCCGCGGGCTACAGCATCACCGCCGCCATCCCGACGGTCGTTTCGGGACGTAACCATTCCATACTTCATGTCATGGGCGGCCCGAGCATCATCATCCCCTTCAATACGGATTCCGGGGCGTTTGTCGTGGACGTCTGTCTTGCCCGGAAGGAATAGGGAAGGCCAGCAGGCCGGGCGAAGGCGGCGGCCCGAAAAGGTCCATCAGAGGATGCGAATCGTTCCCTGAAGTCCGTTCCGGAGGCGGCCCATCCCGTGCGGTCCGCTCTTTGCCGCGGCGCCAGGTCTTTTCGATAAACGAGGCCTTCGCAAAACCCCGTCGTGTCCTCCCCATGGTCCTTCCCGGGAAGCTGGGAATCCCTTGTCTTCAACTTTTTTCTAGATGCCGGGCAAGCCCGACAGGGCAAGGGCGATGGTTTTTCAAAGGTCTCTAAACGAGATCGCGGCGGCCGGAGCGGTGACGGCCCCTACCGGGGAGAGGGGACAGGCGTTGGCGTCTGGGTGATTGACGTTATGGACGGCGCCGGCTGTCCGGGTTTGGTGATGACGGTGATGCTGATGCGACGGTTCTTCGGATCCCGGGGATTATCTCGATCATAAAGCTCCTGATCCGCATAACCCACCACCCGGGCGATGCGCATGGGGTCGGTGCCGTTCTTCTCCATTTCCCGCCTGGCCGCGGAGGCCCGGGAGGTGGAGAGTTCCCAATTGGTGGTCTGGGAGCCGCGGAAGGGGGCCGCGTCGGTATGCCCTTCAATGGCCACCTTATTGGGCAGGTCTCGCGTGTTTTCGGCGATGATGCCGATGATCTGTTTTGCCCTTTCCGTCGGCTCGGCGCTGCCCAGGGCAAACATGACGCTCCCTTCCGTATCCACGACCTGAATCCGCACGCCGTCTTCAACGATGTCGATGTAGATTTGATCCCTGTAATTATGGAGCTTCTCATCGACGGCCTGCTTCAGCCTGCCGGCTATGTCCTGTTTCGATTTGCCGATGTGTTCCTGGGGTCCGATTCTGATCGCCCCCTGCTTTTCCCCGATCAAGCCCCGCTGTTTGTCCAAGATGCCTTGCGATCCTGCTGTCTCTTCTTTCATAATATTGAAATTCTTGAAATATTCGGACACGGAAAGTTTCTTGTCCGGGGATACCATGGTGATGAGCCACAACAGGAGGAAGAAGGCCATCATGGCCGTGACGAAATCGGCATAGGCCACCTTCCAGGAGCCGCCGTGACTGTCGTGCCCCTTCCTCTTTTTGACCTTTTTGATGATGACGTTGCGATCTTCCATCTATTTCTTGGCCTGTCGTAGTAGGTTTTCGACCTCGCTGAACAAGGGCTTGCTGTCGTGGGGAATGACCCGTCTCCCGAATTCCAGCGCCACCTTCGGGGCGGCGCCGCCCACGAAGGCCACCAGCGCCACCTTGAAGACGGTGAGATATTGCAGCTCTTCCTGGACGGCGTGTTCCATGTGCCTCCCCAGGGGGCCGACGAAGCCGTAGCATAAAAGAACGCCAAGAAAGGTGCCCACCAGAGCGGCGCCGATGCTATGCCCCAAAATTTCCGGCGGTTCGCCGATCTTACCCATGGTGAGCACCACCCCGAGGACCGCCGCCACGATGCCGAGGCCGGGCAGACCGTCGGCGATGAAGGTCACGGTCTTGGACGGGACTATCATCTCTTCGTAATGGGTGTCGATTTCACCTTCCAGCAGGGATTCCAATTCATGGGTCGCGATGGTGGTGGTCATGACCATGCGTAAGGTATCGGTGATAAGCCCCATCGCCCGGTTGTTTTTCAATATACCGGGAAAACGATTGAAAAGAGAGCTTTTTTCCGGTTCGTCCACATCGGATTCAATGGCTACCAGGCCCTGCTGGCGTATCTTGTAGAAGATGCCGTTTAGAAGCAACATGGCCTCGAGGTAATCTTCCTTCGAGTATGTTTTGCTGCGCACAACCCCCAGCACGCCTTGAATGACCGCCTTGACGGTCTTCATCGGCGAGGCGATGATGAACGCGCCGATGGCGGCCCCGCCGATGATGACCAGCTCGGCGGGCTGGAACAGAACGGACAGGTTGCCATGCTCCATCAGATAACCGCTGACGACCGCGGTTATGACGATTATGGCGCCGACAATTACCAGCATTTACATTCCTTTCGCCCTATTTCCGCTTTTCCCTGATGATCTCCCGCTCCCGTTCGAAAACGAAACGGACGATCTCGTCGCGGATGGCGTCATCCATCTGAATGAATTTGGCGGAAACGACGCAGCCGCTCGCCTGCCTTTCCGCCTTCTTTACTTCGGCGTATGCGTAGAGATAGACGGGGAGTGACTGGGCGTTGGCGAGGATCATCTTCAATTCAATGATGTCTCCCACCCGGAAGGATTCCGGGATGGAAAAACTGATGCCGCTGCCGCTGATGTTTACCGCCTTGAAGGGCAACATCTGGAATCCCTCGCTCTGGAGCGTGAGCAGTCTGATGATCATGTCCATTTTTTTATTCAGGACCTTGAACCATTCCCCCTGTTGGAAGTCATCCATTTCCGGCAGGAGCTGGAATTCGGAAATGACGGTGTCGCCGGATATCCGGGCGCGCAGGGAGGAGTGGCGCTCATCGGGTCGAACAAGTCGGCAGCCCAGGGGGATATACGCATAGACCCGGCAGAATTCCCGCCGTTCGACACAGGGCTCTCCAGGTTGATCCATAAGAACCGGTTTCCCTTTCAAGGTGTTTTATGGGACGTTTAAATGCAAACTTTACGCCATGTGCCGCCGGGAGCATGGCCTTCGATGAATCTCCGCTAAAAAACTCCCGGGCCGGTGGTATGCTAATTGCAAAATCGCCTGTGAGGGGGCCTCGGTTTGCCCCTGAGCCGTCATGGGGATTGTCGGGTATGATCAACAGGTGGATAGCGTTCATAGTCGTGGTTGCGTGTCTGCTGGCCCTGGCGCCGCCGGGAGTGGCCGCGCCGGCGGGGACGAGGATTTGGACCGTTCAGGTGGCCTTCCTTTCGGAGCGTCATAACGCGGAGAAAATGGTCGAGGAATTGAAACGGCGTGAAGTGAAAGGCGTTTGGGTGCAAAGGGAGGGAAGCTCCTACGCAATCAGGATCGGGAGGCATAAGAATAAAAGGGAGGCCCTTCTTGCCCTGGGGAAGATCAGGAAGGCATATCCGCAAGCCGTCATGAAAGAGGTCGCCGGGGCGACCGCCAAGGTCGTTGCGGAAACAAAGCGGACGAAAGCGGTCAGGGCGGAGATGAAGGCGCGTCAAAATGTTGGCGTCAAGACCCCCGAGAAGGAAACGCCGGCGGCGAATCCTGGAAAAACCCCGGCAGCCGGCGTCGCTGCCGTGGATGAGTCTCCCGCGTCGATAGCGAATCCCCTGTTTGCCGAGGCCATGAAAAGATACGAAAGGGGCGATTTCCCCGGCGCCGCCGACCTGTTCCAGCAGGTCATGCGTCAAATACCCGCCGATCCAGTCGCCTACGAACGGTCTATACGCAGGGCGGCGGACTGTTACCTGTCCATGGGTGGCAAGGGCGCCAACCAGTATCTCTTTTCCGCGGTCGATCACTACAAGCGCATCCTCCAGCATTATCCCGACCCGCGCACGGGCAACGATTTGGTCTATTTAAACCTGGCTAAGGGATACGAGGGCCTGAAGTTCTATTACGAGTCGGCCGACGCCTTGAAGAAGCTCCTGTCCCACTATCCGGAATCCGTCCACGCCCAGGAGGCCCTGTTCCGTTTGGCGGAGGCCCATCTGGCGGTGAAGCGCCACGAGCAGGGAGCGCAGGTCCTTAGGCAATATCTGGATAAATACCGACAAGGGGTCCATGCCAAAACCGCCGCTCTGCGCCTGGCGGAAGTCTATATGCTTCTGAACGATCTCGACCGGGCTCTGGCGCTCTATGAGGGGATCGCCCAGGGAATGAACGACCTGTCCGATATGCCGAAAGAAGCGCTGTATTCAATGGCGGACGCCGCTTATCGCAAGGGCAGGCATGAAGAGACGATCCGGTTCGTCTCCGTCTTCCTGAGCCTCTACCCCCAGGACGAGAAGGCGGGCAGAGGGCTGTATCTTCTTGGCAACAGTTTTCACAATCTGGGGCGGTTTCCCACGGCCATGAAGATATACAACGAGGTCTTGGAAAGATATGCCGCCTCGCCGGAGGCGCGGGAAAGCATCCTTATGACGGCGAACCTTGGCGTCCGGCATCCTGGCCACCGCCAGCCCGCCTACCCGTCCATCGAGAATCATTACGGAGATCCCCTGGGGGCTTACAATCTCCTCCTGTCCCAGCAACCCGAAAAAGACCTGGAGGAGAGGGTCCTTTTTGCCAAATCCGAGGCCTTGTTCAAAAATGGACGCTACCTCGATGCCGTTGCCAATTTCCTCCTGCTACAGGATAAATATCCCGACGGCAGGGAATCGCCGCCCGTGAAGCAACAACTGAAGGCGGCGGCGAAGAAGCTTATCGACGACTTACACCCCCGGCGGGATTATGTGGCCATCGCCTCCCTGTATTGTCGAACCTTCGGGCGCGTTGTCTTTGCACGGGAGGACGCGGACTCGCTCCTGAAGATCGTGGATGCGCTAAACAAGATGTCTCTTCATGACGAGGCCCTGCGGGTATCGAATTATGTGCGGTCCCTGTCCGCCGATCCCCAATGGCAGTCCTGGATTGCCAAGACCATGGCGCCCTCGGCGCAATCCCCCGGAAATGCCGATGGGGGGGGACCCTCCGGTGAAACGGGCTCGGCGCCGGCTGGGGGTTCGCGGGCGTCGATGGAACTGATGGAGAAATCCCTGGCCGACGCCGGCGCCGACGACGCTCGGCGTCGCTGGCTGCTCTTCGAGATTGGGCGCCGCCATATGGAGTCAAGGGAGTCGGCGGCGGCGGAAAAGAGTTTTTTGCAAATCAAGGACGGGAGCCCGGATCCTTTTTGGACGAAACTGAGCGATTATGCCCTCCAGGAATCCCGATGGTCGGAAAGATACGGAGACTTTTACTGATGGAGGTCCGAGGTCCAATGTCCAAGGTCCGAGGTCCAATGTCATTTCGAGGAGCGCGAGCCTACCCAGATGTCATTTCTAGGTAGCGAAGCGACTGAGAAATCCTAATCTTTGAAAGGGGGGGGGGGACAGAAGCGTCATGACGGCGGAGACGGGGGAAGAAATGACCGGGATCGTTCATGAGCCGACGATGGAACTGGCCCATCGGATACGCAATCCCCTGGGCAGCATCGAGCTGTTTGCCTCGCTCATGCTCAAGGATTGCCGCCACGACGCCGATCAGCGCCGATTGGAGCAGATTCTCGGGGCCGTCAAGACCATTAACCGGTATCTGTCGGAATTCATGGTGTCCAAGAGAAACCTGCGGCTGTCCCTGGAGGAATTCGACGTCCACGAACTGCTGCGGGAGATCGTCGGGCGCGAGGAGATACTCGGCGACGAGAGCGAGGTTTACCTCGAGGTCGCCTATGCCGACGCGGCGCCCCTGATTGCCGGCAATCGGGAAATGCTGAAGCGTCTTTTCGTCAATCTTATCCTGTACACCCTGCAATCCATGCCCAGAGGATGTGCCCTCCGCATCGAGACGAGGATAATGGCCCCCGACCCAGCGCGAGATCTCCCGGAGGGGCCTGGCGGGTCATTGGGCATAAGATTTGCCGGAACCGATTGGATGAAGAGTGGAACGGCCGATCAGGCCGCGCCTTTTGATATCTTTATGACCAGCAGCCGGAAGAACGTCGGGCTCGGCTTCGCGATCCTGCAGAACATGATGGATCTGCACGGAGGCTTCTTTACCCTGGGCGCCGAAGGCGGAGGGGCGATGAATCTGGATCTCTTCTTTCCCTTGCAATCGTTGGGGACGCGATCCGGGTTGACGCGACCGGTCAAGGAACGGGGGGTTGGATGAAACGGGTGCTTATTGTCGATGACGACGACGCCATGAGAATGGCCCTGATGGATTCGCTCGAATCCTGTGGATACGAGGTTGCCGCGGCGGAGAATGGCCAGGAGGCGCTGGAGATGTTCCAAAGGGAAACCTTTTCCGTGGTGATTTCCGATATGCGCATGCCCCGGGTGGGGGGCATGGAGGTGCTGCGGCAGATAAAAAGGGTTTCCGCTCAGACCCCCGTGATCCTCATCACCGCTTACGGCACGGTAAAGACCGCCGTCGAGGCCATGAAGGAGGGGGCGGCGGAGTTCCTCATGAAGCCCTTTTCCCTGGACGATCTGGAGTTCACGGTCAAAAACGTCCTGGCCAACCAGATGCATCAGGAATCCGAACCGCTCCGCTCCGACCGGTCGGGACCGCCGACAATAAAAGAAATCATTACGGAAAGCAACCGGATGCTTTCCCTGCTGACCATGCTGAGGAATATCGCCAAAAGCAGATCCAGCGTCCTGATTCAGGGAGAGAGCGGGACCGGCAAGGAACTCATCGCCAGATACATCTATCTCAACAGCGGCCGGAAACACAAGCCCTTCGTGGCGGTCAACTGCGCCGCGATTCCCAACAATCTCCTGGAGAGTGAAATGTTCGGGTATGAGAAGGGGGCGTTTACCGGGGCCATGCAGAGAAAGATCGGCAAATTCGAAATGGCCGATGGCGGCACCCTGCTTTTGGACGAGATCAGCGAGATGGACAGCCAACTGCAGGCGAAACTCCTCCGGGTCCTGCAGGAGGGCGAGGTGGACCGGGTCGGGGGGAAGCAGCCGGTTCCCGTGGATGTCCGCGTCATCGCCACGACCAATGTCGATCTGAAACAGGCGATCGAGGAGAAGAAATTCCGTCAGGATCTCTATTTCCGTCTCAATGTCGTTCCGGTCACGATCCCGCCATTGCGGGACAGAAAAGAGGACATTCCCCTCCTGGCGGGCTATTTCCTCAAGAAATACGGCGCCGCATCCGAAAAAACGGGTTTATCCCTATCCCCGGCCGCCTTAGGGCAGATGGGGGCTTATGCCTGGCCGGGCAATGTCCGGGAGCTGGAGAACGTCATGGAACGGGCGGTCCTCATCTGCGACGGGGCCACGATCGAGCCGGAGCATCTTGGCCTTGACGGGATGGAACTGCCCATGACCGAGCCGGCGATTCAGGAGACCCCGGCAACCGTCCCTGCGGCGTCCATGGAAAACATGACCCTCCGGGAGGTGGAAAAGGCGCTGATCATCGAAACCTTGAACAAGGTTCGGGGGAACAGGACCAAGGCGTCGCAAATCCTGGGAATCAGCGTCCGAACCATGCGCAACAAGCTCCATGAGTACAATCTCGAGGATATATGAACCGCCGGCGTAACGGCTCATTGGTATGCGGATTGCATCTTTAACGACAGGTCGGGAAAGGAAGGTGGAAACGGATGCGGGCGCTATTCAACAGGACGGTGGATGTGCTGTCGGGCATGCTCAATTATCGGTCCCGACGGCATCAGGTTCTTCTCTCCAACATTGCCAATCTTGACGTGCCGGAATATCGGGCCGCGGAGCTGACGCTGAAAAACGTCAAAGAAGGAAATTCCTCCGCCATGCCGCCGGTGAGTCTGAAGACGACCCAGCGCGGACATATGCCCTCCCGGGGGATGACGAGTGATGGGATCATCGGGGATGTCGAGTTGAAGACACAGGAAGGCAAGGTTTCCCTGGACCGGGAAATGGCCTCCGTCTCGGAGAACCACCTCATGTACAATGCCACGATCGAGATGTTGGCCAGAAAATTCCGCAGCTTGAACACCGTGCTGAAGGAGACCAGATAACATGGATATATCGAAAACATTCAAGATATGCGGCGACGGCCTGGCCGCGCAACGGGCGAAGCTGGATGTCGTCGCCTCCAACCTGGCCAATGCGAGCACGACCCGCACCGCCGAAGGCGGCCCTTACCGCCGCAAGTCCCTGGTGCTTTCGTCCCAGGAGGTGGAGGCCCCTTTCGACGCGGCCATGAAGAATGCGCTGAAGACCGTGAAGATAGAAAAGATAGTGGAAGATGAGGGACCGGGCAAGATGGTTTACGACCCCTCCCATCCCGATGCGGACGATAAGGGCATGGTCGTCCTCCCCAATGTAAATATCGTGATGGAAATGGCGGATATGATTTCGTCCTCCCGGTCCTTCGAGGCCTGTGTGACGGCCTTTGACGCCACGAAGAACATGGCGCTGAAATCGTTGGAACTTGGGAAGTGAAGAAAGCCGCCGGGCCCGGATACATGAACATCGAGGCCTGCGGATGATTGCTTAGAAAACCTACTTTCGTCATTCCCGCGAAGGTGGGAATCCAGCGTTTTCAGGCATCTTCTGGATGTCGGGTCAAGCCCGGCATGACAAGACAGATCGTTCTTCCCGGGGCATATATCGAGAGATTCGTCTAAACGCGGAAGAATGATTCGTAAATAGCCCGGCAGATCCTTCCCGCCCCTTCGGGATGGGGATAGGGGCGCCGGGAGGAGCGAGATTTATACGTCGCTCACGGGGAAGCGAAAACGATTTCCGAGCCGCGGCGAGGCCAGCTTTCCGCGGCCTGAACATGGTGGAGAGGAGAGAGTATGAAGACCTTGTCCGTTCCGGTCAATATGACGACCGATCCGTTGGGGGGAAAAGGCCGGACCTCCGGGTCGAAAGGAGGCGGTTCCTTTGCGGAGATGCTCCAAGGGGCCGTCAAGGAGGCCAACGCGCTTCAAAATCAGGCCGAGGAGGCGATAAACGACATGCAGCTCAAGGGTAGCGGCAGCATTCACGAGGTGATAATCGCCATGGAGAAAGCGGACATTTCCTTCCGCACGCTGCTTCAGGTTCGGAATAAAGTCCTCGATGCCTATCAGGAAATCATGAGAATGACCGTTTAAGGCGAGGAAGACGCGATGAACCAGCTTATGCAGTTCTTTTCGGGTTTGGCGGCCGCCTTCAATGCCATGAATACCGCCAGGAAAACCATGATCGCCGGCGCCGGTCTGCTGACCGTGGTCCTCGTCGGGGCGTTGTCCTACTTTGCCGCCCAGGTGGAATATCAGGCGCTGTTTTCCGGTTTGTCCAGCGAGGATGCCGCGGCCATTGTAGCGAGACTGCAGGAGAAGAAGGTGCCCTACAAGGTGTCCGCGTCGGGCGACGTCATCTATGCCCCGGCGGACAAGGTTCCGGAGCTGCGGATGGAAATGGCGGCCACGGGAGCATTGCGTGGCGGCATCGTGGGCTATGAAATATTCGACAACAAGACCCTGGGGGCGACGGACTTCGAGCAGCAGTTGAACTTCCGTCGGGCCTTGCAGGGGGAGTTGTCGCGAACGATCAACAGCCTGGATGAGGTCCAGCAGAGTCGCGTCCACATCGCCTTTCCCAAGGAATCCCTCTTTGTGGACCAGCAAAAAAAGGCCACGGCTTCGGTGACGTTGAAGCTCAAGGGCGGCAAGACCCTGAGACCGGGTCAAATCGAGGGGATCGCCCACCTGGTGGCCAGGAGCGTGGAGGGTCTGGGGCCCGAGGATGTGATCGTTGTGGACAGCAGAGGCAACATCCTCTCCAAGAATCAGGACGAAGGGAAGAATTCCCGGCTCTCCATAGCGCAATTGGATTATCGGCGTCATATCGAGAAGGATATGGCCGCCCAGGTGCAGACCATGTTGGAGAATGTGGTGGGGCGGGGCAAAGCCGTGGTGCGGGTTACCGCGGACCTCGATTTCCGGGTTACGGAAAAAACCGAGGAAACGTATGATCCGGAGTCGCCGGTCGTCAGGAGCACCCAGCGGCAGACCGACAAAACCACCACGACCGCTGCAAAAACCGGTACGACAGGATCCCCGGGGGGACAGGAGCACGAAAAGACGGATGAGACGGTCAATTATGAAATCAATCGGGTGGTAAACAAAACGGTCATGCCCGTCGGGGAGATCCGGAAACTGTCCCTGGCGGTGCTGGTGGACGGCATATATGCCAAGAATGACAAGGGGGAGGAGGTATATCAGGAGCGGCCCAAGAAGGATATCGACGCCATCGAGGAACTGGTCAGGAAGTCCGCGGGCTTCAACGCCTCCCGGGGCGATCAGGTGGTGGTGAGCAGCATGCCGTTCAACAGAATGGAGCAAGAGGCCGCCTTGGCGGGGTCCAACTGGCAGGATGTATTCAGGACCCTGCTGCCGCTTTTTAAGTATGTGGTCCTGCTGGCGGCCTTCGCCATGATCTTTCTCTGGGTGGTCCGCCCGTTGATCCGCGGGGCCATGGCCACGGCCTCTTCCCGGCCGGTAATGATGGGCGAGGCAATGCAGAGAACGGCGGCGCCCGCTTCCATCGGCGCCGGGGAGGGAATTCCCATGGTGGCCGCGCCGATGGAAGGGCCGCGGACGGAGACCGATATCGTCCGTCAGCTTGCCAGTACGGATGCGAAGAGATTCGCGGAGATACTGAGAAACTGGGTTAATTGATCCATGCGGGGACAGGGGCGATGACCAACGAGGAACGAGCGGCAATCGTGTTGTTGAGCCTGGATGAGGATGTGGCGGCGGAAGTCATGCGCAACATGAGGCCTCAGGAGATACGCCGGGTGGGGAAATACATGAATCGCATCACCATGATCCCAGCGGAGGTGGTGAATGCCGTTGCCAAGGAATTCGTGACCCTGGCCAAGGAAAGCGGCGGCACCATCGCCATCCAGGACGGCACGGCGAAAAATATCGTCATGAAGGCCCTGGGGGAGAAGAATGCCCAGCATATCCTGGCGGAGGTGGACAAGGCAAAGAGCATGGACAACCCCATCATCGACAAATTACGGGATATCGACCCCAAGGTCCTCATGGAATTTACCAGATCGGAACATCCCCAGACCATCGCCCTGATCCTCGTCCATTTGAAGCCCGATCAGGCGGCGGAGATCCTCGAGAATTTCGGCCTCGAGATGCAGAGCGAGGTCGTCCGCCGCATGGCTAATCTAAAGAGCGTGCCCCATGAATTCATCGAAGAGATCGCCAAGACCCTGGAGAAGGAAATCGTGATCGGAGGCATCGACGATCAGCAGGTGGGGGGGGTCAAGGTGACTTCGGAGATTCTCAATCGTCTGGGACGGGCAACGGAGAACGCCATTTTGGAGTCCCTCGAGGAAAAGGATCCGGAATTGGGGAATGCCATCCGCAGTCTCATGTTTACCTTCGACGACGTCCTCAAGCTGGATGACAGGAGCCTCCAGGAACTCCTCAAGGAGATCGGCAGCGACGATCTGGCCAAGGCCTTGAAGCTTGTGGATGAGGGAATGAGGCAGAAGATCTTCAAGAATATGTCCAAGCGGGGAGCGGACATGCTTCGGGAGGACATCGAAATGATGCCTCCGACCAGGATTTCCGAGGTCGAGGCAAGCCAGCGGGTCATTCTCGATGCGACCAAGCGCCTGGAGGCAGAGGGCCGCATTGTCATCTCCCGGGGCGGCGAGGAAGATGAATACGTATAGAAGCAAGGTCATCAAATCCGACCGCGTAAGAATAAAGGATCCGGATGGCCGGGAGGCGCCGGGATTCCGAAGGGCAGGATTCAGTGACGCCCGGAACGATCAGACCCCGTCGCGGAACCGGAGATCGGAAATAGACGAATTGCGCCAGGCTCATGCGGAAGAGATCCGCCAGAGGGAAGCGCGGGCCTATGAGGAGGGATTCCAGGCGGGAAGAGATCAGAGCGAACGGCGTCAGCGCGAGGAGATGAAGAAGAGGGCCGATGCCCTGGATAATGTCATCCGGGAGGTGGCCATGATGAAGAAAAGGATCGTCGAGGAGGCGGAAGAGGACATCATCGGTTTGTCGCTCCACATAGCGGAAGTGGTTGTCCATCACGAGATCGCCGCCAACCGCGAGGTGATCCACCACGTCCTCCAGAACGCCATGAAAAACGTCCTCGATCGCGAAAACCTCGTCATTCGCCTGCATCCCGACGACCATCTCTATCTGATGGAGATCAAGAACTCATTTTTGCAGAATTTCGACGACTTGAAGAATGTCGGCTTTCAAAGGGACGAGACGATCAAGCAGGGAGGCGCGGTAATCGAAACCCAGCATGGCGAGGTCGATGCCCGGATAGATCAACAGTTCCGGGAGGTGAGGCAGGCCATGCAATCCGTCCGCACGCAGCGGGAAGCATAGGCACGGTGAAGATCGACTTCGCGACATACCATCGGAAGCTCCGGGACTTCAATCCGATCCAGGTCCACGGCAAGGTGAGCGAGATTGTCGGACTTATCGTGGAGGGGCATGGACCGGCGGCGTCCCTGGGCGAGTTGTGCGCCATCCATCCGGTCGGCGCCGGGAGGCCGATTACGGCGGAGGTGGTGGGTTTCAAAAAGGGGAAGGTTCTCCTCATGCCCCTGGATACAATCCAGGGGTTGAGTCCCGGCGCCCGCATAGTCTCCCTGGGAAGGAAGGCGTCCGTGGAGATCGGCCCGCAGTTCCTCGGGCGCGTCATCGACGGCCTCGGCCAGCCCATAGACGACCAGGGGCCGATAGCCGCCGCCGCGGCCTATCCGATTTACGCCGATCCCATCAATCCCCTGAAGCGGGGACGCATCACCGAACCCATGGATTTGGGCATCAAGGCGATCAATGGCGTCTTGACCTGCGGAAAAGGCCAGCGGATGGGGATTTTCGCGGGATCGGGCGTGGGCAAGAGCGTGTTGCTCGGGATGATCGCCCGCAACACCAAAGCGGATGTCAACGTTATCGGGATGATTGGCGAAAGGGGGCGGGAAGTCCGGGAGTTTCTGGAAAAGAATCTCGGAAAGGAGGGGCTCAGCCGTTCGATCGTTGTGGTGGCGGCTTCGGACCGCCATCCCTTGATCCGGATGCGCGCCGCCTACGTGGCTACCTCCATATCCGAGTATTTCCGCGATCAGGGTAAGGATGTCCTCCTCATGGTCGATTCGCTTACGCGGTTTGCCATGGCGCAACGAGAGATTGGCCTTTCCGTGGGCGAACCGCCCACGACGAAGGGCTATACGCCCTCCGTCTTCAGCCTTCTGCCCAAACTGCTGGAAAGAACAGGGAAGATGGAAGGACGGGGCAGCATAACGGGGCTATACACCATCCTTGTGGAAGGAGACGATTTCAACGAACCGGTGGCCGACGCCGCCCGCTCCATCCTGGATGGTCATGTCGCCCTGACCAGGGAGTTGGCCAATCGCGGCCATTATCCCGCCGTGGACGTCCTGCAGAGCGTCAGCCGGGTGATGATCGATATCGTCGATGAGGAACAGCGACGCATGGCCAACAATATCCAGAATATCCTGGCCACCTACAGGAAGGCGGAGGATCTGATCAACATCGGCGCCTATGTCAAGGGCTCCAACCAGGATATCGACTATGCGGTGGAGATGATCGACCGGGTCAACGATTTCCTCCGCCAGAATATTCATGACAAGATTGACATAGCCAAAACAAGAAAACAGATGCGGAATCTGTTCGATGGCAAATGAAGACGTTTACTTTCAAATTGCAGACCGTCCTCGATGCGCGGAAGGCGAAGGAAGAGCAGACTCTCGCCGAATATACGGAACAGACCAGGTTGCTCGAGAAGGAAAGGGAGTCGCTGGCCAGGATGGGAACGGAAAAGGAGCGGCTTCTCCGACAACTGCGCGAGGATACAAACCGCCTTCTGAATCCCGCGGACATCGACCTCCGGGTTTCCTATATCAAGGTGTGGAACAGGAAGATGGCCATGCAAGAGAGTCTGGTGCTGACGATGGCGCAGGATGTGGAGAAGAAACGACATGCGCTGCTGGAGACGGTCAAGGACCGAAAGATAATGGAAAATTTAAAAGAGCGTCATTGGAAGGAATACCTGCTTCAGCAGGCTATGCAGGAACGGTTGATGGCGGACGAAACGGCGGTGCAGAGACACGGGAGGAAGGATAAATGAAAAGGACCCTGATCGTCGGACAGATTGTGATTCTCTTGATCCTTGGCGTGAAGATCGCCGCCATGAGCCAGTTGTTCGACCATGTCGGCCTGTTCGGGAGATTGAACCTCTCTCCCGCGGCCGTTGCCGGGGCCAACCCCCAGGAGGGCATCCTCGCCGCCTCGGGCGATGGGGGAGCGGACAGTCTGCAAAAGGAGAGGGATCTCTTCGCGCTCCTGGAAAAGAGAAAGACGGAACTGGATGCCCGTCAGGAATCCCTGAGATTGGAAGAGCAGAAACTCGCCGCGTTGAAAAAGGAGATCCAGGACAAGATCGATCAACTGGGCGTCATCGAGAAGAGTCTCGAAGCGAAGCTGGATGCCGAGAAGTCGGCGGATGCCAAGAGATTCAAGGATCTGGCCAAGATATACGAGGCCGCGGCACCGGCAAAGGCCGGCGCCATGCTGGAAAAGTTGGACAATAAGACCGCCGCGGGGATCGCCATGAATATGAAGCGCGATAAGGCCGGGGCGGTCCTGTCCCATGTCAATGTACAGAAAGTCGTGGAAATAACGAAGGAAATCACCAAAAGCTTCAATGCGACGGCGGAAAAGAAATGATTGCCGGGTATGATGCCAACAAGAAAAAATTTCCCTTTCCCCCTAGTCCCCTCAAGCTAAACATCTGCATAAGTAATTATAATCATTCAGAATAAAATTGCCGATCCTGATGGCATATCCGTTGCATTGAAGGTTTTCAAAAGCAAAACGATGGATATGCCATGAATCTGCCCAGCCTAATTGAAACGAAAGCCCAGCCGAACATCGACGTCGCCAAGTCGTTCGGTTCCTTCCTCGCCCAAGGCTCGGCTCGGCCCTGGTCGCTGGGTCGTCCGGAGGGCGGCGCGATGCTGCCGGCCGGGGCCGATTTTTCCCAGGTGATGGAGGGGATTTACGGCGAATCGACGGCCGCCGCTGGCAAGGCTTTCCCTGGCGAGACAGGCGCGGAGTCCCCCAGGGTTGCCCTTGGGGAGGCGGGACGACCGGGTGCGACGACAATGCGGAGGGCAGAGGACATGCCGACGACGGACGAAGCGACGCCATTAGCAGTTGCGCCCCTGGCGTCATTCCTTTCCGCCGACCTGGCGACTCCTTCCCCGGAAGCCCCGGCCACCACCCTTTACGAAAAAGAACTGCCGCTTCGCAAGGTCCGACCGGGTCTTGCGGGCGCCGAGGTTAGAATGGATCGCATGGAGGCCCAGCCTCCTCGGAAAGGGGCCGCCCGTGAGGTCGCGTTTGACCGGGGCGTGGAGACGGCTGTCCGAGGTGAGGCGGCTGCAAGCGCGTCGATCCGTGCGGGGCGGGGCCTCCGGGTTGAGGACATGGGTCTTGCGGGCGCCGGGGTCCGGACGCGGATGGAAGGTTCGGCGTCATCCCCCGTGGTTGGGGCGGCGGACGAAGCGACGGCGGAAAGCCCCTCGCCTGTTGTCCAGATGTCCCAGGGTCGGGCCGGCGTCCGGGTGGGCGCTGCCGTTGTGGAAGACCGGGCTGGCAAGCAGGGGCTCTTGGGTGATTCCGGGCGGGACGGCCTCCAGGGCCCAACGGTTGTCGGGGCGAAGGGCGTCGATCCGTCGGGGTCGAGCGCAGGCGCATCTTCTCCCGCACGTCGTCCTGAGGGCGTTCAGGTTGCCTATCCCGGCGCGTCCGCTCCGGAATCTTCCGAGGCGCGTAGTCCCGAGGGCGGGCATACCGCCTATTCCGAGGATATTGCCGACAACGATGCCCGCGGGCGGCTTGATGTCCCGCTCCGTAAGGGGTTGGGAGACCTCGCCGAGGTTAGAATGGATCGCATGGAGGTCCAGCCTCCCCAGAAAGGGGCCGCCCGTGAGGTCGCGTTTGACCGGGGCGTGGAGACGGCTGTCCGAGGCGAGGCGGCTGCAAACGAGTCGATCCGTGCGGGGCGAAACATCCGGGTTGAGGACATGGGTCTTGCGGGAGCCGGGGTCCGGACGCGGATGGAAGGTTCGGCGTCATCCCCCGTGGTTGGGGCGGCGGACGAAGCGGCGGCGGAAAGCCCCTCGCCTGTTGTCCAGATGTCCCAGGGTCGGGCCGGCGTCCGGGTGGGTGCCGCCGTTGTGGAAGACCGGACTGGCAAGCAGGGACTGTTGGGTGATTCCGGGCGGGATGGCCTCCAGGGCTCAACGGTTGTCGGGGCGAAGGGCGTCGATCCTTCGGGGTCGAGCGCAGGCGCATCTTCTTCCGCACGTCGCCCTGAGGGTGGTCAGGTTGCCTATCCCGGCGCGTCCGCTCCGGAATCTTCCGAGGCGCGTCGCCCCGAGGGCGGGCATACCGCCTATTCCGAGGATATTGACGGCAACGACGCCCGCGGGCGGCTTGAGGTCCCGCTCCGTAAGAGGCCGGGAGACCTCGCCGAGGTTAGAATGGATCGTATGGAGGCCCAGCCTCCTCGGAAAGGGGCCGCCCGTGAGGTCGCATTTGACCGGGACGTGGAGACGGCTGTCCGAGGCGAATCGGCTGTCCGAGGCGAAGCGGCTGCAAACGAGTCGATCCGTGCGGGGCGGGGCCTCCGGGTTGAGGACATGGGTCTTGCGGGCGCCGGGGTTCGGATGCGGATGGAAGGTTCGGCGTCATCCCCCGTGGTTGGGGCGGCGGACGAAGCGGTGGTGGAAAGCCCCTCGCCTGTTGTCCAGATGTCCCAGGGTCGGGCCGGCGTCCGGGTGGGTGCCGCCGTAGTGGAAGACCGGACTGGCAAGCAGGGACTGTTGGGTGATTCTGGGCGGGGCGGCCTCCAGGGCTCAACGGCTGTCGGGGCGAAGGGCGTCGATCCGTCGGGGTCGAGCGCAGGCGCATCTTCTTCCGTGCGTCGTCCTGAGGGCGGTCAGGTTGCCTATCCCGGCGCGTCCGCTCCGGAATCTTCCGAGACGCGTCGTCCCGAGGGCGGGCATACCACCTATTCCGAGGATATTGACGGCAACGACGCCCGCGGACGGCTCGATGTCCCGCTCCGTAAGGGGCCGGGGGGCCTCGCCGAGGTTAGAATGGATCGCATGGAGGCCCGTCCCCTGGAGGCGCGAAAGGCCTCAAGAATCAACAATGCCGCGACGACCAATTCGTTTGCCGCCGGGGACGTCCTTTCCGCCCGCCTTGAACGCCTCGTGAGTTCGGAGGCAACCGAAGGCGCGGTTCCTTATCGGTCCGTTCTCGAGCAAATCCGGGAAGGCATGACCGAAGGTTTCAAGGATGGCGGCCGGGTGCGCATAACCCTGCATCCCGAGTCGCTGGGGCGGGTGGACATGGACATCGTCGTCCGCCAGGACCGGGTGGACCTGATCATGAGGGTGGATAACAACCAGGTGCATCAACTTCTGAGCAGTCGCATCGAGGATCTGAAGGCGACCCTTCAGGGCCAGGGCTGGCAGGTAAACGGAGTGGACGTGATGTTGCAGAAAGAAAACAACCTGCATGACGGCAACAACTTCGCCGGCATGTTCTCCTGGCGGGAAAGGATGAATCGGGAACGAAGCGGCGACGGCATGGCGGGGGGAAGAAATGGAAATCGCTCTGCTCGGCCCATGGACGGCCTCGTGGCGGCCGCGGAGAAGACCGCGGGCGGAATGATAAGCGGATTGAGCATTTTTGCCTAATTTATTTAAGGAGTAAGGCCATGGCCGACGTGAATGGAATCGACAACATCATCGCCCGATACAGCAAGGAGACGGCGACCTCCCAATCCACGGCCCAGAGTCTGGGGAAGACCGAGTTTCTGAAACTGCTGGTGGCCCAGCTCAAGAATCAGGACCCCCTCAATCCCATGGACGGCACGGATTTCGCCGCACAGCTCGCCCAGTTTTCGAGCCTGGAGCAGTTGAACAATCTCAACGAGGGGATAAAGAACCTGGGGATCTATCAGATGAGCCAGGCCAATGCCCAGGCGGTGAATCTCATCGGCAAGGAAGTGGTCATCGGCAAGGGCAATGCCTTCCAGGTCGCCGGCAATGCGGTGGATTTGTCTTATGAGCTTGCGGGCGCGGCAAAAACGGTGAACATCGACATCTTCGATGAAAAAGGCGCCCTGGTGGACAGCTTCAAGGTCGGCGACCAGGATGCGGGCACCAACCGGGTGACCTGGAACGGCGGGGTGAATCATAACGGCAAATACACCTTCGGGGTGACCGCCACGGGGTCGGACGGGGCGGAGGTGACGGTGACCACGCTTGCCTCCGGGAAGGTAACGGCGGTGAGTTTCAAGAATCAGTCTATATATGTAAACGTTGACGGCCGGGAAATCGCCTTCTCCGACGTCAGGGAAGTCAAGCAGGCTTAGAAAAATCATTCGATAGGAGGATAGGAGATATGTCAAGCGCACTTTGGATCGGGACGACGGGGCTCACCGCGAGCAACAAGCAACTGGACGTGATCGGCAACAACCTGGCCAACTCCAATACCATCGGCTTCAAGGCCGGAGATACCTCTTTCGCCAGCATGCTCAGCCAGAGCCTGAGCGGCGGCTCCGGGGCCATGCAGGTGGGCCAGGGAGTCGGGGTGGCGGCGGTGACGACCCAATTCGGTCAGGGGTCTTTCGAGACCACGGGCAATGCCACGGATGTGTCCATCGATGGGGCGGGCTTCTTCATCGTCAAGGACAGGAAGGAAGATCTTTTGTACTACACCCGGGCGGGCTCCTTCTACATCAACAAAGACGGCGATCTCAGCGATCTGAGCGGCTACCTGGTCCAGGGGCACGTAATTGGCCCGGACGGGAAGGAATCGACGGAGATGAGCAAAATCAACCTTACCGGCCGCAAGTCCAAGCCCCATGAGACGACGACATTCGATTTGGGACTGAACCTCAACGTCGAGACCGAGGCCACGGATGCGGTCAATCACTTCAGCTCCAGCCAGACGATCTACGATTCCACCGGGACCAAACACAATATGGCGATTACCTTCACTCGTTCTTCTTCGCTGGATGGGCTCTGGAACGTGAGCGGCACGGTTGACGGCGGCGGGACCGTGGTTCCTGACCATGCCTGGATGGAATTTAACGACAAGGGCGCCCTGATCACGGACACCACGCGGGAGATCCTGGCGGGGAAAAAGGTTTACACCGATGCGAATAAAACCGAAGCGATGACCAAAGACACGCCAATGGCTGGCACCGTCTTCGATAACGGGAATGTCTCGAAGAAGTTTAACATAGGTGATACAATAAAAATCACGGGCGATGGTGCGGTGGTCAATTATACCATTGCTCTCAATGACACCATCAAAAGCTTTCTTGCGGCCATTGAAGGCGCCTATGCCACCCACGATGTTCAGGCGAACCTGGTGGACGGGAGGATCGTCCTGATCGACAAGAAAACGGGCGCCAGTACCATGACATGTACCTTCGCTGACGACAACGGCGTATTCGGCGCCATGAAGAACGACAATGAATACGGACAGCTTGGGGGGACCAAGATGAGCGCCCACGACATTACCTTCGATTTTTCAGGTCAGAGTACCGCCATCGGCAAGAACGGCAAGATCACCTGGAATCTTACCGGTGAAGACGCTCCCGAGGTCACCAGCTACGCCATCGACTCCCGGGTCAACTACATGAGCAACGACGGCTATCCCGCCGGTCTGCTCAACTCCATCGATGTGAACAAGAACGGGATCATCCAGGGATTCTTCACCAACGGCCAGCAGCAGCAACTGGGACGAATCATGACGGCGAGCTTCACCAACAACGGCGGGCTGAACAAGGTGGGAAGCTACTTCATGGAAACCGCGGAATCCGGGGCGGCGACCATTGGCACCCCCTCGCAGGGTGGCCTCGGCGGACTGCAGTCCCACTCCCTGGAGATCTCCAACACCGACGTCGCCAAGGAGTTCATCAAGATGATCGCCGCCCAGCGGGCCTACCAGGCCAATTCCCGGATCATCACCTCGGCGGATCAGATGCTCCAGGAACTGATGAATATCAAACGGTAGCGACCGGCATGGCTGGCATGAATTTTTCAAGTTGACAGTGATGACGCCGCCGCCCGATATGGACGGCGCGTCGTCGCGGTCATGGTTTTGCGAGTTCCGCGCCCTGGCGGAGGTTTTATGACTTGCGGTGGGCGCCTTTCCTCCCCTGACGGTTATGAACGTAAAATCGCCTCTTCTTGTCGCCTATACCCGCAATCTGCAACCTCCCTCCGGGCGGGTTTACCATCATCCCCCGCCCGTGGAGGCGAATGGAGGCTCTCGCCCTCAGGTTTACGCCCCGGAAGATGTGGTCGATATCTCCGAGTTGGATCCCGCCCTGGAGGTTCAAGGAGAGGCGGTGAGGGTCAATCTCCGCTCGACAAGGCAAAAGGCGGCGGGCATGGCCATGACGCCCGTCCGGGGCACCATCATCGATACCTGGGCCTGACGCCCCCCGCTCCCCCCCTCGTCAAAATTATGACAGCGGACCCGCCACGGGCCGACAATCCCTTTTCCTCTCGTTGTCATCGGACTCCTTAAGGAATAAAAATACCAATAATGTTGTCCATATAAGGCACTTTCTCCAGATGGTATGCAAATTGCTGTTCTGGTTTTGACACGAGGGGCATGGGCTTCCTGTCTGAACCTTGAGGTGATTGATACTTTGGATCTCGCGACAGTTATCGGCATCGTCGGGGCGTTTGCCCTCGTCGTGGCGGCGATGAGCACCGGGGGCGGCTTGACGTGGTTTCTGGACGGGCCGTCGGCAATGATCGTCTTCGGTGGAACCTTCGGCGCCGTACTCGTCAACTATCGCATGTCGGATATGCTCAGTGTGTTGAAGGTGGCGAAACATGCCTTCTTCAAGAGGGAATTCAAGACGGATGAAATCGTCAGACTCATGGTTGACATGTCCAGGCAGGCCCGAAAAGAGGGGATACTTTCGCTGCAGAATATGGGGGGCCGGGTTAAGGATCCCTTTTTGGGAAAAGCGGTGAATATGATGTTGGATGGGTACGAACCAGCCCTCATGGCCAATATTCTGGAAACGGAATTGGATTCTCTCGCCGAGAGGCATCGCCTGGGGGCGGAGATTTTTACCAGCATGGGCAATTTCGCCCCCGCCATGGGCATGATGGGGACCCTGATCGGCTTGATCCAGATGTTGATGAAGATGGAAGAGCCAAGCTCCATCGGCCCTTCCATGTCGGTGGCCCTGATTACGACCTTTTACGGCGTCATCTTGGCCAATCTTGTCTTTCACCCCATCTCCGGGAAGCTCAGAACGCGAAGCGCCGAGGAATTGCTGGTAAAACGCCTCATCATCAAAGCGGTAATGTCGATTCAGGCGGGGGACAACCCCCGGATTCTGGAGCAGAAGCTGCATTCCTTCATCGCGCCGACCGAACGACGATCGAGGTTCTATCGTGACTGAGGGCGGGCACGGACTTCCCCCGGGGAACGTGGTGACGACGAGCGACTGGCAGCCGGTTTACGGGGCGCTCATCATGATCATGCTGGTGTTTTTCGTCATGCTCCTCTCCCAGACCCGCTTTGGCGAGGGCAACCTGCGGACGCTCCAAAAAGCGGCGCTTGGCAAGCAGGGGAAAAAGGCCCCCCCAGCGGTCGCCGACAGCCATGATCCGGTGGGCGCCCTGCGCCATGCGCTATCCAATGTGGGTCTCGACCATGATGTGGAGATCGTGAAAGACGGCCGGAGGCTGAGACTGACGATCAGGGGATCGGCGTTCCACGAGCCTGGCGGCGTCATCCTGCTGCCCAAGGCCGAGTCGATCCTCCGGGAGGCTCTCCGTCATGCAGGGAGACATGGGAGTTTGGCGGAGATAACCGTCGGCGCCGACTGCCGTGGCGCGAGCGACGGATCCTTGACGACGGATTGGGAACTGGCCGTCTTGCGGGCAGCGAATCTGCAACGTTGCCTGGTCCAGGACAGGGGATTCCCGGCGGAACGTCTGAAAACCGTCGCCCGGGGCGCCGCATGCCCCCCCAGGGGCGACGGCCGGGGCGGGGAGACAGGCAACGTGACCATAATTATCGACTCCTGAGTTGGCAAGCCCATGAAGCGCGGAAATAATGACCAGGGGAGAGAGGGGAAGGGCGGCGTCGCCAACGACTGGATGCTGACCTTCAACGATATGCTGACCCTGCTGTTCACCTTCTTTGTCCTGCTGTTGGCCTTCTCCGCCCTCCCGGCGGATTATGTCGTCCAGGCGGCAAAGTCGTTCCGGGAGACCAAGACCGGAGGCCTGGCCCCGGAAGGGGGCGTCATGAGGATATTCCAGCCCTTTGTGACGCCGGTTAAAGACGCGGACATCGAAGCGGAGAAGGCAAGGAACGATCGACGGCGGGAAATGGAGAAGGCGCTGCGGTTGAAGGCCGGGCTGCTCAAGGTCCTGGAGGGTTCTCCCGGAGCGATCATCGCCGATTGGCCGTTGGGCATGGGCCTGCAATTCGCGCCGGCGGACCTCTTCGACCCGTCCGGCCATATGGTCAGGCAGGGTCGGGAATTGTTGGTCCGGTTGCGCGAAGCCATAAAGCAGGAGGAGGGCTTCGTCCGCGTGGAGGCCTATGCGGGGGCCTTCGCCGCAAGGGGATCGGAAAACGGCGGGGATAATCTGGCGGCGATCCGGGCGGCGGCGATAGCGGCGGCCATGACCGCCGACGGCGGTCTGGAGGCGGAGAGGGTTGCCGCCTCGGGACACGATACGGGCGGTGACCCGCCGACGGACGGCAAGGGTGCGATAAGAATCTTTGTCTCGGCGAGACATATTTAGGATCGGGAGGAAGGAATGGCCAGGACAGAGCGGGAAGATAAGTCAACGGAACAATCCGAACAGGAACCCCAGGGAAAGAAGAAAGGGGTGCTGCTGAAGTGGGGGATAATCGGCCTGGCCCTGCTTCTGGTCGTGGGAGGCATCGCCGGCGGGGCGTATTACCTTTTGGTCTTGAAGGCCGGTCCGGCTAAGAAGCCGGCGGCCTCCCAGCCGGTCATCGGCACGATCTGGCCCATGGATCCCTTCATCATCAATCTTCAGGACACCGGCGGCGACCGTTATTTGAAACTGGTGGTGCAACTGGAGATATCCGATCCCCAGGGGGTGAAGGATTTAGATCAATTGAAGCCGAAACTGCGGGACAACATCCTCGAGCTGCTGGGGGCGAAAACCTATCGCGAACTTATGGAAACAACGGGAAAACAGCGCCTGCGGGAGGAGATCGTCATGCGGCTCAACAGCTTTCTGCCGGGCGCCAAGGTCACGCGGGTTTACTTTACCGAGTTTGTCATCCAATAGTCAGCCCTTGTTAACAGGCGGACGTTATGAGCAAGATACTGACCCAGGAAGAAGTTGACGCCCTGTTGAGAGGGATATCCGGCGGCGATATCGAAACGGAGACCGAGGACGTCCATGATCCCTCCGATGTCGTCCCCTACGACCTGACCAGCCAGGACCGGATCATCCGGGGGCGCATGCCGACCCTGGAGATGATCAACGAAAAATATGCCCGCCTGCTGAGGACCACCTTGTCTTCGCTGCTACGCAAGGTGACCTCCGTCACCGCCATATCGGTGAACATGGTCAAATTCGGAGAATTTCTGAAGACCCTGCCGGTGCCCACGAGCCTGCATCTGTTTCGCATGGCCCCCCTAAGGGGGACCGGCCTCTTCGTGGTGGAGGCAAAGGTGATTTTCATGCTCGTGGATATCCTTTTCGGCGGCAGCGGTCGAGACATGTTCAAGGTCGAAGGTCGGGAATTCACGCCTATCGAGAACAACATCATCCGTCGGGTGGTGTTGAATGCCCTGACGGATATGGAAAAGGCCTGGCGGGGACTGATCGAATTGAGGATGGAATACCAGCGCTCCGAGGTTAATCCCCAATTCGTCTATATCGTTTCCCCCACGGATGTGGTCGTGGTGATCAATTTCGAGATCGAGGTCGAGTACTCTTCCGGACTCATGACCCTCTGCATACCCTACTCGGCCCTGGAGCCGTTGCGGGAAAAGCTGCAGGCGGGATTTCAGAGCGAACAAATGGAAGTGGACAAAGGGCTGATGGAACGTTTCCGGAAAAATATCCTCCAGGCGGAGGTCGATATAGTCGTGGAGTTAGGAGGGACCCAGATCACCGCGGGAGACGTGATAAACTTCCAGGTGGGAGACGTCGTTCCCCTGGACCAGTACGCCTCCGATCCGATGCGGATCTTTGTGGAAGGGGTCGCGAAATATTATGGATTTGCCGGGAGCTACCGGGGCAGCCAGGCAGTCCAAATCGCCGACATCATAACGGGGGAAAGGGATTGAGTCATGGAACAAAATGAAATTGACGCCCTGTTGCAAGGGGTTACTTCGGAAACCGAAGGGTTGAAGGCCGGTAAGAAGGATGAAGAGTTGACCTGGGACGATGTGGAACAGGAGATGACCCTTTCCAAAGGGCCGGTCGTGAAGGCCGAGATAAGCGAGGTGTCGTTCCAGGAGATTCGGAAGCCGGACGCTCCCAAGGGGAACATGGAGCTGGACTTCATCCTGGACATCCCTCTGAGCCTGACGGTGGAGCTGGGGCGCTGCCGGATGCTGATCAGCGAACTCCTGCAATTGGGACAGGGTTCGGTGGTGGAGCTTGCCAAGCTGGCGGGAGAGCCCATGGACGTGTTCGTCAACAACCGTCTTATCGCCCGGGGAGAGGTGGTGGTGGTCAACGAGAAATTCGGCGTTCGTCTCACGGACATCATTTCGCCCGCGGAACGTGTGAACAAGCTGGGATAGCGGGCAGGTCGATCATGGATTATTCCTACCTCGTCTCGTTTGTGAAAATGCTCTTCGCCCTGGCGATCGTTCTGGGGATAATGCTGGGCGCCGTTTATGTCCTCAAGCGGATCATGCGGCATACGGCCCCGGGAGGGGGCGCGGAAGGTCCCATCGCGGTCCTGGCGACCCGTTATCTGGGGCCGAAGAGTTCCATCATGATGCTGGAGGTAACCGGCCGGATTCTGATTGTCGGCGTTACCGCCAACGGCATAAACCTCCTGACGGAGATCGATGACCAAAGCGCCGTGGAGAGAATCAGAGCGGAACGGATGAGTCAGAATCGGCTGGGCGCGGCGGCCCTGGCCGTTCCCGGCCAGTATCGGGCGGCGATGGAATCCGTGATGGCGGCGATCGGAAAGAGGCGGAAGAAGTGAA
This sequence comes from Pseudomonadota bacterium, assembly GCA_030057915.1. Lineage (GTDB taxonomy): Bacteria > Desulfobacterota > Syntrophia > Syntrophales > UBA8958 > UBA8958. The sequence continues at coordinate 45,994 of JASGUC010000054.1, forward strand.
AGGCAAAACAGTCGTGGCGCGCCCGGGGTTGCCGGCGCTATTTCTGATCGGCTGCTGTCTGCTTTTGGCCGCCGGGTCCGCGGGCGCCGAGACGATCCCCCTGCCCAACGTCAGTCTTTCCATCGGCGGCGGGCCGCCGGATTCTCCCGCAAAGACCGCAACGGTCATTCAACTTCTGTTTATCCTCACGGTCCTTTCCCTGGCCCCAGCCATCCTCCTGATGGTGACGTCCTTCACCAGGGTGGTCGTGGTCCTCTCCCTTCTCCGTCATGCCCTGGGCACCCAGCAGGTTCCTCCCAACCAGATCGTTATCGGCATGGCGCTGTTTCTGACGTTCTTCATCATGACGCCGGTTTGGCAGAAGGTCAATCAAGAGGCCCTGCAACCCTATTACAACGAGGAGATATCGGGGGATGAGGCCATGAGCAGGGCGTCGGGGCCTATCAAGAGCTTCATGTTGAAACAGACCCGGGAGAAGGACCTGGCCCTGTTCGTTCAGATCGCCCGGGAAAAGCGTCCGAACAAGCCGGAAGATATCTCGTTGCGAGTGCTTGTCCCCGCCTTCATGATCAGCGAATTAAAGACGGCGTTTCAGATCGGCTTCATGATTTATCTGCCATTTATCGTCATCGACATGGTGATCGCGAGCATTCTCCTCTCCATGGGCATGATGATGTTGCCCCCGATCATGCTGAGCCTTCCCTTCAAGCTGTTGCTGTTTGTCCTGGTTGACGGCTGGCATCTGATTGTGGGTTCCCTCGTGCAAAGCTTTCATTGACGGCCAAGGCGCCAAGGAGGGGAAGATGTCCATAGATATGGTGGTGGGGTTGATGGGCGAGACCGTCAAGGTAATCCTCCTGGTTGCGGCGCCGGTGCTCCTCGTGGGATTGGTGGTGGGGGTGTTCGTGAGTCTGATCCAGGCCATGACGCAGGTGCAGGAGATCACCCTGGTCTTTGTGCCGAAAATCGTCGCCTGCCTGGTGGCCCTCGTGGCCGCCCTGCCCTGGATGATCGGCGTCCTGATTAAGTTCACGACCAATCTTTTCCAGAACATCCCCACGTACATCCGTTAGCTTCCACGGGTTGAAAAAGGTCCAAGGTCCAATGTCCAAGGTCATTTCGAAGGAGCGAAGCGACTGAGAAATCCTAATCTTTGAAAAATGTCATTTCGGTTGATCATGAAAGGCTTGGGATCCACATGGACGGTTTCCCGGTACTGACCTTCGAGCGGATAGGCGTCTTTCTGCTGATCTTTCTCCGGATCGGCGCCATCTTCGTGATGCTCCCCATCTTCGGGGATCGTTCGGTTCCCGCCCGGGTGAAGGCCGCCCTTAGTCTGGTTCTCACGGCGATGCTCTACCCCTTCATCAGTTTTCCATTGCCCGCGGCCTATCTCGACAATCTCCTCCCGATGGTTGTGGCGATGGGGGGAGAGATATTCATCGGCGTTATCATCGGATTTACCGCCCGGTGCCTCTTTGCCGCCATGCAGGCCGCCGGGGAAATGGCGGGGATCCAGATCGGATTCAGCATGGCCAATGTAATAGATCCCCTAAGCAGCGTCCAGGTCTCCATCGTCGGGGAGTTCTTGTACCTTGTCGGCCTGCTGATTTTCCTTGCGGTGGATGCCCATCATATATTTCTGAGCGTGCTGGCGGAGAGCTATGAGCGGATTCGGCCCCTGGAATTTGCCTTCTCCGGTCCCCTGATGCAACTGCTGATCGATCTGACCAAGAATATCTTCGTGGTGGCGGTAAAGATATGCGCCCCCCTCATTGCCGTGGCATTGCTGGTCAATGTCGGCCTCGGGGTGATCGCCCGTACGGTCCCCCAGATAAATGTCTTCATCGTCGGCTTCCCGCTTCAGATCGCCGCGGGGCTCTTCTTTCTGGGGCTGATGGCGCCGATTTTCGTTAAAATGGCCGGCCGGCTCTTTCTCCATCTACAATCGGACCTGGCCGCGCTTTTCAAGGTGATGTGAAAGAGGGGAATTATTGACGCCGCCGTCATGAAACGGATGCTTTGTTATGGCCCAAAACGACCAGGGACAGGAAAAGACAGAAAAGGCGACGCCCAAACGACGTGAGGAATCCCACAAGAAAGGACAGGTGGCCAAGAGCCGCGAGCTTTCTTCCGTGGCCATCCTGGTGGGGACGCTGATATACTTCTACTTCAACGCCCCCGATTTGCTGAAGGGATTGATGGCCATGACGAAGAAGATGCTGGGCCGCGCCGGACAGGTCCAATTGACCGGCGCCGGCGTCCCGGCGCTCTTCGCGGAACTCGCCTGGCAGGTCGTGATTTTGCTGCTGCCCCTCATGTTGACGGTTGTCGTCGTATCCCTCCTTGCCAATATCCTCCAGGTCGGATTCATCTTTTCCGCGGAGGCCATGGCGCCGAAATTTTCCAAGATCAACCCCATCAAGGGCATGAAGAATGTCCTCGGCCTGCGCGCCTTTGTGGAGCTGTTGAAAAACACGTTGAAAATCATTGTGATCGGATCGGTTGCCTATCTGTCCATCCGGTCGGAGGTCTGGGGATTTCTCCCCCTTATGGATCAGGGGGCCTGGCAGATCCTGTCCTTCATCGGTGGCAATGCCTTCAAGATCCTCAGTAACGTCTGCTGGCTCCTCATGGTGCTGGCCGTTCTCGACTACCTGTATCAAAGGTGGGAACACGAGAAGAACATCAAGATGACCAAACAGGAACTCAAGGAAGAGAACAAACAGATGGAGGGCGATCCTTTGATCAAGGGGCGGATAAGACGCCTGCAGAGGGAAGCGGCCCGGAAACGTATGATGGCCAGCGTGCCGAAAGCGGATGTCGTCATTACCAACCCCACCCATCTGGCGGTGGCGCTGAAATATGACGTGGCCACCATGGCCGCGCCGGTGTTGCTCGCGAAGGGGGCGGGTCATGTCGCGGAGAGGATCAGGGAGATCGCCGGGGAGCATCGGATTCCCATTGTGGAGAACAAATGGGTGGCACGGGTATTGTATAGAATGGTCGATATAGACGGGGTGATACCCGAAAATCTCTATCGGGCGGTCGCGGAGATCCTGGCCTACGTCTATGGTCTGCGCAACTCCAGAGGATAAGTTAACATGGCCGAAGCATACGCGGAAAAATCTTCCTTTCTTGCCGATCTGACCGGAAGCAGCGGTTTTTTCCTGGCCTTGGGGGTCGTCGGCATTCTAACGGTGATGATCGTGCCCCTCCCGACGATCGTCCTCGACCTCCTTCTTTCCATGAGCATCGCCACCGCCATCGTCATCCTACTGATGGCCATGTCGGTAATGAAACCACTGGATTTTTCGGTGTTTCCCTCGGTGCTGCTCATCGTTACCCTCCTGCGCCTGGCATTGAACGTGGCCTCCACAAGGCTGGTGCTTCTTTACGGCAACAAGGGCACCGACGCCGCCGGTCAGGTTATCAAGGCCTTCGGAACCTTCGTCGTCGGGGGTAATTATGTAATAGGCTTCATCGTATTTTCCGTCCTCGTGCTCATCAACTTCGTGGTCATCACCAAAGGCGCCACCCGGATCGCCGAGGTGGCCGCCCGCTTCACCCTGGATTCCATGCCGGGCAAGCAGATGAGCATCGACGCCGATCTCAATACGGGACTCATCACCGAAGCGGAGGCGAGGCAGCGACGTCGGGAAATCGAAAACGAGGCCAACTTCTACGGCGCCATGGATGGCGCGAGCAAGTTCGTCCGGGGCGATGCCATTGCGGGCATCATCATCGTCCTGGTGAATATCATCGGGGGATTGATCATCGGGGTGCTCCAAAAGGACATGAATGTGGTCGATGCGGCACGCACCTACTCCCTCCTCACCATCGGCGACGGGTTGGTGACCCAGATCCCCGCCCTCATCGTCTCCACCGCCGCGGGCATTCTGGTGACCCGCACGTCCGCCGCCTCGGAACTGGGGGAGGAACTCAAGGGACAGGTTTTTTCCCAGCCTAAGGCCTTCGCCCTCACCTCCTTCTTTGTATTTGTGTTCGCCCTGATCCCCGGGATGCCCAAGTTCGCCTTCCTGGTCGTCGCCGCGGGAATGGCCATACTGGCCTACAACATGACGGGGAAAAGGCCACCGGAGGAGGCGGAGATGGTGGAAACGCCGGTGCCGGAGATAACGGATACGGTGGACTCCCTGACCCCCCTCGATCCGCTGGGCCTGGAGGTGGGCTACGGGTTGATTTCCCTTGTGGATTCCAACCAAGGGGGGGAACTGCTGGGAAGGATCAAGGTGCTGCGAAAGCAGCTTGCCCAGGAGTTGGGGTTCATCATCCCCGCCATCCACATCCGGGACAACCTGCAGTTGAATCCCAATGAGTACAGCCTGCTGATAAAGGGGACCGAGGTGGCGAAGGGGGAATTGATGCCGGGCTACTTACTGGCCATTACCTCCGACGATGAGGGCGCGAGATTGTCCGGGATTCAAACCCGGGAGCCGGCCTTCGGACTGCCCGCCGTCTGGGTGCCGGAAAGGGAGAGGGAGATGATCCAGGCCCGGGGGATCGTCATGGTTGACCCCGCCACGGTCCTCACCACCCACCTGACGGAGGTGATAAAGACAAATGTGGAGGAACTCGTGGGACGGCAGGAGGTCCAGGCGTTGCTCGACAATCTGTCCAAGACTCACGGACGGATTCTCGAAGAGCTGACGCCCAAGGTCGTTCCGTTGGGCCTCCTCCAAAAGGTGCTCCAGCGGCTTTTGAAGGAGCGGGTTTCCATCCGCGATCTTTTGTGCATCATCGAAACCCTGGCCGATTATGTGCCGCTAACGAAGAATGTGGATATACTGACGGGATATGTGAGGCAAGCCCTCGCACGGGCCATTACGAGACAGCATCAGGATGCGGGCGGTAGCGTCAACGTGGTGATGCTGTCGCCGGAAATCGAAGAGATCATTCAGCAATCGATTCAACATACGGAATACGAATCCTTTGTCTCTCCCGATCCAAATGTGGTCAAGAGGATAATGCAGAAGGTTCAGGACAGCGTCGGCGAATTCATGAAGCGGGGCCTGCAGCCCATCATCCTCTGTTCGCCCAATATTCGGGTCCATTTCAAGAAGATCGTGGATCGCTTTTTCCCCAATATCACCGTCCTGTCCCACAACGAGATCAGCCGTGACGCAAATATAACTTCCTTTGGCATGGTGGAGATCTGAAGATGCAGGTGAAACGTTACGAGGTGACAAATGTTCAGGAGGCCTTGGGAAGGATCAAAAGCGATCTCGGCCCGGAGGCCATCGTCCTTTCGACCAAAACCCTGAGGAATTCCCCGCCCCGTCTGATAGAGGTGATAGCCGCCGTGGACCGGAACGGACCGGTGGGGATGACGACGGGCGAGGGGAGGGGGAAGGGGAAGGAAGAGAGGGACAAGGAGTCGTTGGCGGACGGCATCGCCGACTGCCGCAGGCAGATCGAAGAGATGAAGGACATGATGGCCGCAATCCAGCGAGGCCTCAGGGTTCAGGAGGATCTGGCGGAATTGCGGGACGGTGTGAGCGCCCTGTTCAATGTGTTGGGGCTGGGAGTGAAATATCGTGACCGCGACGAGGTGGCCAAATTATATTACGCCCTGGTCCGCAACGGCGTATCCAAAACCAGGACGGCCAAGATCGTCGCCGATATCCAGAAGGACCCCCGTTTTTTCAAGGCGAGAAATTATGAAGAAATAACGGCTGTCGCCGAGCAGTGTCTTGCGGAATCACTCCGGAGACGCCGGGCGGACGGCGGCGGCGGGAGACTGAAGGCCCTCGTCGGCCCCACGGGCGTGGGCAAGACGACGACGCTCGCAAAACTGGCGGCCCGGTGCCGGATCGACGAGGGGAAAAGGGCCGGCCTGATCACCACCGACACCTACCGCATCGCCGCCGTGGAGCAATTGAAAATTTATGCGAAGATCCTCGAGGTTCCGGTTTATGTGGCCGCGGACAAGGACGCTTTCCGAAAGTCCGTTCAGGCCCTTGCGGATCGGGACGTGATCCTTATCGACACCCCGGGGAAATCGCCTCGGGACGCCGCGCACCTCCAGCATCTCCAAGAGATGTTTTCCACGCAAGAATCGCTGGATGTGCTTCTGCTCCTCAGCACCACCGCCGGCCGCGATTCCCTTCTCGAGACCGCGGATCGTTACCGGGTCCTGGGCTACAACCAGATCGCCCTGACCAAGCTCGATGAATGCCGCTCCTTCGGGGCGCTCTACGACGTCATCGAGCGGTCGGGGACGGCGGTCAGTTATATAACCAACGGTCAGAACGTGCCTCGGGATATCGCCGAGTTTTCCGCCCGGGCGATGGCAAGATCGATTATCGACAATTCGTACCATTGAGGAGAGGGAATGTGGATCAGGCTTCAGCCCTCAGAGAGCTTGTGCGCAGGGAAAATATGGCGGGGAATAGACAGGCCGACGCCAGACGGCAAGACGAGATAAATCGCTCCATAAGGGTTATCGCCATCACCAGCGGCAAGGGCGGGGTGGGAAAGACCAACATCGCCGTCAATCTCGCCTACGCCCTGTCGGTGATGAACCGCAAGGTGATGATCATGGATGCCGACATGGGCTTGGCCAATGTCGATATCGTTCTCGGTTTGGCGCCGAAATACAACCTCTTCCACGTCCTGACGGGAGAAAAGTCCCTTCAGGATATCATCGTCAGGGGTCCCGGAGGGATCACGATCCTCCCGGCGTCCTCGGGGATCGAAGCGATGGCGGATCTCGCAAAGGGGTATAAGCTTGCCCTTCTTGACGAACTCAACGCCCTCAAGGAGCGGCCGAATTTCATGCTCGTGGACACGGCCGCCGGGATTGCCGGCAATGTGACCTACTTCAACCTGGCCGCCAAGGAGATCGTCGTGGTCACCTCACCGGAGGCTACTTCCATGACCGACGCCTATGCCTTGATGAAGATCCTCTACCAGAATTATGCGCGGAAACGATTTCGGCTGATCGTGAATATGGTCAAGCACCAGGGTGAAGCCATGGAGGTATTCAAGCGGTTGCGACATGCCATGGATCGCTTCCTCAACATCCAGATCGAACTCCTGGGCTACGTGCTGTATGACGAGAAATTCAAGGAGGTTATCAAACGGCAAAAGGCGTTGACGGAACTCTATCCCCATTCGCCGGCGAGCAAATGCATCTATGGGATTGCCGAGAAGGTCTGCGGGGAGATCCCGGAGCGCGTGGAGAACGGCAGTCTGGTTTTCTTTGGAGAAACGGGCGTTCAGCATGGCCATGGATAAAAAGAAACGGGACGAGCTGATCCTGCGGTACGCGCCGATGGTGAAGAATATCGTGGCCAGGATGACGGCCAGGCTTCCTATCGACGGCTCGGACAAGGAGGCCCTGGTTAATGTGGGCATAATCGGCCTGATGGGGGCCCTGGAGAAATTTGACGAAAAGCGCAACGTGCAGTTCGAAACCTATGCCAAATTCAGGATCCGCGGCGCGGTGCTGGATGAGTTGCGCCTCAACGACTGGGTTCCCAGGTCGGTTCGCGACAAAGACGACAAGCTGGAAAAGGCTTTCCATACCCTGGAAAAAGAACTGGGGAGGGCCCCCACGGAAGAGGAGGTGGCGGCCCATATGGGCATCGGGATGGAAGAGTATCACCGGCTCCTCTCCGGGGCAAAAGCGATTACGGTAATCAGCGTCGAGGACATGACCTCGGACTATCTCGATTACCATACCGATGCGGATTGGCTCAAAACCGTGGATCAAGGCAACCCCCTGGATCTCCTCTCCGGGGCGGAAACCAAGGCGCGGCTGAAAAAGGCCGTGGACGCCCTGCCGGAAAAGGAGCGGATGGTGATGGCCCTGTATTACTATGAAGAGTTGACGATGAAAGAGATCGGCCGCACCTTGCGCTTGACCGAATCGAGGGTTTGTCAACTCCATTCTCAGGCTGTTTTGAGGATGCGTGCCGCCCTCCGGCATTCCCGTGACGATGAGCGGTAGCTCCAAAAACGGACCTGTGTTGTAACAAGGCGGGCGGTGAAACAGAAAGCGCAAATAGATGTCATCGACATCACTATCCCCGAGAGCGATCTGGGACCGGCCCCGGAAGAGAGGGAGGCCCCCCCCGCCCCCCCGGAAGCCGCGCCTCCCGCCAAGTTCGGGAAAAGGCTGCCCTGGTTTGTCGGCGGCGCCGTTGTTGTGGTTGTGGCGATCGTCGCGGTGTGGTATCTAACCATGAAACCGTCCACCGAGAGCGTCCGGAAGGAACAAGGGGTCGCTGCGCCGGCCGCGACGCCCGCGACGCCCGCGCCGACCCACGGTCGGTTGCCCCTGAGCGACTTTTTTGTCGAGGTGCGGGATGGAGAGGGCAAGGCGCGCATATTGCATTGCAGCGTCGTCCTCGATATCGGCGGGACGGGGCGTGGGGATTTGCCGGAGCGGCAGGTGGAAATGAGAAAGGCCATTTATCGAATCCTCGGCAAGCGTTCCGTGGCAGTCCTTTTGAGTCCGGAGGAGAGAAAGAGCCTCAAGAAGGATATAAACGAGGCGCTCAATACCCTCCTTGGCGAGGGGACCGTCAAAGGGGTCTATTTCGAGAAATACGCAATCTTGTAGAAACGGTGGCAGAGACATGGAAGAACAGGATTATTATCGCGCCCTGGAGTCGGCATTCGCGGCTACCTTCATTGAAGAATTGATCCCCGGGATCATTCACAATTTTGCCAATCCCCTCAACGGGATCATGGGACGGGGTCAGATCATGAGGCGACGGCTCGATCAACTGATCGAAAAGCTGGAACGATCTTGTCCTCAGGCGGTGTTGGGACAAAAGGATCTCTTCGATAAGCTCTCCCGGGACATAGACGAGATCAATCATGAATCCAACCGGTTCTACGACATGTTCCAGGATGTGAGCGGGAAGTTCTACAGCCTCACCACCCATGACCTGGGGAAATTTTCCCTTCATCAGCTCATGACGGCGGAATTGCGGTTTGCCGACAATTACTTGAACTTCAAACACCATATCAAGAAGGAAGTGCATCTGGATGAAGACATCCCCCCTGTCTCGGGCAACTATGCCCACTGTTCCTTGAGCGTCTGGGCGATTCTAAGGCAGGCGATGCGCGATTTGAAGGATCTTCCCGACAAGAGACTCCTGATCAGGACCACAAGGGGAGAGGACGGCGCGACGATAACCTTTGCCTACCCCGTAGCCGATTGCCCCGAGGAGAGGGACGCGGTCGCCGCCGTGGTCGGCCCCGATCTCGAAAGCCCGGGGACCCGTCGGGAGGAACAACTGCTTCCGATGGCGGCCAGACTATTGGCTGCCATGGACTCGAAACTGGAAATACAGGAGGAAAGCGGGCGTCGGCAATTGAACGTTCAGCTCAGATATTAAAGATTTATAGGAAAAAGGTCGATAGTTGTTGAAAGAAAGGAATTGGCGGGTGTTTTCCGGGGGATTGAAAGGTGCTGACCACGATCGAAATGCAGCAATCCATCGCGCAATTGCATGCCATGGAGAAGATACAGCAGGTTCAGCAGCAGCATGCGGATCTGCAGCAGCGGCACTTCGCCTCGCAGTTGCACGAGGAGCGCAAAAGGCTCAAAGAGAAGGTAAATGACGCCGATGAGGCCGAATTCCGCAGACTCCAGGAACGGGAGGCAGACGCCCGGTCCGGAGGAAGAAGGGATGAGGCGAAGCGGCGGTCGGCGGTGAGGGGCCCTTCCGAAGAGCCTCCCGAAGAGACCGCCGTCGAGGAAGGATCCCGTATCGACATAAGGGTGTAAGGTGGACATCCAATCCCTGCTTTTGGTGCAATTGGCCGTCGATATTCTGATCTGCCTGTTGCTCGTGCTGCTTTTATGGCGGTTTGGCAGCCGCGGGGAAAAGGCCCCCGCGGACCATTCGGGGGTGGACATGGAGGAGCTGAAGAAATTTATGGACGAATCCCGGAGGTTATCCGCGGAATTCGTCGTCGCCCTCGAAGAGGGACGAAAAAACTTGAAATCCCTCGCCTTCTCCCTCGACGAGCGGGAAAGACGGCTGCAAGATCTCCTCGCCAGGGCCGAAAATATACCGAATCCGGAATCTCGGGAAGGGAAGGCCGATCCCGGGTCGAAGGGCGATCCCTATGGCGAGGTCCTGAGGATGATCGACGAGGGCCTCACCGAGCGGGAGGTCGCGGATAGGTTGGGCGTCCCCACGGGGGAGATTGAGCTAATCAAGAGTCTTGGCCGCCGCGGAAATCGGGAACCGTCATGATTTCAACCTTCGGCCCCGTAGCGCCCACCGGACAAATCGGTTTGACGACGGCGGAGATAACGCCCGTTGCCCGGACGTTGTCGTTCACTCCCGGGGAGGTTTTGAAGGGATTCGTCCTCCAGGCCGGAACGAACAACCGGGTCCTGCTGCAAATCGGCGACACCAGGATCCTCGCCGACACCCAGACACCGCTGAAAGCGGGGGAACAACTGGTCTTAAGGGTTGAGGAAACGGGGCCCAAAACGATCCTGCAGATCCTTGGGGACAGTCATCGGGAAACGCAAAAAATCAATCAGTACCTCATCTTGAGCAGGTCCCAGCCTGAGTCTGCCAGCGAGTTGTTCCTCGCCCTGAGGCAGAAACTCGACGCGGCCGCCATTTCGGCGGCCTCGGGGGGCTCGATAGGGAAGGACGCGCAAAAAATCGCCCGCCTGCTGGATTCCCTCGTGTTTTCACCCCAGACCATGCACAACGCCGGCTTTGTAAAGGATTACATTCAGGGATTGGGGCTGCTGCTGGAACACGGCCTCTTTCGCGTCCTGGATGGCAAGGCCCGCCTCGCCGAGGCCAAGGACCGCGAGGGCGTGAAGGGAGGGCTGTTGAAACTGACGGCCCTTCTGGAGGAGCTGACCGGCCGTTCCGGGGCGGCATCGAGGGAACAAATGGAAAACTTAAGCGGTCTGTTGAGGCAATTCCAAGGTTCCGTTACGGCCATAGAAATCCAGCAGGTGCTCAATGTCCTGGCCCAAGAGGAAGGACGCCCATATTTCCTCTCCATCCCCATGCAGTTCCCCGACGGCATCCGCTTCCAGGATCTCTATATCGAAAGGGGCGACCGACGGGCGGGAGATGCCGTCGGGAACGTTTCTCATCGCTTCACCCTTTTTTTGGATCTCGATATCCTGGGGGAACTGATGGCGGAGGTCCAATTGACGGGCGATAAGGTGCGTTGCCGCCTCAAGTGCCGGGAAGAGACGACACGACTTCTGATCTCATCGCAGCTCCCGGAGCTGAGGGACAGCCTGGAGGGCGCCGGACTGAAGGTCGAGGAGGCCTCCTGCCACCTGGATGCCCAATTGACGCAGTTGCGGGAGGAATACCGGAGGGAACACACGATCGACAACCGGGAGGCCTTGAGCTTATATGCCTAAGGACAATACGCAACGGCCCCCATCGCCCCCCCTCGCCGCCGCCCTGCGGTACGATGCGAAGAAGGATCGGGCGCCCCGGATGATCGCCAAGGGTCGGGGCTTCATAGCGGAAAAGATCATCGAACTGGCGCGCAAAAACGACATCCCGATCAAGGCCGACCCGCATCTGGCGCAGATTCTCTACCGCCTCGAACTGGACGAGGAGATCCCCAACGAACTTTACCGGGCAATCGCCGAGATTTTGGCGTTCGTCTATAAGCTCAATGAAAAACGTCGTCAGGAATCGTCAAACGGTTGACGAACCTTAAGGGAAAAATTTTCCCCATCCGTTGCCCGGGGGTCCTCCCGTAGCGGCTCTCCCTCGACAGGACAATCACAACCTTACGTTATGACTGAGAAATAGGCGCGTCTAATCATGGCGGATGGTGCTGCGATCATGGCATGGCTATTGCAAAACCTGAAGGAAAGCCTTTTTCGTCAGGAGAGAGATGAACTACGATGTTCAAGAAATAGCCGTTTCCTGCCACCAGGCCATGCGCCGCATGGATGCAGTGGTCAACAATATCGCTAATTCCGGGACGCCGGGTTTCAAACAGGAATATCTGGTGTTTCTGGAAGACCCGGCGAAGGGGAGAACAGGGCCGGCGGCCAATTACCCGACGACGGTGGAAAGCGTGGAGATCGATTTTCGGCCGGGGATGGTCACGCGGACCGGCAATATCTTCGACCTGGCCCTCAACGGAGAGGGCTTTTTCTCCATCCAGACCGCGGAGGGCGTCGTCTATACCCGCAAGGGGGATTTCACGCTGGACAGGGACGGCTACCTGGTTACCCAGAGCGGCGACAAGGTCCTGGGAGACGGGGGGGCCCTCCAGATAAGCGGACAGGTGGTGAACTTCGAAAACGACGGCTCGGT
>JASGUC010000055.1 GCA_030057915.1 Pseudomonadota bacterium
CCCGGAAGCCCTGAGAAATAGACAGCCCCGCCGCATCATCCTTGGCGGAATTGATCCGGTAACCCGAGGAGAGACGCTCCAGCGACTTGCTCATCGCCATATCGGAAATGCCCAGGTTCCGCTGCGCGTTCATGGCCGCAATGTTGTTCTGAATTCTGAATCCCATAATCTTTATCCTCCTTGATTTTTGATTGTCCGGCATCCTTGCCGGCATAAGTTAAAGGTTAAAGTTGATCGAAAGACTCCAAGTCTCCTTACCGCTCTATCTCTATCCCTGAACCTCCTTTCCACCTTTGTCGATTGGTTTCGATTCGCCAACCGTTTTTTCATTCGATACACTTATCGGCAGCAGGGTAAAAAAACTTAAGGGAAAAAAAGGAGACGATAAATAATTCAGTGGCGTTGACCCGGCAGCAGCGAGAGGAGCTTGATGGCCTGGGCGGCCAATTCCGCCGACGAGGAGAGGGCCTGGTGGATTTCCTGAACGATTACGACGAGATCGTCGATGCTGTGGATGGTCCGCTCCCGGGGAAGATCTAGGGCGATAAGCAGACGGTTGCACCAGCCGACGAAGCCCTCGATGTCGTTTTGCCGGAGCGCGACTTCGCCAAGATAAAGCAGCGCCTTCACGGGCTTGCTTTCCAGGGCCAGCACCCGGGTGAAGAAGGTGGCGGCGTTTTCCAGATCGCCGAGGGACAAGGCGATCTCCCCCAGGTGCATCCAGGGGCCGGGAATATTCGGATTGACGGCGATGGCCCGCTCGCAGGCGGCTACGGCGCCGTCGGGATCGTTTTGCCTACGCTTGAGGGCGGCAAGGGTGACCAACCCCGGGGAATGATCAGGGATCGCCTTTAGGAGGTCCGCAAGGGTCCGTTCCGTCGTTTCCAGATCATCCGCCGCCAGGGCGAGCGTGGCCAGACGGTTAAGCATCGCCGGATCTTCCGTTCCCAGCTCCCATAATCTGGTCAGACAGGACCTTTCCTCTTCCTGGTCACCTTTCTGGTTGCACCATTTGGCGAGCATGAACCAGACGGACGGTTCCGCGGGGGCCTCCCGACGGGCCAGATCGAGATACCGGCGGGCCAAGGGGAGATCGCCGGAGCGGTCGGTGTGGAAGATGGCGATCTGGAGCAGGGGGCGCCATTTTTCCTCGGACAGATTTACGGCCTCCCGATAGTGACGGTCCATCTCGGGGGTGTTGCCCAGGGAGTGATGGGCATGACCCATAAGCATGGAAACCGTTCCTCCCTCCCCGAAGCTGCTGTTGATCACGATCCCTGCCCGCTCGGGGTGTTTTTCCAGGATTTCCCGCAAGGATAGGAAACGTTCGCCGTAGTTCAGCAGCTCCGCCCATTGTTGGCCTTCTCCACAGACCATGGCCATCATGTAATGGGAATCGAGATGGTCGGGGTATTCTTTCAGGGCACGGAGGGAGTGTTCCCGGGCGCCGGCCAAATCTTGAAGATAAAAACACGCCCGCGCCGCATTGTGGCGCGTGGTGAAGTACATGGCCTCGCGGAACCCCTGACGTTCCGCCAGGTCTATAGAGAGGAGAAACTCCTCCAGGCTCTCCTTGAACATCCCCCGGGCAAGATAGGATGTCCCCAGGTAGTGGTGAGGCATGGGGTTGTCGGGATTGTCGGCGATCTGCGCCTTCAGGAGCGTCGCGGTGCGAAAGAACTTTTCCTGGGCCTTCTTTTCCTCGACGTTATAGCCGTAGTGCATCATCTCCACTTTGGAAAAGCCATACCTGGTTACCCCGACTACCCGGTTGTGGACCCGGCCTTCGTAGTGGATGACACCGTTGTTTTTGAGGAGTCGTTCCGAGTTGTGGCGGGCCGTTTTCCTGCCGTCGCTGTAAATGCTAATCACATTGGCGTAGATCGCGTCGGCGTCTCCGGCCTCCCTGACCGCCCGGCGGAGACGCTCCCCACTGCCGGCAACCAGCTCCTCATCCGCATCGATGATAAATATCCAGTCGCCCGTAGCGTAACCGATAGAGATATTCCGGGCCTCGCTGAAACTGTTCCGCCAGGGGTGGAAATAGACCCGGTCGGTGAATCTCCGGGCGATCTCCACGGTTTTATCCTTGGAACCCGTATCGACGATGACGATTTCGTCCACCCAGTCCGCGATGCTCTGGAGGCAGTTCTCAAGAAAGGCCTCCTCGTCCTTGACGATCATGCAGGCGCTGATCGTCGGTTCGCCTGCGGATTGCGACGTCCTCTTCTCGAGATCGGCCAGAATCGCCTGAACCGTTTCATCGTCCTTTTTCAGTCCCTGGGCCTTTTCCAGGTAATGTCGGGCCGGGGTGGCGCGTCCCTTTCGTGCATAGTAGATGCCCGCGGCTCGCAGGGGCAGAAATGGCTCCGGCGCCGATGCCTCCGCCTGGCGGAATGACTCCTCGGCCTTTTCCGTTTCGCCCCTTTCGTCATAGGCGATGCCGACGAGGACATGGATGTTCCAGGCCTCGTTCAAGGAACAGCAGACCAGGCGTCCGAAGCAGGCGGGATCTTGTTCCAAGGCCGCGCTCAGACGGAGATAGCTCTCGCCATGCTTTACCACCTCTTCCCAATTCTTCGTTTCGAAGGCAATAACGATCATCATGAAGTGGGCGTCCAGGTGATCGGGAAAGATAGCGAGGGCTTCCAGGGCAATTTCCCGGGCCGCCGGCAGGTCCTTCAGGCGGTAATAGGCCAGCGAAAGGTTGTAGCGGGTCCAGAGGAAGAGCACATCGTTGCTCCCGGCGGCGGCGGCGAAACGAAGGGCTTCCCGCCCGTGGAAGACGACCCGGTCGTACATCTCCCGGCTGAGATAGGAACAGCTCAAATAGTGATGGGTGTAGGGATTCTCCGGGTTCTCCTCGAGGTCTTTCTTCAAGAGACCCTCGGTGCGTTGAAATTTTTTTCCCGCCGCTTCTTCTGCCAGGTCATAACCGTAATGGTGGAAACGTATCCGGGAAAGGGAAGGGTTCTTGACCCCCACGAGACGATTGTGGACCCGGCCCTCATAACGGATGACGCCGTTGTTACGAAAGATGCGCACCTGGTAGTGGACACCCTTGCCCTCACCCTGGTGGGAGTAGCTAACGATCTGGACCGCGACGGCATCCACGGCGGGATCGGCCAAGGCCGGACGGACGAGCGGCATATCCTCCCGGAAGAGTTCCTCGTCCGCATCGATGATAAATATCCAGTCGCCCGTAGCGTAACCGATAGAGATATTACGGGCCTCGCTGAAATTGTCCCGCCAGGGGTGGAAATAAATCCGGTCGGTGAACTTCCGGGCGATTTCCACCGTGCGGTCCGTGGAGCCCGTATCGACGAGGATTATTTCATCGGCGATGGGTTTTACGCTCCGCAGACACTGCTCGATGTATTTCTCCTCGTTCTTGACGATGAGGCACACCGAGATGAGTGGCTCATTCTTGTTCTTGTTCGACCGGTCGCCGGTTTTCTTTCGTTTTTTTTTCATTGCCTTTTCCTGTCAATGCCGGCGCCGCGGCGAATATTCTCCCGGCGCCGACGTTAATCGCCCGCCGCGGCGGCGCTTGCGGGAGAAGCGTCTGTTTCACCTGTATCCCTGCTGCCGGACCGTTGGCGTCAATCCCGGAGGCACTGTAAATACCCGCCGGGGTTGCAGGTGAACAGGAGCTTCCGGTCCAGTGCCTCATCGACGGCAAAACGGTCGGTGGTCTGCAGAAATGCCGCCAGGGCGGTGCGGGGGCTGTTGCCCGGACCCCAGGGGCGGGGGCGGTGCGCCTCGATGGGCATGTCTTCGATGATCGTGTCGCCGCAGACCAGGTACTGCCCTTTCCCCACCAGGGGAGAATAGAGCCTCAGCTCAGCCAGTACATGGTCGTGGCTGTGATGGGAGTCGAGGATGACCATGACCTCCCGGCTCGTTCCGACGATCCCCTTCACTGCGGCAAAGGTCGTCTCGTCCGTGGACGATCCCTCGATGAGGACAAGACGCTCCGACAGTGATCCATGACCCGCCAATCTGTCCCGGAGGTCCGGGGGGATGTAAACGTCCACCCCGATCACCTTTTCCCCGCCCAGGACCTGAAGCAGGGAGGCGTGGAAAAGAAGGCTCCCGCCCCAGGCCACGCCTATCTCCAGGATATAACGGGGGCGTTGCCGGTAGATGATTTCCTGCATGGCGAACATATCCTGGGGGAGATTGAGGATCGGCTCGCCGAACCAGGTCGTCTGGTGAATCCAGTGGTATCGGTCAGCGGCAATGAGGACCTCCCTGGCCCGGTCCGCCAGGTCGGCATCGGCGCTCATGGCCGCGGCGGCCCGGCGGCGCATGTCCTCGAATTCCTCCCGGGTGTACATCTTCTTTGCCGTCATGGCCTGCCTCCTGCCTTCCTCAGCATTGAAATCGTCGCCGCCACGCCGTCTTCCAACGAACCCTTCGCCCGCCAGCCCAGTTCCTGGACCCGACGGCCGGAAACCTCGTAGGAAAGCTGGTTCATGATCTCGTGTTCCACGTAATCGACGGCCGGGGCGGGGATGTGCGCCGCGATCATGGCGATGATGTCGGCGACGGTAAGGTTCTGGGTGACGATATTGTAGATCCGGCCGTCGAAGCGCCCTTGATCGATGAAGAAGAAAACGGCGCTCAAGGCGTCGGCGAGGTCCAGATAGGGCCGCCGCTGATGGATGGCCGTCCGCCATACCGTCAAGGGCTGTCCGAAGACCGCCTGCCAGCAGAACTTGTTCACCGCGGTATGGAAGCGCATCCCCGGCGAGGCGCCCACGATCGTCCCGAAACGGAAGGTCACGTGACGCAAGCCGCCCCTGGCGGCCATCTCCTGGAGGAGCCGTTCCTCCCGCAACTTGGTCTCCGCGTAGGGGCTCTGGGGCTTGAGGTCGGCGGGGGGGCAGTCCTCATCCACCACCGTCGCCGCCGAGCCATAGACGCTGGTGGATGACAGATGAATCATGGGAATTCCCAAGGCCGCGCAGCTTTCCGCGACCCTCCGGGTGGCGTTGTAATTGACGTGTTCCACCTTGTCCCGCATGTGGAAGCTTCCGGCGGCGTCCGTTATGGCGGCGAGATGGATGACCGCGTCGGCACCGCTCATCAAAGCGGGAAGATCGGCATCCAAAACATCTCCGGGGTGGAAGCGATAGACGGCGCCCGCGGGGAGGTCGAACAGGGAGGCGTAACGCTGGGTGGATAGGTTGTCCAGCATGACGATTTCCGGGGCGGGGACAAACCGGTGCGCCTCTCGCATCAGCCGCGAGCCGATGTGCCCCAGGGCGCCGGTGATAAATATTCTCATGGCGTCACTCGAAATATCGGTCCAAACAGGGTTGATAATACTTCCCGGTCATGGCCAGGCCGGTCCGTAGGTCGACGCGGGGCCGCCAGTTCAGGAAGCGCTTGATTTTGCCGTTGCTGATCAGGGCGTCGCCGATCTCGATCCGCTTGCGTTCCGTGGGCCACTCCACGAAGGCCACCCTGCCCGAGCCGATCTCCTCCACGGTGGCCCGGGCGATGTCCGCGACGCTGTGATGCTCGTCGCCCACGGCAAAAAGCGTCTCGCCCACGGTTTCCTCCGCGACGGCCGCCGCCATGATGGCCCGGACCGCGTCTTCGACGTAAATGACGTTCCGTTTCTGTTCGCCGCTGCCATAGACGGTGATGCTCTGGTTCTTCAGGGCCAGGCCGACGAAATAGTTGTTGAAGGTGAACTCCGGGCTTCTTATCGTGGCCCGGGGACCATAGACGTTGGCCAGCCTGATGACCGTAGCCCTGATTTTATAAGCCTTGGCGTAGATCAGGACGTATTTTTCCGAGACGCTTTTGTTGGCGGAATAGATGTCGGTGGGGAATTCCGGGTGGTTTTCGTCCGCCGGCTGGTAAACCAGCGGGCCCAGTTGGGTGGACGTACCCAGATGGATGAAGCGGGCTTCGCTGTTGAAGCGCCGGATCGCCTCCAGGATGTTGACGACCCCCCGGCTGTTGACGTCGAGATCGATCCAGGGCTCCCGCATGGAATAGGGGTGGGAAGTGGAGGCCGCGCAGTTGATGATGATGTCCTGATCGGTGATATGATGCACCAGCCGGTCGAAATCGAGGATGTCATGGAAGTGCAGGGAAATGTCCTTTTTGATGGGGGCGACGTTGAAGAGATTCCCCCCGGAGTGGGGATCCAGGTTGTCGAAAACGAGGATCTTTGCCCCCGCCGCGACGCAAAAGGCCGCCAGATTGCTGCCGATGAAGCCCAGACCGCCGAGGATGAGGATTCTGCGGCCGGTCAGGGCGGCGTGGATTTCTTTTTCCTGGCCCTTCATTTTTCACCTGCTTTCCCGGCGGGACATCGCCGGTAGATGGCCTGCCAGTAAAAGCTCCAGGGAGGCGCCCAGCCGTCGGCCAGGATGGACCAGCCGTCTCCGGGACGATAGGCCGCCAAAAACTTCTGTCGCTGCGCGGCCACCGCCCGGTTGTCGTGAATGTCCAGAACCTCCCGCAGCAATCCCATCTCGAGGGCCAGCGCCGCCTCGTCCCGCTTCAGCGCCGTGCTCAGGGAGGCGTCCCGGTATTTCCCCACGGGATTCTTCGTATAGAAACAGCGGCAGGTCGCGTCAATTAGACATAGATAGTTCCGCGCCGTCTTCGCCTCCATCTCCGCGAAGGAATCTATGTTCAGGCAAAGGTCGAACCTCGCCGCGCCGCGGGAGAAGGCCTCGGGGGTCATAAAGGCTATCCGGGCATATTGTTCGGCGTCAAGCGTCGCGGACAGATAGCGCCGGGACAATTCCAGGCAGTTGGGGAGATCGACGATGGTGTAGGAGGCGATGGGAAAGCAGGAGAGGAAGGCGTGAGCCGTCCGTCCATATCCCGCTCCTATCTCCAGGACATCCGCCTCCTCCAGAGACATGTGGGCGGAGACGAATTCGATCTCGTAGAGGGCTTGGAGATAGTCCATGCAGATCGATTGCCCTTCGTAAGTTATCGAGATGGGCTGTCCCTCGCCGCGGTTCTTGATCGTCGCCAGCCGAGCAAGTTGGGCCGGGGTGAGGGCCGCGCAGAGATTGTAGATCAGGGTTTTCAGGTATCGGACGCCGTTGGTGTGGGGATTCCAGAGGGCCAGGCGAAAGTTTACGTCTGAACTTTTGAAGTCGCTCAGGTCGTTCAATCTATCCACCGCCAGGGCGGTGGCGTTGATCCGTTTCCATAACGGACTTGCGGACGCGTCGTCGGCGCGCATCTATCGGTATCCCCCCGAGAGATAATCCCTAATCGTGGCGTCTATTCCTTCCTGGAGCGTGTAACGGGGCCGCCAGCCCGTAAGATGCGAAAAGCGTCTCGAATCCGCCACGAAATGGCGATATTCGATAGGGGACAGATCCGCCGGGGCGGCGATGTTGCGAACCCGCGCGGACCGTTCCGTTTTGAGCTCCACCTGCCTGGCCACGGCGTGGATGGCCTGGGCAATGGTATGACCAAGGCCACTCCCGATCACGAAATATCGCCCCGCGAGGGAGTCGATATGGACCGCCGCCAGCAGCAGGGCTGCCACGACATCGTCTATGAAGACATAATCGCGTTGACAGTCGCCTTCCCCATAGATGGTCAGTTCATCACCCCCGAGGGCCTTGCGGATCATGGCATTGAGGACGCCCCGGTCGGCGCTGCCACTTTTCGGACCGGGCCCGTAAACATTGGCCAGACGCAACACCGTCCCCCGGACGGATTTCCCGGCGGTAAAGTGAAGCAAATAACGTTCCGCGGCGAGCTTGTGATAATCGTAAATAGTGATGGGCCGGTCGGGATGGTCTTCATTTACCGGCAGCGTCCCGGTCAATCCCGCCTGGGTTACGGTGCCGGCAAGGATTATGGCGGGCCTCAGGCCCCGTCTCCGGCAGGTCGTCAACATGTTCAGGAGGGGGAGGACATTGATTTCCAGATCGGCCTCCGGGTCGCTCTCGGCCGCATAGACGCTGGTCTGGGCGGCTAAATGATACACTATGTCAACATCTTCCATAATCCCGTCCCAGGCGTCGCGGCGTCGGATGTCCAAAGCCATGTCGAGGATTTCCGGCCCCCGGCCGGTTCGGGGAGGGAAGACCACGCCCGGCTTGTCGATCCTCAAGATGCGGCAGGAGGTGTCCCCCAGCGCCGCCGTCAGGTTGGCGGCGATATAGCCGCCGGCGCCGGTGATCATGATGTTCTTGTCTGTCAGGGCTTCCCAAGTCATTTGATTTCCGGACCTCTGGACCAGTCATAACCGATTGCCGGTTCGTCGTGCCTGATTCGGCCTTCGTCGGCGGGATCGTAGATCGAGGACGTTATATAAAAGAGGTGACAGGGTCCATGCAGACACTTGCAGCCGTGGGCCACGCCGGGAGGAATGCGCAGGATGGTCGCCGGCTGGTTGTCCCCCAGGAGCAGCTCCATTGTTTTCCCCCGGGTGGGAGAGCCGGCCCGGGTGTCATGCAGGGCCGCTTTCAATGTCCCGCTGGCCACGTACCACCAGTCTATCTGTCGGGAGTGGATATGCCATGCCTTGACGACGCCGGCGTA
This sequence comes from Pseudomonadota bacterium, assembly GCA_030057915.1. Taxonomy (GTDB): domain Bacteria; phylum Desulfobacterota; class Syntrophia; order Syntrophales; family UBA8958; genus UBA8958. Next base: position 8,542 of record JASGUC010000055.1, read on the forward strand.
CATGAGGGAGTGACTCCACTGGCCGAAGCCTTCAGTGAAGAAATCGTCATCGACCCTGATGAGTTCCCTGAAAAAGCCGCGCTCGTCGGCATGGGTGACCAGTTTCTTCAAAAGGACGCCTTCAATCATTTGTCGCCTCCCCATATTCCTTGACGGCCTCCGCGACCCGATGGACATTCTCCACGGCAAGTTCCGGATACATGGGCAGGGAGAGGATCTCTCTCGCCGCCCGTTCCGTCTCCTCCATGCCGCCGGGACAGTCGATTCGTCCCCGGTAGGCCGGCTGAAGGTGCACGGGGAGAGGGTAGTGAACCAGGGCGCCGATGCCCAGGCGATGCAAATGATCCCGCAGCCCGTTTCGATGGGCGGTGCGGACCACATATAGATGAAATACATGGGCGCCTTCCGGTCGCCGTTTCGGGGTGCGAACCGACGACGCCAAGAGCAGGTCGTAACGGTCGGCGAGCCGGCGTCGCCTAAGGTTGTCGGCGGCCAGCCCGGGGAGTTTTACCCGGAGGATGGCGGCCTGGATTTCATCCAGCCGGGAATTGTAGCCCCGCCGGGAGCTGACGTAGCGCTCCTCCCAGCCATATTCCCTGAGGAGACGGCATTGCGACGCCAGTTCCCCGTCGTTGGTGGTTATCATGCCGCCGTCGCCGTAGGCCCCGAGATTTTTTGTGGGATAAAAGCTGAAACAGGCCAGGTTTCCCCATGACCCCGCCGGTCGGTTTCGATAGGAGGCACCGTGGGCCTGGGCGCAGTCTTCGATGACGCGAAGGCCTTTTTCCCGGGCCACGTCCATGATGGCCCCCATCTCGGCGGTTTGACCGTAGAGGTGGACGGGGAGGACGGCCTTGGCGCGGCCGGTGATCGCCTTTTTCACCTTGTCCGGGTCGAGGGTGTAATAATCCGGTTCGATATCCACCAGCACCGGCGTTGCCCCGGCCGCTTCGATGGCCGCCACGGTGGCGACGGCGGTGTGGGACGCGGTGATGACCTCGTCGCCGCTGCCGATGCCGCAGGCCCGCAGGGCGATATGGATGGCCTCGGTGCCGCTGCCCACTCCGATGCCATATCGGCAGCCGACCACGGAGGCAAACTCCCTTTCCAGGGTCTCCACCTCCTTGCCGAGGATGTAGCGGCCGCCGGCGAGCACGGAGGCCACGGCGCCGTCGATGGCATCCCGGCGGGCCGCATAGGAGGCATGGGGATCGCTGCACGGGATCATTGGATATGCACCTCCGGAACGTAAAGGATCCATTTGCCGCCGCCGGCCACGAAGGCCTCTTCTTTGGCCATAATCTCCTCGGCGTGGTTCCACCCGAAGAGAAGCGCATAGTCGGGAAAACGATTCTTGAACTCCTCATAAGGGCGGATGGGGATGTGCATGCCGGGGCTGAACCTGCCCTGCTTGAGGGGGGTGGTGTCGCAGATATAGGGGAGAAGCTCGGGCGTGATGCCGCAGTAGTTCAGGACGGTGGTGCTCTTGGATGTTGCCGCGTAGCCGGCGACGCTTTTCCCTTCCTTTTTGATTTTCCGGAGCAATGAGAGAAGCTCGTCCCGGGACCTTTCCACCCGGACGCGGAAATCGTTGAAAGTGACCCGCCGGTCGAGCCCCTGGGCCTTCTCCTTGTCCGCCAGAAAACGAACCGCCGCGCTGACCGGATGCACGCCGCGACGGGCGATGACGTAGCGCATCGAACCGCCGTGGACGTTCTGCGGCTGGATGTCCACGACCTCCATGCCATGCCGGGAAAACAGATACTGAACCGAGGCGAGGGAGAAATAGAAGGCGTGCTCGTCGTAGATCTGATCGTAGGCGGTTTTGGCAATGATGTCCGCGAGATATGGGTCCTCGAAGAGGACGTGTCCGGAAGGTTTCAGCAGGATTTCGATTCCTTCCAGCACGGAGTGCAGATAGGGGATGTGGCACATGACATTGGCGCCGAGGAAGGCGTCGGCCTGGCCATGCTCCGCCACGATCTCCCGGGCGAGTTCGGCGTCGAAGAAACGGCAGACCGTCCGGATGCCCTTGGCCTGAGCGGCGGCCGCAACGTTGGCGGAGGGCTCGATGCCCAGGTGACGGATTCCCGCGGAGGCGAAATGCCGGAGCATGATGCCGTCATTGCTCCCGATTTCCACCACGAAAGGATCGTCGCCGCCGATGCGCCGGGAGATGACCTCGTGGGCGAAGGATTCGAAATGGATGGCCATCCGTGTCGAAGTAGAGGAGAAGAATGGATAATTGTCATGAAACATCCGCTCCCTGTCCACCAGCTCGGTGAGCTGCACCATCCGGCAGCGCTCGCAGAAGCCGGCCCGCAACTCGAAAAAGTATTCGTCCGCAAAGTCGCCGGCCTCCAAAAAGCCGTTGGCTATGGGCATCCTGCCGAAGGAAATGAAAGGCTCGACATCCTGGGAACAGATCAGACAGGGTTTCATAGCGCCGCCTCCTTAAGGGGGGAAGGAAGGGTTGCGCTCCGGGCGGGGCTGAGGCCCAGCTCCTTAAGCAGCAGTTGAAATGACTCCTGAAGGCCCTCATGTTCGGGAAAGATGAACAGGGCCTCGGAAACCGTCTTGATCAAATCGTGCAGATGAAAATGAAAAAGCTGCCGGGACTGCCGGTGTGCATCGGGCTGATAAGTCCTTCCGTCCCAGGTGACGAAATAGACTCGATGCCTGATCAGTTGAATCAGGCGGTTGAGTTCATATTCCAGTTGCCCGGCCCAACGATGACGGAAACAGCGGCGGATCTCGGCGGTGAGGTACTCTTTCCGCTCCAGAGGCATCCGGGAGTGATTGATCAATTCACAGTGGGCGTAGGTCAGACGGCAGAAGGGGAGGGTGATGCCGGCCTCGAGATAGGAGGGGTCCAGGGCTTCGATGACGTCGGCGTGGTGCTCCGCGAAATTCAAGTCGTAATTCCTGGTAAGATGACGGATGAACAGGACATCCTCGATCTGAACGATCCTGCCCAGCAGGGCGATCTCAGCGAGAAACAGGTTGTCATGCGCAAGGATCTGGTCTTTCTCATTATCTGCCTTCGGAAGACGCCGTAGAAGGCGTTGCACATGTTCAGTTCCCAGATGACATGCAGAAACCGGTCGTAGGGGTCGTCGCCGTCGGCCTTCAAGACATCGTTACCCAGGCCCACGTAGTCTCCCCGTTCATTGTAAACCCGGGAGCGGGGATAAACCAGGGCTATGGAGTCATCCTGTTCGATCGTTTCCAGGCAACGACGCAAAAATTCCGTTTCTATCCGGTCGTCATAAGAGCCCCACATGAAGTAGGGGGATTCGGACAACTCGATCATCCGGGCGAAATTGTTGATACCCAGGTATCCCTGCCGGTCGCCGCTATCGATGTATCTTATGCGCCTGTCGAGACGTTCGTAATGCCGGCCCACCTCCGCCACAAAAGGATCGCTCCCATGATCCGAAACGATCACCTCGAAATCTCCGCAATCCTGGCCCAGTATGGACTCCAGGGACTGGGAAAGCATGGCGCCGCCACTGTAGAGCAGCAGGCCTATGGTTACCTTCGGTGGGCGTTTGGCGGGCGGCGGCGTTGGTGCCGGCGTCGGGCTGTGAGCGGCGGCCCCCGAAGACGGATCGTCCGTTGTCTCCGGCCCGTAGCCCAGTCGTTCCGCCACGGGACCGCAAAGGTCGAGCAACCGGCGGCGCATCTCCGAGGACCAGTCGCCGCTTCCGGGGAAGCGCCCGTAAGCGGCGGCGTTGAGCCTGGTTTGCAATATCGGGGCGATGACTTCCGCCTGGAAACCCGAAAGGCCTAAAAAGTCGAAGATCTGCTCGATAATCTTGGCGCCGGCGGCGAGGTCTTCAAGATGCAGGATCGTCACCCTGCCGGGGTCAACGGCTTCAAGTCCCGTGAGAATACCCTGATATATGTCCGTCCACAACCGGCAGATCTTTTCCGCTTGCGAGAGTTCTTTCCATTCCGGGTAATCACGGTCTTCCGAGGACGGTTTCAGGCGGAAGCCGTCGTCCCGATGGCCCTGATAGAAGTTGCGATGCAGGGAAGAGGAGACAAAGGACAGGGGGTCCCGGACCAGAACGACGAACTTGGCCCGGGGGAGGTCCCGGGCCAGAAGATCACTGAAAAAGGCCGTGGCCGGGGTGGTCTCTCCGTAGATAGCTCCCTCGCGCCAGGCAGCCTCCATGAGCTTGCGGCGGCTTGCGTAGAATACCTTGCGCCGGTCTTCCCGGCCCTGATAGCAGGCCAGGAGGTTTTCCTCGAGTACATTGTCCGGGCGGTGGTGAATCCGGGCATTCGTCGCCGTGCGGAGGGCTTCCGCCAGGGTGGCCGTGCCGCAGTTGCCGGTGGAGAGGACGAAAAAGGGTTCCCCCGCCTCCCGGAAAAACTGCTTGTCCGTCTCCTGGCGGGAGAGGAGGTAGGTCTCGTCGAGAATAGCCCGCAGTTCCCTGTCGCGGGGATCCTTCGCTACCTGTTTTTTTATAAGCGAGGCGATCGCCGGGAGTTGTCCCCTGAAGCGAAGCGCATCGGCGAGATTCAGCAGGGCGTTCCGGTCGTAGGGGTCCGCGGACAGGGCCTTGAGGAAGAAGTCCGTCGCCTTCCCGGCATCCCCTTCCTCAAAGTGGATCACCCCGAGGTTGTTCAGGGCTTCCTTGTGGTTTGGCTCGCCGGCGATGATCTCGAGGAGGAGCGCCTTGGCCTCGTCTCTCCTGCCGGCGCCGTATAGTTCCTCGACCCGGGCCATGATCGTTTCCGTGGTCGTCATAGTGTCTTCTTCCGTCTGCTGTCGATTATCCCCGTTTGGACATACGCCGCAAACAGGAAACTGCCTTTTCAAAATATGGACCGATTATGTATAATGTCGTCTGCAAGTAACATGCCTGATTATTCACTCATGAAGACATTTGAAAAACTCCGTTCCCGTCTTCATATTGTCATTCCCTCGAAAGCGGGAATCCAGTGTTTTCAGTAAGTATCCGTTAGTATCCGGATGCCGGGTCGGGACTGCCCAGTACCACGATACGCGGCCCGGCATGGCTTGTGAGGCGGTTTTTTCAAAGGTTTCGCATGGACATACGCCGCTTTTCAATTTCAGCAATGACGGTGCCGATCCCGGGATGAGCGGCGTCGGCGAGGATCGTCCGACGACAGTATTCCGCCGCCGCATTCAGATCGTTTTGAGAAAGGCACCAGCGGGCCATGGCATACTGAGCTTCCGCCCAGGGTGGGGCGAGGTCGGCGGCAGCGCCGAAGCCTTGCCCGGCCTGGTGATCGTCGCCCCGGCTTGCATAAATGCGGCCCATGCCCAGGGCCGCGGGACCGCAAAACGGATTGATCTTTAGGGCGTGGTTGTACCAGTGCAATGCCTCATCGTAAACACCGTGCTTTTCCAGGAGTTCTCCCATTGCCTGCGCCGCGGGGGTGTATTCCGGCCATCGGTTTGTCATGGCGAGGAAGTCTTCGATGGCCCGCTCCGGTTCCCGCTCCTCCCGGCATTTGGCCTTCAGGAGGCGCGCCCGCAGGGCGTTGGGATTGCGTTTGATGGCCTCGTCAAAGTATTGACAGGCATCGGTGCGCCCATGGCGGAGAGAGGAATAACCTAACCAGAACCAGGGCAGATAATAGCCGGGGTCTTCCGTGGCGGCCTGCCGATATGCCTTGCGGGCATCCTTTTGAAATCCTTTAGATTCTGTTACAATTCCCTCTAAGAGGAGCGTCTCCGCCCGGGAGGGGGTCAATTCAATGCCGGCCGTTTTGTTTCCCCGGCGCCGCAAAGGCAAATTTGGCGGCATATCCCCGCGGGCGGCATTTTTGCCCAGGAGGCTTTCATAGAATGTCAATCGCTCGTCGGCGTGTCGGTCCTCACGGCGATGCTCATTGACATAGGTGAAGGCGGCCTTGCGAATCCGGTCGCGCAATCCGGCGTCGGCAATGAGCCGCGTCAGTACTAGGCCGAGTTCCTGAGGAGATTCATAGAGGAAACCCGTTTCTCCCGGTTGTACGGAATCGAGATAGGGGGTGATACGGCTCAAGACCGGAACCACGCCCCGGGAGGCATACTCCAGGAATTTCACGTCCGAGCGGCAATGGTTGTAGGGGTTGTCCAGCAAAGGCGCCAGACCGATATCGATTGTTTGCAGAAAATCGAGATAGGCGGCCAGCGTTCCCGGGGGCGTGTAGTGAATGCGGCCGGCGGGTAAGGCGGTAGCCCAAAGACGGTAGATTCCTTCGTCGGCCATGAGGGCGAAATCGACGTGGGGATGCCGCTGCATCACCTGAGCGACGATGCCGATGATGCCTTCCACGTCCCGGAGGTGTCCGGAAGAGCCGGCCCACCCAATGGTGATCCGTCCGTTGTCCAGCCGGGCGAGGCTGCCCATGTTCTCAATCTGGTTGGCGAAGATGATTGTCCGGGGATTGAGGAAGTCGAAACGCGCCGCCAGTCCCGGACCGGTTACCTGAACTGTCACCGGCGACCTGAAAATGTATTTTACTGGGCGGTTTGAAAATGATGTTTTAGAACCTTTCGTATTATTCCTTAAGAAACTATAAAAATTATTATTTTCTTTTCTTCGTCGTTTTCTTTCGTT
>JASGUC010000056.1 GCA_030057915.1 Pseudomonadota bacterium
GGCGCGCTCCGCCTGGACGGCGGGATCACGGAAATAATCCCGGAGGACCCGCATCTCCTCCAGGGTCAGGGCGAGGACCCGCTCGTTGCTGATGGCGAGGAGGGAGTCTTCACTCACGTCGAGATCGATCAGCTCCGTGGCGGGGCGCTCCGCGCCGGCGACCCGGGGGACGTGGGGGACGAGGCCCCGGACGGGGTCCCAGTCGGCCCGGGCGATCACTTCGTAACGTTCGATGAGGTCGTTGGCGAGGAGCTGAGAGGCGATACGCTCCGCCGCGGGGCGGTCGATGGTCCCCCGGAGGAGATACTGCCGGGAGGTATGGACCTGGAAGATACGGGGGGCGGCCGAAAAGGTCGAAGTCGCCCCGGAGGCGACGCCGGAGACGCTGGAGGCTGCGCCGGGGGAGACAGGCTTGTCTTTCCGTGCCGTGGATGCGCCACCCGTCGTCGATGGCGGGGCGTCTTTCCCGTTCGGTGAATCCGCCGCGCCGTCAGTCGCCTCATTAGCAGACCCTCGATCAGCAGTCGCTGCGCCGTAAGTCGCCGCTCCCTCCCGCGCCGAGCCGCCATTCATCTTGTCAGCAGTCGCCGCGCCGTAAGTCGTCGTTCCCTCCCCCGCCGCGCCGTCAGGCACCTCATTAGCAGACCCTCGATCAGCAGTCGCCGCGCCGTCAGTCGTCGCGCCGCCGCCGGGGATGCCCAGGAGGATGGCGATGGCCTCCCGGGCGGTCTTGCCAACGTTATCCGTCACGCCGGGTCGGAAGCCCACCTCGATGAGCCAGTCGAAATCCCCCGCCGCCACCTCCGCGTCCGCCGCCACGGCGCCGTCGATAGCGTAGCGCTGGATCACGGCGTCGGTCAGGGGGCCGGCGGCGGCCCTCTCCAGCTCGTCACGGGTGAAATCGCCGTCCAGGGTGTAAACCTCCACGGTCCGCACGGCAGTCACGGGGATGTGGAGGTGCTCGTTGATGCGGCGCTTGATCTTCTCTCCAAGGGCGTCCCGGATGCCTTTCCGGAAGCCGATTTCAATGCGGTGGGCCATTGTTCCTCATGATTCGGTTTTGGCGGCGAGTATAGGAGAAAGTCCGGAGGCGTGTCAAGAGAAGATCGGACATATCCAGGGTAAATTTGTTCTCGATGTAATTCCTATTCGCATTCAAATTGATGCAAATGGTTTGTCACGCTGCTACCATATGCAGTTATTGACGTAGGGATAACATATCGCCTTGTTTGCAAAAAGGAATAAGCAGTTGATCTTGAATGATCTACTGAAACTGAGGCACGTCCTGTTTTCAGGCACTTAGAGGAGACAGAACAAATTTACCGTGCGGACATATCCCTCGAGATCTTTGCGGAGCGCTATTTCCGCCTCCCTTTCCAATTGACTTCATCGATTCAATGGAATATAGAGGCGCCGCCGAAGCCGGGCCTAGTCGTCCGACACCGCGGAGGCGCTTATATCAGGTCTTTACCGACTGAAATTCATATGGGAGTAGGTGGAGGTCAATTCATGAAAAAAGCAGTCAGTTCCAAGATCAAGAAGGTTTCCAATCTCAAGTACGACCAGCAGTTAGCGGAATCCCCCTTCGAGTGGTGGGGGCCTTCGCCCGATGAGGCCCGCCGGGTCATGTCGGCAAAATCCAAGGGCATGCACGACAAACGCGCCAGCCTCAAGGAGGCGGTGGCCAGATACGTCAAGGACGGGATCAATATCGGCATCGGCGGCTTCGTCAACACCCGCGTCCCCGTGGCGGCGGTTCACGAGGTAATCCGCCACGGCGCCCGGAATCTCACCCTGTCCTTTCAGTCCAACTCCATCTGCGCGGAGTTGCTGGCCGGGGCGATGATCCTCGATCCGGACCGGGTGTCGATCAAGCGGGTCGAGCTTGCCTGGTGGGGTTACGAGGTAATCGGCATCGCCCCGCTGTTGCGGTATCTCACGTCGAAGGGAATGATCCAGCTTGACGATTATACGAACTACGGCATGTCGGCCCGCTTCAAGGCGGCGGCGATGGGCATCCCCTTTGTGCCCACCCGGGATCACGGCGGCTCCGACATGGAACTCGTCAACCGCGGGAGGATGACCTCCTGTCCCTTCACCGGGAAGAACGTCTATCTGGTTCCGGCCTGCCATCCCGACGTAGCCCTCATCCACGTGACGGCGGCGGATATGTACGGCAACTGCCGGATCTTCGGCGCCCACTGCACCTGTCCGGAGATCACCATGGCGGCGGCGCACAGCATCGTCACCACGGAGAAGATCATCCCCAACGAAAACATCCGCACCTATCCGAACCTGACGGAGATCCCCTACGCCGCGGTGGACGCCCTGATCGAACAGCCCTACGGCGCCTATCCGGGGGCCTCCTACGGATTCCACTGGTTCGACATGGATCACATCAAGATGTTCCGGTCCGTCTGCGACGCCTTCCGGAAGACCGGCAAGAAGGACGACCTGAAGAAATACTACGACGAATACATCTTCGGATGCGAGACCTACGACGACTTCCTGGAGAAGATCTCCTTCAAGACGTTGCGGAAGCTCCGGGATCTGGACGGCGGCCAGCCGATCATCCTTTCGTAGATGCGTCCGCGTCCCGGGCGCGAGCGGCCGCATGGATAGCCGGGCGTTTGACCCCGGACAGCGGCGCGGGCCCCGGCCTTTAGGCATGGGGTCAAGCCGTTTCCTCATGGGATGGTTATAAAGGGGAGGTTCAGATAGACGCAACGGCCCGGCCTCCCGGGCGCAAGCGGCCCCATGCGGCGACCTTTTGCTGGACATGAAACCAATCGCGGCGACGTGCGCCGGCCACGGCGGCGGCCCCGCAAACGCAAACTAACACTCACACACTCCAAGGAGGATTGAACATGCCTGAATATACGCCTTTTGAAATGATCGCCTTCACGGGCTCCCGGGTCCTGGAGGACGAAAAGATAGTCTTTGTCGGCACCGGCCTGCCCATCATCGCGTCCATGCACGCCCAGTTGACCCATGCGCCGAACCTGGCCATGATCTTCGAATCGGGACCCTTAAGCCCCGTCCTGGAGATGGGGATGCCTCTGTCCGTGGGCGACACCCGGGCCTGCCGCAAGGCCTGCTACCTCAAGGGACTCAGCGCGGTATTCGAGCTGACCCAGCGGGGCTATTCGGACTACGCCTTCATCGGCGGGGCCCAGATCGACATGTACGGAAACGTGTGCTCCACCTTCGAGGGCGGGACCTACAACGCCCCCCAGACCCGCTTCCCCGGTAGCGGCGGCGCCGGCGCCATGGCGGCGAACTGCGAGAAGTCGATCATCATCATGGCCCTGGAGAAGCGACGGTTCACCGAGAAGGTGGAGTTTCTCACCAGCATCGGCTTCGGCGACGGCTCGGCGGATTACCGGGAAAAGGCGGGCGTCATGGGCGCCGGCCCCTACCGCGTCATCACCAACCAGGCCCTCTTTGGGTTCGACGCCAAGACGCGGCGCATGACGCTCCTGGAGGTCCTGCCGGGCAAGACGGCCCAGGACATCCAGGAGCTGGTGAGCTTCGAACTCCTGGTCTCCAAGGACCTCAAGGAGATGGCGGAGCCCACGGCGGAGGATCTGCGGCTGCTGCGGGAGGTCTGCGATCCCGAGGGCTACTTCCTGAACCGTAAGGTGAAGTAAAAACCGCTGCCGCCGTCGTGGCGGCCAGGGCGGCCAAGAAGGCGGACCCGTTCCCGACGGCCCGGATTGCCCCGAATACCTTGTTTGCCTGTAGCTCCCTCCCCTCTAGGGGGGGAGCAAGGGTAAGGCCGGGGGGTATGGGGGAAGGACGAAAGGAGGGTTTCCAGGCGATCATTCAGAGGTCTCGGGGCCGGGACTAGTCGATGAGCCAAGGACCGGCGGAGGCAGCGACGTGGCGGATGGCGCGCATCGCCTCGGCGAGGCTGTCGAAGACGGGGACGCCCGCGGTCAGGAAGGCCCGCCGGGCCTTGCGGAGTACCTCCTCCACGTCCATGTCGCCGAGGCCGCGTCGGGGATTGGGGAGGACCGTCACGACGGGCTTGCCGGATACGTCGGCGACCTCCCGGGTGACGGCGGCCAGCTCCGCGTAGGGGGTGATCGCCGGGAAGGGGGCGCCGCCCGTTATGGCGCTCAAGGCCTTGAAGTGATAGAGGAGGGGGGCCTGGATCTGGATGTCCACCCGGGGGTCCCGGGCGGCGTGGAGCATGGCCTCCCGGATCACCGACGGCGGGACGTAGGGATTGGCGATGTCGATGGGGTTGGCGGCGCTGGAGCCCGGTTTGGGCAGACAGGCCAGGACGGCCTCGTAGATCTCCCCTTCCAGACGGGGCAGGGTAAGGCCGTAGGCCTCCGCCATGTCGCAGGCGGCCACTCCCAGGGCGCCGCCCCCGCCGGATACGGCGATCCCCCGGTAGGGCCGGGGCGGGAGGAGGGAGAAGGCCAGACAGGCCTGGGCCATCTCCTCCAGGCTGTGCACCTGGATCGCCCCGGCCTGATGGAGGGCCGCCTCCCAGATGACCCGGCTGCCGCCCAGGGAGGCGGTGTGGCTTGTCACGGCCCGCTGCCCCGCTTCCGAGAGCCCGCCCTTGTAAACGATGACCGGCTTTACTGCTGCGGCGGCCCTAAGGGCGCGGAGGAAATCGCCGCCATCGGCCACGCCTTCCACGTAGAGGGCGATGATCTCCGTTTCCGGGTCGGAGCGGAAATAGTCCAGAAGCTCCGTTTCCCGGAGGTCGGCGCCGTTGCCGAAACTGACCATCTTGCTGAAGCGGACGCCCATCCAGGGGCCCATGAAGGCAAAATCGATGGCCATGCCGCCGCTTTGGGAGATGAAGGCCACGGGGCCGCCTTCCCGGGAGAGGTCTGGGCCGGGGAGCATGGTGAGGCCGCTTTTCGGGCAGTAGATGCCGAAGCAGTTGGGGCCAATGACCCGGATGCCCCGGCGGGCGACGGCGATGACGGCGCTTTCCAGGGCGATCCCCTCCGGCGTTCCCAGCTCCCGGAACCCCGACGAGATGATCTCCGCCCCGGCGGCGCCTTTCCCTATGCATTGTTCCAGGGTCTCCGGCACATGGGCCGCAGCGACGGCGATGACGGCGAAATCGATGTCGCCGGGTATCTCCTCGATGCGGCGGTAGATCCGATGGCCGCGGATCTCGCCGCCCCGGGGATTGACGGGGATCAGCTCGCCGGAGAAGTTCATGGCCAGCAGGGAGAGAAAGATCGCCCGGCCGTAACCGAAACCCTCCGCCGATACGCCGGCCACGGCGACGCGACGGGGATGAAAGATGCGCTCGTAATCTGTCTGACTCATGTCGGCTCGCCTCGTTCGCATGGGCGGCATATACCGGAGCGACGCCGTTAGTTCAAGGAAAAAGAGGATGCCCGCAGGGTAAATTTGTTCTCAATGTAAGTAGTTGATCTTGAATGATCTACTAAAACTGAGGCACGTCCTGTTATTAGCCACTTAGAGATAGAACAAATTTACCGTGAGGATGCCCGCCGTCGCCGGGCAGGCGCCGGAAGCGCCCGGCCCCCCCCGCGATCGCGCAAAATTTTGTCTTGCTCTTTGCGAGCGATTGTCGCAAAAAGACAATTCGCCCCGAGAGCTTTGAATAACCGCCATTTTTGTCATTTCGACCGAAGGGAGAAATCTTTAACAAACTGCCATGATTAGGATTTCTCGTCGCTCGCGCTCCTCGAAATAACATTTTTCAAAGGTCTCGCCCCGGGCATGGCGCAAACGGGACAAAGGGCGGACCAATTACGGTCATGGGAAGCCCGCGGTGCGCGAGGGCCGGTGGCTTCATGGCGGCGATCCAGTCCCGCATCTCCGGAAGCCCGCCCGCACGCGGTGGCAGGTTGACGCTGTATATGCCTGCGTTCGTGATGGCCCGGAAGCCCGCCGTGCGCAGGGCTGGTGTCGTAGGCCTGCGCCGACTGGTTGAGCGATATTGGAAGCCCGCCCGTGCGCGGGGGCCGGATGGACGGACTCGACCTGACAAACTACATGTGCCCGGAAGCCCGCCGTACGCGGGTGCCGGTGAATAGATGGTCCGAGGCTGAAGAAATCATTTAAGGATGCCCGCCCGTGCGCGAGGGCCGGTGAGGACGAGGGAGACGACGACAATGGACAGAAAGATTGCGGTGGTGGGAGCGGGAAACGTGGGGGCGACGGTGGCCCAGCGGCTGGCGGAAAAGACGTTGGGCGATGTGGTCCTCATCGACATAATCACGGGCGTGCCCCAGGGCAAGGCCCTGGACCTGACGGAGGCGGCCCCCATCGAAGGGCACGATGCGGCGATTGTCGGGACGAACGACTATGAGGCCGCGGCGGGGGCGGACATCGTCATCATTACGGCGGGGATTCCCCGGAAGCCCGGGATGAGCCGGGACGATCTCCTGACGACGAACGCCGGGATCATGCGGTCCGTCGTGGCGGAGGTGGCGCGGCATGCCCCGGAGGCGATCATCATCGTGGTCAGCAACCCCCTCGATGCGATGTGCCATGTGGCCTACGAAGTCAGCGGCTTTCCCCGGGAACGGGTCATGGGCATGGCGGGCGTCCTGGACGCGGCGCGCTTCCGGGCCTTCATCGCCGCGGAGCTGCGGGTTTCCGTGGAGAACGTCCACGCCACCGTTCTGGGCGGCCACGGCGACACCATGGTTCCCCTGCCCCGGTATTCCACCGTGGCCGGCGTCCCCCTGCCGGAACTTCTGGCGCCGGAGCGGATCGCCGCGCTGGTGGAGCGGACCCGGAACGGCGGGGCGGAGATCGTGGGCCTGCTCAAGACCGGCAGCGCCTTTTACGCGCCGGCGTCGGCGGCGGTGGAGATGGCGGAGGCCATCCTCCGGGATCGGAAGAAGATCCTGCCCTGCGCCGTCTATCTCCAGGGGGAATACGGCATCGACGGCCTGTTTGTCGGGGTCCCGGTGAAGCTGGGGAGGAGGGGCGTGGAGGAGATCGTCCCCCTGCGACTCACGGACGAGGAACTGGCGGCCCTCCATGGATCGGCCGCGGCGGTGCGCGAACTGACGGCCTCCCTCGGAAAGGCTAAGGCCTTTGCCGGCCCGCATCCGCTGTAGTCAACGTCTGCCGGCCCGCATCCGGCGTCGGTGGCGACTTCCCGGACTCCGGCTTGAGACCGAAATGACGGAGAACGGGCCGTGCTTCCAAGGTCACGAGGCAGGCGAGGCGTCCTCGTATCTTGCCGCACGAGGGGAGTGGGTCCCGAAGCGGGTGTAAATGACGGCCCCCAGGCCCATCATGAGGGCCAGGACCTTGACCATCCAGCCGATATAGGGGATCCAGCCGACGAGCCACAGGACGACAAGCCCCCAGAACGTCTCCCGGCAGATGTGCTGGCCGGGCCGTTTGAAAAGGATGTAGAGCCGGCGTCCCACGAGTTGGGAAACGGCGATGAAACCCAGGAGGCCCGCCATGACCACGAGGATCATCTCCAGGGGGATGAGGACGATGCCGACGACGGATATGGTGAGAAGGATCGCCAGGGGGACCACGAGCACCATCCCCAACAGCCCCCAGAGGGTGATCTTCATCGTCTCCTCCCGGATGGAGGCGGCGATGACCTGAATGGGCTTGGGGATCAGGAGTGTCACGAGGATGGCGATAATGAGGATGCTGAAAAAGATCGTCAGGGAGAAGATCGCGAAGACCCAGGACCAGCCTTCCCATTCGTCGCTCAGGACACGGGTGATCACGTCGGAGATGTTCGAGGAATTGATCTCCGTTATGGTTCCCCGGACCTCCGCCCCCCTGGCCTTGACGAGGACGCCCCCCAGCACGACCACGTTCCCCTTCACCAGGGCCGTCTTGGTCAACACCACCGAATCGCCCATGGCCATGACATTCCCCTCCACGACCCCGGTGACGGTGATCTGACCGTTGATGGTCAGGACGTTGTTCACCCGCATCCCCGTTTCGACCAGAACGTCCTCGCCGATCTTGAAGATGGTGGCGTTTTCCGCCGCCGTGGCGGCAGCGGCGCAACACATGACGATTATCGCCAGAACCCAACTCAGAACTTTCTTCATGTTCTTCCCATATTTTGTTTCCTCGGCCCGCTCCCGCGGGCATGGCCGTTAGTATCGGAAAGGCCCCTTGCTGTCAATGACTAAATGGCGGCATTATTCCGATATTATGTTCGAAAAGGCTTTTTCCCCCGCCGCGAGGATCCCTGTAAAAAACGCTTGCATTTGCCGGTTCGGTTCGCTATTAGTACCATCAGATTAGGGCTGATATAAAAGGCATGTTATCGAAAAGATCATATGTGATTCAGCTCCCAGTTGTCTTGGTCATGGTCAGAGGTACAAAGAGACCATGGATGTTAATAATTAGGAGGAGGGTAGAAAAAATGCGTAACGAACAGGAAGCGGTGGAAAGGAGTCCGGAAGAGAGACTGGCGGAGCTTATCAGCATCAACAGGCTGCTGGAGCAGGAAAACGCGGAGAAGAAGGCGGCGGAGGAGGCCCTGAGGAACCGGGAAGCGGAGCTTGAATCGACGGCCAAATCCCTGGAGGAACTCAACAGCGCCCTCAAGGTGCTGCTGAAGCATCGCGAGGACGACAAGAATGAGGTAGGGGTCAAGGTCATCGCCAACGTCAAGGAACTGGTGCTGCCCTATGTGGAGAAACTCAAATCGACGCCTCTCAACGAGATCCAGACGATCCTTGTGGAGATAGTGGAAATGCACCTCAACGAGATCACCTCTCCGTTCCTCATGAAGCTGACCTCTACCTATCTGGGCTTCACCCCCAAGGAGATCCAGGTGGCAAGCCTCATCCGCGACGGCAAGAAGACCAAGGAAATCGCCAAGATCATGAACGTATCCAAAAGCGCCATCGATCTGCACCGCAATCACATCCGCAACAAACTGGGCTTGAACAACAAGAAGGTAAACCTGCGGTCGTATCTGTCGGCCATGCCCTGACGTCGTCGTCGCCGGCCCATGAGTCAGGACCTTTGAGAGATGACCTGTTTTCTGGATGCCCGGGGCTTGACCCCGGCATCCGGAAAATAGAGACAAGAAGATCTTTGACAGACGACCCGTCTTGTCCCGCCGGGTCGAGACCTTTGAAAAACTGTCTCGCACGTCATGCCGGGCTTGACCCGGCATCCGAAAAATAGCTGAAAACACTGGATTCCCGCTTGCGCGGGAATGACAATAGTGGGGCTGGAACGGAGTTTTTCAAAGGTCTCGGGTCTGATTCGGTATTCGGAAGATGATTGAAAAGACTGGATTCCCACTTGCGCGGGAATGACGGAGGGAGCGTTGAGAGGCAATTATTCAAAGGTCTCGCAAGGCGAGGTGGGGCCTGAATAAATCCCTGATCAAGTTCGTCGCCACCGGATGCGGGAGCGGCAATTTTCCCTTCGCCCCGGGGACGGCGGGGACCCTCGCCGCCATTCCGCTCTATCTGGCGTTGGCGCCGCTTTCCGGACCGCTGTATCTGCTGACGGCGGTCGCGTTCACCTTTCTGGCCATTTACGCCGCCGGGGAGGCGGAGACGATCCTCGGCCGCCGGGATTCGCCCCGCATCGTCGTGGACGAGTGGGCGGGCTTCCTCTGGACGATGCTCTTCATTTCCCCCACGCTTCCCCATGTCGTGGCGGGGTTGGCGCTCTTTCGCCTTTTCGACATCGTGAAGCTCTTCCCCGCCAATGTCTTCCAGGACCGGCTGCCGGGCGGCTACGGCGTGGTCATGGACGACGTGGCGGCGGGGGTCTATGCCAATATCGGGCTGCACCTCCTGATCCGCGGTGGGATGGTTTGAACCGTTGGCCAGGGACTCGGAGGCGTCATGCCCTGGATCGTGAAGCTGTGAAAATTTTAATGGAAAATCCGTATTTATAAGGAGGCGCCGCGCTCATGCGCATCGGCATCGTCACCATCGGCAACGAACTGACCAGCGGTCGCGTCCAGGATGCGAATACCGCCTTCCTCGCCCGGCAGTTCCATCTTCAGGGATGGCGGGTCCTCGTCTCCCTCTCCGTGGGGGACGAAGAGGAGGCGATCGCCGCGGCCCTGGCGTTCGTCCTTCCCCGGGTGGAGGCGGCGATCGTCACCGGCGGCCTGGGACCCACCGCCGACGACATCACCACCGCCGCGCTGGCCCGCATCCTCGGCCTGCCCCTGGTCCTCGACGAGGAGGTCCTCCGGGGCATCCAGGGGATGTTTGCCCGCCACGGGCTTAACTGGACCGAGAATAACGCCAAGCAGGCCCTCTTCCCCCAGGGGACGGAGATAATCGCCAATCCCACGGGGACCGCCCCCGGTTTCGCCCTGCGGCGGGAGGGGAAGGTGATCATCGCGATCCCCGGCGTCCCGGCGGAGGCGCGGCGGATGACCCGGGAGGGCGTCGTGCCGCTCCTGAGACGGGCCTTTCCCGGCCATGCCCGCCATGCGGCCACGCGGACCCTGAAGACCTTCGGCCTCTCCGAGGCGGCGGTGGACCAGGCCGTGGCCGGCCTGGCGCCACCGGGGGTGGAGATCGGTTTCTATCCCTGCTTTCCCGAGAATCACATCGTCCTGTCGGCCTGGGACGACCACGACGAAGCGGCGGCCTGGGCGCGGCTCCGGGCCGTGGAGGCGGAATTCGAGCGGCGACTCGGCGGCTATGTCTTCGCCCGGGACGAGGAGACCCTGGAGGGGGTGGTGGGGGCGCTGCTCCGGGAACGAGGATGGACCATCGCCGTGGCGGAATCCTGCACCGGCGGCCTCATAACCGACCGCCTGACGGATGTTCCGGGGAGTTCCGCCTACGTGGAGCGGGGGCTCGCGACTTACAGCAACCGGGCGAAGGTGGAACTCCTGGGGGTTCCGGAGGAGACGCTCCGGGCCCACGGAGCGGTGAGCGAGGAGACGGCCCGACGCATGGCGGAGGGGGCGCGCCGCCGATCGGGGACGGACCTGGGGCTCGCGACCACGGGGATCGCCGGACCCGATGGCGGATCGGCGGCCAAGCCGGTGGGGACGGTCTATATCGCCCTGGCGGACGGGACGACGACCCGCTGCCGTCGCTACCATTACCGCTGGGAACGGCGTCGGGTCAAGATGATCGCCTCCCAGGCGGCCCTCCTCATGGTGAAACGGCATCTGACGGGGGAGAAGGACCCCCTCTGATCCCCTGCCGCCCCGTGTGCCGTCGCCGGCGGGCGTCAAAAACTTCTTAACATAAAACGCCAAATATATTATCGTCCCCCCCATGAAGAGAGATGAGAGGATGCGCGCCTTTCTGGCCATCGCCCTGCCGCCGGAGGTAAAGGCAAATATCGGAAGGATCCAGGAGCGCCTGAAGAAGAGCGTCCCGGGGGATATCCGCTGGGTCCGGCCCGAGGGGGTCCATCTGACCCTGAAGTTTTTCGGGGAGATGACGCTCCCGGAGCTGGAGCGGATCAAGGCCGCCGTGGCGGGCCCGACGGCCGCCGCCGCCCCCTTCGTTCTGGAGGTCCGGGGGCTGGGGGCCTTCCCCGAGGTGAGCCGGCCCCGGGTCATCTGGCTCGGACTGGCCGGGGAGACGGCGGCACTCATGTCCCTGCGCGGGGAACTGGAGCGGGAACTGGCGAGGGCGGGCTTCCCGGAGGAGGAGCGACCCTTCCGGGCCCACCTGACCCTGGGGCGGGTGAAGATCCCCAAGGGGGTCCTCGGTCTGGCCCGGACGGTGGAGACGGAGACGGACATGGCGGCGGGACGGATCCCGGTGGAAGAGATCGTCCTGTTCAAAAGCGAACTGACGCCCCGCGGGGCGATTCATACCCGGTTGGCGGCCTTTCCCCTCCGGGGTTGACAGGGGGCGGGGCCGTTTTCCGGCCTTCCACGAAAAGGCCATGCCCGCGCTTCGTGGCGCGCCCCGGGGCGCCATGGGTTTTTGGCGGCGTCGGCATCATTCAACGATACAACGGAATACAACATAAGGAGGACGGCGATGGGGGTTGACATGGACAGGAACAAGGCCGTCGATCTGGCCATCAGTCAGATCGAGCGACAGTTCGGCAAGGGGGCCATCATGAAGCTGGGAGGCTCGGAGAAGATCGATGTCCCGGTGATTCCCACGGGCGCTCTGAGCCTGGACATCGCCCTGGGGGTGGGCGGCGTGCCCCGGGGGCGGATCGTGGAGATCTATGGTCCGGAATCGGGCGGCAAGACGACGCTGGCCCTGCACATCGTCGCCGAGGCCCAGAAACGGAACGGCCTGGCGGCCTTCATCGACGCGGAGCATGCCCTGGATGTGGGTTATGCCCGCAAGATCGGGGTCAATACGGACGAACTGCTCATCGCCCAGCCGGATACGGGGGAGCAGGCCCTGGAGATCGCCGAGACCCTGGTGCGTAGCGGTGCCCTCGACGTCCTCGTGGTCGATTCCGTGGCGGCCCTGGTGCCCCGGGCGGAGCTGGAAGGGGAGATGGGAGACGCCCAGATGGGCCTCCAGGCCCGGCTCATGTCCCAGGCCCTGCGGAAGCTTACGGGAAGCATCAGCAAATCGCGGACCACGGTGATCTTCATCAACCAGTTGCGGATGAAGATCGGGGTCTTCTTCGGCAGCCCCGAAACCACCACGGGGGGCAACGCCCTGAAATTCTACGCCTCCATGCGCCTCGACATCCGGAAGACGACCTCCCTCAAACAGGGGCAGGATGTCTTCGGCATGCGCACCCGGGTCAAGGTGGTGAAGAACAAGGTGGCTCCGCCGTTCCGGGAGACGGAGTTCGACATCATCTTCGGCGAGGGGATTTCCCGGGAAGGCGATCTCCTCGACCTGGCGGCGGAGAACGCCGTCGTGGAAAAGAGCGGGGCCTGGTACTCCTACAAGGGGGAGCGGCTGGGACAGGGCCGGGACAACACCCGGGCTTTCCTTCGGGAACATCCGGAAACCCTTCAGGAAATCGAAGCCGGGGTGCGGGAGAAATTCGGCATGAAGCCGGCGGCGGAATGACCGGCGGCGACCGGCGATCGTCCCGTTTTTAGCCGCACGTCCGCCCGTTATGAAAACGGCGCCTCAAGAGGGCCGCCGGCGCGCCGGGGCCGGTTTTTCAAAGGGACTCCACCATGGATTCCGCACCAACCAGGGGGGATGAGGAGAGGCTGGCCCGGGCGAGGGAAGTCGGCTGGCGGCTCCTGGCCCGGCGGGATCACGGCGAGGCGGAACTGGCCCGCAAACTGGCGAAGAGGGGTTTCCCCGCCGAGGTTGTCGCCGTGACGATTGATTATTTTCGCGGACTGGGTTATTTAGACGACCGGGCGTTCGCCGCCGGGCAGGTCCGGCGCCTGGCGATAGGGAGAGGCTACGGGGATCGCCGCCTCCACGCTTTCCTCCGGGAGCGAGGGATGCCGGAATCCCTGGCCGGCGAGGCCATCGCCGCTATCCGGCGGGAATGGACGGAGGCGCGGGCCGTGGCATCCTTGATCGCAAGGAAGACCCAGCGCCGGCCGATCAAAGGAGACCCACAGGAAAAGCAGCGTCTTTTCCGGTATCTTCTGGGCCGGGGATTCCCCCCGGGGCTGATATGCGAGCAGATTAACCGTGCGGAGGAGGTAGAAGGGCATGACGATGACGGCGAATGAAATACGAGAGCAGTTTCTGAGATTCTTCGAGGGACACGGGC
Organism: Pseudomonadota bacterium; assembly: GCA_030057915.1. Taxonomy (GTDB): domain Bacteria; phylum Desulfobacterota; class Syntrophia; order Syntrophales; family UBA8958; genus UBA8958. The sequence continues at coordinate 13,615 of JASGUC010000056.1, forward strand.
ACACCATCGTGCCGAGTTCGAGCCTGATCCCCAAGGACGACCCGACCCTCTTGTTCACCAATTCGGGGATGGTGCAGTTCAAGAACTGTTTTTTGGGCCTGGAGGACCGGGGCTACACCAGGGCCGCCAGCTCCCAGAAATCTGTCCGGGCCGGGGGGAAGCACAACGACCTGGAAAACGTCGGCTACACCGCTCGTCATCACACCTTCTTCGAGATGCTGGGCAACTTCTCCTTCGGCGACTATTTCAAGAAGGAGTCCATCGCCTGGGGCTGGGAGTTCCTCACGGTGAACATGAGTCTCCCCAAGGACAGGCTCTGGATCACCATCTACCAGGACGACGACGAGGCCTTCGAGATCTGGAACAAGCAGATGGGCGTCCCCGCGGAGCGGATCGTCCGCATGGGGATGGAGAGCAACTTCTGGATGATGGGCGAGACCGGACCCTGCGGTCCCTGCTCGGAGATTCTTTACGACCAGGGGCCGTCCGTGGGCTGCGGCCGTCCGGAATGTTCCGTGGAGTGCGACTGCGACCGCCATCTGGAGATCTGGAACCACGTCTTCACCCAGTTCGACCGGGATAAGGACGGCAACTTCCATCCCCTGCCCAAGCCGAACATCGACACGGGCATGGGCCTGGAGCGCCTGGCGGCCATCGTCCAGGGGGTGCGGAGCAACTATGAGACGGACCTGTTCGTTCCCATCATCGCCGGGATCGCCGGCATTGCCGGGCGGGCTTTCGGCGTCCATGACGACGCCGACGTCTCCATGCGGGTCATCGCCGATCACGGCCGGGCCGTCACCTTCCTCATTGGTGACGGCGTCCTGCCCAGCAACGAGGGACGGGGTTACGTCCTGCGGCGGATCCTCCGCCGGGCGGCGCGGCACGGCAAGCTCCTGGGGATCGACCGTCCCTTCCTCCACGAGGTCGTTTCCATGGTGACGGCGGTGATGCGGGAGGCCTATCCCGACCTGATCGACAAGGAATCCTATATCCGGAAGGTCGTCCTCAACGAGGAGCAGCGGTTCATCGACACCCTGGACACGGGGCTGAGGATCCTCGGCGAGGAGGTGGCCCGCGTCAAAAAGGACGGTCGGCGGGTCATCCCCGGCGACGTGGTCTTCAAGCTCTACGACACCTTCGGGTTCCCGGTGGACCTCACGGCGGATATCGTCCGCAAGGACGCGCTGACCCTCGATATGGAAGGATTCGAGCGGGCCATGGAGGCCCAGCGGGAAAAGGCACGGGAATCCTGGAAGGGCAGCGGCGAGCAGGCCGTGGCGGACAGCTACAAGAAACTGTCCATCCGGGGCGTCGCCACGGAATTCATCGGCTATCACGGGGTCACCGAGGCCGCGGCCGTGGTCAAGGCGATCCTGAGGAAGGACGTGGAGGTCGAGGAACTCGCGGCGGGGGAAAACGGCGAGATCTTCGTTGACGAAACGCCCTTCTACGGGGAAAAGGGCGGCCAGGTGGGGGACACGGGGGTGATCGCCGGCGAGGGCAGCCTCTTCGAGGTCTGGGACACCCAGTGCCCCACGGAAACCCTGATCACCCACATCGGCAAGATGAAGGAGGGGAAGATCCGGGTGGGCGACACGGTGCGGCTCCGGGTGGACGAGGCGGCCCGGCGGGCCACGGAGGCCCACCACTCCGGCACCCACGTCCTCAATGCGGCCCTGAGGCAGGTCCTGGGCGACCACGTCAAGCAGGCGGGCTCCTCCGTGACCCCGGAGAGGTTCCGCTTTGACTTCACCCACTTCAGCCGCATCGAGGCGGAGGAACTGGACGCCATCGAAAACATCGCCAACGACTATATCCGCCGGAACGTCGAGGTCAACACCCGGGTCCTCCCCAAGGAGGAGGCGATGAAAACCGGGGCGGCGGCGGTCTTCGACGAGAAGTACAGCGACAACGTCCGGGTGGTGAAGATGGGCGACTTCAGCATGGAACTCTGCGGCGGCACCCACGTTAACCGCACCGGCGACATCGGCGCCCTGAAGGTTGTCGGGGAGTCGGCGGTGGCGGCGGGGGTCCGGCGTATCGAGGCCCTGACGGGGGCCGAGGCGATCAAGTATCTCAAGGCCGTGGAGGCGGAGCTGAAGAAATCGGCGGGGCTCCTGCGGACCAGCCCCCTGGAGGTGACGGAACGGATCGACCGCATCCTGAAGCGCGAGCGGGAGCTGGAGCGGGAGATCGAGGCCCTGAAGGGCAAGCTTGCCGCCCGGGATTCGGCAGACCTCATCGGCCGGGCGCGGGAGATCAGGGGGGTGAAGGTCCTGACCGCCGTCGTGGATGCCCCGGACGTAAAGACCCTCCGGGACTTCGGCGACAAGCTCCGCGATCGGATCGGCTCGGGGATCGTCCTCCTGGGTAGCAAGGTGGAAGGTAAGGCGATGCTCCTGTGCATGGTTACGAAGGACCTGGCGGGGCGCTATCACGCCGGCAACATCATCAAGGCGGTGGCCCCGGCGGTGGGCGGCAGCGGCGGCGGCCGTCCCGATATGGCCCAGGCGGGCGGCCCGCAACCTGAAAATCTGGAACAGGCCCTGGCCAAGCTGGAGGAGCTGCTCTAAATAAGATGAATTCGTAAAAAGCGCCCCAACCCGCCGACTGGCGGGCCTGTATAAAAGAAGCAAGTCGAGTCCGCGCCATGAAACCGGCCCGAAACTGGCAAAAACGTATCTAAAGAATCCAATTAGTTACTTGCGACTTACTTAGAAGTCATGATGGAGACGACGAAGTAAAAGCTCCAGAGGCAAGGCGTGCGAATCCTGAGGAATGAGACGTACTTGTGTGTACGTCGCAGTGACGACGGATGAAGCGCTTTTGCCGGATATGGACTTTTTACGATTTCATCAAATAAGGGTTACTTCTTTTCCGGCACATCGGCGATGGCGTTACCGCCCCCGCTCTGATAGATCATCAGATCCGGGGTGTAAACCACGACCTTGTTGCCCTCACCCATCTTGACGACGGTGCGGGCCTTGAGAATGGAGTACCAGACGCCGATCGGTTTACCCAGGTCGTCGTACATCAGGAATCCATGCTGGAACTCGCGGTAGTCCCTCGCTTTTTCCTGCATGTGGAGGATCATGTCCCGGAAGCTCGCCGGAGTGGGGTTGATGGGTTTCCAGAGGTTGTTGTCCAGGATGTACTCCTTTTTCAGGCCGATGAGGGCGTTGGGAAAGAGGTCGGGGCCGCTGTAATAGTAGTTCATCCCCGGGTCGATCTTGAAGGAATCGAAATCCTGAGTGGTTTGCCCGTCGGGAAAGATGTTTCCATAGCGGCCGCCGGCGCAGCCCCCGAAAGTAAGGACAATCGCCAGGACGATCGCGGCGGCGATGGAATGGATACTTTTCGGGCCGGGATTACTCCTTCCCAGGTGGCGCAAACCGAAGCCTAAGCCTCCAAGGTCTCCCCGGTCAACCCCGGCGGAACGGCAAATGGCGGCCGGTACAAGTTTTTCTCTTGAGCTGCGCAGCCGCCACTTCATGGCATTTATCCTTTCTTTTCCCGATATGGTTCAAGACCTGATCCCATGATCTCCTCCAGGTGCAGCTCCGCCCCCGGCCGCTGTTCGTTGGCCTCCCGGAGGCGGTCCGCGGCGGCGAAGACCGCATCGGCGGCGCCGGCGCCGGCGGAGGCCGCGAGAAAACGGCCGGCGGCCTTCCGGAAACCTTCGCCGGTCAAATCCAGGACCTCTTCCCGGAGGGTCCGCCGGTAGGCGTCGGTTACGGACGACAGACGACGGATCAGGGCGGCCAGGCCCTTGCCGGACGGGTCCATCGGCCGGTCCAGGGCGCCGATGACGCCGATGACGGCCTTCTCCAGATCCTCCGACGCCACGTTTTCCGGCGCCAGGGCCGCGGCGATTTCGTCGTAAACCTTCAGGGTTCGAAGGATGTGGGGATCGCGGTAGGACATGAGGGCGAAGATCCCCGTCTGGGGGTCGTAGGACGACATCCCGCCGTAGGCGCCGCCCTGGGTCCGGATCTGCCGGTAGAGGTAGCCGTTCGACAGGAAGCGGGAGACCACCATGAGGGCCGCGGTGTCGTCGTGGCCGTGGGACGGGGCGGGCAGCGCCCGGGCCACATAGGCGACCTGGGCCGGGATGACGACGCCCCGGTTGCGGGGGGCCGGCGGAGGGGACGCCGCGGCGACGCCGGGAACCCCCCCGGCGAGCCGGTCCAGAAGGGCCGGCAGGCGATCCGACATGATCCGCAACCCCTCGGCGTCGGCGGTCATGTTCACCGTAAGCCCCGCTTTGGCGAATATCCGCCCCTTCAGTTCGTGAATATCCGCCGCGAAGGCCTCCCGGTCGCATTCGCCTTCGATGTTCCGGAGAAAGTCGAACTGCGACTTGCCGTGCCACTGCTCGTCCCGCCAGGCGGGGAGGGAGAGCGCCGCACCCGCCAGCCGCCGGGCGAAGAGATGACCGGAGGGGACGATGGAGGCCTGAAAACGGTTTTTCTTTTCCATGACGAGGTCCCGAAGCCGTCGACGATCCGACAGGTCGCCGGCGCTCAGCAGCTCCGCCAGGAGATCCATGGCCTCGGGGAGGCGTCGGTGCAGGGCCTTGAGGCGGAAGACGAGCCGCTGCCAGACCCGACGCTCCTCCGGCGGGGCGCCGCCTTCGCCCCTGACGAAACCGGCGCTTACGGAGGAGCTGATTCCGCCGGTTTTGAGGGCGATGAGCTTGGCCATCTCCTCGTAATTACGACCGCCCGCCCCCATCTGGGTTACGAGTTTTCCCAGGAGGGGGAGGAAGGGCTGTCTTGCCTCGGGAACCACGGCGACGTCGAAGGCCAGGTCGAGATAGGCGATGCCGTTGGCGAAGATGTCGTGCCGGAGGATGACGACGCCATCATAGGCGGCATCCTCGGTGGGAATGATCTCGATTGCCCTGTCGATGTCCCCTCTCTTGAGCCGGGGCAGGGTCGCCAGGGACTCCGGGGTGTCCGGTTCCGTCTGGAAGTTCCTCAGGGCGGTAAGTTCCGCTTCGATCCGGTCCCGGTCGGCCTCCGTCAGGGCGGCGGCCCGGGCGGCGAGTTCGCTTTTGAGGGCCGCTGCTTCCCTTTCCAGACAGGTCGGGTCCGGTTCCATCACACTGAGGAGCCGGTGCGGATTTTCCAGGAGCCAGTCCCGGATCAGGGCGCCAAAGAGTCCTGGATCTTCCTGCCAGCGACGGCGGATCATGGCGATGAGGGCGGGGAAATTGAGGCTATGCAAGGGGTCGCCGCCGTACATCCAGGTGTGGAACACCCGGGTCATGAGGACGATGCCGTAGGGGTAGTTCTTGCGGTTGATTTCCCGGCCCTGGATCTCGATCTGGTGGAGGGTCCCTTCGATGAGTTCCCGGTCCACCCCCTCTCGGACGATCCGGTCCAGGGTGTCCAGGATCAGGGACTTGACGGCCTCGGCCCGGTCGGCGTCGATGCCCCGGAGCCCCACGGCGAATACCGCCTGACGGTAGTCTCGTTCGAAGCCCGTAACCGGTGAGAGGTCCTGCCCCAGGCCCGAATCGATGAGCGCCTTGCGCAGGGGGCCCGCCGCGCTGCCCACAAGGACCCCGCTTATGACCTGGAGCAGGATAACCGTCTCTGCATCGGTGTTTTCCGTGAGGAGCCAGGCCATATTGACGTTCGCCTTGCCCCGGGGATCCTCGTCCCGGCCGATGGGGAAGACGCCCCGGACGGTCCGGGGACGATCCCAGCGCCCCTGGGCGGGGATGGCGGAGTCGATGTCGATCCGGGGAAAGCCGGCGAGGATCTCCTGGAGGAAGGGGAGATGGTCCGTGACGGGGATGTCGCCGTACAGGAAGATGCGGGCGTTGCTGGGAGAGTAGAAGGACCGGTGGAAAGAACGGAAGGCCTCGTAGGTCAAGGAGGGGATGTCCGCCGGATTGCCTCCGGAATCGAAGCGATAGACCGTATCGGGAAAGAGGTTCTCCTGCAGCGCCTTGTACATGAGGCTGTCCGGGGAGGAATAGGCCCCCTTCATCTCGTTATAGACGATCCCCGAGATGCTCAGCTCCCGGCCGCCGGCGGGGGTGGCGGTCCATTCGAGGCGATGGCCCTCCTGGAGAAAGGTCTCGGGAAGGAGACGGGGCCGGAATACCAGATCGGCATAGACCCGGGACAGGTTGTAGAAATCCGCCTTGACCTGGCTTGCGACGGGGTAGATGGTCTTGTCGGGATAGGTAAAGGCATTGATGAAGGTCTGCAGGCTGCCCCGAAGGAGTTCGTTGAAGGCGTCCTTGACGGGATAGCGCTCCGAGCCGGCGAGGACGGAGTGCTCCAGGATGTGGGGCAGTCCCGTGGAATCCCGGGGGGGCGTGCGGAAGGCGATGGCGAAGAGATTCTCCCGGTCGGCGCAGTGGAGGTGGAGGACCCGCGCCCCGGTGAGGTCATGCTCCAGCTCATAGGCGGTGACGCGGATCTCGGGCAGCGGGACAACCCGCCGGACGGTAAAGCCGGCGGACGATTCTCCGACGGCGAGCATTGGTTCCGGGCAGACAGAGGCGTCCGGCATGGTCTGTGTCTCCTTTGCTTGCATCAAGTTGGACTTCCGAATTCGTTATCCCCGGCGTTGCCCGCTCCGAAGTCGGGACGGCCCCGCCGGTGACGGGCTTTCCTATACCGGAGATTGCCGCCGCCGTCAATTATTCCGCTCTATTTGAACTTCACCTTCTCGGACGATTGTTGCCCAAGGGCGCTCTTCACGAGCGCTTTTGGGCTTCCATGTAGCGGCGGAGGGCGGCATTGATGCTGCTCTGGTAGCCCCGGCCCTTTGCCTTGAAGAAATCCACCACGTCCGGATCAAGCCGGAGGGTGATCTGTTTCTTTTTGCCGGGCCACAGGGTAGCGCTGGCAAAGAACTCATCATTGAGAGCGGGCGCATCGGAAAGGTCGATATCCCCGTTTATTTAATTGCCGGGCCACAGGGTAGCGCTGGGGGAGGGTTGTTTAGCCAGGAAACAAGGGGTAGGTGAGCTTACCTAACCCCTTGTTTTTGTTATTGGCGTCCCCACGGGGAGTCGAACCCCGGTTACTGGCGTGAAAGGCCGGTGTCCTAGGCCACTAGACGATGGGGACGTGGTTCGCCCTTAAAAGAATTCGGGTTCATATCCTTTATCGCCGGGCGATGTCAAGCAAATTATGCGGCTGGGACCGCGGCAAGTCGCCGTTGCCGACCCCCTGCCGTCATTTCGGCGGAAGACAAATGCCGTGTCGTCAAGATGTCCGGGAAGCCGGTTTTGGCCGGGGCCACGGGAAAGCGTGGATTTTCAAAGCCCTCCCCTTTGCGAGGTTGTTTCCCCGCTCCTGTTTACTCGAAGGTTACCGGTTCCCTCAGGATGGCGGCGCGGGCCTCCTCGGCCCGGGCGGCGATCTCCGGATGGGTGTCCCGGAGGGACATGATCTGCCGCAGGTTGTCCGCCGTCCTCAGGACCAGCATGGCCATATCGCCGTCGGCGATGCCCGCCCGCTGGATGATCTCGTCCCAGTCGCCCCCGCCGGCCCATGCGTATATGACCCAGGAGGTCCAGAAATAGAGGGGCCGGCCGGGGAAGCCCGCGTCCTCCAGGCGCCGGAGGAGGGGCCGGACCGTGGCGGCGATCTTGCGGCAGGCCGTTTCCAGACGGCGAAAACGGCGGCGGGCGTCCTTCAGGACGACCTCCTGGTCGCCGTCATACACGAACGGGGCGACGACGGCCGCCATGAGGGCCGGATCTTCCGGGAAGGCCTGCTGCTTGATGCATTCGCCGATGAGCAGGGGCTGGTCGAGGCGCAGCCGGGAGGCCCAGGCGCCGCTTTCCGTCAGCCGGTCTTCTCGGTCAACGAATCCTTCCGCCTTGAGGAAGTTCAGGTAGCGGAGGAAGTCGTGCCAGAGTTCGTCTCCCGTCTCTCCGTCCGGGCGCCGGCGAAGCCGGGAATGCTGGTAGGCGGCCAGGGAATTGGCGAAGATCTCCCGGACGTCCGCCGGCGTCTGGGAGAGGAGGAGGTTGAGGACCATGGGGAAATCGTTCCGCAGGCGGCTCCGGACGTCCTCGGGTTCTCTGGAGAGGAGTGCCCGGATGTGTCCGGGGTCCATGAAGCGGCCCGGGACGATGAGGAGGAAGCCGATCTTGTCCAGACCCCGACGGCCCGCCCGTCCCGTCATCTGGTGGAATTCCGTTCCGGTGAGGGGACTGAAATCGTGGCCGTTGAACAGGTCGGAGTTGAACAGGACGATGGTGCGGGCCGGATAGTTGACCCCGGCGGCCACGGTGGAGGTGGCGAAAATGGCGTCCAGATGTCCCTTCTTCATCATGGTTTCCACGAAGTATTTCCAGGCGGGCAACTGCCCGCCGTGATGGGCCGCCACCCGGGAGCGCTCCAGCAGCGGGAGCTGGCGGTGTCCCTCCAGATAGGGGAAGCGGGCCAGGAGATCCTCCCGGTCGTAATGGAAGGGTGCATCGAAGTCGTCGTCGGGACGGACGGCGTGGCAGGTCTTGAGGGCCCCGTCGCATTCCGACCGGGACTTGAGGAAGAAGATCGCCGGCAGGAGCTGGAAGGTCCTTAGAACCTCGATGATTTCGCCGAAACGGGGAAAGGTTTCCCGACGCCTCTTCTGTCCCTCCTCCGCCTCCAGGAAAGCGGCGATCTTCCCATGGAGTCGTTTCTTTTCCAGGAAGGGGAGAAGCCGTCCCGAGGGATGGAGGAAGAGGGGGAAAAGGGGGACGGGGCGGCGGGTTTCCGAGACGATCCGGCAGAGCTTCCGGCGGAGGCCGCTCAGCCAGGCGGCGATCTCCCCGGCGTTGCCGACGGTCGCCGACAGGAGCAGCAGGTTGACCCGGACGGGAAGGTAGATCATGATCTCCTCCCAGACCACCCCCCGGTCGCGGTCGCCCAGATAATGGGCCTCGTCGAGGATCACCAGTTCGCAGTTCAGGTCTTCCCCGCGGTGCATGGCGTCGTAGAGCTGGTTGCGGAGGATCTCCGTGGTTCCCACGATGATCGGGGCGTCGGGGTTGTCCTTGAGATCGCCGGTGAGGATGCCGACCCGGTCGGCGCCGAAGATCCGGCCGAATTCCGTCCATTTGGCATTGCTCAGGGCCTTCAGGGGCGAGGCGTACCAGCAGCGACCGCCGCCGGCGGTGACGATCCGGATGGCCTCTTCGGCGATCCACGTCTTCCCCGCCCCAGTGGGGGCGGTGACGATGCAGTCCCCCTCCCGGATCGCCGCCAGGGCTTGAATCTGGAAGGGGTCCGGCTGGAAGGGCCGGGGATCGGGACGACCGATCCGGGCGAAGGTGGTTTTCAGCGCCGGATCGGCCTCGGGTTGCATGCGGGGTTGATGGGGGCGGCGGGGCCGGATTTTCCTCCGCTCCGCTCGGTAGGCGCTATCTCTCGCTAAATGTTTTGACATGACCCTCCCTATCACAGTTTCCCCGATAAAGGTAAAGGAATCGACGCCTCCCATCAGGGTAAATTCGTTTCCCTCGAAATAAGCCGAAAGTAGCGGGTTTCCCATCGCGCCATGTTGTGAATCATTCATGACGGCGCGCCGTCACAAAGGGGGGACGAAAATGTACGACCCATCCCCACCTTGATCATCCCCTTGAAGGGGAGGAAAAATGATTAGTAAATGCGGACAAGCACATAGGATCGCATTTTTAAGTGAAAACATTGGCCTGGACAGTGCGGACTTGCCCGGCCCCCGATCACCGATAGCGTCAGGGGGGTGCGAGGCGCTGCCTTCCGCACGAACCCTCCCTGGACAAAACCCTACGTGCGAGACCCGCTCCCCCCCGGGGAGCTGATATGGGTTGACAGGGGGCCGGATTCGTCCTAAATATCGCCCCCGCTCGGGAGCGTCGCGACGGCATCGCCCCGGGGCAATCAACGCCTTGGGACCTTGGGGAAGCGGCCCGTCTTGTCATACCGGGCTTGCCCCGGCATCCAGGGGGTGCTTGAAAACACTGGATTCCCGCCGGGAAATCGCGGGGGTGACCTTCCCTTACCCCGGATTCCCGCTTCCACGGGAAGGACGGAAGGAGGTATTCGGGGCAATTTTTCGCAGGCCTCGCCCTGGGATAGCTTATGAGAAACTCATCCGCGGCCCCCGTCTTCTGGGGCTGGTACATCGTGGCGGCGGCCTTTTTCGTCCTGGCGATCAATTACGGGAGCCGGTATTGCTTCGGGGTCTTCGTCAAGCCCCTGGCCCAGGAATACGGCTGGTCACGGTCGGTTATTTCCCTGGGGGCCTCGCTGAACATGCTGGTCTATTCCGCTTGCGCCGTGGCAATCGGGAGGATGGTGGACCGCGTCGCCCCGCGTTGGATCGTTACGGCCGGGGCCGCAATCGCCGCCCTGGGTTTCCTCCTCTCCGCCCAGGTCCGTTCCCCCTGGCAATTCTATCTCATCTACGGCGTGCTGCTCGGGGTTGGTTCCGCCGGACTGGGGGTGGTGACCGTCAATTCCTCCGTGGGGAAATGGTTCATCCGCAAGCGGGGGACGGCGATCGGCATCGCGACGATGGGGGTGAGTTTCGGCACCATCTCCTTGACGCCCCTGGCGGGCCTCATCGTCAAAAACTACGACTGGCGGACCGGGTTTGTCGTCTTGGGCCTCATCTCCCTCCTCGTCGGTGTCAGCCTCTCCCAGCTCTTCCTGCGCAAGGCGCGACCGGAGGATCACGGACTCCTCCCCGACGGCGAGGTCAATCCCGATCTGGTGGTCAAGCTCTCCCCCCCGCCGACGCCGGCGCGGATCGGTTTCGGCGCGATGATCCGGGACCGCCGGTTTCAGACCCTGGCCTGCTCGTTCGGCCTGGCGGTAATGGTCCTGATGAGCGTCTTCGTCCATCAGGTGCCCTTTGCCATCGACCAGGGCATCGGCGAGGTGACGGCGGCGGCCTCCCTGGGCGCGCTGGGTCTGGCGGGCTTTGCGGGCCAATTCTTTTTCGGCTGGCTCAGCGACCGGCTCCGGGACCCCAAATACGCCTCCTTTCTGGGCATGTCCTTCATGCTGGCCGGCCTGGCGGTCCTCCTGCACGCGGCCTCGGCCCGAGGTCTGTTCTTCTATGCCGTCGTCTTCGGTTTCGGCTACGGCGCCCTGGCCCCCATGATGCCCATTCTCCTTGCTGATCGTTTCGGTCGTGAGGCCCTAGGCTCCATCTACGGTTTTGTCACCCTTTTCCTCGGGATCGGGGGCGGCCTCGGGCCTTTCCTGGCGGGGACGATCTACGACGCCTGGGGTTCCTACGCCCTCGTCTGGAAGGCCAATATCCTGGTCATGATCCTTGTGGCCGGCTGCATCCTGACCCTGAAACGGAAGGCGCCCCATCCACGCTGACGGGGAAAATCAGTCGGTGAGATTTTTGATCCCAAATTTTCCATTGGAAGGTTCACGGGTCCATGATTAATGGCGTGACGCCCCTGGGTCATGGGCCAACGGGTCGCATGTCGAACGCGACAGAATGAAATCGATGAAGAATTTCTGATGGTTTCCTTGGGGCAGTATCCAGAAAGCCTTGCGGCCGTCATCTGCGGCGCCGCCTAGAGAGGGCGGAAACCCCCTGATGGAAAATTTGGGTCGATGTTTCCCCGGTGGCATCCCAATCCGCGCCGACGGGGAAGAGCAGGGTTGGGCGGCTGGGCATGGTCGGCCTTCGGGGCGGTGTGGGGCCTTTCAGCGCCGTGGCGATGGGCGGCGTCTTTGTTCGCGGTGGCCTGTTACTCACGGTTTTTGGGTCTCCCCTCGGGCGCCGCTGGCCGAGGCCCCGATGATGGATGTAGGTTTCCACCCGGCGTCGCTGGGGAGCGCGCCTTCGAGGCGCCGCGAAACGGCGGCGGCCAGGCGGGTCAAAAGGGAGGTGCCCAGCTCGGGATGATAACGGGCCGGGGAGGAGTCCCCGAAGTTGAGGCTGCCCACCGCGAGGCCCCGGGGCATCAGTGGGACCACGGCGATGGACTTGATGAAGTATCGGTTGCTTTGGGGAAGGAGTCGATAGAAGGGCTTGAGATCGCTGTTGGCCAGGATGGGGGCCAGGCCTTTGCCGGCCACTTCGGTGAAGGCGGTGGCGTCGATTCGATTCAGCCGGGGCCCGAGGAAGGGCGATTGCATCAATGCCGGTCGCCAGGCCTCGGTCTCCGGCCGGTCGATCAGCGACAACCAGACGAAGGGGATGGCAAAGGCCTCCTGGAGTTCCCGGAGGACATGGGCGAGGACGGCTTCCGCATCCCCCGTCGTCGGCAGGGAGGCCTCGATCCGGGCGAATGCCTCCGCAATGGTTTCGTTGCGCCGTTTCGTTTCACCGGTTTGCTCCATCATCGTCCCTCCCCGTCGCTCTCGATTGAATAACGCGAGGCCCTTGCAAAAAACCCCGCTACGTTCCCTCCATGATTCCCCCCGGAAAAGTGGGAACCCCGTATCTTCAACTACCTTCTCTGGATGCCGGTTCAAGCCCGACAGGGCAGGGGCGGCAGTTTTTCAAGGGTCTCAACGCCCTTTCCGGCCGTCGCCCTTTCCGCCCCGGGGCGTCAATAGCCCGCGACCTTTGAAAAATCCCGTTTCCAAGGTCCCTATCGTCATCCCAGTGGAAGCCGGGATACCGTGTTTTCAAGGCGTTTGCGACCCTGGATTATGCCGGGACGAGAGGAAAACGTGGATTTTCAAGGCTCTCGGCCCGTATGAACCGACTGCCGCGACGCGCCTGCCTCGTCGCCGCCGGGCCGCCCGCGTCGCTTTCCCCGGCCGGGAGGCCCTTCCGCCGTCAGGCGGTAAATTCCGCGACGACGATGGTGTGATCCGAGGGCCTTTCCGCCCGGCGTGGTTCCATGTCGATCCAGCAGTCGCTCGATCTCGCCGCCAGGGGGGCGGTGGCGAGGATGTGGTCCACCCGCCAGCCCAGTTGCCTCTCCACGGCCTTCGGCACGCGGTAGTCGAAGAAGGAGTACTGCCGCGCCTCGTCGGGATGGTGTTTGCGGAAGATGTCGGCAAACCCCCATGCCTTGACCCGAGCGAAGGCCTCCCAAACCTCCGGGGTGAAGCAGACGTGTCCCCGAAGTCGTTTGGGATCGTGAACGTCGATCGCCTCCGGAGCGACGTTGAGATCGCCGCACCAGACCAGCGGTTCGTCCGGGGAGAAGGAACGCTCGAAATAGGCGCGCAGCCGGGCGAACCAGGCGAGCTTGTAGGCGAACTGCGGGGCATCCCGGTCCCGGCCCTGGGGGACATAGGTGTTGACGACGCTGAAGCCGGGATAATCCACCCGGAGCAGCCGGTCCTCGTCCGGCGGATCCCCGTCCTCCAGGCCGTGGCGGACGGCTTTCGGGGCCATCGGAGAGGCGATGGCGACGCCGTTGTACTGTCGGTCGCCCCGGAAGACGACGTGATAGCCGAGGGCGGTGAATTCCTCCCGGGGAAACTTGTCGTCCCCCACCTTGGTCTCCTGGAGGCAGATCACCTCGGGACGATGCCGCCGGAGCCAGGGGATGAGGATATGAAGGCGGGAACGTAGGGAATTTACGTTGTAGGTGACGATTCGGAAACCGGCCATCGCATTTGCCTTTCTTGTGGGAGACGGATTTCGCCGTTCGTTTCCTGCGGCGAGCCGCCTATTTGAGCCGGAAATCCACCCGGCTGCCGGAGACCTTGTCCTTCCGCTCCGGGGCCAGGGGGGATGAGGAAACGAGAAATATCCGCCCCGGCTCCACCGGCCCGGCCTTGAGAAGCAGTTCCTTGACCCCTTCGGCCCGGCGCTGGGCCAGTTGCCGGAGGTCCCCGTCCGTCACGGCGGTGTTTGCCAGCAGGAGCCTCTCCATCTCGGACCCGGGGATGCGCTTCGCGATCCCGAGGAAATTTCTTGGTTTTCCGGGAATCTTGGCCTCGTCGTAAACCCGTTGCAGGTATTTATCGTATTCCCCGGCTGCCAGGCGCACCTTGCTTGCCGGCATCGCCGGTTCGCCCGCCTCGATGAGATCGTCCAGCTTGCGCTCCCTTATCTTCCTCTCCAGGATGATCTTTTTCATTCCTTCCCGATCCGGAACGGGATCCACATGGCCTTCGATGTCCATCCGGACGTTGGGCTTTTCGTGGAGGGCCTTGGCCAGGACAGAGAGCTTGTCCCGCGCCACGGCGTTCAACGCCGCGCTGCCCGGGTCGAACTCGATATAGCTCAACTCCTCCCCGTCGCCGCCCAGGGAGGCGAGAAGGGCGAAGGGGGCCGTCAGGGCCTTGGTGAAGATATTAACGACGATCTGCCAGACGATGGGCCAAACCGAGAACTCGGGATCGTCGAGGCTGCCGGTGACGGGGATGTCGAGATTGATCTGGCCGTGGCGGTCCTTGAGGAGGGAGACCCCGAGAGAGACCGGGGCCTTGATGGCCTCCGGGCTATCCACGTGGTCGCCCAGGGTCAACTGGTCGATGAATACCTTGTGGCCGGCGTTGAGCCTGCCGTCCTCCACCAGATAGGAGACCTCGAAGGTCAGCTTTCCCTTCAGGATGGGATGTCCCAGGTATTTGCTGGCGTATGGCGTTGCCGGGCTCAGCTCGATATCCTTGAATTTCATGTTGATATCGGCGTACCGGCGCCGGATGAGGGGGTTGATCCGCCCCTCGATCAGGATGTCCGAACCCCGTTCGAGATTGCCCCGGAGCTTGACGGCGGCCCGGGCAATCTCCTCCGAGGACAGGCCCGCCACGCTTCCCGTCAGGTTGCGCATCCGGGCGGAGAAGTTGGGCTTGATGAAGTTGTCCGTGAAATCGACGACACCCCGGTCCAGATCGACCCGGCCGACGCGGATATCCGGCATCGCCGCCGTGGCGGCCGGCGCGGCGGCCGTGGCCGTCGCCGGTTGTCCCGGAGACGCCTTCGGTGCGCCCGGGGGAACCGCCGGCTTCTCCGGCCGGGCGACCGCCGGCCCGCCGACGCCGGGGGTCGCCCCCTCTCCCGTGTCCGCCGTCTTCGATGCCCCTGCCGGTCCGTCGCCGTCTTCCTGGGCCGCCAGACGCCGGAGGTTTAGGGAGCCGTCGGCGTTGATGATCGCCCGGACGAAATAGTCCCGCAGGCCAATCTTCCGGACATGGAGGCGGAAGGGTTCGGAGCGGGCCTCCATGCCGTCAAGGGAGAGCATCCGCCACTTCAGGAAATCGTTGCCGAAGTCCTGGTCCCGGGCGGCAAAATCCCCCACGGCCATCTGACCCGTGTAGCCGATCAGGGGCGGGACGCCCTTCGCCCCGGCGGCCAGGGTCAGCTTGCCCGTGGCGGAGATCCCGCCCCGGACGATGTTGAGGCGTGCCTTGTCGGCGAAGTAGGGTTGAAAGGAACGGATGGGGAGCCTCCGCAGCGCCACCTCCAGATCCATCCCGAGGGGATCGAGGCCGACGGGCCCCTTGAGGGCAACGAGGCCCTTTCTGTCCACGGTGAGTTCCAACTCGGTCTGGGCCTTGCTGTCCTGGGCCGTGGAGAAGCCCTCCACCTGGAGGCGGATAGGGGCGAGGAGGATCTGGGCCTTCCCCGCCGGGGCGGCCTCGTCATGGAGCG
Organism: Pseudomonadota bacterium; assembly: GCA_030057915.1. Taxonomy (GTDB): domain Bacteria; phylum Desulfobacterota; class Syntrophia; order Syntrophales; family UBA8958; genus UBA8958. The sequence goes on from JASGUC010000056.1 coordinate 29,149, forward strand.
TGACGGCCCCTTCCGCGATGCTCAGCCGGTCGATCCGGGCCAAGAATTTGCCCGGTCCGGACGGCTGTTCCTTCTTGGCCACCTTGTCTGTCCTGGCGGCGCCTTCTCTCCCCTGGACCGCCTTGCGGGCCTCGGGCCTTGCCTCGGGAAAAATCTTGGCCAGTTGCAGGACGCCGTCTCTGTCCCGGCGGACGATGACCTCCGGTTTGGTCAGGGTCACCATCGAGAGATGCGCCGCCGGCGTCAGGGGTTCCAGGGCGGCGATGACCGCTTCCAGCTTGGGCAGGCGGAGCAGGGGCCGGCGCTGCAAGTCGTCCGCCATGACCTCCCGGAGCGCTATCCTTCCGGTGAGCCGCAGGGTCGGCTTGGCATCGGGGGGGGCGAGAAAGCGCAGGGCGAGGTTGGCGTCCAGCTTGGCCGCCGGGATTTTAAAGGCCGTTTTCACCGGGATATAGGCCAGGTAATGGGGGAGGTCCAGATCCCGGATCTCCAGATCGAGGGTCGTTTCCCGCTCGGGGGAAAAGGGGAGGGACCGTCCTTTGAGGAGGTAGCGGTTGTCATTGATCAAAGCGGAGAAAAGAGGTTCCACGTGCCGTTTGGCATGATAGTCCAGATTGGAGATAAAGGGGATGGCGAGGTTCATCTCCCGAATCCGGTGCTGTGTTGCCCGGGGGCGGTCGTCGAAGTCGATGCCGCCGTTTTGGATCTCGATGTTGTTGAGGGAGAATTTAAGCGGCTCGGCCGCCTTCGCCTCCTTGCCCTCCGCCCTTTCCCTCGGGAGGAGATCGGAGAAGTTGTAGGCGCCGTCGGGGAGGCGGACGATCCGGAGACGGGGGGCGACGATGCGAAACTCGTCGAGGATCAAGGCCCGGCGGGCCAGCGAGGCGAAGCCGGCAAGGTTCACCTGCAGCTCCTCCAGGGTCAGAAAGGGCGTCTGTTCCTCCCGGTCGCCGATGGTTATCCCCCGGACGCTCAGGGCCAGGGTGGCGGGATTGAGGCTGATCCGGTCCACGGCGACGGGGCGTTGGAGGACCTCTTCGGCCTTGCGGAGCAGCAGGGATTTGCCCAGGGTGGGGACGAGGATGAAAGAGGCCGCGACAACCAGGAGCGACAAGATCAAGACGCCGGCCAGGACGAGTTTGATGCGGTTCATGCCAACCTCACACAGGCAGAGAGGCGGGCCTGCTGCCGAGAGTTGCGCGACCGACGATGGATTTCTCCCTTCGGTCGAAATGACAAAAATGGCGGTTATTCAAAGCTCTCCATTCGGCCTTCGAGAAAATCGTGATAGTTGTACGCTTATGGAGCATAAGAAAGCCAAGTTCACGTTTCATGCGGAAAAATCCATGGGAGGTCGTGCGCTTTCATGCCGCCTTGTGTCGGGCGCCGTCATGAAGGCTTCATCTTTTGGCCTCCGCCACGGTTATCCTGGTAGTCCCACGGGACTTGAACCCCGGTTTCCGGCGTGAGAGGCCGCCGCTACTCGCCGATGATCTTGACGAGGACCCGCTTGGGCCTCCGGCCGTCGAATTCGCCGTAGAAGATCTGCTCCCAGGGACCGAAATCCAGGTCGCCGGCCGTGACGGCCACGACGACCTCCCGGCCCATGACCTGGCGTTTCAGGTGGGCGTCGCCGTTGTCCTCCCCCGTCCGGTTGTGGCGGTAGCGGGAGGTGGGGGCGTGGGGGGCCAGCCCTTCCAGCCATTCCTCAAAATCGGCATGGAGGCCCGTCTCGTCGTCGTTGATGAACACCGAGGCGGTGATGTGCATGGCGTTCACCAATATCATCCCCTCCAGGATTCCGGATTCCCTCAGGCATTGCCGGACCTGGGGGGTGATATTGATGAAACCGCGTCTCGCGGGTAGGTTGAACCAGAGTTCCTTGCGGTAGCTCTTCATCCCGGCGGCCTTTCAGTAGTTCTCCGCCAGGACCTCGTAGTAGGACTGGGGATGGAGGCAGGCCGGACAACTCTTCGGGGCCTCCGTCCCTTCGTGGACATAGCCGCAGTTGATGCAGTGCCATTTTACGGGCTGTTTTTTCTTGAAGACCTCGTCGTTGGCGATGTTGGCGATGAAGGCCCGATAGCGGTTCTCATGAAATCGCTCCACCTTGGCGATCTGCTCGAAGGAACGGGCCACTTCCGGGTAGCCCTCTTCCTTGGCGATGGCGGCGAAATCGCTGTAGAGCGTCGTCCACTCCAGTTGTTCCCCCGCCGCCGCCGCCTCGAGATTCGTCTTCGTGTCGGCGATCACCCCGGCGGGATAGGCGGCGGTGATCTCCACCTCCCCGCCCTCGAGATGCTTGAAGAATACCTTGGCATGTTCCTTTTCGTTTTCCGCCGTCTCCATGAAGATATTGGCGATCTGCTCAAAGCCCTCCTTGCGGGCGGCGCTGGCGAAATAGGTGTAACGCATCCGGGCCTGGGATTCTCCCGCAAACGCCGCCAACAGGTTCTTCTCCGTCTTGCTTCCCTTGATCGATTTGCTCATCTCTTGCCTCCTGTTCTTAATGGTTCCGTAATTTAATCTCACTTCAGACGTTGGTCAAGTCCCGTAAATCCACAATCCGGGGTGTAGCAGGTAACGTTGATGAACTGGCACTGTTGGCCGCAGACCGGGCAGGTCTGAGGCGGCCGATCCACCTGGATCGTATTTCCGCAATTGCTGCACTTCCAGAAGGTGTCGGGAAGCAGGGGTTTGGTATCCGCCATCTTATGCGCCTCCTTTCCTGTTTCTTCTCCTAATTCGACTGTCGCATCTCCACGATCTCCTATCGTAGAATCGAAGAATAAGCAATATCCTTTAGGTGGTATTCAGGGTAAATTTGTTCTCAATGTAAGTAGTTGATCTTGAATAATCCACTAAAACTGAGGCACGTCCTGTTTTCAGCCACTTAGAGATAGAACAAATTTACCGTGAGGTGGTCTTCGTCATTTCGTTCAAGCCCTTTAATATTTCTTTTAACGATCTCCCCCCGCTTCGGCAGCCTCCTCCTTCCCGCCCCGGTGGCCTCATGCGATATCCGCCTATAATCGAGGAGATACATGATAGCCGCTTCGGGATGCGATTCTGGCACGCATTTTTCATTAGAGAAAGTCAAACAGCGTGGGCAAAACAAAAAACAAAAAGATAAACGACATCAGGAGGACACGGAAAATGAAAAAGACGTTAGGAACGATGGTTGCGGCTTTGGTAGTGGTGCTCTGCACCGGAACGTTCGCCTTTGCGGAATACGCCCTGGCCGGGGTTGGCAATTTCCCCTACTTCCAGCTCGGTTGCCTCATTGTGGGCGGGATGATCATCATAAGCCTGAAACACAAGTACGAGAGGATGTACACCGGCGAGGTGGCCGGCGTCTTCGCCCTTTACACCGTACTCATCGCCCTCTTCACCAATCCCGTTATCGAGGGGATCAAAAGCCTGGTCGGCTGAGGGACTAATTTTCAGGAACACGGATCGCTGAATACAGGAAAGGAGGGACGGGTTATGGAGGCGACAGTGAACAAGACGCAGCGGCCCCGGTATCAAAAGTATCAATCGGTGATGATCATCAGCGCCTGGGGATTTGTCATCGCCTTGGCTTCTTTCCTGTTCCTCTACATCGGCTACGAGATCGACCGTTATTTCGGCACGGCCCCCAAGTTCATGTTCGGCCTGTTCTTCCTGGCCCTGTTCCTGTGTATCGGGAGGCTGTATCGGGAGGCGTGGTTGCGCCGTAAGGAGGTTTGACCTCTCCTGATGCTTGCCATATACGGACCCTGAACATTCGATTGGCGTTCCTCTTTGGGCCCCCCGGCGAAACCGGTTCGTCGGGGGGCTTTTTCATCCGCCGACGGCCCACCCCCCGAGGGGGCTATCGTTTGCCGCGATCTTTGCATGATCGCTTCGAAAACCTCCTTGTGAAAAACGTCTTTGTCTGTTATCTGCCCTGTGATCGTGGAAAAGATAAGTCTTCCGCCGGGGAGCGAGGCCCCTTTCGCCCTCGTTCCCGGTTCAACCCGATTCCCGGACGCGGATGGGGAAGGAATCTTTAAGATGAAGCATATCATCCTGGGCGTCGCCGGCCATGTGGATCACGGCAAGACCTCGCTGGTCAAGGCCCTTACAGGGATCGACACGGACCGTCTCAAGGAGGAGAAGGAGCGGGGGATCACCATCGAACTGGGTTTTGCCTCCCTGCGCCTGCCGGGAGGGATGACCCTGGGCATCGTGGATGTCCCGGGCCACGAGCGGTTCATCAAGAACATGGTGGCCGGGGCCTCCGGCGTCGATCTCCTCCTCCTCGTCATCGCCGCCGATGAAGGGGTCATGCCCCAGACCCGGGAACATCTCCACATCTGCACCCTCCTGGGGATCCGCCGGGGTCTCGTGGCCCTCACCAAGATCGACATGGTGGAGGAGGACTGGCTGGCCCTGGTGCTGGATGATGTACAGGACTATCTCCAGGGGACCTTCCTCGCCGGGGCCCCCGTCGTCCCCGTGTCGGCGGCGACCGGGGCGGGGCTGCCGGAACTGACGGCTGCCCTCGACGCCATAACGGCCACGGTGGAGGAGAAGGACGATCACGGCGTCTTCCGGCTGCCCGTGGACCGGGTGTTCTCCATGCGCGGCTTCGGCACCGTGGTTACGGGGACCCTCATCTCCGGAGCGGTGGGCGTGGGCGAGGAAATCGAACTCCTTCCCTCGGGTCTCCAGGCCAGGATCAGGACCATTCAGGTCCACAATCAGGGGGTGGACCGGGCTGAGGCGGGCCAGCGGACGGCGATCAACCTCCAGGGGGTGGAGCGGGCCGCCGTGGAGCGCGGCGAGGTGATGGTCCGGCCGGGGACCATGACGGTCTCCCGGCGTCTCGACGTGCGCCTGAACTACCTGGAGAGCAATGAAAAGACCCTGAAAAACCGGAGTCTCATTCGGTTCCACGCGGGCGCCCGGGAGGACATCGGCCGGATCGTCCTCCTGGACCGGGACGAGGCGCTTCCCGGAGACGAGATCGACGGCCAGGTGATCTTCACGGCGCCGGTGGCGGTCATGGCGGGGGATCGTTTCGTTGTCCGCGGCTATTCCCCCATCGCCACCTCCGGCGGCGGGATCATTCTCGATCCCCTGCCCCGGAAGCACAAACGGATGCAGGCGGCGGTGGCGGAGGAATTCCGCCTGCTGGCCGCGGGAACGGACGAGCGGCGGGTGGCCGTCATCGTCGCCCGGGCGGGTTTCGAGGGGGTGAATATCGCACGGCTGGTCATGCGGACCGGTCTGGCGGAGGGCCGCCTGCGGAGGATCATCGACGCCATGCTCAGCGCCCGGCAGGTCATCCTGCTGGATTCGGAAACCCTCCTCGTCGTTTCCGCCGCCGCCTACGCCGCCCTGCAGGATGAACTCCTCCGGAAGCTTGGCGGTTATCACGAGAAGAACCCCCTCCGGGAGGGGATGCAGAAGGAGGAGCTGCGGATGAACGTCGGCGCCTTCATCCAGGCGAAGCTCTTCAACAAGGCCCTGAAGGACCTGGAGAAAGGCGGCAAGGCGGTCCTGGAGCGGGAGACGGTGCGGTTGCCGGGGCACCGGGTCCGGCTGGAAGAGGATCTGGAGACCCTCAAGGAGCGGGTCCTGGAGTTGTATCTCCAGGCCGGCCTCGCTCCGCCGACGATCAGAGAGGTTTACGGGCGGTTCCCCGACCGGGGCAAGGAGGTGGACAGCGTCCGGACCATCCTGCTCCGGGAGGCGAAACTCGTGAAGGTCAGCGAGGACCTCCTCTACCACCGGGACGTTCTGGACAGACTCCAGGGAGACTACCGGGAGATGCTGCTCCGGGACGGCCAGGCGACGCCCGTCACCTTCAAGGAACTGACGAACCTGAGCCGGAAGTTCATCATCCCCCTCATGGAGTATTTCGATGCGACAAAGCTTACGGTGCGCTCCGGGGATTGCCGCCTCCTGAGGGAAAGGCGATGAGCGGCGGGGAGCGCCTCCCGACGGGCGCCGAGCTATATCCCGTCCGCTCCCTTGCCGGCGGCGTCTGGCGGAAGGCCGAAGCGGTGTTGGTCCGGGAGGTCTTCCTGGAGGTGCTTCTCGACGGACGGAAACTGACGACCATCGCCTGTGCGGGCCTGCGCGTGGAGGAACTGGCCGTGGGCTGGCTCCGGAGCGAAGGGATAATCCGGACCTCCCGGGAGATCGCCGCCGTGACCGCCGCCCGGGAGGGGTGGTCGGTGGACGTCCGGACCGTCGCCGGCCGGTCCGCCGCCGGCCCGAGGGGGGAGCCGGAACCGCTGCCGCCGCCGGGGGCCGATGGAGCGACGCTTTCCCCGGAGAGGATCTTCGGTCTCATGGGGCAAATGGCGGAGGCCGCGGAAATACATCGCCGCTCCCGGGGGACCCACGGCGCCGCCCTGGCCGACGCGACGGGGATCGTCACGGTCCGGGAGGACATCGGGAGGCACAACTGTCTCGACATGCTGGGCGGTTACGCCCTCCTGAACGACATCGCCGGCGGGGATAAAGCGATCCTGAGGACCGGGCGGGTTTCCTCGGATATCGTCATCAAGATCTGGCGGATGGGGGTCCCGGTGGCGATCTCCCTGTCGGTGCCGACGGCCCTGGCCGTCCGGATGGCCGTGCGGGCGGGCATCACCCTGGTGGGGGGCGTCCGGGCGCCGTCCCTGACGGTTTACACCCATCCCGAACGAGTGGGAGGAGCATGAAGAAGACCACCTATATCAGAGAGATCAAACCGGGAGAAAAGGTTTACGACTTCTTTTTCGTGACGGAGAAGAACCTGGCCTATTCCCAGAAAGGCGCCCCCTATCTGAACCTGCGCCTCAAGGACAAGACGGGGGAGTTGGACGGCAAGGTGTGGGACAACGTCACGGAGCTGGACCGGGCCTTCCGGAAGGGCGATTTCGTCTATCTCCAGACCCGGGCGGTGCAGTATAAAAACGCCATCCAACTGGCCGTCCTGAACGCCCGCCGGGCCGAGCCGGAGGAGATCGATGCGGCGGAATTCTTCCCCGCCGCCAAGGAAGACCCGGAACGGATGTTCCAGGAACTGGCCTCCTTTGCCGCCGGGGTGAAGACGCCGGCGCTCCGGGATCTTCTCCAGGCCTTCCTGACCGACGCGGAGATCGCCGGCCCTCTCCGGCGGGCCCCCGCCGCCAAGGGGTTTCACCATGTCTATATCGGCGGGCTGCTCGAACACACCCTGTCGGTGGTGCGGGTCCTGGACATGCTCGCCGACCATTACGAGGGGCTCAACCGCGACCTGGTCATCGCGGGGGGCATCCTGCACGATATCGGCAAGATCCACGAGTATTCCCAGGGAGGCCTCATCGACTACACCGACGAGGGCCGCCTCATCGGCCACGTCGTCATGGGCGTGCAGATGGTGGATCGCAAGATAGCGACGCTTCCCGATTTCCCGGCCCAACTGGCCATGGAGCTTCGTCATGTCCTTCTGAGCCATCACGGGGCCCTGGAGTTCGGCGCCCCGAAGCGGCCCAAGACCGTGGAGGCCCTCCTCGTCCACTATGTGGATGACCTGGATGCCAAGATCAACGCCATGCGGACCTTCATCGCCGGCGATGGCAACGAGGATTCGGATTGGACCCCCTTCCACCGCCTCCTCGAACGGTTCCTCTACAAAGGAAAGAATGCCGGGCGGGGGGATGGTTCGACGGGAGGGGAGGACAGGAACGGTTAAGCCGCGAAGGTCCTCAGGATCAGGTGGATGAGGACGGCGAGGGCGAACAGGAACCCGACGATCGCCAGCCGACGCCGTCGCAGGAAGAGGAGGACCTGGCCCCGGTTGACCGACTCGCCGCGGAAGTCGAAGAGGAAGACGGTAAACAGGTAGAGGAGAAAGATCGGCAGACCGTAGATGACCGTGAGCGGCAGGGCCAGGGATCCCTGGCCGGCCCAGTGATGGGCCAGTTCTTTCGGGAATCCGGACCGGAGGATGAATGCCGTCAGAACCCAGAGACCAAGATAGATTATGTAAAGGCGCCGCCGCTTCATGTCTCTGTAGATATGCCCTTTTGGCCCGGAGGTCAAACGATTTCTCTGCCCGGCGACCCGGGCGGAGATCGCCCAGGGGTCGAATTTCTTTGACATAAACGGGAAAATGATTTATGGGGGACTCCTCGGTTTGAAATCGAAAAAAGGAAGGGGAAAGGCAATGGGGGCGATATCGTGCCTGTCGCCGCCGGGCTTTTTCCCGAAGGGGTAGCGGATGTATTCAGCGAGCGATTTGCGAAAGAACCTGCGGATAAAGATCGACGATGAACCTTACATCGTCACGGAATTCAATTTCACCAAGCCGGGGAAGGGGCAGGCCCTTTACCGGTGTAAACTGAAAAACATGATCAGCGGCGCCCAGTTCGAACGGACCTTCCGGTCCGTGGACGTCTTCGAGCCGGCGGATCTCCAGGAAAAGAAGATGCAGTTCCTCTACGAGCAGGAGGGGCAATACTGCTTCATGGACAACGAGACCTACGAGCAGGTCCTCCTTGCGGAGGATCGGGTGGGGGACGCCCGGAACTACCTCATCGAGAATATCGAGGTGGAGGTCCTCCTCTTCGAGGATCGTCCCCTGGGGATCAGCCTCCCCAATTTTGTGGATTTCATCGTCACCGAGGCGGAGCCCTGGGCCCGGGGCGACACCGTTTCGGGAAACACCAAGCCGGTGACGGTCCAGACTGGTTACGTCCTCCAGGTGCCCCCGTTTATCGAAGTGGGGGAAAAGATCCGCGTGGACACCCGCACCGGGGAATATCTCACCCGGGTCAAGGACTGAGGGCGCCCCCGATCGCCGCCGCGGGACCCTTGACAAGCGCCGCCTTCCTGTTGCCCCGGCCAGATTCGAGGTCCGGAACATCTTGAAAACACTGTATTACGGCCTCCGCCGGCACGGCGGCGGGGAGGTGGAGACGGCCTTGTTCAAGGGCCTCGCCCCAGGGAAGGGGCGTCCCCGGTCTCTCCTGGCGCGAGGTCCTCATGCCTGATTCCTGGCCCCTGGCCAAGAAACGGCGGGCCCTGACGCTCCGGGCCCGGATCTTGCGGGAGTTGCGCCGTTTCTTCGCCGACCGCGATTACCTCGAGATCGAGACCCCCTGCCTGATCCCTGCCCCGGCGCCGGAATGCCATATCGATGCCATGGCCTGCGAAGGCTGGTTTCTCCACCCCTCGCCGGAATTGTGCATGAAGCGCCTCCTGGCGGCGGGTTACGACCGGATCTTTCAGATCTGCCGGTGTTTCCGCAAGGGGGAGCGGGGGGCGCGCCATCTGCCCGAATTCACCATGCTGGAGTGGTACCGCCGGGAGGCGGATTACCGGGACCTTATGGTCGAGTGCGAGGAACTCCTAAGCGAGGTGGCCGCCGCTCTGGGTTGCGACGGCGCGACGGTCTATCAGGGCGAAACCCTCCGCTTGGGAGGGCCCTGGGAGCGCCTGACCGTCGCGGAGGCCTTTGCCCGTTTCTCCCCCCTGTCGGCGACGGAGGCCCTGGCCCGGGACTGCTTCGACGAGATCCTGGCGATTCATGTGGAGCCGCAACTGGGACGGGGGAGGCCGACCATACTGTATGATTATCCCCTGCCGCTGGCCTCCCTGGCCCGCAGCAAACGGGAGGCGCCCGCCGTCGCGGAGCGCTTCGAGTTGTACCTGGCCGGCATCGAGCTGGCCAATGGCTTTACGGAGCTGGCGGAGGAGGGGGAGCAGCGTCGTCGCTTTGCCCGGGAGGAGGAGGCGCGTCGTCGGGCCGGCAAGCCTCCCTATCCTACCCCGGATAAGTTTCTGAAATCATTGCCCGATCTTGGAGAGGCCGCGGGGATTGCCCTGGGGGTGGACCGCCTGGTGATGATCCTCGCCGACGCCCCGGATATCGACGCGGTGACCGCCTTTACCCCGGAGACCTTGTGAGAGACCTCTGAATCATCGCCTTGAAAACCTCCTTTTCCCGTTCCCGGAAAGATGGAAATCCAGTGTTTTCAACAAGTTATGGATGCCCGCTCAAGCCCGGGCCGGCATGGGAGGCGGATTTTCAAAGGCCCTCCAGCGCAAGGGGGCGAAGGCATGCGCCACGCCGCCGGCGAGCCCTTGTCCACGGTTGTGGGCGGCCCTCCACGGGTGGATTCCGAACACAGTAAATTTGTTCTATCTCTAAGTGGCTGAAAACAGGACGTGCCTCAGTTTTAGTAGCTCATTCAAGATCGACTACTTACATTGAGAACAAATTTACCCTGGGATTCCGAAAAGTATTGTTGACAAGGGGCTGCTTTTCCTTTACAGGTATGCCCCAAGGGTAAAAACAACTTTTGAAGAGGGCAAAAGTGAAAGAAATACCATATGTTGCAATGGCAGGGCTGGGCGGGCAATTCCAGGGAAGCGTCCTTGGCATGATCCTGGACGCGGGCCTGATGGTGAAGTTCGTCCTCCTGCTCCTCCTGGGTTTTTCTGTCGTTTCCTGGGCCATTATCTGGCTGAAATACCGGACCCTGAGCAGGGTCAAGAAAGAAAATGACCTGTTCCTCGATGCCTATGTCAAGTCCACGCGCCTGGCCGATATCTTTTCGGAAGCGAAAAAATTTCCCGAATCGACCCTGGCGGAGGTCTTCCGGGCCGGCTACGGGGAACTGGTAAAGATAACCAAGGCGCTTCGGGAACGGGCGACGGGCAAGGAGTCGGTCCCCCCGGGCGAGCCGGTTTTCGAATTCAAGGGCGTGGACAATATCGAGCGGTCGCTCAATAGGGCCGCGGGCAGCGAAACGGACAAACTGGAGAATGCCCTGGGATTCTTGGCGACCACGGGCAGCGCCTGTCCATTTATCGGGCTTTTCGGCACCGTCTGGGGGATCATGGACACCTTCAAGGATATCGGGGCCCGGGGATCCGCGACCCTGGCCGTAGTCGCCCCCGGCATCTCGGAGGCCCTGGTGGCCACGGCGGCGGGCCTCGCGGCGGCGATCCCCGCCGTTGTCTTCTATAATTACTATACGAACCGGGTCAAGAGCCTGGCCATGGAGATGGACGCCTTTGCCACGGAGCTGGTCAATATCATGGAACGGAACTATTTCAGATAACGGGCGGGGACGATGAGATCTTCAAGAAGACGTCGTTACTTCCAGAGCAAGCTCGTCGCCGAGATCAATGTCACCCCCCTGGTGGATGTGGTCCTGGTCCTCCTGATCATCTTCATGGTCACGGCGCCCATGCTCTCCATGGGGATCGACGTCGATCTGCCCCGGGTCAAATCCAGAACCATCGACGTCAACGAGGAGAAGCTTGTCCTGACGATCGACAAGGACCAGGGAATTTTCATCAACCGCGTCAAGATCCCCAAGGAGGACCTGAAGGTGAAGCTGGAGAACATCTTCGCCGCCCGCCTCGACAAGGAACTCTTCCTGCGGGCGGATAAAACCTTGGCCTATGGCTTCGTGGTGGAGGTCATGTCGGAGATCCGCAAGGCCGGCGTCGATAAACTGGGCATGGTGACCGAAACCCCCGAGGAGAAAAGATGACCTCCCCGGATTACGCGGGGATGCGGGGGCGTCGGGACGACCGCCTTTCCCGTCCTCTCATCCTCTCGCTGCTGGTCCACCTGATGCTGCTGTCCCTGGCGATCCTCCTCCCCATCCGGCCCGCGACGCCCCGCTTCACCATCGGTCCCGTCTATTCCGTCAACCTGGTGAGCGTCTCCGACGGCATCCTGGGTCGCCGGCCCGCGGCGGATCCCCTCCAGGACCTCGCCGACACCGTGCTGCCCACGACGGGGAGCAGGGCGATCAAAAAGTCGGTACCGATGGAAACCCCGCCCATCAGAAGGGTGGATGCGAGGAGGCATTCGACCAGTCCGGCGGTGGAGAAGCTCCGGAAAAAACTGGACGAAAAGACCCCGACGGCGTTGGGGGCGACGTCTCCCGCCTCTTCCGCGGCGGCGGGCGGCCAGATCGACGACCGGCTGGCCGATTACTACCGGGTGGTCTGGTCCCGGATCAAGGGCCAGTGGGCCTTACCCGGCGGCATAAGCCCCCGGAAAGACGTGGAGGCCGTGGTCAATATCCGCATCCTGAAAGACGGTTCCATCGTTGGGATGACCTTCGAGAAGAGGTCGGGGCTGGCCTATTTCGACAACTCGGTCCTGCGGGCCCTGAAAAAGGCCCACCCTCTGCCCCCGCCGCCGGCATGGCTCCGGGAGAATGACCTGGAGATCGGAATCCGCTTCCTCTCCTCGGACCTCCGGTGAGGGGAGATAATGGGAGATGCGTCAGGAATGAAAAGAAGATGGGAAGGGCATGGAATCCTTGCCGGGTTGTTGACCCTGCTTGTTTTGGTTTTCCCCGCCATGGGGGCGGCCAAGGTCTATATCGACATCGATGCCCCGGGTTTCCAGAAATTCCCCATCGCCGTGGATGTGTTCACCAAGGGGGACGGGACGACGGACCAGGAGGGAAACGCCCTTTGGTTTCCCGACCGGCTCTCCAAATATCTCGACATGACCGGCTATTTTCGCATCATCCCCCGAAGCGCCTTTCTCGAAGACCCCCGGAAAGACCGGACGAAGATCGTCTTCAGCGACTGGCGGACCATCGGGGCCGACTATCTGGTCCAGGGGCGTTTTCAGTCCCAGAACCGGCGGCTGACGGTGGAGATGCGCCTCTACGACACGGTGCGGGGAGAGGTGCTGCGGGAGAAGAGATTCACGGGGGGAAGCGGCGACCGCAAAGAGATGACGATCCAGTTTGTCAACGAGATCCTCCTCGCCCTGACGGGGGAACGGGGGGTCTTCAATACCAGGATCGCCTATGTCCTCAAGAGGGGAAACAATTCGGAACTCCATGCCATCGGCTACGACGGCGAGGGTCTGGAGCGGATCACCAATTACGGGTCGCTGACCCTGGCGCCGCGCTGGTCTCCCAACGGCCGCCATATCTCCTTCACCTCCTACAAGGACGGCAATCCGGACTTTTTTGTCCGGGACATGAAAACCGGCGTCGGGAAGAAGGTCGCCGGTTATCCGGGATTGAATCTTTCCGGGGCGTGGTCTCCCGACGGACGTAAGATCCTCCTCACCCTGAGCAAGGATGGAAATCAGGAGCTGTATGCCCTGGAGGTGGGAAGCGGCCATCTCCAGCGCCTGACTTATGAATACGCCATCGATGTCTCGCCCGCATGGTCCCCGGATGGGACGAAGATCGCCTTCGTCTCCAATCGTTCCGGCTCGCCCCAGATCTATGTGATGGACAGCGACGGGAGAAACGTCAGGAGACTTACCTATGAAGGCAACTACAACACCTCTCCGTCCTGGTCCCCGAAAGGAAACCGGATCGCCTATGAAGGCGTCGTGGGGGGCGCCTTCCAGATCTTCGTCATCGGCGTCGAGGGAGGGACGCCCCAGCAACTGACCGTCCAGGGAGGCGAACATAAGCATCCCTCCTGGTCTCCCGACGGCAGGTACCTGGCCATGACGGCAAAGGGCAGGGGGGGCGGCAAGATCGCGGTCATGAATGCCAACGGGACCAACCTGCGGATCCTCTGCGAGGGCGCCAACCCCGCCTGGTCTCCCTTTTTGGAATAATCCCGGAGCGACGAAAGAGATAAGCTTTTCCCTTCAAAAACTCGAGGAAAATTCTCGTTTTTTCAAGCGCACGCATTGATGGCAAGTTGTTGAGTTAATTGGGATAATCCGCGATGTATGTGGTCATATGCTTCTTCGATTTTTGAGGGTTGTGCAGCGAGTTTGCGGGCGTCATTTTTCATGGTCCTTGAAATCATTGGGTTTTTGAAGAAGTTATTGGAGCAGATTTCGAGCCACAGCCAGGAGAAGCCCTCTTTAGTAACCACATAGAATGATTGATTATTGCGTTTTTTCAACACTCCTCTTGCCCTCAATTTGCCCATCTCATAGCGGATTTGTCGGGTATTTTGGAACTGGTCGGACAGGTTTTTATGCAGGTCATCCGTTTTAAAGCCGTAAACCCGGTATTTGGGTTTGAGAAGTTCTTTGGCCAGGGCGTTTTGGCGGTCCTTTCTCAAGTCTGGGGCGCTGATGGTACGCCCCGCCGTATTGGTCACAGGCTTTGTGAAGATGTCTGATTCCTGTTCGGAGATGGATGCGGCGTCCACATCGGCGCAGCAGTCAAGAAAACGGTTGTTGCATTCGACACCTTTCCACAGGCATGCCTGGAGATAGAGGGCAT
>JASGUC010000057.1 GCA_030057915.1 Pseudomonadota bacterium
GTCGGTCTAAAAGCGCGGCGGTGAGAGTGCTGTCGTTATTGAAGATTTCCGGCCATTTTTTAAAGACCCGATTGGTCGTAATCATCAGAGAACCTTTTTCATAGCGAAGGCTGATCATCTGAAAGAGTAGATCAGCGCCGGTTTTATCGATAGGCAGATATCCCAGTTCGTCACAAATCAGCAAATCCGGTTTGATGTATATAACGCAGGCAGGACGGCTGCCCTATCCATTCCGGATGACGTCTCGCAGATCCCCGCCCATGAAGATCATTTCTATGGAGACCCCCAATACTCCTGGGACGATTACATCCAGGCATGACGCTTTGAAAAATTCAGGCGCGCAGCAGAGGTCTGTCCGAAAAGCGCCTCAAAATGCCTACCTGACGGGCAATCCGTCCGGAAACAGAGCCGATGGCGCCAGAAGGACCTCCGCCAATCAACATACACTGCCCAACCACATCACCAGCCCCTGATTTCCGGTGAAAATTACACCTTGACACGAAAAAATGGCTTCCCTTATACTCCGAGCTGTAAAAAGCAAGGTCCTGTCAATACAATGGTGAACGCTCCCCAGAAACTGTCGGGCGCGGGAATGGAATCCATGAAGAAGCGCATCCTGCCGCTGTTTTTTGCCGTTCTGCTCCTGTTCCTTGCATCTCCCGCCTTTGCCGCCGTGCCGCTCCTGGGCGACCTGAACGCCGACGGCCGGACGGACCTTTCCGATACAATCGAAATCCTCCAGATCCTCTCCGGCATGGATATGACCGGCAAGACGATCAACCTCAACAACGCCGATATCGATCTCGACGGCCGGATCGGCCTCGCCGAGGCGATCTTCACCCTCCAGGCCGCAGCCGGCCTGCGGGAAGCGGGGGTCGAGACGGGCAATGCCACGGGAACGGTCAACCTTCCCGCCGGGTTTTCCCTGTCCCTGACCACCCTTCTGGTCCACGGTGAACTGGGCAGCGCCAACCTGGGCGCGGACGGCGGCTTTTCCGTGCCCCTGGCCGGCGCGGGAGAGGCCCTGGCGGTCGTGACCGGCGCCGACGGCACGCCTCTGCTGATGGGCTACGTGAAGGCCGGCAGCGCCAACGTCATCGACGCGAGCGCCACGGCCGCGGCTCTGATCTTCCAGGCCCTGGGCGCCTTCACGCTGCCCCCCTCGACCTGGGCCGAATTCCGCGCCTGGATCGCGGCCCAGTCCCAGACCGCGACCCTGGCGTCGGTGATCGAAACGCAACTGGCGGCCAATCCCCTGGCCATATCGCAGGGCGACGCAGCCATCCGGGATGCCGTGGAAGCGGCCGCGGCCGACATCGCCGCCCTGCGGAGCGCCGAAGGCGCGGGCACGGGCCGTGCAGCACTCGGGGCGGCCACGCCGGTCACGGCCGCCACGGTCACGGTGAGCCGCTCCCCCCTTTCGGCTGACGTGACCCACGTGAAGATCGACGGCGCCAACCCCAGAAGCGGGATCAACATCGAGCCGGCGGCCGACGGCAGCGGCGTCACGGCCCGCAACGAATACCGCCGCCACATCCTGATCCTGGTCTATCGGACCGGCTGGGAGAGTACGGATGGCACACGGCACGACCTCCCCTGGGAACAGGTCGCCGACGGCCCCTTCGACCCCCTGGCCAAGGGGGCCTACCTGGGGGCCACCAATGCCGTGGGCGGGGTGATCACCTCGGTGATCGACTGGTTCTTCAAGAACGGGGCCTACATCCCCTCTTCCCTGACCGATGCCATCCCCCTGCCCATGTACGCCGGCGCCCCGGCCGACTCCGTGGCCAAGACCTTCTACCGCGTGGTCTGCGTCGGGGACTACCTGGGCGCCGAGGCGGTGCCCGCGGAGCTGGCGGACATCAAGACGGACCTCGAGGCCGCCTATAACGCCATGCAGGCCCTGGAGTTCTTCAAGGAGTTCCTCCTGCCCCTGGTCTTCGCCGTGATCCCTTCGGATCAGATCGCCGCGAACCTGAAGCTTAACAAGGAGTACCTCTCGGCGGCCATCGACATGGTAAACCTCGTGTCCACCGAGATCGCTGACGTGGGCACCAACATCGCCGCAGGCTCCTACGGCTCGGCCATCGTGGCCGTGGCCAAGGGGCTGGTGAGCAACCCCACCCTGCTCAACCGGGTGGGCGCCCGCCTGGCCAGAATCGGCATCGTCAAGGGGTGGAACGCGGCGACCGACGGCCTGATCACCAGCGTGGCCAAGAAGGCCATGGTCCTGCTGTCGATCGTGGACAAGGTCGTCACCGCCTTCGACGAGTCCATCCTCATGGCGCATCTGGCAAGCAGCCACGGCTACGAGCAGTGGGACGCCACGGCCCTCTGGCCGAACGTCCGCATCCAGCCCGCCCCAGCCAAGGTGGAGGCAGCCGGCACGGTCCAACTCCTGGTCACCGTGGGCGGCGAAACCGGGAACTCGGACAATTACTATTATAGATTCACCTGGACCACCTCAGGTGTGTACGGCAAGATCGCCGACCCCGACAGGGCTCTGGAGGGTACGGAGGTGGTCATGACGAGCCGCTCGCCCGGCGCACGGATCAACTACCGCTCCAACGCGGACGCGGCGGAGGGCGACACGGACACGGTATCGATTGTTGTCCACCGGGTGGGCACGGCCGGCCAGGCCAGGCTCGGAGAGGGCCAGACCACGGTGAAGGTCTCGGGCGGCAGCGTCAACCTGACCCCGGCCACGGTGAACATCGCCCCCGAGGGGTCCCAAGCCTTCGCCTCCGTTGTCAAGCCCGACCCAGAAACCGGAGACGTCTATACCTACCGGTGGGAGAACAGCGCCCTATACGGCCACCTGACCGAGGGGGACGCCTTCGAGTCCACCACCGTGACGGCGGTGACCTACAATGCGGGCAAGAAGGAGGGGGTGGACAGCCTCTCCCTGTCGGTTTACCGGCAGCGCGACGGCGGGGAGAAGGAGCTTTTGGGCATCGGCTCTTCCATGATCAACGTGCGCAACCCCTGTGCCGTGGCACTTTCGCCCCAGGGCCGGAAGCTCGACCCTGGCGGCGTCCAAGCTTTCACGGCGACCCTGATCCCGGAGCCGGCCGAGGGAACACAAATCGTCTACACCTGGAGCAACACGGCCACGGCGGGCACGCTCACGGGCGATGGTGGGACCAACCGGTTCGAGCAAACCGGCAACCAGGCCACCTACACGGCGGGTGCGAATTACGGCGCCGACCGGATCACCGTCAAGGTCCAGCGCCTCTCCGGCGGCGAGCGGTTCGACTTGGCCGAGGCGAGCGTCAACGTGATCGTGGGAAACTTCACCCTGACCATGCAGGATCTGACGGTTAACCAGGGGAACGCCGATTATGTCTGGGTGGCGGTCTCCCCCTACCTCGAAATCGGCGACGCCTTCTTCTACAAGTGGACGAATTCGGGCCTGAAGGGGCAGTTGAGCGATGTCAATTCGGGCCAGACGGACCATTTCGAAACAGAGAATTTCTATGCCCTTTACCAGGCCCAATCCGACGTCGTCACCGGCGCCGACACGGTCACCGTAGAACTCTACGCCCGGGTGGACGGCACGCCGGTCTTCATCGGAAGCGCCACGGCCAAAGTGAAGGTCAAGGGCAAACCGGTGCTCATGAACGCCGTGGTCCGCAAGATGACGGCCGAAGCGGGCCCCGAACTGTGCGGCACAGCCTACGGATACCCAAATTACGTGATGTACGGCATGGTGTCCCTGTCCTGGCAGCCCCCGGCCGATTTCACGCCGAGTTCCTATACGGTGAACATCGACAACCACGGCAACGTCGTGAACCCGAACCACGGAAACCTCATCGCACCCTTTTTCGATCACAGCAAGGGCTTCACCTGCCCGTGGCCTGAAACGGAATCCGAAGCTTATTGCACCGTCTGGGTGGGTACCATCCCGGTCGGGTCCGTAGGCTACCGGATCGAATGGACCAGGGCGCAATACAATGAATACTACAAAGCAGTCCACGGAACCAAGGAACAGCATTTCTCCTACCGGTACAAGGAAATTGACGAGGCCATGTCCAAAGCGTCGACCTGGACGATCGAGGTCTGGGCGAACCCCTGAGAGCAATTCCGGGCCCTGCGCAAGCAGGGGAAGTGGGACCGGTAGCAGCGGGCGCGGCCTGACATCCATCTTGCCAAGCAAGAGGGCCGGGTCCCGTGGGACCCGGCCCTCTTTATGAATCCGCATCTTTCCTTTTGACTTCCCAACCATTCAGTGTATTTATTACCCAAACTCAAACACTTACCCCAAGTTCATGATCGTAAAAAAATTATTAGCATTATCGAGTATTTACGAGCGGCGAAACGGTCGTTTGGGTACTACATATTTTTGGGACGGGGCTCAGATGATCGTTTTTATTGTCTGCCTGGCCGATGAGAAAGATGCAGGGCATCATAAATGACCACATGCCACCTTACCATAACAGAAAAGCACCCATGTCAAGCCGATAATAAATATTTTGGTACTACAAACGGCTTTTTGGCCTCCGAGATAGAGTAACCTGTTGATATGACTAAAATCACATTTTGAAAAACTGCCGATTTTCCCCTTTTTTGGAGGAAAAATCATGAACTTGGGTTAAGAGCGACGGCGTTTCTCAGGGACATACCTCCATCCCCGGCGTCGCCCCGCTTTCCCCGTGTCGGCGATCCTCCCGGACGGCTTCGGGAAGAAAGTCGAGGATATCGCCGGCGGTTATGCCATCCTCGCCCCGGGCCGCCGCCGCCAGGTCGCCGGCCCGACCGTGGATATAGACCCCCTTGCGGACGCACTCCGGCCAGGGCAAGCCCAGTCCGAACATAGCGGCGATGGTCCCTGTCAGGACATCCCCGGAACCGGCGGTGGCCATGCCGGGATTGCCCGTCATGTTCACATATACCCGGCCGTCGGGATGACCGACGAGGGAACGGGACCCCTTCAGGACGATGCAGGCCCCCCAGGCGGCGCAGACCTCCTGTAGGACATCGATCCGACGCCGTGCGATCTCCGTTGCCGTAAGGCCGGTGAGGCGCGCCATTTCCCCCCCGTGCGGGGTGAGGGCCGTGGGAAACGATCGCCCCCGGACCAACTCCCGCTGTTCCGCCACCGCCGTGAGGCCGTCGCCGTCGATGAGCAAAGGCTTGGGGATGGCCGGCGTCAGTTGGCGCACGAGTTTCCGCGTCTCCGGATTCAGGGAGATCCCGGGGCCGATGACGACCATGTCCACCTTTTCCGCCAGGGCGCAAAGGGCGTCGAAGTTGTCCGCCGCCATGGAACCTTCGGGCGTCTCCCGGAGGGGCACGAAAACAAGCTCCTTGCCCTGGGCGGCAATGGCGGGAATCGAGCCCGCCGGCGCGGCCAGGCGGGCGTAGCCCCCTCCGGCCTTCAGGAAGGACATGGCGGCGAAGAAAGGGGCCCCCAGGTAGGTTCTTGCCCCGGCGATGAAGAGGACATCTCCCATGTCGCCCTTATGGACGTCCCGCCCCCGGTCCGGCAGGGGCGGGCCGTGGTTGACCTGGATCTTCAGGTCGTCGCGGTCGTGGAGGAAGGGGGGAAAGGAGATATGGGACACATAGAGCCGTCCTCCCCAATGGCCGCCGGGGGGGAGAAGGTTGCCCGGTTTGGGGAGCCCGAAGGTCACCGTGGCGTCGGCCCGGACCGCGGCGCCCATGATCTCCCCGGTCTCGCCGTTAACCCCCGAGGGGATGTCCAGGCTGAGGACCCAGGAACGGCGGGCATTCACCATCTCGATCATCTCCCGATGGTGTCCCTGGACCTCCCGATCCAGGCCGGTGCCGAAAAGGGCGTCCACGATCCCGTCGGCATGGGCGATCTCCCGCCGGAGCGCCAACGCCGTTTCCGGTCGCGTCACCTCCACGGAGAGCCGGGAAAGGATCTCCAGATTTTTCGCCGCCCCTCCCCGACATCGGCCGGGGTCCCCCAGGAGATACACTCGGGGATGGCCGCCCAGGGAAAGAATCTTCCGGGCGACGACAAAGCCGTCGCCTCCGTTGTTCCCGATGCCGCAGAGGATCGCCCAGCGCCGTCCCCGGATGTCCCGTTCCCTCGCCAGGACATGAACCGCCGCCTGTCCGGCGTTTTCCATGAGAATCTCCTCGGATATCCCCAATTCCTCCACGGCCCGACGATCCATGGCCCTCATTTCCGCCACCCTGCTTATCTTCATCTCTTCTTCCCCTCATGAAAGATCTACTTTTTTGCATTGTATTTTGTTACAATGCCCCCGTCAAGGGCGGGAACGATCAGGACCACGGTAAATTTGTTCTATATCTAAGTGGCTGAAAACAGGACGTGCCTCAGTTTTAGTTGATCATTCAAGATCAACTGCTTACATCGAGAACAAATTTACCCGGCGATCAGGACAAGGCCTTTCCGCTCGAAACACGCCGAAGATGGCGGGTTTCATTTTTTTTGCGGCCCCGGGAAATCGAGCGGCGGCAGGGGAAAAGAATCCACCCCGTGCGGGCGATCCCCCTGGCGCGGGAGGGAAAAAAGATTTCTCCCTCGGTCGAAATGACAAGAAAGACGATACCCCTTGGCGCGGGAGGAAAAGAATGAAAAAGATACCAGTTTTTACGTTGCTATTCCTTATCCTGGCGGCCGGCGTTCTCCAGGCCGAAAACTACACCCTGAAGGGCGACATGGATGCGGCCATCCGCTACGAACTCCGGGAACGGGTCCGGACTGGGGAGGGGGTGAAAAAGATGGTTTTGAGCTTCGTCGTGCCCCAGAGTTTCACCTCCCCCACCTATAGCCAGAAGATAGACGATTTTCGTGCGGTTTTCCTTCCCGAACCCCAGGAGCGGACGGAAATCAAGGACAAGCGGGGCAACCTCGTCCTGCGGGCGACCTGGACCGACGTCCCCGACGCCGTGGATGTCCGCCTCTCCTGTCGGGCCGACAGCCGGACCCATCTGACCTCCCTGGAAACCCGCGCGCCCTTTCCCCTGCAAAACCTCGGCCCCGAACTGGCGGAATATCTCCAACCCACGGAACAAGTCCAGGCCGATAATCCCCGGATTCGCCAACTCGCCGCCGAGCTGACCAAAGGGGTCAAAACGGAGTATGACGCCGTATTGCGGGTCGTATCCTGGGTGGTGGACCATGTCCGTTACGTCAATCCGCCGGTTCGTTACGACGCCCTGTATTCCCTGGAAACGGGAAAAGGCAACTGTCAGAACTACTCCCACCTCAGCGCTGCCATGTTGCGCTCCCTGGGGATTCCCACCCGCATCGTCGTCGGGGTAACCCTCAACCAGCCCTACAACATCGACTGGAAACAGGGGGTGCTGACCTTCAAGATGGGGCAGGGTCGTCATTCCTGGATCGAGGCCTGGTTCCCCGATCTGGGCTGGACGCCCTTCGACCCCCAGAATTCCATCCTCTTCGTGTCCAACCGGTTCATCCGCATCGAAACCGGCCTGGACAACAATGAGGCAAAAAACGACGGCCTCATGCGCTGGTCCCAGGTCCCGGGAACCCCCAATCCCTCCCTCGAGGAGATCATAAACGCCGATTTCGCCTCCGATCGCGTCAAGGTCCAGGGGGTTCGGGAGAGCTACGGTCCGAAAAACCTGCTGCTGGCGCCGAAGGTCCTGGCCCAGTTCAAGCAGGTCGCCGTCCCGCCCCCGCCCCCGCCGCCCCCGCCGCCGAAGGAGCCGAGACGACTCCGTTATGATGTCCCCTTCCTCTTCGGCAACCTCGATTACCCGGAAAACGTCGATTTCGCCTTCCCCCGGGGGGTGAAGTCCTCCGGAGCGGAACAATTCGAGACCCAGAACAATTTTCTTGTCGAAACGGCGGAATATGTCACTTCCCAGCGCACCCAGTATGCCCAGGTATTTGTCTTGAAAAAACCGGTAAAACTGAAACAGGTGGGCCTGGCCCTGCACAAGTTCGGCGGCGAAGGCTGGCTGTGGATCGACCTTTTCAAGGACGACAAGGGCAAACCGGGGAGGTTGCTCGCCGCCAGCGAGATGATCAACCTCGATCAGATTTCCCCGCGGCCGGGCTACCGTTGGGAGGATTTCGATTTCAGCGGGGACGATCCGGAGCTGATGCCCGGTTCTTACTGGATCGCCCTGGGCTTCACCGGCAGCCCCATAGTCAACTGGTTCTATACCTATGGCAAGTCCGTGGGCCCCGTGGACGGCACCCGCTACCGGGGCGTTTTCGACCGGGACTGGAGCGGCGCCTTGAGCTATGAATTCAATTTCCGCATCAAGGGGTTTACGGTTCGAGACCTTTGAAGAATGTCATTTCGAAGGAGCGCGAGCCTACCCAGATCGAGGAGCGCGAGCCTACCCAGATGTCATTTCGAAGGAGCGAAGCGACTGAGAAATCCTATAGATCCCTCATTGCCTTCGGGACATGGATTTCTCCCTGCGGTCGAAATGACAAGAAAGAGGTCGAAACGACAAATTGGACTTTAGACTTTAGACTTTGGACTTTGGACCTTCTTCGGTCGAAATGACAAAAATGGCGGTTATTCAAAGCCCTCAGTTCAGTGACCCCATGTCGCTGGGTAAATTTGTTCTCGATGTAAGTAGTTGATCTTGAATGATCTACTAAAGCTGAGGCACGTCCTGTTTTCAGCCGCTTAGAGATAGAACAAATTTACCGTGCCCCATGTCGTTATAGCAAGGCAGGGTTTTGCGATTGACGCTATGATTTGCGATTCGGACGCCTGACCGTCGGGCGTCTTTCGCTTGGGAAAGGAGGATCGGAAGCATCCATGACCGACAAAACGGATTTAAACAGGATTTACGACGTAATCATCGTCGGGGGAGGACCGGCGGGCTACACCGCCGGGCTCTACGCCTCCCGCGCCGGACTCGCCTCGTTGCTTTTCGCCGGGGCCTCCACGGTCAGCCAGATCACGGTGACGGACCTGATCGAGAATTATCCCGGCATCCCGGATGGGATAAACGGCTTCGAGCTTATGGAACGATTTCAGCGGCAGGCGGTCAAGTTCGGCCTGGAAGTGGTCGCCGCCGACGCGACGACGCTGGAAAGCCGTCCCTACGAGGGGAAGGCGCTCTGGATGGTCAGGGCCGACAACCTGTCCTACCAGGCCCGGGCCGTCATCATGGCCACCGGGGCCTACTGGCGCAAGCTTGGCGTTCCCGGGGAGGAGGAATTCGCCGGCAGGGGGGTTTCGTATTGCGCCACCTGTGACGGGCCATTTTACCGGAACCGCGAGGTTGTTGTCGTGGGCGGCGGCAATACCGCCGTGCAGGAGGCGATCTTCCTCACCCATTTTGCCGCGAGGGTGACCATGGTCCACCGCCGCAACCGCTTCCGGGCCACCGGCATCCTCTCCCAGCGGGCCCTGGCGAACCCGAAGATCGAAACGGTTTGGAACAGCGTGGTGGAAGAGATCGGAGGGGACAGCGGCGTGGAATGGGTCAGGATCAAGGATCTCCGGGACGGGGCCACGCGGCTGCTTCCGGCGTCCGGGATATTCATCTTCGTGGGTCTCCTGCCCCAGACCGATCTGGTGGCGGGCCTGGCGGCGAGAAAAGAGGACGGCGCCATAATCGTGGATCGGGAGATGCGCGCCTCCGCCCCCGGGCTCTTTGCCTGCGGAGACTGTATCGACAAGTCGCTCCGCCAGGTCATCACGGCCTGCGGCGACGGGGCCACGGCCGCCTATGCCGCCCAGTTGTATGTCGAGGAATACAAGGGCGAGGCCTACTGAGTGGAAGAACCGCTTTTCTTCTGGCAGCACCTCCCTGAACGGATGAGCCCCGTGTTCCTGGAGTTCGGTTCCTTCCAGGTGCGTTATTACAGCCTCATGTATCTCGTCGCCTTCGCCTGCACCTATTGGCTCGCCGGCTACCGGATCAGGGACGAGAAATATCCCTATGCCATGGAGACGATCCAGGACATCATGATCTGGATGATCCTGGGTCTGATCCTCGGGGGCCGCCTCGGTTACGTCCTGTTCTACAATGGCGGCTATTATCTCCAGCATCCCTGGGAGATCTTCCTCCCCTTCGACTTCTCCCAGGGCGTCCGTTTCGTGGGCATCAGCGGCATGTCCTTCCACGGCGGGGCGTTGGGGGCGCTGGCCGCGGCGATAATCTTCTGCCGTCGTCGCGGCCTGGACTTCTGGCGGTTGGCGGATTTCTTCTCCCCGGCCATACCCCTGGGATACACCTTCGGCCGCATCGGCAATTTCATCAACGGCGAACTCTACGGACGTCCCACCGACATCCCCTGGGGCATGTATTTCCCCCTGGATTCGGAAGGGTTGTTGCGCCATCCCTCGCAACTCTACGAGGCCTTTGGAGAGGGAATCCTCCTGTTTGTCGCGCTGTGGTTCTTAAGAAAGAGAAGCCCGTTTGACGGGTTTCTCCTCGCCGCCTATCTCATCGGCTATGGTCTGATACGTTTCTTCATCGAATTCTTCCGGCAGCCCGACATCCAGATCGGCTACCTGTGGGGCTTCCTTACCATGGGCCAGCTCCTCTGCCTGATCATGGTCGGCGGCGGGGTGGGGATCATGCTTTACAGAAGCGCCAAAAGATAATATGGAAGGCTAGGCGGCGCTCCGGGAGAAGCGTCCGGCGAGGCTAGAGTTGCGAGGCCTCTGAAAAACTCCCTCCATATCCCCCATGGCCATGCCGGGGGAAGCGGGAATACGGTGTTTTCAAGGCGCTCCGCCCGGGCCTTTGCCAGGCTGACGGGAAAGCGTGGATTTTCGGGTGAAGTCTTCTGGATGCCCGCCAGGGGATGGCGGGAATGACGGATGGGGGTTGCCGGATTCCCGCTTTCGCGGGAATGGCGGAAGGAAGCGCTCGAAGCGATTGTTCAAAGGCCTCGTTTCGTAAATGCGTCGTTGGGGCCTTGCCACGCGGGAGTAATCATGACAAGGCTGAGGCCGTTCAAACTTGCAAGTGAACTCAGGAGGATGCCATGGGTAAGAAATTGATCGTTGTGGGCGCCGGCGCCGGCGGCGGCTCCGTAGCCGCCGAGGCCAGGAGGAGGGACCCGAGTCTGGAGATAACCATGATAGAACAGGGGCCCCATGTAGCCACCGCCGCCTGACCGATGCCCTATTACATCGGCGATGTAATCAAGGACGCGAGAAAACTGACGGCCCGGACTCCGGAAAAGTTCCGGGAAGGGGGAATCGAAATCATCATCGACAACGGCGTCGCGGAGGTGGACGAACGGCGTCAGGAGGTGATCCTGGCGGACGGAAAGGCCCTTCCCTATGACATCCTCGCCCTCGGCACGGGGACGGAGGCCCTGCGGCCCGGAATCCCCGGGGAAGACCGGGAAGGGGTGTTTCTGCTGAGAAAGCTTACCGACGCCCTGACGATCAAAAGCTACCTGGAAGCGACCGGTTGCCGGCGGGCCATCGTCATCGGCGCGGGGTTCATCGCCATGGAGGCCTGCGAGGCCTTCGTCACCCGGGGCATCGAGACGGAAATGATCCATCGGGGCAAACTCCCCGTCGCCCGCTGGGATGCCGAACTCTCCTCGGCGCTCCTGGAGGAGATCAAGCGCCGGGGCGTGATCTTTACTTCCGAAACGACGCTGACCTCCATCGTGGAGGGCGCCGCCTACCGTCTCCGGCTGAACACCAACCGCGGCCCCCGGGAGGCGGATATAATCCTGATTGCCACCGGGGTCCGGCCCGACACCAGGCTCGCCCGGGCGATGGGTCTTACCATCGGCGCCTCCGGGGCCATCGCCGTGAATTTCTCCCAACGCACCTGCCGGGAAAACGTCTATGCCGCCGGGGACTGCTGCGAATCCTACCACCGGGTGAGCAGACGATGGGTCAACATCCCCCTGGGCGATATCGCCAACAAGCAGGGCCGGGTCGCCGGCAGCAACATCGGCGGCACGCCCCGGATCTTTCCCGGCGTCGTCGGGGCCCAGTCCTTCCGGATCTTTTCCTGGGAGGCCGCGGCGGCGGGGGTGACGGAACGGGAAGCGGCGACGGCGGGATTCCACCCCATAAGCGACGTTTTTTGGGGCAATGCCACCGCCGGTTCCATGCCGGGGCCGAAGAAGATCGGCCTGAAACTCATCGCCGACCGGGCCACCGGCCGCCTCCTTGGGGCCCAGGCGGTGGGGGAACAGCGGGTCGTGGGCCGGATCAACACCCTGGCGGCGGCCCTCTGGGCCGGCCTCGCCATCGACGAGCTTGGCTATATCGATCTGGCCTACTCCCCCCCCTTCAGCGGCGCCTGGGACGTCATCCATCTGGCGGCCCAAAACCTGCTGAGAAAGATGTAAAAACCCGCTTTGGCGACCGGGACGATTCCCTCTCCAGAGACGATGCGGGGGTCCGCATAGACGGGGAGAAAGAGGCGACGTCATGAATGTGTTCGGCTGGGCGGCCTTTGCGGTCCTCTTTCTGGTCATGATCTTTCTGGACCTCTTCGTCGCCCACAGGAAGAACGATAAGATCGAGATCCGGGACGCCCTGAGGTGGACGGGGTTCTGGGTGGGCCTCGCCTTGGCCTTCGGCGTCGGCATCTACTATTTCCAGGGTCGGACCAAGGCCCTGGAGTATCTGGCGGGCTATCTCCTCGAGTACTCCCTGAGCGTCGATAACCTCTTTGTCTTTCTCATGATCTTCTCCTACTTCTCCGTCCCCGACAAGTACCAGCACAAGGCCCTCCTCTGGGGAATCGTCGGCGCCTTGGCGATGCGGGCCCTGTTCATCGGCGCCGGCGTCGCCCTAGTAACGAAATTCCACTGGCTCATCTACCTCTTCGGCGTCTTTCTCATCTATACCGCCTTCAAGATGGCCCGGGGCCACGATCGGGATATCCATTTGGAGGACAATCCCGCCCTCCGTCTTCTTCACAAATTGATCCCGGTCACCGCCGACTACGGAAGCGGGAAATTCTTTGTCCGCATCGACGGCGCGCTCCACGCCACGCCGCTGTTCGCCGTCGTCCTCGTCATCGAACCGACGGACCTGATGTTCGCCATCGACTCGATCCCGGCCATCCTCGCCGTCACCACCGATCCCTTCATCGTTTACACCTCCAATGTCTTTGCCATCATGGGCCTGCGATCCCTCTTCTTCGCCCTGGCGGGCCTGATGCGCCTCTTCCGCTATATACGCCACGGATTGACGGCCATCCTGATGTTTGTCGGCCTCAAGATGCTCCTCCAGGATCTTTTCCATGTCCCCATCGGCTGGTCGCTGGGGATCATCGCGGGAACCCTGGCGATAGCCGTCATCGCCTCCGTCCTACGTCCCGAAAGGATCCCGGCGGAGGTCTCGGCGGATCCGGACCGATGAAAACCGGTCCGGTTATCCCCCTCTCGCCCCTTTCCAGGCCGTCTAAAGCCGATCTATCCCGATGGGCCAGGCTCGAAACGGGGCGGGGACGGAGGCGGGCCGGGATGTTCATCGCCGAGGGGCGGAAGGTCGTGTCCGAACTGCTGAAAAGCCCCTGTGAAACCGCGGCCCTTCTCTGCCTCGAGGAAAAGGAGCGGGCCTGGAAACCGCTGGCGGCCCGGTATCTGTCCGGGAGCCGGGGGACGGGAAAGCTCTATCTGCTGGACGGCGGGGAATGGAAAAGGCTCAGTCAGGACCGGGAATCGGAAGGGGTGATGGCCCTGGCGCGGATCGGACCCCGCCCGTCATGGCGGGACCTGCTCTGCCAGGACGAGGGCGATATCCTGCTTCTGGACCGGATCAACAATCCCAACAACCTGGGGGCGATCCTGCGCACGGCCCACTGGTTTGGATTCAAGACGGTGTTCCTGAGCGCCGCGGCGGTGGATTGGACCCATCCCAAGGTCGCACGGAGTTCCATGGGGAGCCTGTTCCATCTGAATATCGCCGCGGCGGTGGACTTCGCCGTCGCGCTGCCGGAGGTGAGCCGGCGGCGCCTTCTCGTGGGCGGCGATGTCCGCCGGGGCGTCAATCCCCACCCGACGGCCCGGCGCGCCGCCCTGCTTTTGGGCAGCGAGACGCACGGGCTGCCGGAGGACCTCCTGGCCTGGGTCGCGGAGCGGTGGCATATCCCCGGGGCCGGAGGGGCCGAATCGCTGAGCCTGCCTCAGGCGGCGGCCATCATGATGTACGAGATCGGAAGGGAAAGGGGGAAGTGATGACGGAATTTATCCAGATCGCCGTCACCATCGATGACGAGGCGGCGGCCCGGCGGCTCGCCCACTGTCTCGTGGTGGAAGGTTGGGCGGCCTGCGTCCAGGTGACCGGACCGGTAGAAAGCGTCTATCGATGGGAGGGCCGGGTCGAGACGGCCCGGGAATGGCGGTGTCTCGTCAAGGCCCGGACGGATCTTTTCGACGAAATCGCCGCGGTCATTCAGGATGTCCATCCCTACGATACGGCGGAGATCGTCGCCGTTCCCATCTGCCGGGGAAGCGACAAATACCTGGCATGGCTGCGCGAGGTCCTGGCGGAGAAAAAACCGCGTCCCTGAAGGATCCGGTCCGCGAGACGCGCCGAGGCCGCCTCCGTCGCCGCGGGTCCGAAAAACGCCGGCTGGCGATGTTCAGGAGGGAGCGATGACCGGAGGCTTCCGCCGGCGTTGTCGCAGCTTCTGGCGGAAATAAACCAACGACAGCAGGCCCAGGCCGATGATGTCCGTGATGTTTTCAGGCGCGATGAGCAATGCCGCCGCCAGCCCGGTCAGGATTCTCTCCGGGACGCTCGACCGGTCGGCCAGATAGCCGATGACCGTGGCCCCCAGGGCCACCGCCCCGGCAATCAGGGTGAGGAGGACCTGGACGAACCAGAGCCAGTCCATGGGAATGCGGGGATCCAGGAGGTGGGGATACCCCAGCACGATGGGCGCCGAAACGAAGACGAAGGGGACGATGAATCCCCCGGAGGACAGGCTGAAGGCCCGGAGTCCCGTCCGGAAGGGCTCGGCCCCGGAGATCCCGGAGGCGGCATAGGCCGCCAGCGCCACCGGCGGCGTGACGTCGGCGAGAATGGAATAGTAGAACACGAAGAAGTGGGAAACCAGGGGATTGATGCCCCACTGGAGAAGCGCCGGGGCGGCGATCATGGAGGCGACGATGTATTGGGCCGTCGTGGGGATGCCCATGCCGAGGATGAAACAGGCCAGCATGGTGAAAAACAGGGTGAAGAAGAGGGTGACCCCCTTGAGGGTGAGGAGGCTGAAGACATCCAGGGAGAGGAGGGCGGCGCCGGCGCCGTTGGCCAGATTGATCACCGTGGCGGCGAACTTCAGTCCCAGGCCCGTGAGGGTCGTGGCCCCCACGATGAACCCCACGCAGGCGCAGGCGGCGCCGATGGAAAGGGCGTTTTTTGTCCCCCACTCCAGGGCGCTGAGGATGTCGGGAATCCGCATCTTGCTCTCCCTGTAGAAGACGCCGACGGCAACGACGGCGGTATTCGTCCAGAAGGCGGCGCTGAACGGCTCGAGCCTCAGGGCGAGCATCCCGGTCAGGAGCCCGGCCGTCAGCAGCCCCAGGAGCCAACTTGCACGGTCCGTGACCAGGAACGTCCATCCGAAGCCGGCGAGGGCGCAGACAACCCATATGACGAACGCCGGGGAGACGGCCGCCAGGGGGTTGAGGTCCGCCAGAATGGAAGGGAGGGAAAGCAGGATCGTCACCAGGAGGGGCAGGGTCCGGCGGTGGACCTGACCGATGGAAACGGAGAGGATGATCCCCCAGAAGGCCGACAGGAAGGGACTCTTGCCCGAGATGAGGAGATAGACGATGGCGATCAGCGGGGCGATGACGATCCCCCGGTCCTTTAGAATCGCCGCCACGTTGGGCAGCATGTGCCGGGGCAGGCCCGCAAGGTTGTTCTTCAGGGCCTCCAGATGGACCATGGTGAGAACGGCGAAGTAGTAAACAAGGGCCGGGACGATGGCGGCGGTTGCGATCTTGATGTAGGGAACCCCCAGGAACTCCGCCATGATGAAGGCCGCCGCCCCCATGACGGGGGGCATGATCTGGCCGCCCGTGGAGGAGGCGGCCTCGACGGCCCCGGCAAATACGGGCCGGTAGCCGACCTTTTTCATCAGGGGGATCGTGAAGGCGCCGGTCGTCACGGTGTTGGCGACGGAAGAGCCGCTGATGGAGCCGAAGAGGCCGCTGGAGACCACGGCGACCTTTGCCGGTCCGCCGGCGGACCAGCCCGCCAGGGCCATGGCCAGGTCCATGAAGAGCTGCCCCAGGCCAGTCCGGGCGATGAAGAGCCCGAACAGGACGAAATGAAAGACGAAGGTGGCGATGACGCCGATGGGGATGCCGTAAATCCCCTCGGTGCCCAGGAACATGTAGTCAACGATCCGGGAGATGGAGTAGCCCCGGTGGGAAAAGACGGTCAACCCCGGTATGTCCTGAAAGTAAGGACCCAGGTAGCAGTTGATCAGGACGAGGCCCGCGATGATGGGTAGGGGCGCGCCGATGCTCCGGCGGGCCCCCTCGAGGACCAGGAGGATGGCGAAGCCGCCGATGACCAGATCGGCCCGGTCCGGGGCCCCGGTCCGCAGGCCCAGGGCGTTGAATTCCAAGAAGATGTACAGGGACATGAGGGAGGCCAGAAGGGCGAAGAAGAGGTCGTAGTAGGGCATGTTCTCCCAGTGGCTGGGGAAGACCCGCCGGGTGAGCAGCGACCATGCGGCGCGCCCCCACTGGATCACGAAGATCGCCAGGATTCCCAGGAAGGATGCCGCAAGGAGGGCGCCCCAGATCACGAGGGGTGGATTCAGGTCCTGGACCCAGGAGGCGCAGTCCGCTTCCCGGGCGGCAAGGAGCAGCCCCCAGCCCAGGCCGACGAGCATGGCGGTAAAGATGGGGGCGTCGAGCCAGCGGGCGACGGAGTCCGGCGTCAGGGGCCGCCGTCGGAAGTACAGCAGCAGGGTGAAGACGCCCGCGGCCAGGCCGGCCGTCGAGGGAAGGGCGAGGTCAAGGAGTTCCCGGAAGATCGCCGTGGCAAAGACGCCGGCCACGAGGCTGAAGAGGATGTCGTAAACGAGGAATTTCGTCCGCGGCCCGTGATCGTCCTTGCGCATGGTGTAGAGGAAGAACACCAGGGGCAGGGTGAAGGCGAGAAAGTATGCCCGGTGCCGCCATTCCTGAAGGATGCCGAAACCGGCAGTATATACGTGAAAAACCGAATGGACGACGCACATGGCGGCGACCAGCCGGAGGGTAAGGCCCCGGAGCTTGCGGAAGCGCATCTCCGGATCGTACTTGGCGACCTGATCGACTTCCGCTTCGATTGTGGTGGAAATCCTGGCGTTATCCTCGGCCATGGCCGGTTATCCTTTCCCAGTGCGCCGGTGGCGATTGCCCGTCGCGGCGCCCCGGAGGGCGTGGAGCAGGCATTCCCCCAGCGTCGTCCTGACCGCACGGATTTGCAGCAGGGCGTCTCCCCCCAGGGCCGGCAGATCGTAGGCGGCGTCATTGATGACCAGGGTGTTGCGGTGGTCCTTCCCCACCCAGAGCGAAATCTCGTCCAGCGTAAGCCGCCGACCGGAGATACGGAACTTTCCCGTGTTCCGTGCGAGGGTCTCCCCCGGGGCGAGCTGGGAGGGCAGGCCCGCATTGGACGATTGAAACTCCGTGCCGCGCAGGACAAGCCGGCCTTCCCCGTCAATGCGGAAAAAATCCCTCACCGGGGAGCGTTCCACCGAATGGATGTAAGACAGGACGAAGGCGTCGCCCGGGGCGGCCCGGACCAGCAGGACCGTCCGCGCCCGTCGTTGATCGACCAGCCGGAGGGTCCAGGGGCGAACGAAAAAGGAGGCCGCCAGGAGGGCTGCCGCCGGCAGCAGAAGACACATGACGGCCCATTTTTTCCTCATTCCGTATCCAAACCCCGATGGCGATCCGAGACCTTTGCAAAACCCCGTTATTTGTCCTCCCATGGTCCTTCCCGGGTAAGGGGGAAGCCAGCGCCTTCGACTATTCTCCGGGTGCCGGATCAACCCGACGGGGCAGGGGCGGCGGTTTTTCAAGGGTCTCGATCCATGATTGACGAAGGCATTTCGTCCGTTGCCGCCTTTCCTTTCCGGCCCCTGGAAACGGGCTAAAAGCCGTACGCCCCGCAAAGGCGCTCGACGCACGGGATGAATGACTCACCCCGCGGAGGCCTGGCTCGACCACGAAGGTGCCCGGCGTGCGGGGATGACCTGGGGCGACGGCCCGGGCTACCGTTTCTTCCTCGGGGTCGGTTTTCCCTTGTCCGCCTTGATGATGCCCGCCTCCCGATAATATCTTTCCGCCCCCGGATGGAGGGGCACGGATATGCCGGCCAGCGCGGTCTTGGCCAGGACATTCTTGCCCTGGGAGTGAGCCGCGGCCATCTTTGCGGCCCCGTGCTCCCAGAGGGCCTTGGTCAATTTATAGACCACGTCCTCGGGAACTTCAGCGCCCGCAACCCACTGGGCCATCGTGGTGATGGTGGCCACGTCCTTGCCCTGACCCTTGTAGGTTCCCTTGGGAATCGAGATCCGGGCATAAAAGGGATATTTCTTGGTGAGTTCCCCGATCTTGGCCTCGTCGATGGGCACGAGGACGATATTTGTCGAGATGGCCAGTTCGGTGATCGCCGCGGTGGGCCAACCCGCCGTCGTGAAGGTTACGTCGGCCTGTTTGTCCTGCAGACGCTGGGCCCCCCCGGAAAAGGAGAGCCAGTCCACGTTGGCGAAGTCCTTATAGGCATAGCCATAGGCGCCCAGTATGTTCAGCGCGTCCACCTCCGAGCCGCTGCCCCGGTCGCCCGGAACCAGGCGTTTGCCCTTGATGTCCTTGACGGACCGGATATTCGCATCCGCCCGGGCGACGATCTGGATCGTCTCCGGGTAGAGGGAGGCGATGTGCCGGAGGTTCCGGGCCGGTTTGGCCTGGAACTGTTCCAGGCCGTTATAGGCGTTGTAGGCCACATTGCTCTGGACAAAGGCCGACTCCACCTGCCGGTCCCGAATGAGATTGCAATTGGCCACGGAGGCGTTTCCCGCCTGGGAGGTGACCACCACCTCCGGCACTTGCTGGGAGAGGGCCTGCGCTAGGATCCCGCCCAGGGGATAGTAGGTGCCGCCCGTGCCGCCGGTGGCGATGGCGAAGAATCTCTTTTGCTGGGCGGGAAGCGAGGATACGCACAAAACCGACAGGACGACAACCGCCACCACCATAAACAGCCCTTTAGCTTTCGACATGTTCTACCTCCTCGAAAAAGTGATTTTGCCGGGATGAAACGGCCTTCCCCATGGCCGTCGCCGACCGCGCCGCCCGGGAGTATAGGGCAGGAAAATCCGGCATGTCAAAGGAATTCTGCCGGCGGCCACGCCCGGCGGCGACCCGGCGGGACGATGGCCCCGCCTCCTCAGGGGATGATGGTTATGCGCCGTTCGGCGGGGTCGCCGAACGAGCCGAGTTTCCGCAGATGGTCCCGGAAGGCGTCCTGATCGACGATTCCCGTATCGGCGCGGAAGCCGGCCGCCTTTCCCAGCGTCGTCATGCCGTCTCCACCGCCGGCCATGAAGGCGTTGACCACGACACGGTAAACCGCCTGGGGATCCGCGGGCCGGTAGGCCCCGGACGGATCCCGTATGAGAATGTCTTGCACCCTGCTCCCCTCCGGGGCGGCGGGACGGATGGCGAGCCTCGCCCCGGCGACATAGGGCATGGGCGGCGGCGTCTGCCGCGGATAGCGCCGCGCCAGGAAGGCGAGGTATTCCTCCAGGGTCCTCCGCAGCTCCCGACCGGTCAAATCGACCAGGACGAGGGTGTTGCCGAAGGGAAGGGCCTCCATGACGTCGGCGACGGAAACGGTCCCGGCGTTGAAGTCCCGGCGCACGGCGCCGCTGTTGAGGAGGGAGAGGCGGGCCTCGGGGCAGGACGCCAGCATGGAATCGGCCGCCAAGGGGCCGGGGCCGCGGTTCGGTCCGCGGACGATCGGCTGCGTCGCCACGGCGACGGGCGCTTCCCGGTAGCCGGCGACCTGTCGGGCGTAGGGGGCCAACCGATCCCGCGTCTGCCGATCCTCCGGGGTGATCCGCGCCGCTCCGCCGGCGCTCAGGGTTCGGACGATCCGCCGGTAGGCGTCGCTTTCCGGCGGGACCGGCGCGCCGTTTTGTTTGAAAGACCCACCGCAGGGGATCGTGATCGCGCCCCGATAGCCCGCCACCTCCCCGGCGGCGGTGAAGTCAACCCGGATCGACCCGACGGCGTGTCCCCACTGCCAGGCCTGGAGGACCAGGACGGTTTTGCCGTCCGGGGCGGTCGCCACCGTGGGATATGGGCCCTCCGGCGTCAGCCCGCCGATGCCCCGGATCGGGCCCGCGTCGCTGAGCAGGGAGTGGCTGTGGCCGCCGACGATAATGTCGATTCCCGACACCTTCGCCGCCAGGTCCAGATCGCGGCGGTACCCCAGATGGGACAAAACGACGATCCTGTTTATCCCCCGGGTGGTGAGGGTCTCCACCTGACGGCGTGCGGCGGCCACTGGGTCATGAAAAACCGCCCGGCCCACATCCCTGGCGAGCAGCGGCGTGTCTTCCGTGGTCAGGCCGATTATGCCCACCTTTTCCCCGTCGATTTCCTTGATCAGAAAGGGGCGCGTCAGGGGGGCGATGGCCGGTTCGCCGGAAAAGTCGATGTTGGCGGCCAGCCAGGGGAAGCGGCTCCGGTTGATCCACCCCGGAATGGGCGCCGGACCGAGATCGAACTCATGGTTGCCGAAGGTCATGGCGTCAACGCCCAGGAGGTTGAGGAAATCGAATTCCACCGCCCCCCCGAAGCGGGGGAAATAGGCCGTGCCCTGCACCGCATCCCCTCCGTGGAGCAACAGCAGCTCCTTGGCTTCGGCCCGGAACTCGTCCAGAATCGTTTTGATCCGGGCGAAACCTCCCAGTTCCACCGTCGTCCGTATCCCGTCGATCTCGAGATCGACGGGAAGGGGTTCCAGATGGGAATGGGTATCGTTGATATGGACCAGGGCAAGCGGGGCCGATGCGGCCGGGACGCGGCTCGGGGTCCCCGCCAAGAGCAGGGACAGGACCAGCAGGGCCAGCAGGGCGGGAAGGCGCGGCCGGAGGTTCGCACGGGCGGCCCGGGGGTCGAAAAGGGCTCTCTTCATCCGTCCATGGGCTTGAAGGCGCGGGCCGCCACGATGGGAAATCGGGGGCAAGGCCTCAGAATTTACGCGTGGCTACGTAGTCGGCCAGGAGCATGAGATCGCGCCGGGGCAGGGAATCGGGAAAGAAGGCGAGCTGCTTTTTACCCGCCGCGATGTAAGTCCGGGCCATATTCAGGGCGTAGGGAATCCCGTCGCCCCTCCGTACGATGGCGAAAACCGCCTTGAGGGAGGCCTCGTCCCGGTCCGCATCCCGGATGATCCCCACGATGGTCTGCCGCTCCGCCGCCGGGCAGGTCTGGAGGGTGCGAATCAGGGGCAGGGTCATCTTCCCCTCCGAGAGGTCCTTGCCGATGGCCTTTCCGAATTCGTCGGCGCTGGCGGTGTAATCCAGGGCGTCATCGACGATCTGGAAGGCGAACCCCAGATCCAGGCCGAAGCGGCCCAGGGCGGCGATATGTCCCTCCGGCGCGCCGGCCAGCAACCCCCCGACGGCGCAAGCGGCGGAGATGAGATGGGAGGTCTTCTTTTCGATGATCCTCAGGTGATCCGCCTCGGTAATCTCCGGATCCCCCTTTTTCATCAACTGAAAAACCTCCCCGCCGGCCATGTGGTTCGTGGCCCGGGCCAGGAGCTTGACGATCTCCATGTCTCCATGTTCCGTCATAAGCCGGAAGGCCTCCGAATAGAGAAAATCGCCGACGAGAACGCTGGCGGCGTTGCCCCAGACATGATTCGCCGCCGCCCTTCCCCGGCGCATGTCGGCGTTGTCGATGACGTCGTCGTGGAGAAGCGTGGAGGTGTGGATAAATTCGATGACCGCGGCGAGGGGATAGCGTCTTTCCCCCTCATAACCACAAAGGGCGGCGGAGGCCAGGAGGAGCAGCGGCCGAAAACGCTTGCCGCCGCTGCCGATGAGATGGCCGCTTACCTGGGGGATCAGGTCGATGTCGGAATGCAGGGCGGCGGACATATAATCCTCCACCCGCTGGAGATCGTCCCGATGCCTTTTGAATACATCTCGAATATCGTTCATCCGCAAACCAAGGGGGTTGGGCTCCTGCCCGTGTCCCTGCCTTATATTTCCTTCAGGAGGGATTGTCAACGACTTCGCCAAAAAGGTCGTAAACGGCGGCGGCGGTTATGCGGACGGAGACGATGCGGCCGGGTCGCAGCCCCTTCCCCCGGACGAAGGTCACGCCGTCGATCTCCGGGGCCTGGCGGCGGGTCCGGCCTACGAAGGGATAATCGGTCCGCCCGCTCTTCCCCTCGATGAGCGTCGCTTCCACGGCATGGCGTCGTCGGCTCAGGAGTTCGGCGGATATCTCCGCCTGGGCCGCCATGATCAGCTCCCGTCGTCGTTCCTTCTCCGCCGCCGGGATCCGGGCCGGCAGGGCCGCCGCCGCCGTGCCTTCTTCCCGGTGGAAGGGGAAGACCCCCAGGTGGTCGAAGCGCGCCGTCTGGACGAAATCCAACAGCATCTCGAATTTCTTCTTTGTTTCCCCCGGGAATCCCACGATGAGGGAGGTGCGCAGGGCGATGTCGGGGGCCTCCCCACGGAGGGTCTCCAGGAGGGCCCGGATCCGCTGGCCGTCGCCCTTTCGGTTCATGGCCGCGAGAATCTCGTCGTCGATATGCTGGATCGGCATGTCCAGATAGGGACAGATCTTCGCGTCTCCGCTCAGGGTTCGGATCAGCTCCGGGGTGATTTTTGCCGGATGGGAATAGAGGAGGCGGATCCAGGCCAGTTCTTCCAGGCCGGCCAGTTCCCTCAGGAGCTGGGCCAGGGAGGGGCGGCCGGGCAGGTCCCGTCCGTAAGCCGTCGTGTCCTGGGCGATGAGGATCAGTTCCCTCACCCCCCGACGGGCCAGCTTGCGGGCCTCCGCGACGATATCCTCGGGGGCGCGGCTCCGGGCCGGACCGCGCAGGGAGGGGATGATGCAATAGGAACAGCGGTTTCCGCAGCCCTCGGCGATCTTCAGATAGGCCGTGTGGGGCGGCGTCATCAGGCGCCGGGGATGGGCGGCATCCATCAGGAAGTCCGGGGGGCCCACTCTGACCCGGGGGCCGTCGTATTGCGGCGCGTCCATGGCGGCCACGCGCTCGGCGATGTGGGGAACCTCCGCGACGCCGAGGAACAGGTCCACCTCCGGAATGGCCCGGGCCAGTTCGATGCTGTGGCGCTGGGGCAGGCAGCCGGCGACGATCAAGCACCGGCAGGATGCGGTCTTCTTGTACGTCGCGGCGGCGAGGATGGCCTCGATGGCCTCTTCCTTGGCGGGCAGGATGAAGGCGCAGGTATTGACGATGATGGTCCGGGCGTCCCGGGGATCGGCGGTGGGCCGGTAGCCCCGGCGCATCAGGAGGCCCGCCATGACCTCCGAATCGACGAGGTTCTTCGGGCAGCCGAGGCTGACGACGTGGAATGTCTTCCCTTCCCCGTCTCGTGTCATTGGCCGCCGTCCGTCCCTTCCCTCACGGACATCCGTCCGGGGCATGTCGGGGTGTTCAGGAAATCCGTCATCGGGAGGGCAGCTTCTTGGCCAGCACCTTGCGGGGCTTCACGCCGTCCGAGGGCCCCACGACCCCCTCCGCCTCCATACGCTCGATTATCCGGGCGGCCCGGTTATAGCCCACCTTCAGATAGCGCTGCACCAGAGAGATGGAGGCCTGGCCTAAATCGGCGACGAGTTCCACCGCCTCGTCGTATTTTTCGTCGAAGGCCTCGCCTTCCCGCTCGGGACTCTCCAGGGATGACTCATACTCCTTGAGGGAGGCGTCGTAGTCCGGCGGCCCCTGCTCCTTGAGAAAGTCCACTATCCCGCCGATTTCCCGGTCCGTGACGAAGGCGCCGTGAATTCTGGTCACCTTGGAGGTTCCCGGGGGGATGAAGAGCATGTCGCCAGCGCCCAGCAGGGCCTCCGCTCCCAACTGGTCCAGGATGGTCCGCGAGTCCACCTTGGAGGAGACCTGAAAGGAGATGCGGGTGGGAAAGTTGGCCTTGATGACCCCGGTGATGACGTCCACGGAGGGACGCTGGGTGGCGATGATGAGGTGAATCCCCGCCGCCCGGGCCATCTGGGCGAGTCGGGCCAGGGATTCCTCCACGTTCCGCGGGGCCACGAGCATGAGGTCGGCCAGCTCGTCGATGACGATGACGATGTAGGGCAGGCGGGACAGCTTTTCCCTTGCCGCCTGCTTGTTGTAGGCCTCGATGCTCTTGCCGCCCATGTCGCCTATGAAGGCGTAGCGCCGCTCCATCTCCTCCACCGCCCATTTGAGGACCTGGGCCGCCTTTTTGGGATCCACCACCACGGGGTGGAGGAGATGGGGGATCCCCTCGTAGGCGGAAAGCTCGATCCGCTTGGGGTCGATCATGAGGAACTTGACATCCTCGGGGGCGGAGCGAAAGAGGATGCTGCAGATCATGGCGTTAAGGGAGACGCTCTTGCCCGATCCCGTGGTGCCGGCGATGAGGAGATGGGGCATGCGGGTCAGATCCTGGACCGCGGGGGCGCCCATGATGTCCACCCCCAGGGCGATGGGAAGCTTGCCCCGGGATTCGTTGAAGACCTGGGAATCCAGCACGTCCCGGAGGCGCACGGCCTCCCTTTCCAGATTGGGGATCTCGATGCCGATCGCCGCCTTGCCCGGCAGGGGGGCGACGATGCGGATGCTGGCCGCCTTCAGGGCCAGGGCGAGGTCGTCCGTCAGATTGGTGATCCGGTTGATCTTGACCCCCGGCGCCGGTTCCAGCTCGTAGAGCGTTATTATCGGGCCGGGATGGATCTCCGTCACCTTGCCCTCCACGCCGAAATCGCCAAGCTTCTTCTCCAGTATCCGGGCGTTGGCGATGAGACTGTCCTTCTTCAGGCGCGTGTCCCGGCGCTCCCGTTCCTCCAGGAGGTCCAGCAGGGGCAGATTGAAGGCCCCCGGCAGGGGGAAGATGTCAAGGTGGGCCTGCCTTGCCCGGTCGGTCCTTGCCCTGCCGCCCGAGGCCGCCGGCGGCGGCGCCTCGATCCGGGGCGGCGGGACAGCGGGCGGCGGCGCGGTTTTTCCCTCCGCCGGGGAGGCGGCCTCGGCCTGGGTTCGGGAATGGCGGAGGCGGTCCCGCAGCCAATCCCCGCCCGTTTGGCAGCGGCGGACAATCGCCCGACCCAGGGCCGCAAGGGACAGGCGGGTTAGGAAGATGGCCGCCAGGACCATCATGAGCATCAGGATGATCATGGCGCCGGCGAGATTGAAATAGCGGGTCAGGTAGGAGCGTACGGCGTCGCCCACCAGGCCGCCGGCCCGGAGGGGTTGATCGTACAGGGGAACCTCCCGCATAATCAGCGCGGCCAATCCGGAGCAGGAGAGGAGGAAGAGCAAAACGCCGACGGCGTGGGGGAGGGTGATGCGGAAATCGCCGTGGAGAAAGAATTTCCCCGCGCATACGAACAATGCCACGGGAAAGAAGAGGGCGCTGAGACCGAAGATTCGGATCAGGGCGTCCGATGTATGGGCGCCGAAGGCGCCGATGAGATTGTGGACCTCCACCGCGCCGGGATAAAAACGGGTGAAGGAAGGGTCCTCCGGATGGTAGGAGACGAGGCACAAGGTCAGAAACAGTCCGGCGGCGAAACAGACGCTGCCGATTATTTCGGCGTTTCTCCCGCCGGAAAGCGGTTTTCCCGTCATGATTCCTTCCGTTCCCGCCACAGGTCGAAGTTACTCACGATGACGCCGCGGACGCGCTCCATAAGCTCCGTCCGGGCCTCCTCCGCGTATCCGCTCACTTCGATGGGCTTGTCGATAACCATGGTGATCCGTCCGGGATTGACCTTGAGGGACCGCTTGGGCATAATTTTATCGGCGCCGATAATGGAGATGGGGACGATGGGCGTCTCGGCCTCCATGGCCAGATGAAACATCCCCTTCTTGAATGGCTTGATGCTGCCGTCTCCGCTCCGGGTGCCTTCGGGGAAACTCATCACCGATTTCCCCTCGCGGATCTTCCGGGCCGCCTCGGCGAGGTTTTGCAGGGCCCGCTCATGATGCTGACGGTCGATTTCTATATAGCCGGCGTTTCTCATGGCCCGGCCGAAGATGGGGATCCGAAAGAGTTCCTTCTTGGCGATCCAGCGGAACTGGCCGGGCAGAAAGGCCAGGATTATCAGGATATCGAAGTCGCTCTGATGGTTGGACATGAAGATCTGAGGCGTCTCGCCGTTCACGTGTTCCGTTCCGATCACCCGTACGCGTACATTGGAGATGGCCAGGAGGACCCTGGCCCAGGTCCGCGCCATCTTGTGGAGGGAGTTTTCCGCCACCCCCAGGAGGGAGAAAATGACGACGCAGGTGGAGAAAAACGCCGTGATTATAACGCTTATCGCTACGAGCAGGATGGAACGAAACATAATCCCCTTGCTTCCCCCGATGGACTATGGCACTGCGAAACGTATTGTATTTAAAGGATATATGTCCTGAAGTCAACGTATTTGTCAGTCTGAATTCGTTCTTCCTCCGGGCGCTCGATTGCGCACCCCCGCAAACATTGGAAAACCCGCGATTTTTCGGCTTGTTGCAAGTAGGGCCAAATAGGCCCCGCCCATCTGTCCGGGGAGGGGCGGGGCATTTTAGGCATTGACAAACAACCTTTTCTTAAAATAGACATGCCCTTTGCTTAAACTGGAAAATACCGTCCGGGAGCGCCTCGTTTATGCGCCGATTGTTCACCAAAAAAAGGGCCTTGGAAATAATGGACCGCTTTCCTCAGGCCCAGGTCCTGGTCGTGGGGGACATCATGGTGGACCACTTCATCCGCGGCCAGGTGGCGCGGATTTCCCCCGAGGCGCCGGTGCCGGTTGTGGAGGTCCGCTCCGACCACCTGCTCTGGGGCGGCGCGGCCAACGTCATGAACAACATCCATGCCATGGGCGGCCGGGTTTATGGGGTGGGCGTTGTGGGGGGCGACGATACGGGCCGACGCCTTCTGGAAGAACTGACGGCAAAGGAAATCGCCACGACGGGGATTTTCGTAGAAGACCGCCGGCCCACGACCCTGAAGACCCGCATCGTCGCCCAGGGCCAGCAGGTGGTGCGTTTTGACCGGGAGAGCCGCATTCCTGTGAGCGAAAAGACGATCGCCGGTATTATCGCCTATATGGAGAGTCTTCGGGACGATCTGGGGGCGGTGGTCATCTCCGATTACAGCAAAGGGGTGGTGACGCCGTCCCTGATCGAGGGCGTCCGCCGCATCTTCGCCGCCTCGAGGACCGTCGTATGCGTCGATCCCAAGAAGAACGATTTTTCGCTCTATCGGGACCTCGACATAGCGACCCCGAACCATCACGAGGCCGCCCGGGCCGTGGGCTTCGAGATCACCGATCGGGCCTCGCTGGTGAAGGCCGGACGGGAGTTGATCCGGAGATATGGCTTCCGGGCCCTGCTCGTCACGCGGGGCGAGGAGGGGATGAGCCTCTTCGAACGGGATGGAACGATTCGCCACACGGAATTCCCGGCGGAGGCCCGGGAGGTTTTCGACGTTACCGGGGCCGGCGATACGGCGATCGGCGTCTTTGCCCTGGCCATGGCCTCGGGGGCCACGTTCCGGGAGGCGGCCTTCATGGCGAACCGGGCGGCGGGCATCGCCGTGGGCAAGGTGGGAACGGCGACGGTCACCAGAAAGGAACTGAAGCGCACCCTATGAGCATCCCCCGTCCCGCCCCGCCGGCAAAGCTCTTCGTCAGCGTCATCGGCGCGGATGGGGAGCGCGTCAACACGGCCATCGCCCTCCTGATGGATTCCTTCGGAGAGGCGGACTATATCAGTCCCTGGCGGGACTTCGCCTACACGGATTATTACGAGCGGGAGATGGGGCATGGGCTTCGCCGTCGCTTTGCATCCTTCGCGGAACATGTTTCCCCGGAGTCCCTGCCGGAAATCAAGCTTAAGACCAACGACCTGGAGCGGCGTCTCGCCGTCGGGGGGTCGCGGCGGGTGAACATCGATCCGGGCTATGTCACCGCCGCCCATCTCATCCTGGCGACCGGCAAGGGCTACGGCCACCGCCCCTATCTGCGCGGAGGCATTTACGCGGACTTGACCCTCGTTTACAGGGCCGGGGCGTTCCAGACCCTGCCCTGGACCTATCCCGATTACGCGGCCCCGGAGACCCGGGCGATGCTAGAGGCCATCCGGAGGAGGCATCTCGGGCAGTTGCGCGGGAGCGGAAAGGATCAGCATGATTAGAAGCATGACCGGGTTTGGCCGGGAAGAGGGCGCCGCCGCCGGCAGGAGAATCCTGGTGGAGATGAAGTCGCTCAACCATCGTTATCTGGAGGTATCCCTCCGCATGCCGGCGGCGCTCTCGCCCCTGGAGACGGAGATAAAGAAAAGGATCGGGGAACGCTTCTCCCGGGGGAAGATCGAGGCGGTCATCCGCCTGGAGAGCGACGGCCAACACGAGGAAGCGCCGGCGCCGACGCTCAACGTTCC
This sequence comes from Pseudomonadota bacterium, assembly GCA_030057915.1. Lineage (GTDB taxonomy): Bacteria > Desulfobacterota > Syntrophia > Syntrophales > UBA8958 > UBA8958. The sequence continues at coordinate 28,563 of JASGUC010000057.1, forward strand.
GCTGCTGCGGCGGTACTGGGCCCTTCTGACCCGGATCAAAACGGAGTTGAACCTTCCGGGAGAGGTGACCCTGGAGATGATGATGAGATTCCCGGACCTTTTTGTTCCCGGGGAGACGGAGGAGAATCCGCAGTCCCTTTGGGCGGATCTGGAGAAGACGCTGCTGCGGGCCATGGAGAGCCTCGCCGCCATGAGGACCGCCGAGGGGGAGGCCCTGGGCCGGGACCTGGCGGCCCGGATGGAGACGATCGCCGGTCTGCTGGACGATATAAGACGGCGATCGCCGGCGGTGGTGCGGGAATATCGCCAGCGCCTCGCCGAGCGGGTCCGGGAATTGACCCAGGGGATGGCGATCGATGAGGCCCGCCTCCATCAGGAGGTGGCCATCCTCGCCGAGAAGAGCGACATCGCCGAGGAAGTGGTGAGGCTCGAGAGCCATATCGGCCAGTTCGGGGAATTTTTGGCCGCCGAGGAGGCCGTGGGCCGCAAGCTGGATTTCCTCATCCAGGAGATGAACCGGGAGATCAACACCATTGGTTCGAAAAGCCAGGACGGCGAGATCGCCCGGCAAGTCATCGAGATAAAGAGCGAACTGGCCAAACTGCGGGAACAGATACAAAATGTCGAATGAATCCGTAATAATGGTGCTTTCGGCGCCTTCGGGAACGGGCAAGACATCGATCTGCCGCCCGTTGCTCCGGGAATTTCCGGCCCTGCGTTTTTCCGTTTCCTTCACCACCCGTCCGCCCCGTCGGGGCGAGGCCGACGGACGGGATTATCGCTTCGTGACCCCGGAGGCCTTCCGGGAGAAGATCCAGGCCGGGGATTTTGTGGAATGGACGGAGAATTACGGCCACCTCTACGGGACCTCGAGAAGCGGCATCGAGGCAATCCGCGACGGGGGCGGGGATATCCTCCTGGACGTGGAACCCCGGGGGGCCCGGGCCCTGAAGGAGATCTATCCCCAAGGCGTCTTTGTCTTCGTCCTTCCCCCGGACCTGGCGGAATTGCAGCGCCGCCTATGGAAACGGGGGGATGGAGATGAGGAGACGCGGCGTCGGCGTTATCGGAAAGCGAGGGATGAAATCCGGGAAGTTTTCTGGTATGACTATATCGTCGTCAACGACCGCCTCGAACAGGCCATCGAACGGGTGCGGGCGATCTATCTGGCGGAGAAATGCCGCCGGGAGAGGCAGATGGGAGTCGTCGCCCCTTTCCTGGCGGATTGAATCGCCGCCGGACGTTGACGTTTATCATGCGCCGCCGGACCAGGGCGTTGCGTAATTTTAAGGAGGCTATCGAATCCCCATGGCAAGAATAACCGTCGAAGACTCGTTGCGTCAGGCCAAGAACCGCTTTGCCCTGGTTCTGCTGACCTCCCAGCGGGCGATCCAGCTTCTCAAGGGCTCCGCCCCCCTGGAGGAGGGTCGGAATAACCGCGAAATCGTCACGGCCCTCCGGGAGATCGCCGCCGGCAAGGTGATTTACGCCCATCCGGAGAACCTGACGCACACGAAGGAAAATTTCCGGCCGATTCTGGATCATACCGAGTTCATGGCAGATGACGAATATACGGAGTGACCTCCCGCGGGAGCGGTTGATCTTCGCCTTGGATGTCGGTGCCGGGGGTCTCGCGGAGGCCCTGGCCTGGGTGGACCGCTTGAAGGGATGCGTGGGCCTGTTCAAAGTCGGAAAGGAGGCCTTCACGATCCACGGCCCGGACCTGGTGGCCAGGATTCGGGAGCGGGGGGCCCGGGTCTTTCTCGATCTCAAATATCACGACATTCCCAACACCGTGGCCCGGGCCGCCGCCGGCGCGGTGGGGCTGGGGGTGGCCATGTTCAATGTCCACGCGGCGGGGGGAAGAAGGATGATGGCCGCGGCGGCGCAGGCCGCCCGGGAAGAGGCGGCGCGACTGAACAAGCCCCTTCCCCTCCTCATCGCCGTCACCGTCCTGACCAGCCTCGATAATGACGATCTGTGGGAGCTGGGCTTTCGCAGGGGCGCGCTGGAGGCGGCGCGGAATTTCGCCTCCCTGGCCCGGGAGGCCGGACTGGCGGGGGTGGTGGCTTCGCCTAGGGAGATCGGGGCCATCCGGTCGGCTTGCGGGGAGGATTTCGTAATCGTGACGCCCGGGATTCGCGACGCGGGTCCCGTCGCCACGGATGATCAGAAGCGGACCCTGACCCCGGAAGGGGCCATCGCCGCCGGCGCGGATTATCTGGTGGTGGGCCGTCCGATCCGCATGGCCCCGGACCCGGAGGCGGAGGCGGAACGGATCGTGGCCGCCATCGCCCGGGGGCTCAAGGCCAGAGCCGGGTCCTGACGGCGGTCGCGATGGCCCGGGGCGCCGCGGCCCCCAGGGGCCACGTCGGCGGCGGACGATTCTCGATCCGTCCCGTCGTCATGAGCGCGGGCAAGACATGAAACACAAGAGATGAACCAACGGATAGGCCCCTTGAAGGACAATCACGCCCAAGACCCCTCGCCGATGGGCGGGGCGGGAGGAAAGGGCGGGCGCCGCCGGTGAAGGTCCGTAACGAGCCAGGGAAAAGGCCCGCGCCGGTCGTCTATGGGGTGCATCCCCTCTGGGAGGCGATCCGGGACAACCCCGACGATGTCCTGAGCATCCACGTCACGCCGGGGAGAACGGGGGCCCGGATCCAGCAGATCCGGGAGGCGGCGGAACGTTTTTCCATTCCCGTTGTGGAGGCGGATCGCCTGGGGCTCAACGCTTTGGCCGGCACGGAAAACCATCAGGGGATCGTCGGGGTGGTCCGGCCCTTTGCCTATGCGGATCTTTCGGAATTATTGCCCGACGCGCCGGGATCGCCTCCGGGCAGCTTGCTCGTCGCCCTGGACGGGATCGCCGATCCCCAGAATCTTGGGGCGATCATCCGTTCCGCCCATTGCTTCGGGGCGACGGGGGTGATCGTTCCCCAGGACCGGTCCGCGACGGTAACGGCAACGGTCGCCAAGACATCCGCCGGCGCCGTGCGGCATCTGCCCGTGGCCAGGGTGACCAATCTGGCCCGGACCCTGGATTTTCTCAAGGGACGGGGCTTCTGGGTTTATGGCGCCGAGGCGGAGACGGGGCGGGATGTCCGCGCCGTGGCCTTTGCCGACAAGGTCGCGCTGGTCATGGGCGGCGAGGGGAGGGGACTCCGGGAACTGGTCAGAAAAAAATGTGATTTCTTTTTGACAATTCCCATGATAGGAAATATAGGCTCTCTTAATGTATCGGTGGCAGCGGGGATTATCATGGCGGAGATCTTCCGGGCGCGCCGGGAGAGGGGAAAGACGGGGCGAGACCTTTGAAAAACGCCGTTTCCGAGTCCCCCTCGTCATCCACCGGCAGCCGGAATGCCGTGTTTTCAAGGCCTTTCCGACCCCCTTTCGTCGTACCGGCGAAAGCCGGAATATTGTGATTGTGTAGGGGCAGGCCCCTGTGCCTGCCCAGGGTATTTCAATGTGTAGGGGCAGGCCCCTGTGCCTGCCCGATGTTCCGGGCGCCGGTTTGCCGGGGCGACAGGAAGGCGCGGGTTTTCAAAGGTCTCGGAACACGGAACGGCAGTTGACATTTGTTTGACGATCCAAGGGAATCGAGAGAGGAATCGCGTGCCGGTATTTATTTGGGAAGCCACGACCAGAAGGGGGGACGCCAAGAAGGGCGAGATCGAGGGCGTTGACGAGGCCGCCGTCCGGGGTCAGTTGCGACGCCAGGGCTTCCGGTCCATCAAAGTCAAGGCCAAGCCCAAGGATCTAAGCGAATACCTTCCGTTTTTGAAACAGAAGGTCAGCGAGAAGAACGTCGTGGTCTTTGCGCGCATCTTCGCCACCATGATCAACGCCGGCCTGCCTCTGATCCAGTGCCTCGACCTCCTCGCCCAGCAGGAACAGAACAAGACCTTTGCCAAAATCATCGCCGACGTGAAGACGGAAATCGAGAGCGGGGCCACCCTTTCCGATTCCCTGAGGAAATATCCGAAGATCTTTGACGAGTTGTTCGTCAATCTCGTGGCCGCGGGGGAGAGCGGCGGCATCCTCGACGTGATTCTCCAGCGTCTTTCCGGCTATATGGAGAAGGCGATGAAACTCAAGTCCAAGGTCAAGGGGGCCATGACCTATCCGGCCAGCGTCCTGGTGATCTCCATAGGCGTCGTGGCCCTCTTGCTTCTCAAGGTCATTCCGGTTTTCCAGAAGATGTTCGAGGGGATGGGAGGGGAGCTTCCCGGTCCCACCCAGTTTCTCGTCAATGCCAGCGCGTTTACCCAGAAGTATTTCCTCCTCATGGTGGCGGTGGTGGCCGTGGCGGTCTTCCTGTTCAGGCGCTTCGTCGCAACGGAGCGGGGGCGATACCTTTTTGACCGGACGGTGCTGAAATCGCCCGTTTTCGGCGATCTGCTGAAGAAGGTGGCCGTGGCCAAGTTCACCCGCACCATGTCCACCATGATGTCCAGCGGCGTGCCCATCCTGGAGGGATTGACGATCGTCAGCAAGACGGCGGGCAACGTCATCATCGAGAGGGCCCTCCTGGAAACGAGGAAAAGCATCGCCGAGGGAAAAACCATTGCCGAGCCCCTGGCGGAGACCGATATCTTCCCCGCCATGGTGGTGCAGATGATCGCCGTCGGGGAGGCGACCGGGGCCCTCGATGCCATGTTGTCCAAGATCGCCGATTTTTACGACGACGAGGTGGATACGGCGGTGGATGCCATGACGGCGCTGCTCGAACCCTTCATGATGGTCTTTCTGGGCGGGGTGGTGGGCGGCATGATCATCGCCATGTACCTGCCCATCTTTAAGATGGCCTCCGTGGTGGGCGGCTGAGGGGCGGACCGGGCGAAGGCGGACAAGCCAAGGAGAGGCCCCTGAAAACGACCTGTCTTGTCATGCCGGGCCCGACCCGGGATCCAGAGGATGCCCGAAAACGCCGGAGGCCCGCTTTCGCGGCAATGGCGACCGTTTTTCCGTCATCCCCGAATGGCTCGATAGGGGAGATGACAACCCCTCTGGTTCCCGCCAGGAGGTTGCGAGACCTGTGAAAATCCACGATTTCCTGTTGCCCCGGCAAAATCCGGGGTCGGGAAGACCTTGAAAACACGGTATCCCGGCTGCCCCCGGGATGACGATAGGGACCCGGAAACGGAATATTTCAAAGGTCTCTCTGCGGCGATGACGGCAGGGGGGGCTGGCGCCCCGCTTTCGCGGGAATTGAGGAAAGGGGTTTTCGCGGCGATTGTTCCCAAGGTCGCAAAGAATGGTCGGGATGGCGCGATTTGAACGCGCGACTCCTGCGTCCCGAACGCAGTGCCCTACCAGGCTGGGCCACATCCCGACACGGCGGATAAATATAAAATTACCGCGGGAATGTCCAACAAAATTTTCGAGAAGGTTGCATCTATTGCAAATATTCGATTTCATTTGCCAATAGTTGTAATCGGCAAGGCGGGTTCCATGATTGTTTACGATCTGCGCTGTGAGCGCGGCCATAAATTCGAAGGCTGGTTTCAAGATCGACAGGCCTTTGACGCCCAGAAGCGGGGACGGCTGATTGCCTGCCCGATCTGTGGAAGCGCGGAGGCGGAGATCGTCCCCGCGGCGGTGAACGTCGTGGCCCGGGATTCCCGTCCCGCGACCGAAGACGGGAAAGAGCGGCCTTCCCCGATGAGCTATATCGAACAGTTGAGACGGCAAATCGAAAGGGACTTCGACAATGTGGGCGACCGGTTTGCGGAGGTTGCCTTCAGGATCCACCATGGCGAGGAGGAGCGGCGCAATATCCGCGGGACCACGACCATACAGGAAGAGGAGGCCCTCCGCGAGGAAGGGATCCCCTTCGTGAAGATCCCCCTGCCGAAACTCGACAGTTGAGCCAAGGACGACTCTCGCCGTGAAGACTCCCTCCCCCCATATTTTAGCCACGATCGGAAACACCCCCCTGGTGGAGATCCGCGTCATCAACGAAAATCCCCGGGTGCGCATCTTGGCCAAGATGGAATGTTTCAATCCCGGAGGCTCCATCAAGGACCGCATCGCCCTAGCCATGATCGAGGGCGCCGAACGACGGGGGGAATTGACGAAGGACAAGGTGATCCTCGAAGCGACAAGCGGCAATACGGGCATTGGCCTGGCCCTGGTGGCCGCCGCCAAGGGCTATCGTCTGTGTCTCACCATGTCGGAGGCGGCCAGCGAGGAGCGGAAGAAGATCCTCCGGGCCATGGGGGCCGAGTTGCACTTTACCCCCGCAAATCTCGGCACCGATGGGGCGATCGAGGCGGCCTATCTCATGATGCGGGAGAATCCCGACCGATATTACGGCACGGATCAGTTCAACAATCCGGACAATGTGCGGGCTCATTACGAAGGGACGGCGGAGGAGATCTGGCGCCAAACCGACGGCGGGGTCACGGCCGTCGTCGTCGCCCTGGGAACCACGGGGACGGCCATGGGGCTGTCGCGGCGTCTCAAGGAGCACAACCCGGAGATTCGGATCATCGGGGTGGAACCCTATTTGCAGCACAAGCTGCAAGGCCTCAAGAACATGAAGGAGTCGTATCGTCCCGGCATTTTCGACCGCAATCTCCTGGACGAGTTGGTCAACATACTCGACGAGGACGCCTTCGAAATGGCCCGACGACTGGCCAGGGAAGAGGGGCTCCTGGTGGGCATGAGTTCCGGCGCCGCCATGCACGTGGCCCTCCAAAAGGCCCGGGAAATGACCGACGGCGTCCTGGTGGCGATTTTCCCCGACAGCGGCGAGCGCTATCTGAGCACGGATCTATTCACCGAAAAGGGCGAAACGACCCTGCGGCTGTACAACACCCTGACCAGGCAGAAGCAGTTCTTCAAGCCCCTGCGCGCCGAAGAGGCGCGAATCTACTCCTGTGGCCCCACCGTTCACGACGTGCCCCATTTGGGCGGCTATCGCCGTTTCATCGTTTCCGATCTTCTCGGGAGATACCTGGAGCACAAGGGCTGCCGGGTCCGCCATGTGACCAATATCGTCGATCTCGCCGACCGATCCGTCCGGGGCGCCGAGAGGACCGACTCGGATCTGATTGCGTTCACGACCCGATGCACGGAGGCCTTTCTCCGGGACATCCGCAAATTGAACATCAAGGAAGACGAGGCCTATCCCCGGGCCAGCGAGCATGTGGACGACATGATCCGCATGACGGAAAGGCTGGTGGAGAAGGGCTATGCCTATGAAAAACTCCGGTCCGTCTATTTCGACATCTCCAAGTTCAACGAATACGGGAGACTGTCCAATATCGACCTAAAGAAGGTTCAACACGGTCGAACCAGCGATCTGGACGACTACGAGAAGGACAGTCCGGTGGATTTCACCCTCCTGAAAAGGTCCACCCTGAGTGAATTAAAGAAGGGGATTTACTACAAAACCCGGTGGGGAAGCGTAAGGCCAAGCTGGCACCTCGAATGCGCCGTCGTGGCCATGAAATTTCTCGGCGAGGCATTCGATATCCATACCAGCGGCGCCGATATCACCTTTCCCCACGGCGAGAATGTCCTGGCCATCGGCAAGGCGGCCACGGGCCGGAACATGGCCAACTACTGGCTGAGCGTTGAGCTGGTGATGATCGACGGCAAGAAGATGTCCCGGTCGTTGGGCAATGTCCTGACAATCGAGGATCTGGAAAACAAGGGTTACGAAGGGCGGGAGATACGCTTCTTTCTCCTGGGTGCCCACTACCGTAAACCCCTGAATTTTTCCTGGGGCGCCCTGGAAACCGCCAGAAATACCGTCCGGAGGCTCAATCGTTTCGTTCAGCGCCTACTCCGTTTCCGTCCCGGCCCGGGTTGCGCCGATACGGACCAATGGATCTACGACCTCCGGCACGGTTTTAGCAACGCTCTGGATGACGACCTGAATATCTCAGGCGCCCTGGCCTCCCTCTTCGACTTCGTCAACAAAGTCAGTCCTCCCCTCGAACAAGGATGCTTCACCCGCCAGGAGCGGGACCGCCTCGTCGATGCCCTCCAGGGACTGGACGGGGTGCTGGGCGTCATGAACTTCGCGGAGGAGCGGATTGACGGGGAGGTCCTGGCCCTGGTGGAGAAACGATCGGCGCTGCGCAAGGAGAGGCGGTGGGCGGAGGCCGACGTGGTCCGGGCCAAGCTTGCCGCTTTGGGGGTCGAAGTCTATGACACCCCCCAGGGCAGTTTCTGGCGGCTCCGCTGATGCGCCGAACCCGGTCGCATCGGCCATGTCCGGAGGGCTTCGGGACGTATCGTTTCCGGCGCCCCATGGCCATGTCGGCGGAAGCTGGAATACAGTGTTTTCAAGATGTTTTGTCTCCCGTTCCTTGCTGGGGCGAACGGGAGGGGTGGATTTTGGAAGGCCTCGGCCGGTGAACGAGAAAAGGCGGTCTTGGCTTCCAAAAAAGTTCTTGACAAAATAAGGCAATAAATCTAAGGTTCCCAATTCGCATTTTCGGCTTAGATTCGAGATGCGGGCAATATCACGACAAGTTCTTTGAATTGCAGGTTAAAAGTGTTTTTTGCTGGCGTAGCTCAACAGGTAGAGCAGCTGATTTGTAATCAGCAGGTTGCGGGTTCGAGTCCCATCGCCAGCTCCATGACAATGATGGCGGGCCCCATTGGAGGGGTTCCCGAGTGGCCAAAGGGAGCAGACTGTAAATCTGCCGGCTCAGCCTTCGGAGGTTCGAATCCTCCCCCCTCCACCAAATCGTCGCCGGGGCGGCGCCGTTGAAAACGGTCGAATATCCGAACGTCGATCGGCCCGGAAGGACCGATTTCTTTGCTGAACAGAGGAGGATAAGCGGGAGTAGCTCAGTGGCTAGAGCGTCAGCCTTCCAAGCTGAGGGTCGCGGGTTCGAATCCCGTTTCCCGCTCCATCGGTGTAGATCAGCCCACGTAGCTCAGTAGGTAGAGCACATCCTTGGTAAGGATGAGGTCACCAGTTCAATCCTGGTCGTGGGCTCCATTATGAAAAGGCGCTTCAATTTATGAGAAATATCATCACCTTGTCCTGCACGGAGTGCAAGCGGAAGAACTACACGACCACGAAGAACAAAAGGACCATGCAGGGCCGTCTGGAATTGAAAAAATACTGCAAGTTCTGCCGGTCGCATAAGGTTCACCGGGAAACGAAGTAGGACCGTTTCGTCGCGTCGTCATGTTCAGGCGTCATCCGGGCCAGTAGCTCCAACGGATAGAGCGCCGGACTCCAAATCCGGATGCTGGGGGTTCGAATCCCTCCTGGCCTGCCATTTTTTTTTGAGCGGTTTTCTTGATGGATAAGATCAAGGTTTGGATTGACAAAGCAAAGGTGTTTCTTTCCGAGGCTAAGATCGAACTCAAGAAGGTGACCTGGCCCACGCCGAAGCAGACCCTGGCCTCCACGGCGGTGGTCCTCGTCGTTACGACCATCGTGTCCGCCTTTCTAGGGATCGTCGATTTCGGCTTGACCAAGCTCATTAAATTATTGCTGGGATAGAAGCATGGCTCAGAAGTGGTATGTGGTGCACACCTATTCGGGTTATGAAAACCGGGTCAAGCTGTCTCTTCAGGAGCGCGTCGAGGCGGCGGGGAAGCAGGAATTCTTTTCCGACGTCCTGATCCCCGAGGAGGATGTCGTCGAATTGGTTTCCGGGGAGAAAAAGACCTCGAAGCGCAAATTCTTTCCCGGTTACATCCTGGTCAGAATGGAGCTGAACGACGATACCTGGCATATCGTGAAGGACACTCCCAAGGTGACGGGCTTCATTGGCGGCAAGGAAAAACCCTTTCCCATTCCGGACAAGGATGTGGAGTCGCTTCGCACGCGGATCGACGAAGGGACCCTGAAGCCGAAGCCTAAGTTCAAATTCGATGTGGGAGACCACGTCCGCATCATCGACGGCCCCTTTACCAACTTTGACGGGGTGATCGACGAGGTCAAGCCCGAGAAGGGGAAGCTGCGGGTCATTGTAAGCATTTTCGGCAGATCCACGCCGGTGGAGCTGGATTTTATCCAGGTAGTACAAAACTAAATCAACGGAGATTAAGGTGGCGCGTTATGGCTAAAAAGGTGATTGCCAACATAAAATTGCAGATCAAGGCGGGAAAGGCCACGCCTTCCCCGCCGATCGGGCCGGCCCTGGGTCAGCATGGGGTGAACATCATGGAGTTTTGTAAGGCTTACAATGCCATGACCCAGAACCAGGAAGGCACGGTTATCCCCGTCGTGATTACCGTTTATGCCGACCGATCCTTTACTTTCATCACCAAGACCCCCCCGGCCGCGGTCCTCCTCAAGCAGGCGGCGAAGATCGCCAAGGGATCCGGCGCGCCAAGCAAGGAAAAGGTCGGGACGGTGACCGCCGGGCAGATCAAGGAAATCGCGGAACTCAAGTTCAACGATCTCAATGCGGTGGATATCGAGGGGGCCATCAGGGTCATCACGGGTACGGCACGCTCCATGGGAATTACGATCGAGGGTTGACCCCCGATCTTTGAGGTTTGATCATGACGACACGAGGGAAGACATTTATCGAGGCAAAGAGGAAGGTGGAACCGGGGAAGCGCTATGCCCTCAAGGAAGCCGTGGAACTCGTCATCGCCGCCAAGCGGGCCAAGTTCGACGAGACGGTGGAGATTGCCATGCGGTTGGGCGTCAATCCCCAGCATGCCGACCAGATGGTCCGGGGCAGCGTGGTGCTCCCCAACGGTTTGGGCAAGACGGTCCGGGTCCTGGCTTTCGTCAAGGGGGACAAGGAACGGGAAGCCCTGGAAGCCGGCGCGGATTATGCCGGCGCCGATGACCTGATCGAGAAGATCAAAGGAGGCTGGTTGGATTTCGACCGGGTGGTGGCCACCCCGGACATGATGGGCAGCGTGGGCAAGCTGGGCAAGATCCTGGGGCCCCGGGGGCTCATGCCCAATCCGAAGGTAGGCACCGTGACATTCGACGTGGCCAGGGCCATTGGCGAATTGAAAGCGGGCAAGGTGGAGTTTCGGGTGGAAAGGGCCGGGATCGTCCATACCCCGGTAGGGAAGGTCTCCTTTGGCGCCGACAAGCTAATGGAAAACATTGCCGCCGTCATAGAGACCATCGTCAAGCTGAAGCCGGCGGCCAGCAAGGGAACCTATCTCAAGAGCATCTCCCTTTCGTCCACGATGGGCCCCGGGGTCCGGGTGGATCCCCTGGATGTGAGAAACATATGACGCCCACTCGCGGCGTCGCGTCCGACCCGTGATCGATCGAGTCCGAGACAGCAGGCACAGGGGTTTAAACGGCCGTTGCCGGCCTGCCGAGACGAGAGAAAAAACCATGCTTCAGAAAGCGGGGCTTTTGCTTCCGAAAGCCGAGCTTATTGTTCATTGTTTGGTTGTCATCGTCTTTTTTCCTGTTGCCTGCCCTTTTGGATATTTCGATTGCACAGCGTCCGGGCTGCCGCTCCAGGCCGCTCCGGGCGAATATAATTGAGAGGAGGTTGAAGATTGGATCGAAAGGAAAAAGAGCAGGTTGTCGCCGAACTTCACGAAAAGTTGAAGGGATTTGAGCTTGCCGTCCTCACGGGCTATTCGGGCATGGATGTGGCCCGGGTTACCGCCCTGCGGTTAGCCCTGCGGAAATCCGGCGCCGATATGCGGATCGTCAAAAACACCCTGTTGCGCATCGCCGCCCAAGGGACCGATTTCAGCGCCATGAGCGAGCATATCAAGGGCCCCCTGGCCCTCGTCCTCACCGACAAGGACGTGGTGGAGACGGTCAAGGCGCTGGTGGAATTCGCCAAGAAGAACTCCGAAATGGAGATCAAGGCCGCCATGCTCGGGGGAAAGCCCCTGAACCGGGAGCAGGTCCATGCCCTGGCGCTGCTGCCGAGCCGCGAGGTTCTCATCGGCAGGCTGCTGTCCGTGTTGATCGGTGTGCCCACCGGACTGGCGACGGTGTTGAGCGCCGTCCCCAGAGGGATGGTCCAGCTCCTCGACGCTTATCGGGCGAAGAAGGAATCGCTGCAATAAATTAACAAAAAAATACAGGAAGGAAGAGGGAAAGATGTCAAGTCAGATTACCAAGGAAGATGTCGTAAAGTTTATCGAAGGCATGACCGTTTTGGAGCTTTCCGAGCTGGTCAAGGAATTGGAACAGCGCTTCGGCGTTTCCGCCGCCGCCCCCATGGCCGTTGTCGCCGCCGCCCCGGCCGGTGGAGAAGCGGCCGCCCCCGTGGAGGAAAAGACGGAATTCGACGCCATCCTCACCGGATTCGGCGAACAGAAGATTCAGGTCATCAAGGTGGTCAGGGCGATCACCGGGTTGGGGCTCAAGGAGGCCAAGGATCTGGTGGACGGGGCGCCGAAACCCATCAAGGAGGCCGTTTCCAAGGATGAGGCGGCGGATATAAAGAAAAAGATCGAAGAGGTCGGCGGTACCGTAGAGATTAAGTAGCAATCGAGGCGCGGTTTAGCGGATCTCCACACCGAAAGGATCATATGGGCGAGTTTCGTAAAAATTTCGGAAGGATAAAGGAGATTGTGGATATCCCCAATCTTATCGATATCCAGGTAAAATCCTACGAAAAGTTTCTTCAGAAGGATACGGCCCCCGACCAGCGGGGCAACTTCGGCCTCCAGGGGGCCTTTAAGAGCGTCTTCCCGATTTACGACTATAGCAAGAAATGCTCTCTTGAATTCGACAGTTATAAAATTGGAGAGGTTCGCTATGATGTCAAGGAATGCATTCAGAAGGGGATGAGCTATGCCGCGCCGCTGAAGATCGTCGTCCGGCTGCTGATTTTCGACGTCGATCCGTCTTCTAACCAGAGACAGATCAGCAACATCAAGGAGCAGGAGATCTATTTCGGCGAGATCCTCTTGATGACGGACAACGGGACGTTCATCGTCAACGGCACGGAACGGGTGATCGTCAGCCAGCTCCACCGTTCCCCGGGGATCTTCTTCGACCATGACCGGGGAAAGACCCTGGCCAGCGGCAAGCTGATCTATTCGGCCCGGGTGATCCCCATTCGCGGTTCCTGGCTGGACCTGGAGTTCGATTCCAAGGATCTCCTCTATGTGCGCATCGACCGTCGGCGCAAGATGCCGGTGACGATTCTTCTCAAGGCGATGGGGAATTCCACCGAATTCATCCTCGAATACTTCTACAATATCGAAACGGTCTTTCTGGACGGAGATCGGTTTTTCCTGGCCGTGGACAATTCCCTCCTGGGTGAAAAGGCCCCGGAAGACATCCGGGATGCCTCCGGAGAGGTGATTGTCAAAAAGGGAAGGAGGATCAACAAACCGCTGCTGAAAAAGATGACCGAGGCCTCGATCACCCGTGTCGCGGCAAGCGAAGCCGACGTGGTCGGCAAGATCCTCTCGCGGGACATCATGGATCCGGAAACGGGCGAGGTCCTGTTGCGCTGCAACGAAGAGCTTACCCCGGAAGGTTTGGAACTACTACAGGAAAGGAACATCACGGAGGTCCGGTTCATTCACCTCGATGAAGAGATGGGCAACGTGTCGATGCGCGAGACCCTCCTGGCGGACCGGATCGAGACCATGAACGACGCCATAATCGAGATTTATCGCCGACTCCGTCCCAGCAATCCCCCGACGCCGGAGACGGCCCAGGCTTTCTTCCGGAGTCTCTTCTTCGATCCGGATACCTACGATCTTTCCGACGTGGGGCGGGCCAAGATGAACTACAAGCTCCGCCTCGACGTCCCCACGGATGTCACGGTGCTGAGAAACGAGGATATCCTGGCAGCGGTCAAATATCTCATCGACCTGAAAAACGGGGTCGGGGAATGCACGGTGGACGATATCGATCACCTGGGCAACCGGCGGGTGCGCTCCGTCGGCGAATTGATCGAAAACCAGTACCGAATCGGCCTGGTGCGCATGGAGAGGGCCATCAAGGAGAAGATGAGCCTTCAGGACATCGAGACGATGATGCCCCATGACCTCGTAAATTCCAAACCCGTTTCGGCGGTGGTCAACGAATTCTTCGGGAGCAGCCAGTTGTCCCAGTTCATGGACCAGACCAATCCCCTCTCGGAGATCACCCATAAGCGGCGTCTCTCCGCCCTGGGGCCAGGCGGTCTTACCCGGGAAAGGGCGGGGTTCGAGGTCCGGGACGTCCATCCCACCCATTACGGACGGATATGTCCGGTGGAGACGCCGGAGGGGCCCAATATCGGCCTCATCGTCTCGCTCTCCACCTATGCCCGGGTCAACGAGTTCGGATTCGTGGAGACCCCCTACCGCTTGGTGAAGGATGGGCGGGTCCTCGACGAGGTCCGCTTCATGACCGCCATCGAAGAGGAGGATTTCATCATCGCCCAGGCGGATCGCCCCCTGGACAAGGACGGACGGTTCATCGGGGAGATGATCTCCGCACGCAAGGGCGGCGACTTCGTCACCGTCGAACCGCAAGAGATCAACTATATGGATGTTTCCCCCAATCAGCTCGTCAGCGTCGCCGCCACGCTCATTCCCTTCCTGGAGCATGACGATGCGAACCGGGCGCTCATGGGCTCCAACATGCAGCGCCAGGCCGTGCCGTTGATGAGGCCCGCCGTCCCGGTGGTGGGGACCGGCATGGAGGCGGTGGTGGCCCGGGATTCCGGGGCCGTGGTGGCCGCCCGGCGGGACGGGGTGGTGGAAAGCGTCGATGCGGCGCGCATTGTCGTCAAATGCGACGGCGCCACCGACGACGACCTGGACATCGGCGTGGATATCTACAACCTGATCAAATATCAACGTTCCAACCAGGATACCTGTTTCAATCAGAAGCCCATCGTCGTCAAGGGCGACCGGGTGCGCCGCGGGGACATCATCGCCGACGGTCCCGCCACGGACAACGGCGAACTGGCCCTGGGAAGAAACGTCATGGTGGCCTTCATGTCCTGGGGGGGCTACAATTACGAGGATTCCATCCTGGTGAGCGAGCGGGTCGTCAAGGAGGACATCTACACCTCCATCCATATCGAAGAATTCGAAACCATGTCCCGAGACACGAAACTGGGCAAGGAGGAGATTACCAGAGACATCCCCAACGTGGGGGAAGAGGCCCTGAAGAATCTGGACGAAAGCGGCATTGTCCGCATGGGCGTATCCGTGAGACCCGGAGACATCCTGGTGGGGAAGATCACCCCCAAGGGGGAGACCCAACTGTCCTCGGAGGAAAAGCTGCTCCGGGCCATTTTCGGCGAGAAGGCCAGCGACGTGCGGGACACTTCCCTGCGGGTTCCGCCGGGGGTGGAGGGCACGGTGATCGACGCCAAGATCTTTACCCGTAAAGGGGTGGAGAAGGACAGCCGGTCCCAGGAGATCGAGGAGGAGGCCCTCAGCTCCATAGAGAAGGATCGCAACGACGAGTTGCGCATCATCACCGATTCGGCGCGGGCCAGAATCACGGAGATGCTCATCGGCAAGACCGCCGGCGCCAGGCTCGCGGACGGGAAAAAGAAAAAGATCTACCTCAAGAAGGGCGACGTGATCGACGGCGAAATCCTTGGGAAGATCCCCTTCGATCTCTGGAAGGACATCACCCTGGCGGGGGATGATGAGACGGAAGAGCGGGTGCGGGTGCTGTGCGACAATCTGACCCGGAGGAAGGAGAGGATCGACGCCTACTTCGAGGAAAAGATCGAAAAGCTCCAGGCGGGCGACGAATTGCCCCCTGGGGTCATCAAGATGGTAAAGGTCTATGTGGCCATCAAGAGGAAGTTGTCCGTAGGCGACAAGATGGCCGGCCGTCACGGGAACAAGGGGGTCCTCTCCCGGATTCTGCCGGAGGAGGATATGCCCTATTTTGCCGACGGCACCCCGGTGGATATTGTCCTCAATCCCTTGGGGGTCCCCTCCCGGATGAATGTCGGCCAGATCCTGGAGACCCATCTCGGGTGGGCGGCCAAGGGGTTAGGCGACAAGATCAACGAACTGATGGAGGCGCGGCGGAATCTGGAGCTGGTGAAAAAGGAAATCAAGGCGATTTATGCCTCCCCGGAGGTGGATGCCTTTATCGACAAGGCATCGGAGGGGGACGTCAAGAGGTTTGTCTCCCGTCTGCAAAACGGGATCTCCTTCGCCACCCCGGTCTTCGACAGTGCCGAGGAAAGCGAGATCCGGCAGATGCTGAAACTGGCCGGGCTTCCCGAGAAAGGCCAGACGGTCCTGTTCGACGGGAGGACGGGCGAGCCGTTCGATCAGGAGATCACCGTCGGCATGATCTACATGCTCAAGCTCCATCACCTGGTGGACAACAAGATCCACGCCCGCTCCATCGGCCCCTACTCCCTGGTCACTCAGCAGCCCCTGGGGGGCAAGGCCCAGTTCGGCGGGCAGCGACTGGGCGAGATGGAGGTCTGGGCCATGGAGGCTTACGGCGCCGCCTACTCTCTCCAGGAATTCCTCACGGTTAAATCCGACGACGTGGCGGGGAGAACGAGGATGTACGAGACCATCGTGAAAGGGGAACACACCCTGGAACCGGGGCTGCCGGAGTCGTTCAACGTCCTGGTCAAGGAACTCCAGAGCCTCTGCCTGGACGTCGAATTAATCGAGGAAGATAATTAAGGAGTCGCTGCGTGGAAGACGTATTCACCTACTTTGAAAAGCCGAAGGACCCCATCAGGTTCAACGCCATAAAGATTTCCATTGCCTCCCCGGACCAGATACTTGCCTGGTCGGCCCGGCCCAACACCAACGGGGAGGTGAAGAAGCCGGAGACGATCAATTATCGCACCTTCAAGCCCGAGAGAGACGGCCTGTTCTGCGCGAAGATCTTCGGTCCGGTGAAGGATTACGAATGCCTCTGCGGTCGCTATAAGCGTATGAAGCACCGCGGCGTCATCTGTGAGAAGTGCGGCGTGGAAGTCATCCAGTCCAAGGTCCGCCGGGAGAGGATGGGCCATATCAAACTGGCCACGCCGGTGGCCCATATCTGGTTTCTCAAGAGTCTGCCCAGCCGGATCGGCAATGTCCTGGACCTGACCCTCAAGGAGCTGGAAAAGGTCCTCTACTTCGAGGCCTGGATCGTCCTGGATCCCAAGGCCACTCCCCTGCAAAAAAAGGAGCTTCTCTCCGAGGAAGAGGTGCATGAACTCCGGGAGCAGTACGGCGAGGACGCCTTCGAGGTGGGCATCGGCGCGGAAGCCGTTCGCAAACTCCTCGAGGAGGTGGACCTGGATCAGACGGACAGCGAACTCCGGGAAGAACTGAAAACCGCCGTTTCGGATACGAAAAAGAAAAAATTGGTCAAACGCCTCAAGGTGATCGAGGCCCTGCGGAAGTCCGGCAACAAACCGGAGTGGATGATCCTCACCGTGCTCCCCGTCATCCCCCCGGACCTCCGTCCGCTGGTGCCCCTCGACGGGGGCCGTTTCGCCACCTCCGACCTCAACGACCTCTACCGGCGGGTGATCAACCGCAACAACCGGCTCAAGCGCCTTATGGAACTCAACGCCCCGGAGATAATCATCCGCAACGAAAAGCGCATGCTCCAGGAGGCCGTGGACGTCCTGTTCGACAACGGACGCCGGGGCCGGGCCATTACGGGCACCAACAAGCGTCCTCTCCGTTCCCTCTCCGATATGCTCAAGGGCAAGCAGGGGCGTTTTCGTCAGAATCTCCTCGGCAAGCGGGTCGATTATTCAGGCCGGTCGGTGATCACCGTAGGTCCGGATCTCCGGCTCCACCAGTGCGGGCTTCCGAAGCAGATGGCCTTGGAGCTTTTCAAGCCTTTCGTCTATAACCGCCTCATGGACAAGGGGTACGTGGCCACGGTCAAAAGCGCCAAGAAGATGGTGGAGAGGGAGTCTTCCGAGGTGTGGGATGCCCTGGACGAGGTGGTGAGGGAATACCCGGTCATGCTCAACCGGGCCCCCACTCTGCACCGGCTGGGGGTCCAGGCCTTCGAACCGGTCCTCATCGAGGGCAAGGCGATCCAACTCCATCCCCTGGTCTGCACCGCCTTCAACGCCGACTTCGACGGCGATCAGATGGCCGTGCACGTGCCGCTCTCCATCGAGGCCCAGACCGAGGCCCGGGTGTTGATGATGTCCACCAACAACATCCTTTCCCCGGCCCACGGCAAACCGATCATCATCCCCAGCCAGGACATTGTCCTGGGGATCTATTATCTGACGCGCTCCAAGGCGGACGTGCTGGGGGAAGGCATGGTATTTTCCGGACCCGAGGAGGTGCGAAGCGCCTATGACGCCGGCAGCGTCGATCTTCACGCCCGGATCACCGTCCGCATCGACGGCGAACTTAAGGAAACGACCGTGGGCCGGGTCATGCTCTACGAAATCGTCCCCGAGGGCATCTCCTTCGATCTCGTCAACAAGGTGATGAACAAGAAGGAACTCGCCGGCCTCATCGACTTCACCTATCGGACCAGCGGCGCCAAGACGACGGTCCTCTTGGCCGACCGCCTGAAAGACCTGGGCTTCAAGTACGCCACCAGTTCCGGGGCTTCCATCGCCATTAACAACATGACCGTGCCGGCCAACAAGAAAGAAATCGTGAGTCGGGCCGACCGGGATGTCTTGAAGATTCAGAAACAGTATATGGACGGCCTTATCACCGATGGCGAACGCTACAATAAGGTCATCGACATCTGGGCCCAGGCCACGGAGAAGATCGCCGGGGAGATGATGGGCGGCATCGCCTCCACGGAGGTGACCACGGCGTCCGGAGAAAAGAAGCGCACCGACAACTTCAACCCCATCTTCATGATGGCCGATTCCGGCGCCCGGGGTTCGGCGGCCCAGATCCGCCAGTTGGCCGGCATGCGGGGCCTCATGGCGAAGCCTTCGGGGGAGATCATCGAGACGCCCATCACCGCCAATTTCCGTGAGGGCCTCACGGTTTTGCAGTACTTCATCTCCACTCATGGCGCCCGGAAGGGCCTGGCCGATACGGCGCTCAAAACAGCCAATTCGGGGTATCTCACCCGCCGGCTCGTGGATGTGGCCCAGGATTGCATCATCACCGAGGAGGATTGCGGGACCATCGACGGCATCTACGTCTCGGCGCTCATGGAAGGCGGGGAGATCATCGAGACGGCCGGGGAGCGTGTCCTGGGGCGGGTCGCCCTGGAGGAGATCGCGGATCCCTTCACCGGGGAGACTCTGGTGGAGGCCAATCAGGAGATAGACGAGGCCCTGGCGGAGCGCATTGACAAGGCGGGCATCGAGCGGGTGAGCATCCGTTCGGTTCTTACCTGCAAGTCCAGGCACGGCGTCTGCGCCATGTGTTACGGGCGCGATCTGGCCCATGGCCATTTGGTCAACATCGGAGAAGCGGTGGGCATCATCGCGGCCCAGTCCATCGGCGAGCCGGGGACCCAATTGACGATGAGAACCTTCCACATCGGCGGCACCGCCAAATTCGAGGAGCATTCGACCCTCCAGGCCCGCCACGACGGCGTCGTCCAGTTCGTGAATCTGTCCACCGTCAAGATCCAGGGCGGCGATCTGGCCGATCAGGTCGTCATGAACCGCAACGGAGAGGTCCATGTCCTGGACGAACAGGGGCGAAACCGGGGCAAGTATCCGGTGCCTTACGGCGCCCACCTCAAGGTGAATGAAGGGGATACCGTTTACGGTCCCGGAAAGGACCCCAAGACGGGGCAGGATCGACAAGCCACGCTCATCGCGGAATGGGATCCCTTCTCGATCCCCATCCTGGCCGAGGTGGACGGCACGATCAAGTACGGGGACATCATCGAGGGCAAGACCATGCAGGAGCAGCTTGACGAGGTCACCGGCCTTTCCCGCAAGGTCGTCGTCGAATCCAAGGGCACGGACGTCCGGCCCCGGGTTTCCATCAAGGACAAGAAGGGCCGGACGGCGAAGGTCCCCGGCACGAATATGGTGGCCCGGCACCTGCTGCCCGTGGGGGCGAACATCGTGGTCTCGGAAGGCGACCAGGTCAGCGCCGGGGATATTATCGCCAAGATCCCCCGGGAAACCACCAAAACCAAGGATATCACCGGCGGCCTGCCCCGGGTCGCCGAGCTTTTCGAGGCCAGAAAGCCGAAGGAATACGCTGTCATCAGTGAGATAAGAGGGGTCGTTTCCTACGGCAAGGACGCCAAGGGGAAACGC
Source organism: Pseudomonadota bacterium (assembly GCA_030057915.1). GTDB lineage: Bacteria > Desulfobacterota > Syntrophia > Syntrophales > UBA8958 > UBA8958. The sequence continues at coordinate 48,650 of JASGUC010000057.1, forward strand.
AAGGTCATCATTACGCCCGACAGCGGCGAGGAGAAGGAGTACCTGATCCCCAAGGGAAAACATGTGAGCGTCCAGGAAGGGGACCGGGTTCAGGAAGGAGAGGCGCTCATGGACGGGGTTCACAACCCCCATGACCTTCTCTTCATCAAGGGCGAGAAGGAATTGGCCCGTTATCTCGTGGACGAGGTCCAGGAGGTCTATCGCCTCCAGGGGGTGAAGATCAACGACAAGCACATGGAAGTCATCGTCCGTCAGATGCTGCGGCGGGTCAAGATCGTCGATCCCGGCGATACGGCGTTTATCGCCGACGAGCAGGTGGAGCGGCAACGCTTTCAGGAGGAGAACGGCCGAGTGGCCGCCGAAGGCGGGAGACCGGCGGTAGGAAAGCCCGTCCTCTTGGGCATCACCAAGGCCTCCCTGTCCACCCAGAGTTTCATCTCCGCCGCCTCTTTTCAGGAGACCACCCGGGTCCTCACCGAGGCGAGCCTGGCGGGAAAGACGGACTATCTCCGGGGGCTTAAGGAAAACGTGATCATGGGCCGCCTGATTCCCGCCGGCACGGGCCTGCCCATGTACCGGAAGCTCGGGATCAATACCCTGGCCGACGAGGTGGACGACCGCACGGAAGAGCAGGAAACACAGGAGTTGGAGGGATTTTTGGATGAGAAAATGCTTGACATGTAAACCCATAATTGGTAGTAAGCCGAGCTTTGCCGTGCCTGTCCGCACGGACGGGAAGCGCTTGAGGGAGGAGCTATGCCGACGATAAATCAGTTGGTCCGCAAGGGCAGGATCAAAATGGAGGAAAAAACCAAGTCCCCGGCGCTGGTGGGCTCGCCGCAGCGGCGGGGGGTGTGTGTCCGGGTCTATACATCGACCCCCAAGAAACCCAACTCGGCGTTGCGCAAGGTCGCCCGGGTGCGTCTGACCACCGGCTACGAAGTGACCTCCTATATCCCCGGCGTGGGGCATAATCTTCAGGAACACTCCGTCGTCCTGGTCCGGGGGGGGAGGGTGAAGGATCTGCCGGGGGTCCGTTATCACATCGTGCGGGGCACCCTCGACGCCGTGGGCGTCCAGGGCAGAAAGCAGGGGCGATCGAAATACGGGGCCAAGAAACCGAGCTAAACGGGGATAGATCATCATGCCGAGAAGACGAGAGATTGCAAAAAGAGAGATCATGCCTGATCCCAAGTACAAAAATAAGATGGTGGCCCAGTTCGTCAACAATCTTTTGAAGCAGGGGAAGAAGAGCACCGCGGAGGCGATCCTATACGGGGCGTTTGACATCATAGAGAGACGGGTCAAGGAGCCGCCGGTGGAGGTGTTCGAAAAGGCCCTCGGCAACGTGAAGCCGGTGATCGAGGTCAAGTCGCGCCGGGTGGGCGGCTCCACCTACCAGGTGCCCACGGAGGTCCAGCCGTCGCGGCGGATGGCGCTGGCGATCCGCTGGTTGATAACCAACGCGAAGGAACGGGCGGAGAAGACCATGAAGGAAAAATTAGCGGCGGAACTAATCGACGCCGCCAACAATAGAGGCGCGGCGATCAAAAAGCGGGAGGCCGTGCACAAGATGGCGGAGGCCAACAAGGCCTTTGCCCATTATCGGTTCTGAGGACATTCAAAGCAGGAGATTGCGGGAGCAAAGGGTCACAAACATATAAGAGATTTTTCAACAGACGAAGGAGGTAAGTAGAGATGGCCAAGAAAAAATTTGAAAGGACGAAGCCGCATCTGAACATCGGCACCATCGGTCACGTGGATCACGGGAAGACGACCTTGACGGCGGCGATTACCAAGCACTTGTCCAAGAAAGGTTTCGCCGAGTTCAAGCCCTTTGACTCCATCGACAACGCCCCGGAGGAAAAGGAGCGAGGCGTTACGATCAATATCACCCACGTGGAGTACGAAACGGCGAAGCGGCACTACGCCCACGTTGACTGCCCCGGCCATGCCGACTACATCAAGAACATGATCTCCGGCGCCGCCCACATGGACGGAGCGATCCTCGTCGTCGCGGCCTCCGACGGACCCATGCCCCAGACCCGCGAGCACATCCTCCTGGCCCGCCAGGTCCAGGTGCCTTATATGGTTGTTTTCATGAACAAGGTAGATCTGGTTGACGATCCGGAACTCCTCGACCTGGTCGAGCTGGAACTACGAGAACTCCTCAAGGAGTATCAGTTCCCCGGCGATGACATCCCCATCATCCGCGGCTCCGCTCTGAAGGCTCTGGATGCCGACGATCCCGATTCTGAGGATGCCAAGCCCATCTGGGAACTCATGAATGCGGCGGATTCCTATATCCCGGAGCCGGAGCGCGTTCTGGACAAGCCCTTCCTCATGCCCATCGGGGACGTCTTTAGCATCTCCGGCCGCGGCACCGTGGTCACGGGCCGGGTGGACCGGGGGATCATCAAGACCGGCGAGGAAGTGGAGATCGTCGGGATTCGTCCCACCTTCAAGACGGTCTGCACGGGCGTGGAGATGTTCCGCAAGACCCTGGATGAAGGCCGGGCCGGCGACGACATCGGCGTGCTGCTCCGGGGCACCAAGCGGGAGGAAGTGGAAAGGGGCCAGGTGGTGGCCAAACCCGGTTCCATTACCCCTCACACCAAATTCAAGGCCCAGGTCTATGTTCTCACCAAGGAGGAAGGCGGCCGTCATACCCCCTTCTTTACCGGCTACCGTCCCCAGTTCTATTTCCGGACGACCGACGTGACCGGGGTGGCCATGCTGCCGGAAGGCGTGGAGATGGTCATGCCGGGTGACAATGTGGAATTGGAGATCCACTTGATTACCCCCATCGCCATGGAGGAACAGCTTCGCTTCGCCATCCGGGAAGGCGGCCGGACCGTCGGGGCGGGCGTTGTCAGCAAGGTGATCGAATAACAAAGAGGAAACCGGCGCGACCATGAAAGACCAGAGAATTAGAATTCGCCTCAAGGCGTACGATCACAAGCTGCTGGACAGATCGGTGGAGGACATTGTCGAAACGGCCAAACGCACCGGGGCGCGTGTCGCCGGACCCGTTCCGCTGCCCACGGAAATCAACAGGTTCTGCGTCAACAGGTCGCCCCATGTGGACAAGAAGTCCCGGGAACAGCTCGAACTCAGGACGCACAAGCGTTTGATCGACATCATCGAACCCACCCAATCCACGGTGGACGCCCTGATGAAGCTGGACCTGTCGGCTGGGGTGGATGTGGAGATCAAGCTATAGGTTGCATATGACAGGGGATGGAGTGGATTTGGGCCTTCCATCTCCTGATTTTTTTTGATTAGAGAACCGACATGACAAAGGGACTGATAGGCAGAAAGCTGGGGATGACCCAGATCTTTACCGAAGACGGCAGCGCCGTGCCGGCAACGGTCATCGAGGTCGAACCTTCGGTGGTCGTTCAACGGAAGACCATGGAAAAGGATGGTTACGAAGCCGTGCAGTTGGGATATGGCCGGATCAAGCAGAAGCGCGTGACGAAGCCCCTCCAGGGTCATTTCCGCAAGGCGGACAAAGGATTCTTCCGGACGCTCCGGGAATTCCGCTGGGAGGCCGGCGGCTGCGAACCGGGAGAGGAGTTGCGGGCCGATATCTTCAAGGCGGGAGATTTTGTGGACATTTCCGGCACCTCCAAGGGCAAGGGCTTTGCCGGCGCGGTGAAGAGGCATGGCTTCGGCGGCGGTCGGGCCACCCACGGCTCCATGTTTCACCGGGCCCCCGGTTCCATCGGCGCGAGCGCCGATCCCTCCCGGGTCTTCAAGGGAAAGAAGCTTCCCGGGCGCATGGGGGGCGAACGGAACACCGTACAGAACATCGAGGTGCTCCTGGTGCGGCTGGAGGACAACGCCCTGTTGGTGAAGGGGGCCGTTCCCGGCGCCAAGCGGGGGATCCTGCTGATCCGGCCGGCCGTCAAGAAAACGACCGCGGTCAACAAATAGCGATACAGGGTGGTCAAGATGCCAATAGCGGCTGTTTACGATATAGAAAACAACAAGGTAGGGGAGATCGAGCTGAGCGATCGGGTGTTTGGCGCCGACGTGAACGAGGCCGCCATGTACGAGGTGGTGAGGATGCAACTCCGGGCGCGTCGTCGGGGCACGGCGGCAACGAAGACGCGACGGGACATAAGCGGCGGCGGGAAAAAGCCCTGGCGCCAGAAAGGAACGGGGCGGGCCAGGGCGGGAACCTCGCGATCGCCGCTTTGGCGGGGGGGAGGAACGGTATTTGGACCCCATCCCCGGGACTATGCCTACAAGGCGCCGAAGAAGGTTCGCCGGCTGGCCTTGGTGTCGGCGCTTAGCCAGAAATTCAAGGAAGACCGGATGATCGTCCTGAGCGACTTCCCCCTCGATGAAATCAAGACCAAGAGGTTCAAGGAGGTAGTGGACCGTTTCGGTTGGAAAAAGGCCTTGGTGGTCATCGACAAAGCCAACCCCATTTTAGAGAAATCCTCGCGAAACCTTCCGGAAATCAAAATGATTCGATCGGAAGGCATCAACGTTTACGATCTCCTGAATCACGAGCACGTGGTCCTGCTGGCGCCGTCCGTGACAAACATCGAGGGAGCGTTGCAATCATAATGGAATTATACAAGATTATAAAAAAGGCGCTGCTTACGGAAAAAACCACCAGCGCCAGAGAAGCGGAGAACAAGTATTTTTTTGCCGTGGATCGCCGGGCCAACAAGATCGAAATCGGCGCCGCCGTGGAGAAGCTCTTCAAAGTGAAGGTGCTGAATGTGGCGGTGATGAACGTGCCGGGAAAGAAGAAGCGGGTCGGTCGGATCGTCGGCGAGAAACCGGCATGGAAGAAGGCGGTGGTCACCCTGGCGCCAGGAAGCCGCATCGAAATAATCGAGGGCGTTTAATAGGCCCGCGACCAACCCCCGGGCCTGCGTCAGGCGCGGCGAAAGATGAAAATATCAAGATAATCGCGGATATCTTCTTATAGAGATTCAAGGACACGGATTATGGCAATCAAGACATATAAACCAACATCGCCGGGGAGAAGGTTTCAGACCGGTTCCGATTTTGAGGAGATCACCGCCTCCACTCCGGAGAAGAGTCTGTTGCGCCCCCTGCGCAGAACCGGCGGGCGGAACGTCCACGGAAGGATGACCAGCCGACATATCGGCGGCGGTCACAAGCGGCGGTACCGCATAATCGATTTTCGTCGGGAAAAACTCGACATTCCCGCCCGGGTGGCATCCATCGAATACGATCCCAACCGTTCGGCCCGGATCGCCCTGTTGAACTATGTGGATGGGGAGAAGCGCTATATCCTCGCTCCGGACAAGGTCGCCGTCGGCGACATTCTCGTCAGCGGCGAGCGAGCGGATATCAAGCCGGGGAACTCCCTTCCCTTGAAGAACATCCCCCTGGGCACCCTGATCCACAACGTGGAGCTGAAGGTCGGCCGGGGCGGCCAGATCGTCCGCAGCGCCGGATCCTACGGACAACTGATGGCCAAGGAGGGGGGATATGCCCAGGTGCGCCTTCCCTCCGGGGAGGTAAGAAAGATATTTCTCGAATGTCGGGCCACTATCGGCCAGATCGGCAACATCGAGCATGAAAATGTCAGCATCGGCAAAGCGGGGAGGTCCCGGTGGCTCGGCAGACGTCCCAAGGTGCGCGGGGTGGCCATGAATCCCATCGACCATCCGATGGGGGGAGGCGAGGGAAAGTCGTCGGGGGGCCGGCATCCGTGCACCCCTTGGGGGATTCCGACCAAGGGACACAAGACCCGGACGAACAAGGGCACAGACAAATACATTGTAAAGAGAAGAGGTTAGAAAGTGGCAAGGTCGGTTGGGAAGGGCCCGTTTATCGAGCCCAAACTGCTGGACAAGGTGAGAAAGGCAGAGGCGGCGGGGAGCAAGGCGGTAATCAAGACATGGTCGCGGCGATCGACGATTACCCCGGATCTCATTGGTCATACCTTCGCCGTTCACAACGGCAAGAAGTTCATCCCCGTTTTTGTGACCGAAAACATGGTGGGGCACAAACTCGGCGAATTCGCTCCGACCCGGACATTCTTCAGCCATGCCGGAGACAGAAAATCGAAAGTGAGAAGATAGAACCGGTCGTCCTGAAGGCGGCGGACGGGGGGTAAGTTTATGGAAGCAAGGGCTGTTGCCAGATACATTCGCATATCGCCGCAGAAGGCGCGCCTCGTGGCGGACCTCATCAGGGGGAAGAAGGCCGCGGAAGCGGAAAAGATCCTGTCCTACACCAACAGGTACGGGGCCTTTCTGCTGGGCAAGGTGCTGCATTCCGCCCTGGCCAATGCCAAGGAGAATCCCAATATCGACGAAAGCATCCTCTACGTGAAGGGCGTTTACGTGGATCAGGGGCCGGCGCTGAAGCGCTGGCGGGCCAGGGCCCAGGGCCGTGCGGCGGCGATCAAGAAACGGATGAGTCATATTACCGTCGTTTTGGACGAGGCATAGAGGAACATCGCGAGGAGGTGAAAGGTTGGGGCAGAAGGTAAATCCCATCGGCTTGAGGCTGGGCGGCGTAAAGACATGGAAGTCGCTTTGGTTTTCCGAGAAGAACTACAGTGAGCTACTCCACGAGGATCTCCGCATCCGCCGGTATCTCAAGCAGAAGCTCTTTCATGCCGGCATTTCGAGAATCGAGATTGAAAGGGCCGCCGATAAAGCCAAGGTGAACATCCATGCGGCCCGTCCGGGGATCATCATCGGCAAGAAGGGTTCCGAAATCGAAAAACTCAAGAAGGAACTGGAAAAGGTCAGCGGCGGCGAGTTGATCATCAACATCCTGGAGGTGCGGAAACCGGAGATCGACGCCCAGCTTGTGGCCGAAAACGTCGCTCTCCAACTGGAGAGGCGGATCGCCTTCCGTCGGGCCATGAGGAAGGGTGTCACGTCCGCCATCAAGTTCGGGGCCAAGGGGATTCGCGTCAACTGTTCCGGACGCCTCGGCGGCGCCGAAATGGCCAGGGCCGAATGGTACCGGGAGGGCCGCGTGCCCCTGCATACGCTCCGGGCCGATATCGACTGGGGTTTTGCCGAGGCGCGGACCGCCTACGGGAAAATCGGGGTGAAGGTATTGATCTTCCTGGGAGAAATCCTGGCGACTAAGAGAGAGCGCGAACGATAGCGGCGCTTTGCGGAAGCTATAAGGGGTTTTTGAGACATGTTGATGCCGAAGAGGGTAAAGTACAGAAAGCCGCAGCGGGGACGCATGACCGGACCGGCCATGCAGGGCAACGCCATCGGCTTTGGCGAATACGGCCTGCAGGCCACGGAGTGCGGCTGGGTGACGGCCCGGCAAATAGAATCCGCCCGCGTGGCGATGACCAGGCATGTGAAGCGCGGCGGAAAGATCTGGATACGGGTCTTTCCCCACAAGTCGGTGACGAAAAAGCCCGCGGAAACACGGATGGGAAAGGGCAAAGGGGCCCCGGAGGAGTGGGTCGCCGTCGTCAAGCCGGGGATGGTCCTCTATGAAATGCGTGGGGTATCCCCGGACATTGCCAAGGAGGCCTTCCGCCTGGCGGCCCATAAACTCCCCATCGGTGTAAAATTTCTGTCCAGGGAGGCGGTAGATGAAAATTAAGGAGCTAAGGGATCTCCAGGGCGACGAATTGAAACAGAAGCAGACAGAGCTGAGCGAGGAGTTGTTCCGTCTGAAGATTCGTCATGCCTCCCGGCAGTTGGATTCCACCGCGACGCTGGGGAAGGTGAGAAGGGACATCGCCCGCATCAAGACGGTCCTGAGACAGAAGGAGGGTCGATAATCATGGAGGTCCGTGGAAACCGGCGCACGATCAGTGGCGTCGTGGTGAGCGACAAGATGGACAAGACCATCGTGGTTCGGGTGGAGCGCCTGGTGAAGCATCCGGCGTTTCATAAGTATATTCGACAATTCGTTAAATACAAGGCCCACGACGAAGCCAACGAGTGCCGGGTCGGCGACCGGGTGGTCATCGTTGAATCCCGGCCCTTGAGCAAGGATAAACGCTGGCGCATGCGCTCCATCCTGGAGAGGGCAAAATAGCCCGGGAAATTAGTGAAGGCGGTACGGTAAGATGATTCAGATGCAGACCATACTTAGTGTTGCGGACAACTCGGGTGCGAAAAAGGTTGCCTGCATCAAGGTGCTGGGAGGTTCGAAGCGACGCTATGCCAGCATCGGAGACGTTATCGTGGTCTCCGTCAAGGAGGCCATCCCCAATTCCAAGGTGAAGAAGGGCGATGTCATGAAGGCCGTCATTGTTCGCACCGTCAAGGAGGTGCGCCGCCAGGACGGTTCCTATCTCAAGTTTGACGATAACTCCGCCGTCCTGATCACCAATCAGATGGAGCCCATCGGGACCCGCATCTTTGGCCCGGTGGCGAGAGAGCTGCGAGCGAAACAGTTCATGAAAATCATTTCCCTCGCTCCCGAGGTCCTGTGACGGGACGGCGGGGAAGCGAAGCAAGGATCCAGACGATGCATGGAAAGCGGTTAAAAAAAGGAGATACGGTGCAGGTCATCGCCGGAAGGGAAGAGGGGAAGACCGGCAAGATAATCAAGATCATGAGGGACAAGGACCGGGTGATCGTGGAAAAACTGAACTTCGTCAAACGGCACCAGCGGCCCGACGCCAAGGGCAAGGGCGGCATCGTGGAGAAGGAAGGCCCCATTCATATCACCAACGTCGCCTACTTATGCGGCAAGTGCGAAAAGGGTGTCCGGCTCGGACAGAAAGTCCTCGAGGAAGGGAAAAAGGTCCGTATCTGTAAGAAATGTCAGGAGATAATAGACGCATAAGGCGATGGCTATGGCAAGACTCAAAGATTATTACCAGAAAGAAGTAGTGCCCGCGCTGATTGGCAAGTTCGGTTACAAGAATCGCATGGAAGTGCCGAAACTGGAGAAGATCGTGCTCAACATGGGCCTGGGCGAAGCCATCCAGAACGCCAAGATCCTGGATGCGGCCGCCGCGGAGCTGGCGGCGATTACCGGGCAGAAGCCGGTGATCACCAAGGCGAGGAAATCCATCGCCACCTTCAAGCTGCGCCAGGGAATGTCCATCGGTTGCCGGGTCACCCTCCGGAGGGAGAGGATGTATGAATTCCTCGATCGCCTGGTCAATGTCAACCTGCCCCGGGTAAGGGACTTCCGCGGCATTGCCCCGAAATCCTTCGACGGCCGGGGGAATTTTGCCCTGGGATTGAAGGAGCAGATCATCTTTCCCGAGATCGACTATGACAAGATCGACAAGGTCCGAGGGATGAACGTGGTCATCGTCACCACGGCGAGGACGGACGACGAGGCGAGGGAATTGTTGAGACTGATGGGCATGCCTTTCAGGAATTGAGCCGGGCAACGGCGGGAGGAAGAGGTAAGTGGCGAAGAAATCCCTGATCGCAAAAGCGAAGAGAGAAATGAAATTTTCGGTCCGACGGTACAACCGCTGTCCGCTGTGCGGCCGTCCGCGCGCTTATTATCGCAAGTTCGATATGTGTAGGATTTGCCTTAGGAATCTGTCCGCCAAAGGGGAGATACCCGGGGTGATCAAGGCGAGTTGGTAGATAAACATCAAGGAGTTTTAGTCATGGGAATGACCGATCCGATTGCCGATATGTTGACCAGAATCCGGAACGCCAACCGCATGCGCTTCAAGACGGTTGATGTCCTGGCCTCCCGGATGAACAGGAATATCGCCGAGGTTCTGAAGAAGGCCGGATACATCTCCGGCTACGAATTGAAAAGGGACAAGGATAAACATGAAATCTTGCGGATCGATCTGATTTATCCCGACTCCAGAAGCCATGTCCTCACGGACATTCAGCGGGTCAGCCGGCCCGGGCGAAGGGTTTACGTCCATAGCGCGGACATCCCCAAGGTGCTCAACGGCTATGGGATTGCCATCATGTCCACCTCCAAGGGACTGATGACGGATAGCGAGGCCCGGGACCTCAACGTGGGCGGGGAAATCATCTGTCAGGTGTGGTAAGCGCCCCTAAGGCGTGTGTCAATAGGGTCGGGAGATAGCAATATGTCGAGAATCGGGAAAAAGACCATCGAGCTGCCAGTCGGCGTCAAGGTGGCCCAGGAGGGCAGGCTGGTTAAGGTTGCCGGTCCGAAGGGCGAGCTGTCCGCGGTATTGCCCCTGGGGGTCGAATTCGTGCAAGGGGAGAGGGCCGTTTCCGTGCGGCGGCTGGAAGAGAACCGGATGGGAAGGTCGGCCCATGGGCTGGCCAGGACCCTGGTGAACAACATGGTGACCGGGGTTAGCAAGGGCTTTGAAAAGGGCCTGGAAATAGCCGGGGTCGGCTATCGAGCGGAACTGAACAACAATGTCCTGAAGCTGGTCGTCGGCTTCTCCACCCCCCGGGAATACGTGGTTCCGCAAGGGGTGGCCATCAAGATCGAAAAGCAGGTGAATATCCTTGTCTCGGGCATCGACAGGCATCTGGTGGGCAAGGTGGCCGCGGAGATCCGGGACCTCAGAAAGCCGGAGCCATACAAGGGCAAGGGCATCAGATACGCCGGCGAGAAGGTGCGGCGGAAGGTGGGCAAGTCCGTGGGAACCAAATAAACGGCAACGGTTGCCGGGTATTCTCATATTTTTAAGGGGTAGGCGAATTGGCAGCGAAGGTGGAGAAGATCAGAGAGAAGAGAAAGGCCCGGGTGCGGGGAAAGGTGTCGGGCACCCAGCAGCGACCGCGCCTGGCGGTATTCAGAACGGCGCGCCATATATATGTTCAGGCCATCGCCGATGACTTGGGACGCACCATCGCCGAGGCCTCGACCCTGAGCCCGGAGCTGCGGGGGGAGTTGGGCGGCAAGAAGAAATCGGAAGCGGCCGGAGAGGTCGGCAGGCTGGTGGCCAGGCGGCTGATCGCCGCCGGGATCGAGGAGGCCGTTTTTGATCGCGGTCGGTTCCTTTATCACGGTCGGGTCAAGGCCCTTGCCGATGCGGCCCGGGCAGGCGGTTTGAAATTCTGACGACCATAAAAGAGGGGCGATGAGATAAATTATGATGGAAGAGCTTGAGCTGATAGACAGGGTCATTACGATCAACAGGACCGCCAAGGTCGTCAAGGGGGGCCGGAGATTTCGTTTCAGCGCCATTGTGGTGGTGGGGGACGGACAGGGTTCCGTGGGCGCCGGGTTGGGCAAGGCCCATGAGGTCCCCGAGGCTATCCGCAAGGGGATGGAACAGGCAAAGAAAAACATGAGGAAGGTCGCCATTGTCGGCCATACCATTCCCTATGAGGTGATCGGCTGCTACGGAGCGGGCCGGGTCCTGCTGAAGCCCGCCTCGGAAGGCACGGGGCTGATTGCCGGAGGGGCCGTGCGCGCCGTTTTGGAGGCGGCGGGGGTGAGCAACATACTGACGAAGTGTTTAGGCTCTCACAATCCCCACAACCTCGTCAAGGCGACCATCGAAGGTCTGACCCGTCTGAAGGAACCGGCGGAAATCGCCCGGCTCCGCGGCCAGGCCTCCTTGGCTCAGTAAACTATAGCAGTGAGGTTGACTCTCGTGGGACGTAAATTGAAAATCACCCTGATTCGGAGTTACATCGGCAGACCGGAAAGGCATCGCCAGGTGCTGCGGGGCCTAGGGCTCATGAAGCTGAACAAGACGGTCATCCTGGCCGATACGCCGGAGATTCGCGGCATGGTCAACAAGGTATGTCATCTGGTTTCCATGGAAGAAATGGAGGCATAGCGATATATGGATTTGAAAACACTCAAGCCGCCGGCGGGTTCCAGAAAGAAGCGCAAGCGGATAGGGCGTGGCGGCGTCCACGGCGGCACGTCCGGCAAGGGTCACAAGGGCCAGAAGTCGCGTTCCGGCGGCGGCGTGAAGCCGGGTTTCGAAGGCGGTCAGATGCCCATGGCGCGGCGGCTGCCCAAGCGCGGTTTCCGCAACCCCTTCCGAAGGGAGATAATCACGGTCAACCTGGGACAGCTCAATGTATTCCCGGAGCGCAGCGTCGTGGACGTCGAGGCCTTGCTGTCCAAGGGCCTGATCAAGAAGCGGGGCGATGGAGTGAAGCTGCTGGGCAAGGGGGAGATTCAATACCCGCTGTCCGTGAAACTGGATGGGCTAAGCAAGGGGGCGAGAACCAAGATCGAAGCCGCCGGCGGTTCCATTGTCGAGGTCGCCTGAATTGATCGGCGGACTTGGCAACATATCGAAAATCCCGGAACTGCAGAAGAGGATCTTCTTCACTTTTGGGCTATTGATCGTGTATCGCATCGGCGCCCATGTGCCGACGCCAGGCATCGACGCGGCCGCCTTGGCGGCCTATTTCGACCAGGCCAAGGGGTCGCTGCTGGGGCTCTTTGACATGTTCGCCGGGGGCGCCCTGAGCAATCTATCCGTCTTCGCCCTGGGCATCATGCCCTACATCAGCGCGTCGATCATCCTGCAGTTGCTTACGATCGCCGTTCCCCATCTGGAAAAGCTATCCAAGGAGGGGGAGGCGGGCCGGAGGAAGATCACCCAGTACACCCGCTATGGCACGGTCCTCCTGAGCGTTATCCAGGGGTTTGGCATCGCAATCGGCCTGGAAAACATGGCGGGGCCCACGGGGGCCTCCATCGTTCTGGAAACGGGATGGGGCTTCCGATTGATGACCATGATCACCCTGACCGCGGGCACCGCCTTCATTATGTGGCTGGGTGAACAGATAACGGAGAAGGGGATCGGCAACGGCATCTCCCTGATCATCTTTGCCGGGATCGTCTGCCGCGGTCCCCAGGCCATCATCAGCACCTTCCAACTGCTGGCGGCGGGGGAGATGGGGATATTCTTCATCATTATCCTCATCGTGATGATGGTCGCCGTGGTGGGCACGATCGTCTATGTGGAAAGCGCCCAGCGCCGGATTCCGGTGCAATACGCCAAGCGGGTCGTGGGGCGGAAGGTTTATGGCGGGCAGTCCACTCATTTGCCCTTGAAGGTCAATACCGCCGGCGTCATTCCGCCGATTTTCGCGTCCTCCATCATCATGTTCCCGGCGACCATCGCCAATTTCATTCCGCATCCCTGGATGAAGCAGGCGGCGGAAATGCTGGTCCCCGGGCGGGTGTTTTACGAGTTGCTCTACGTGGCGTTTATCGTCTTTTTTTGTTATTTTTACACCGCCGTGACGTTCAACCCCGTGGATGTGGCGGACAACATGAAGAAGTACGGGGGGTATGTGCCGGGGATCAGACCGGGCAAGAAGACGGCGGATTATATCGACGACGTCCTGACGCGCCTCACCTTCAGCGGCGCCATCTACGTGTCGGCGGTATGCGTCCTGCCGAGCATCCTGATCTCGTATTTCAACGTGCCTTTTTATTTCGGGGGCACGGCCCTCCTCATTGTGGTGGGCGTGGCGCTCGATACGGCAGGCCAGATCGAGACCCATCTGCTTACGAGGCAGTACGAGGGCTTCATGAAAAAGGGAAAGATCGCCAAGCGGCGGTGAAAAGGCCGTCACGGCAAACGGGTAGGCTCTTTTCCATGATCGTTCTAAAGCAGCAAAGCGAGATAGACAAGATCAGGGCCAGCAACGTCATCGTCGCGGAGGTGCTGGCGGCTCTGAGGGAAGAGGTAAGGGAAGGCGTGACCACCCGACAGTTGGATTGCCTCTCCGAGGAGCTGGTGCTGAAGAAGGGCGCCAAGCCGGCCTTCAAGGGCTACCGGGGCTATCCCTTTTCCCTGTGCGCCTCCGTGAACGACGAGATCATTCACGGTCTTCCCTCGGAAAGGGCGCTGGTTGACGGCGACATCGTCGGTCTCGATTTCGGGGCCTTTTATATGGGATATTATGGCGACGCCGCCATTACGGTTCCGGTGGGCAGGATCTCACAAGAGGCCGTGCGGCTTCTCCAGACGACGGAGGAAGCCTTGGCCCTGGCCATTGACGAGGCCCGGGTCGGCAACCGGCTGGGAGACATCTCCGCGGCGGTCCAGGGCCACGTCGAGGCGGCCGGCTTTTCGGTGGTAAGGGATTTTGTGGGACACGGTATCGGCCGGAACCTGCATGAAGATCCCCAGATCCCCAATTACGGCGTCCGGGGCAGGGGGATAAAGCTGAAGGCGGGGATGGTGCTGGCGATCGAACCCATGGTCAACGCCGGATCGCACCGGATCAAGATGCGACCCGACGGCTGGACCGCGGTGACGGCGGACGGCAGGCTGTCGGCCCACTTTGAGCATACCGTGGCCATTACGGAAAACGGTCCGGAAATCTTGAGCCGGCGCCAGTGATCGAAAAAGGGAGGCCTCTGAAAAACGACCCGTCCTGTCATGTCGGGCTTGAGGCGGCATCCAGAAGATGCTTGAAAGCGCTGGATGCCCGCTTTCGCGGGAAGGGCAAAAGGAGGTTTGCGAAGCGCTTGCGCAAAGGTCTCGAAGGATTATGGGCCTGATGGCGAATATTAATCGGATCCTCTGATTTCAGGAATCGTTTTTATGGTAAAAGAAGAGGCAATCGAGGTTGAAGGAAAGGTGATCGAGCCCCTGCCCAACGCCATGTTTCGGGTGGAGCTGGAAAACGGCCACCGGGTTCTGGCCCACATCTCCGGGAAGATGAGGATGCACTTCATCAAGATCCTTCCGGGCGACAAGGTTACCGTGGAGTTGTCCCCCTACGACTTGACCAGGGGGCGGATCATCTACCGGACGAAATAGCCGGCGGGCGGCGAAACGTCCGACCGGACGAGATAGGAGTGGAGATCGTGAAAGTAAGGGCTTCCGTGAAAAGGATCTGCGACAAGTGCAAGATCGTCAAGAGAAAGGGCATTCTGCGGGTGATCTGCGAGAATCCCAAACATAAGCAGCGACAGGGATGAAGTCCGTCGCTTAGGTCAGGAGGGCAGGCGCGTGGCAAGAATTGCAGGGGTGGATCTACCGAAGAACAAAAGGATGGAAATAGCCTTGACCTATATTTACGGCATCGGCAGAACGACCGCACAGAAGATTCTCCAGAAGGCAGGGGTGGACCTGAATGTAAAGACGGATAATCTCGTGGATGCGGAGATAACGGCCATCCGGAATGTCATCGACAAGGACCACAAGGTGGAGGGCGATCTACGACGGGAGGTGTCCATGGACCTGAAGCGATTGATGGATCTGGGCGCCTATCGGGGACTGAGGCACCGCAAGGGACTCCCCGTGCGGGGGCAGAGGAGCCATACCAACGCCCGGACGCGGAAAGGCCCGAGACGAGCGATAGCAGGAAAGAAGAAGTAACGGGGAGGAACAATGGCGAGGCCGGCGAGAAAAACAGGCAAGAAAAAGGAAAAGAAGAATATTCCCGAGGGGATTGCCCACATTCAGTCCACGTTCAACAACACCATCGTGACCATTACGGATCTCAGCGGCAATGTTGTGTCCTGGTCTTCTTCGGGCATCCAGGGATTCAAGGGTTCCCGAAAAAGCACGCCCTTCGCCGCCCAGATGGCGGCGGAGGATGCGGTGAAGAAGGCGAAAGAGCACGGGATGAGGAGCGTTCAGGTTTATGTCAAGGGACCCGGTTCGGGTCGGGAATCGGCCCTGCGGGCCTTGCAGGTTGCGGGAATCAACATCACGTTGATCCGCGACGTCACCCCGATTCCTCATAACGGCTGTCGGCCGCCGAAGCGGAGAAGGGTTTAGAATCGAGTTTTGTCTTTATTGAAGAGCGTGATTTGACAGGGAGGAACTTTGGCAAGGTATAGAGAATCCGTATGCAGGTTGTGCCGTCGGGAAGGCCTGAAGCTGTTTTTGAAGGGCGATCGCTGCTACAGCGAAAAATGCGCCTTTGAACGCCGGGAATACGCCCCGGGGGATCACGGCCAAATGAGGAGAAAGCCCACCGATTATTGCGTGCAGTTGCGGGCCAAGCAGAAATTGCGCAGGATGTACGGCCTTTTGGAAAAGCAGTTCCACGGTTATTATGAAAAGGCCGACCGGATCAAGGGGATCACGGGAACCAATCTGCTGATTCTTCTGGAGCGAAGACTGGACAACATGGTCTTCCGCATGGGTTTCGCCAATTCCCGCACCGAGGCGCGCCAGTTGGTCCGGCATAACCATTTTTCCGTCAACGGTAAAAAGGTCAATATCCCCTCTTACCTGGTCAAGGTGGGGGACGAGATCGCGGTTCGGGAGGGTAGCAGAAAGATAGCCCGGATAGCCGAGGCCCTGGAGTCGGTCGCCCGACGGGGAGTGCCGCAGTGGCTGGTCCTGGACAAGGACAATTTCAAGGGCGCCGTAAGATTGCTCCCCACCCGCGACGAATTGACGATGCCGGTTCAGGAACAGCTAGTCGTTGAGCTTTATTCAAAATGAACATAACCTTCCGGCGCTCGGAACGAAGCCGGGGACGATAAGGACAAGGACAATGCAGCGAAACTGGCGCGGCCTAATACGACCGAGACGGATAGAAATCGACGCGAATACAAAGACTGATTATTATGGAGAGTTCACCTGTCAACCCCTGGAAAGGGGCATGGGCGTCACGCTGGGCAATGCCCTCCGGAGGACCCTGCTGTCTTCCATACAGGGGGCGGCCATCGTATCGGTCCGTTTTGAAGGCGTTCTTCACGAATTTTCCACCATCCCCGGGGTAAAGGAGGATGTGACGGATATCATCCTCAACCTCAAGGGCGTCCGGGTGAAGCTCCATCAGGACGGCCCGCGGACGTTGAGTCTGGACCTCTCCCGGGAGGGAATCGTCACGGCGGGCGACATCGCCCATGACAGCACCGTCGAGATCCTCAATCCCGACCACTACGTGGCCACCCTTTCCGGAAAGGCGAACCTGAAGGCGGAAATGGTCGCCCAACTGGGACGTGGGTATGCGCAGGCGAAAAAGGAGAAGGATTTCGACCAGCCGGAAGGGACCATCAACATCGACGCCATCTTTTCGCCCATCAAGAAGGTGAATTACACCATCACACATGCCCGGGTGGGCCAGATCGCCGACTACGATCGCCTCGTTCTCGAGGTCTGGACGGACGGGAGCGTCAAGCCCGAGGATGCCGTGGCCTTTGCCTCGAAGATCCTCAAGGAACAGTTGGATGTCTTCATCAATTTCAGCGAACCGGAGGAAGAGTCCGAGGCGCCGGAGATCGAGGAAGAGGGCATCATCAACGAGAAGCTGCTCCGTCACGTGGACGATCTGGAATTGTCGGTACGTTCGGCGAACTGTCTGAAAAACGCCGGCATCAACCTCATCGGCGAACTGGTCCAGAAAACGGAAGCGGAGATGTTGAAAACCAAGAACTTTGGGAGAAAATCGCTCAATGAAATCAAGGAGATTCTTGCCGAGCAGGGATTGGGCTTCGGCATGAAGCTGGATTTTCACCCCTGGAACTCCACGGAGGACAACCGGGAAAGAACCGGCCCCGGGCAGGCGGGATAGCCTGGGGGGAGCAGATAGAGAGGACAAGGAACTATGCGTCACGGAAAGGCGGATTGTAAACTCGGCAGAACAACCAGCCACAGAAAGGCCATGTTGCGGAACATGGTAACATCCTTCATCGATTATGAAGCGATACAGACCACGGATGTCAAGGCGAAGGAACTGAAAAGGGCGGCGGAAAAGATGGTGACCTTGGGAAAGAGAGGGACTCTGCATGCCCGCCGTCAGGCCCTGGGGTATATCCGCAGCGAGAAGACGGTGAAAAAGCTCTTCGAGGAGTTGTCGGTGAGGTACCGGGAACGGGCGGGGGGTTATACCCGCATCGTCAAGCTTGGTTTCCGAATTGGCGATAACGCCCCGATATCCCTGGTGGAATTCGTCAAAGACGAAGACAAGGTGAAAGGCAGGAAAAAGGCCGGCGCGGCCAAAAAGACCTGAGCGGCGGCATCGCGATGAACCCGAGGGGCCGGTCCCATCCCGGCCCTTTTTTATTTGTTCTTGTCTTTTTCAAGGAAAAAGGATAGAGTTTCGCCGGTTCTCAATCCCCGCAACACACGACGAAAGGAGGTCTGATTATGGCGGAAGAAAAAATCGGCGAAGTGGTCAAGTTTTTTGCGAAACCCTCGGTAGCGGCGGTGAAGATCGTCAGCGGCGAGCTTAAGATCGGCGACACGATCAAGATTACCGGTCATACCACCGACATCACCGATACCATAGATTCCATGGAGGTCAATAACCAGAAAGTGGAAAAGGCCGTTCCGGGAGATTATATCGGGGTGAAGGTTTCCGACCGCGTCCGTCCCGGAGACGAGGTATTCCGCGTTCTTCCGGATTGATCGGCGCCTGAATCGCCTCTCGTGGGAGGTCGATGGCCGGCAGCCGGCGGCGATTGAAGCCATGGATTGACCTTTCCTGTTCTTCCATGGCTTTTCCTTTATTTTCCATGAACTCTTCCCTCGATCCCCATTCCTATCTTCAACGTTTGACCGCTCTAGGCGTCCGCATGGATCTCGGCGCCGTCCGGTCGGCCCTGGAGGCCCTGGGCCATCCGGAGTCGTCATATCCGGCGATCATTATCGCCGGAACCAACGGCAAGGGTTCCGTGGCGGCCATGGCGGCCGCGATCCTCGCGGCGGCCGGATATGTCGTCGGTCTTTACACCTCTCCGCACCTGGTGGATGTCCGGGAGAGGATCCGGGTCAACGGGGCGATGATCACCCGGCGGGAGCTGGCGGCGGCGATCGGGGCCATCGACCGCCGACTCGAAGAACCGCTGACCTATTTTGAATTTCTCACGGTCTTGGCGAGCCTTCATTTCCGAAGGAAAGGGATCGACATCGCCGTGATCGAGGTGGGCATGGGCGGCCGACTCGACGCGACAAGGGTCTTTGAGGCGTCGGTGGCGGTCATCACCAATGTGGCCCGGGACCATCAGGAGTATCTGGGAAAGCGCCTTCGGGATATCGCCGCCGAAAAGGCGGCGGTTATGCCGGCCGGCGGGATCTGTGTGACCGCCGTCCGTCCCGCCGCCGTCCGGCAGGCAATCGAACGCCTGGCGAGGGAGCGGGGGACGGCCCTGTGGCGGCTGGGCGGAGAAATAATGATCCGCCGCCGCCGGGACGGAACCTTTTCCTATCGCCGTGAGGACCGCACCCGCCGCGCCCTGCCCTGCGGTTTGCAGGGGGGTCATCAACGTCAAAATGCCGCGCTGGCCGTGGCGGCGGTGGAGGCCATGGCGGAGCGGGGCATCGTCGCAGCGGATGAGGACATCCGCCGGGGGTTGGCGGGGGTGCGCTGGGAGGGGCGGATGGAGGTCCTGCGCCGCGATCCGATCCTGGTCCTCGACGGCGCCCATAACCCGGCGGGGATACGGGCCCTGTGCCGGGCCCTGCGGGAGGAATTCTCCTTTCGACGTCTCATTGTGGTGTTCGGCGTTCTTGGAGACAAGCCTTACCGCGAGATGGCGGAGAGAGTGGCCGCGAGCGCGTCCGTGATGATCCTTACCCGTCCGGGAAGCGACCGTTCCCTGCCGCCGACGGTCCTCCTCCCTTTCGTCGGGGGGCCGACCCGGGAGGTCGCGATGATCGCGTCGCCGCCGGCGGCCCTCCGGCATGCCTTGGCCGTCGCCCACGCGGAGGATCTGATCCTGGTGACCGGTTCCCTGTACCTGGTGGGGGAGATAAAAAAGGCTTTCCCTTCCCCGCGAACCATGATAGCTCCCAAGGGGAAATGATCCCCGTCTTGCATAGGATGATAATGCTGCGGCTTCCGGCCGGGATCGGGAAGGCGGGCCCCCGCCGGTTCTTCCTGGCGGCCTTGCTGTTGGCTGTTTTGTCCTTTCCCGGTTTGACCCGAGGCGAGGAGGCGGCCCTCTTGCAGGGATCGGTGCGCGACGAGGAGGGAAGGCCCGTCTCCGGGGCCCTTGTGGAGAGCCGTGAAGACCCCCACGGCGGGACGACGACCGATTCCGACGGAAGGTTTTCCCTGATGGTTCCCCCCGGGCAGCGCCGGATTTTCCTCTCCGTGAACCGGGATGGTTTCTTTCCCCATTATGAAGACTGCGCCGCCGACAAGTGGGGCAAGGATGGGCGGGTGATTCTCCTAACCCCCCTGCCGTCCCCGCAGGACCCCATGGCGCCCACACCGGGCGGCAAGAAGCCGGCCGTTCCCGTGGAGATCGAGGCCGACGCCATGAGTTATTTCCAGAACAGCGATTCCTACCAGGCCGTGGGCGACGTCATCGTCCGTTATGAGGAAAAGACCCTGAGCGCCGCTGTCGTCACCCTCGACAGAAGGACGGAGGAAGCCTTCGCCGAAGGGGCGGTAGTGCTCAGGAGCAGGGATGATGTCCTGGCGGGGGAGCGGGTAAAGATCCACTTCCCCTCCCAGACCGGCGAGGCGCGGGAAGGGAGGATGTTCATCGCCCAGACCCATCTGTACATCCGCGGCGACCGGATCGAAAAGAAGGGGGAGGCGACCTATGCGGTGGAAAACGCCCAGGCGACTACCTGCGACGGCGAGAACCCCGACTGGCGTCTGGCGGGCAAGACCCTCGATGTCACCATCGACGGCTATGGGACGCTCACCCACGGCAAGCTCTATGCGGGCAAACTTCCCGTGATCTATGCCCCCTACCTGCTTTTCCCCGCCAAGACCACCCGGCAGTCGGGATTCCTCTTCCCCCATCGGCTGTCTTATTCCCAGGATAAATTAGGTTGGGACATCGGCGTCCCGTTTTACTGGGCCATCTCCAAGGATGCGGATGCCACCTTTTATCAGCGCTACATGAGCCAGCGGGGATTTCAGGAGGGCATGGAACTGCGCTATGCCTTTGGCGACGCCACCACGGGAACCATTTACGGGGACTTTCTCAACGACGGCAAGGAAGTGACGGAAACCAGCGGCAACATCAGCAGAAACTGGCAATCGAACCAGAAGCGCTGGGCCTTCTACTGGAATCAAGAGACACGCTTCGATCCCAGTTTCTATCTTCGCGCCGACGTCGCCAAGGTATCGGACAGTTGGTATTTCAAGGACTTCTCCTCGCAAAACTACTTCCTGGACAATTATGCCTCCGACCGGGCGCAGCCATTCAAGAGGGTTGCCTTTGTGGGCAACGAGGCGCTCACCGCTCTGGACTCCACGGTGCGCCTCGTCAAGAACTGGAAATTATTCAACCTTACCGCCCTGGCGAAAAACACTGACGACTACGCCGTGGCGACCAATGACGGCACGCTGCAAAAATATCCCGAGGTGACCCTGACCGGCGCCAAGGCCCCGCTCTTCGGCTCCCCGGTCAATTACGAGTTTACCTCGAACTACGATTATTTCTACCGGGATGCGGGTCAGCGGGGCCACTATCTGGATTTCAACCCCACCCTGTCTCTGCCGTGGAATGGGGGCGATTATTTCCAGTTGACCCCTTTCGCGGGCGTCCAGGGGACCTTCTGGTGGCGGGACGACAAGGAGGAAGACGGCCTGGCCAAACGGGGCGACCGTGAGGTTTACAAAGTGGGCGCCAGCCTGGCTTCGGAGCTGCAGCGGATCTTTCCCGTGGGGGGCCCTAGGGTGGATAAGATCCGCCACGCCCTACGCCCCGAAGTGACCTATACCTACATCCCCAATCCCAATCAGGACGGCCTGCCCAACTATGGCGCGAAGGTGAGCGAACAGCACACCGTCGCCTACTCCCTGACCAACACCCTTATCAGCCGGATACTGGAAAAGGGGGGCAAGGCAAGATATCTGGAATTGCTGCGCTTCAAACTCGCCCAGACCTACGATCTCAAGGCGGCGGCCGCCGACGGCGTTCCCCCCGGGGCGAGCCGTCGGCCCTTCAGCGATGTGGAGATGGAGATCGATTTCAAGCCGTTCTCCTATCTGAACCTCATGGCCCGGAACAAATACAACGTTTACGACACGAACTGGACCCAGGCGAACTACGATCTCGGCCTCAACGATAAACGGGGCGATACCGCCACGGTGACCTACCGCTATACCCGGGATTCCCTGGAGGAGATAAATCTCCTCCTGAAGGCCGTCATCACCAAGGAACTCAATCTCAACTTCACCTTCAAACGGGACCTGCTCACGGAAAAGAACATCGAACAAACCTACGGCTTCGATTTCCGGCGCCAATGCTGGCATATCGGTTTCAGTTACGGCGACCGGGACAACGACAAGATCTATGAATTCCGATTCGGAATCTACGGAATGTAATCCCGGCGGATGTTTTTCCTTGACAAGGAAGGAGAAATTGCGTAGGTTTCCAGCTTCATTTTACGAATTTGGTGATGCGGACATGAAAACCTTCAATATCAAAAAGGAAGAGATCAACAAGGACTGGTATGTGGTGGACGGCCAGGGGAAGATCTTGGGCCGACTGGCCAGCGAGATCGCCCGGCGGCTTCGGGGCAAGCACAAACCCGTTTACACCCCCCATCTCGACACGGGGGACTTCGTTATCGTTGTCAACGCCGCCAAGATCCGCCTGACGGGCAAGAAGCTTACGGACAAGATTTACTATCGCCACTCGGGCTATCCCGGCGGATTGAAGCAGATCACGGCGGGGAAACTCCTTGCGGAAAAACCGGAAGAGGCGCTGAAGATGGCCGTGCGGGGGATGTTGCCGAAAAACACCCTGGGGCGGGCGATGCTGAAGAAACTGAAGGTTTACCAGGGGCCCGAACATCCCCACGATGCTCAGTGCCCGCGTGTGCTCGATATCTAAATAATCACTGGAGGAACGGAAGACGAAGATGGGCGCCACCGACAAGCGATTTTATGCCACGGGGAAGAGGAAGACGGCCGTAGCCAGGGTTTACATGAAGCCGGGAACGGGGATCATGGTCGTCAACAAACGGAATTTTGACGACTATTTCACCCGGGACAGCCTGAAGATGATCATCCGGCAGCCCCTGGAGATTGTGGGCAAGAAAGACCAGTTCGATTTTTATATCAATGTCCGGGGAGGGGGCAGCTCCGGTCAGGCCGGAGCGATCAAGCACGGCATTTCGAAGGCCCTGACCGAGTATGACCTGGAATTACGCCCCCTGCTGAAAAGGGCCGGCTTCCTGACCCGGGACGCCCGCATCAAGGAACGTAAGAAATACGGACAGCCCGGGGCCAGAAAGAGGTTCCAATTCTCTAAACGCTGATTGCTGGGGGGCCTCGGGCCTCCCTTTTTTTTGGGAGGGAAGATGATCAAGATCGGAATTTACGGCGCCAGCGGCTATACAGGCCAGGAGTTGCTGCGCCTGCTCCTGCGCCATCCGGAGGCGGAGATCGTGGCGGTTACCTCCCGTCGTTACGCCGGACGTCCCGTCTCGGCCGTTTACCCCGCCTTTACCGATTTGACGGGACTCGTCTTCATGGACGCCTCGCCGGCGGAGGTGGCCGACGAATGCGAACAGGTTTTCCTGGCCCTGCCCCATGCCGTTTCCATGAGCGTCGCCCCGGCGTTCCTCCGGAAGCCGGGCCTGAAGGTCATCGACCTGAGCGCCGATTTCCGCCTTCGGGATCCGGAGGTCTATGCCGCCTGGTACGGCCGTCACACCGCCGCCGCTTACCTCCCCGAGGCCGTTTACGGCCTGCCGGAGCTTTATCGGGAGACGATCCGGCCGGCGCGTCTCATCGCCAATCCGGGCTGTTATCCCACCAGCGTCATCCTGGGCCTGGCCCCGCTGCTGAAGGCGGGCTGGATCGACCCCGCTTCCATCATCGCCGATTCCAAATCCGGCGTTAGCGGCGCCGGCCGGGAGCCCCTGGTTTCGTCGCTGTACTGTGAAGTCGCCGAGGCCTTCAAGGCCTACAAGGTCGCCCAACACCGCCATACCCCGGAGATGGAACAGGAATTGGGCATCCTGGCCGGCCGGGACCTCCGGATTTCCTTCACCCCCCACCTGCTGCCCATAACCCGGGGCATCCTCAGCACCCTTTATGCGACCCTGACCTCGCCGCGGACCGTCAAGGACGTCCATGAACTCTACGCGAACTTCTATGGCCGGGAACGATTCGTCCGGGTTTACCGGCCCGGGGATTATCCCAACGTTTCCGCGGTGCGGGGGACCAATTACTGCGATCTGGGCGTCGCCGTGGACGAGCGGACGGGGCGGGTCCTGGTGATCTCGGCCATCGACAACCTGGTCAAGGGGGCGGCGGGGCAGGCCGTCCAGAACATGAACATCCTGTGGGGATGGAGGGAAGATCTAGGCTTGGAAATGATTTCCCTGTATCCCTGAGGGCAGCGTAATTTAACGAGGAGTCGCCATGGCACTGAGATTCTACAATACCATGACCCGTAGGAAAGAGGAGTTTCAGCCCCTTGTCCCCGGCAAGGCCGGGATCTATGCCTGCGGCATCACCGCCTATGACCTCTGCCACATCGGCCATGCCCGTTCGGCCATCGTATTCGACGTCATCGTCAGGTACATGCGCTACCGGGGTCTGGATGTCACCTTCGTCAAGAATTTCACCGATGTGGACGACAAGATCATCGAGCGCGCCCGGGCGGAAGGATGCGCCATCGCCGCCATCTCCGAAAAATACATCGGCAGCCACGATCGGGACATGGATGCCCTGGGGGTGGAGAGGCCGACCATCGCCCCCCGGGCCACGGAGAATATCGACGGCATGATTCGGATGATCGCCCGCCTCCTCGAGCGGGGACTGGCCTATGCCGTCCCGGACGGCGATGTGTATTTTGCCGTGGATAAGTTTCCCGATTACGGGAAGCTGTCGGGACGGAATCTCGAAGACATGCAGGCCGGGGCCCGCATCGACGTCAATGAAAGGAAGCGCCATCCCATGGATTTCGCCCTTTGGAAGGCGAGCAAGGAGGGGGAGCCCGCCTGGGACAGTCCCTGGGGCCCGGGTCGTCCGGGATGGCACATCGAGTGCTCCGTCATGAGCCAGCGCTATCTTGGCGACACCTTTGACATCCACGGCGGGGGCGAAGACTTGATCTTTCCCCACCACGAAAACGAGATCGCCCAATCCGAGGGGGCCACGGGTAAGACCTTCGCCCGCTACTGGATCCACAACGGCTTTGTCCGGGTAAACAGTGAGAAGATGTCGAAGTCGCTGGGGAATTTCTCCACCATCCAGGACATGCTCCAGGTATGCCATCCCGAAGTCCTGCGGCTCTTCGTACTCCAGAGTCACTATCGGAGTCCGGTGGACTTTTCGGAGGAATCGTTACGGGAGGCCCGAGCGGGCATGGATCGCTTCTATTCCACGCTGCGGCATCTGGAGGAAACCCGGCATCGATACGGCGACGCCGCAACGGAACTGGGGGAGGAGGCGCTGCCGGAGCGGGATCGCCTAGCGCTGGAGAGAATCCGCGCCCTGCCCGGGCGTTTTATCGAAGCCATGGATGATGATTTCAATACCGCCCGGGCGCTGGGGCATCTGTTTGACGCCGTCCGGGTTCTCAACGGCTATCTGGCCCAGGGACAGCATACGCCCGGCGCCGCCGCCGTCCGCGTCCTTGCCGACTCCCGGGAGATCCTGCGACAGACCGCCGCCGTTCTGGGGCTGTTGCGGGAAGAACCGGAGCGGTATTTCGAGGCGGACCGGGATCGGGAAGCCCGGAAGCTGGGACTGGATGTTGCGGAGATCGAGAGCCTGGTGGCGGAGCGTCTCCGGGCCCGGGAACGGCGGGACTGGCCCCGGGCGGATGAGATCCGAAGACTGCTGCTGGACAAAAACATCGTCCTCAAGGATCGCCCGGACGGGACCGCCTGGAAGATCGCTTAGCCGCCGCCGGATAATTATTGACCGGATGTGGCGCCGCTCGGATAATAATTATCCATATTATCTCGACTCACCGTTTTTTTCTTTCATCTCCGCATGGCCCTCCCGGGGATCGATGAGATCCCCTGGATTCCCGTCGGGAGAATGCGGGGATGACGGAAGGGGGTTTTCGAGGCGAGGCCTTTGGAAAACGCCGTTTCCGAGTTCCCGCTGCCATGCCGGCGGAAGGCGGAATGCTATGTTTTCACGGTATTTTCGACCCCGGATAATGCCGGGGCGGCGGGAAATTGAAGATTTTCAAATGTAGCGAAGCGATTATGCAAAGGTCACATAATACGCCGGATGGCGCAATCTTTGCTATAGTCATGCCGGGGTAGATTTGTTCTTCCGGCAAGCGCCTGATTTCATCTGAGAAGCGCCTCTATGTCATTGCAAGAATTGCCAGAGGAAAAATCTATGGGAGATCATATATTTTCATCCCGCCTTGTGTCGGGCGCCGTCAGGAAGGTTTCATCTGACCGCAGGGCATGGGGAGACCGCTATTTTCGGCTTATCGGGAAGAGAGCCAATCTGCCCTGATATTCATGCCCCATGGCCCCGGGATGGGGACGACGGGCAGGCGGACGGGCGTCGTCGCAGCCGCGGGAGCATCCGTTATGGCCGGCGGTTGCCGAAGACGAGAGGGCCCGCCTTGGGGCAAAAACGAACTGTCCTGTCTAAAGAGGGCTACATGGCCATGATGCCGTGGCGCATAAATGACTTTCTCCCGCCCCGGGACGGCCTTTCCCCTTGGGGAATGACGGCGGCGCTGGGAGGGGTTTTGCTGGGCTGCCTGCTTCTTGCCCTGCCGGCGTGGGGGCGG
Source organism: Pseudomonadota bacterium (assembly GCA_030057915.1). GTDB lineage: Bacteria > Desulfobacterota > Syntrophia > Syntrophales > UBA8958 > UBA8958. Next base: position 75,131 of record JASGUC010000057.1, read on the forward strand.
GAGGAGACAATCGCCAGGGGCGAAACCCTGGATCTGCAACGCTGTGTCCGGATCGCCCTGGCCAGGCATCCGGCGGTCCTATCCGCGGCCGGCGCCGTCAAGGTCAACGAAAGCCGTATCGGCCAGGCCCGGGCCAATTACTTTCCCCAGGTGAGCGCCTCGTCCAGTTATTCCCGGATCGATCCCTATGCCACGCCCGTCGGCGACGCGGCCTCGCAGGCCGGCAATGTTTATAATCAATACGGAAGCAGCGTTTCCCTGAATCAGACCCTCTATGATTTCGGGAAGACGGCGGCCCAGGTGGACGTCCAGACCCTCAACGCCGGTTATGCCCGCCAGGATTTCAACGACGCCCGCCGTCAGATCGTCTTCGGTGTGAAACACGCCTATTACAGTTATCTCAAGGCCAAAAGAAACAGGGACGTCGCCGCCGACACGGTCCGGCAGTTCCAGCATCACCTCCTCCAGGCCCAGGGCTTTTTCGAGGTCGGCGTCAAACCCAAGTTTGACGTCACCAAGGCGGAGGTGGATCTGAGCAACGCCCGGCTTGGCATGATCAAGGCGGAAAACGAATTCCGGATCGCCCGGGTCAATCTGAACAATGCCCTAGGTTATCCCGACGCCCCGGATTATGAGGCGGCGGATGTGGGACTCAAGCTGCAAGGTCGGGACCTGGATTTTGACGCCGCCTTGAAACGGGCCTACGACGAGCGGCCGGATCTCCGGTCGGCGGCGACGAAGCGGGAAGCGGCGGAGAAATCCATCGCAGCGGCGAAGAAGGGCTATTGCCCCAATCTCACGGGTTCGGCGGGATACGGATGGGGGGGGCGGGAGTTTCCCTGGGACAAGGGCTGGAATGTAGGCGCCACTTTGAGCATCCCCATCTTTACCGGCCTTTCCACGAAATATCAGGTCGATGAGGCCCGGGCGAGCCTGGAAGTCGCCAAGGCCAACGAGATGACCATCCGCCAGATGATCTACCTGGAATTGAAGCAGGCCTATTCCAACTTTCAGGAGGCATCGGAGCGGGTCATCGCGGCGGAGACCCAGGTGCGGCAGGCCGTGGAGAACCTGGAGCTTGCCGAGGGCCGCTACGCCTCCGGGGTGGGAAATGCCATCGAGGTGACCGACGCCCTGGTCTCCCTGAACAACGCCCGGACTTCCCATGCGTCGGCGGTTTACGACTATATGATCGCCGATGCCGGTATCGAGAAGGCGATGGGGACACTATGAAGAAGAACTATCTGCGGACCGCCCTGGGGCTGTTGGCGGTCGTGCTCGCGGCGGCTGTGACGTATGCCCTCCTGCGCGATGGCGGCAAGGGGCTGAAATACAGAACGGAAAAGGCCACCGCCGGCGACATCCGGGCGACGGTAATGGCCACGGGCAAGATCGACGCCGTCACCACCGTCATAGTCGGCGCCCAGACCTCCGGGATGATCAAGGCCATCCATGTGGATTACAACTCCCCGGTCAAAAGGGGGCAGGTGCTGGCCCAGATCGATCCGGCCACCTTTGCCGCCCGGGTCGAGCAGGCCCGCGCCAACCTCATGCTGGCCCGCGCCAATCTCGAGAAGGCGGAGGCGACTCTCCAGGATGCCCAAAGAACCCGAAATAGATACGAGACCCTCTTTGCCCGCAACCTGGTTGCCCGGAGCGATCTCGATACGGCGCTCACCAGCATGGAGACGGCCCAGGCCCAGGTCAGCGCCTCCCGGGCCCAGGTCGAGCAGGCCCGCGCCAACCTCAAACAGACGGAAATCGATCTGGCCTACACCACGATCCGCTCCCCCGTGGACGGTATGGTCATCTCCCGGAATGTCGATATCGGTCAGACCGTGGCGGCCAGCTTCCAGACCCCCACCCTGTTCAACATCGCCCAGGATCTCACGAAGATGCAGGTGAAGACCAGTGTGGACGAGGCGGACATCGGCCGCATCCGGGAGGGTCAGCCCGTGGAGTTTACCGTGGACGCCTTTCCCGAGATGGTGTTTCGCGGCGACGTTTCGGAGGTGAGAAACGCCCCCACGACGGTTTCCAATGTGGTGACCTACGAGGTCATCGTCCGGGTGGACAATCCGGAAATGAAACTCAAGCCGGGCATGACGGCCAACGTATCCATTATCATCGATCACCGGCAGGGGGTCCTGCGGGTTCCCAGCGCGGCCCTGCGCTTCCGGATGCCCAGTCAGGGGGGGAAGCGGGAGCAGGGCGGAACCAAGGAGATGCAACTCTGGGTTCTTGCCGGGGAGAAACCACGACGCCTTTCCGTTCGGACGGGGATCACCGACGGCAGTTATACCGAAATCACCGACGGCGGCCTGCGGGTCGGCCAGGAGGTGATCGTCGAGGCCTTGGAGGCGAACAAGAAGCAGCCAAACACCGGCGCCCAACCGCCGCGCTTCCTCCGTTAGCCGTGTCCCCGCCGTCGGTTAGGGCGTGGTTATAACCGGAGGCCTTCTTGGCGGTGGCGGCGACGGGCCGCGACCTCGCAGCGTCCTTGCAAACCGGATCGGGGGAGACCGTGATCGAAGTTCAGGAGCTTACCAAGATCTACCAGGTCGGCGATTTAACCGTGCCGGCCCTCTCCGGCGTCACCCTGACGATCCACGGGGGAGAGTTTGTGGCCGTCATGGGGCCTTCCGGATCGGGTAAATCCACCTTCATGAATATCCTGGGTTGCCTCGATCAGCTCACGTCGGGCCGCTATCTGCTGGATGGCCTCGATGTCGGCCGCTTCTCCAAGGATGAACTGGCGGAGATCAGGAATCGGAAAATGGGCTTTGTGTTTCAGGGTTTCAATCTTCTGCCCCGGGCTTCGGCCCAGGAGAACGTGGAACTGCCCCTGCTCTACAGCGGCGTTCCCGCCGGGGAACGGCGTCGCCGCGCCCGGGAGGCATTGATCAGGCTCGGACTGGAAGGGCGGGAGCACCACCTTCCCAGTCAACTTTCCGGGGGCCAGCAGCAGCGGGTGGCCATCGCCCGGGCCCTGGTCAACGCGGCCCCCCTCCTGTTTGCCGATGAGCCGACGGGCAATCTGGACACGAAAACCAGCCTGGAGATCATGGAGCTTTTGACCCATCTCAACCGCGAGGGCGGCATTACCCTGATCCTGGTGACCCACGAGCCGGATATCGCGGCGTTCAGCCGGCGGGTCATCCGTTTCGTTGACGGCCGGGTGGTGAGCGACCGACGACAGGAAGGGGCGTAGGGTATGACCGGCCTCCTTGCCACGGTCAGGATCGCCCTCCGGGCCCTATGGGTCAACAAGATGCGCTCCGCCCTCACAATGCTGGGGATCATCATCGGCGTCGGCGCCGTGATCGCCATGCTCGCCGTCGGGCAGGGGGCCAGTCGGAAGATTTCCGAACAGGTGGCCTCCATGGGGAGCAATCTCCTCATCGTCATGCCCGGCAGCCTCACCTCCGGCGGCCTTCGCATGGGCAGCGGCGCCCAGATGACCCTCACCCTGGACGACGCCTATGCCATCGAGCGGGAGTGCCCCGCCGTGGCCGCCGTGGCCCCCATGGTCACCGGGGTCGCCCAGATCGTCCACGGCAACCAGAACTGGTCCACGGCGATCCAGGGCACCACCCCGGGCATCATCCCGGCCCGGGACATCGCCCTGGTCTCCGGGCGTCCCTTTACGGAGCAGGATGTCCGTGCGGCCGGCAAGGTCGTTATGCTGGGGCAGACAGTGGTGGAAAATCTCTTCGGGGCGCGCGATCCCGTCGGGCAGATCGTTCGGATCCAGAAGGCGCCCTTCACCGTGATCGGCGTGATGGAAAAAAAAGGGCAATCCCTCATGGGGCACGATCAGGACGACCTGGCCTATGTCCCCGTGACGACGGCCCAGAAGCGTCTCTTCGGTGCCCACTTTGCCGGTTCCGTCCGCTTCATCCTCGTCAAGGCCGGCTTGGCGGCGGATATGGAGCAGGCGGAACGGCAGGTAACGGAACTTCTCAAACAACGGCACCGGATCAGCCCGAAAGGGGAGTTGGATTTCACTATCCGCAATCTCACCCAGATGCTCCAAGCGGCGGAGCAATCCACCCGGGTCATGTCGCTGTTGCTCGGGGCCATCGCCTCCGTCTCCCTCCTGGTGGGGGGCATCGGGATCATGAATATCATGCTGGTATCCGTTACGGAAAGGACGCGGGAAATCGGCATCCGCATGGCCGTCGGCGCCAAGGTCTGGGCGATCCGCATGCAGTTTCTCGTGGAGGCCCTGACCCTCTCTCTGAGCGGGGGGCTGATCGGGATCATCCTGGGCGTGGTCAGCTCGGAGATCCTCTCTCGCCTGGCGGGCTGGACGACGATCGTCTCTCCCCTCTCCGTCGTGCTGGCCTTCGGTTTTTCAGGTTTAGTCGGCGTTTTTTTCGGCTTCTATCCCGCCTACAAGGCATCGTTGCTCAATCCCATCGAGGCATTGCGGTATGACTGAGGAAACGACGCGGGGAGGCGCTGCCGCATCCTCCTCACCCCCGTCGTCGGAATCGACGACCTCCAGGAGAGGCGGGGCGGGCCCGCCCATCCACCGGCGCCGCCGGGCGGGGCGTCGCCGCCGCCCGGGTCCGCCGCAAGGGGAGACCTGTGCTTCCCGAAGACGCTCGATTTCGCTCCTTTCGGGATCTTTCGAGCGGAACGAGGTTGCCCTGGGACCGCCGCAAGGCGAAGGTCGGCAAGGAAACGGCCCGCCGGGTCGGTTCAGTCGTTCCTGATGCCCAGGATTTCCCGGGCCTCCACCGGGGTTGCCGGCGGGCGGTTAAGGGAGGCGGCGACCCGAACGGCCCATTCCACCTGCTCGTAGCTCCCTTTCGCCAGGTCCCCGTTGGGCATGCGGGTATTGTCCTCCATCCCCACCCGCATATGTCCGCCTAAAAGGCAGGACAGGACATTGGCGGGAAACTGTTCCGGACCCACCGCGCAGGTCGTGAAGGTCGCCTTCGGGGGCAGGGCGTTTTTCATGGCGATCATTACCTCGGGACGGAATCGCTGTCCGCCCGCCACCCCCCAAACGAAATTGAAGTTCATGGGGTGGGAGAAAAAACCCTGGCGGCCGATCAGCAGGGCGTTGTCCAGGCCGCCGATGTCGTAGCATTCGATTTCCGGCTTGATCCCGCCGGCTTCCATGGCCTTGCCGAAATCCTGGAGCATCGTGAAGGTGTTTTCGAAAACATAGTCGAAAAAGATTTGCCCGGAATTCCGGTCGATGATGCTGAAGTTCATCGTATTGGTGTTCAGTGAGGCCATCTCCGGACGGACGGCGACGATCTGGGCCAGGCGCTGCTCCGGGGTCTTGAAGGCCCCCACCGCCGAAGACAGGCAAATTATGATGTCCGGGCACCTTTCCCTGATGGCGTCGTGCACGGCCCGGACCCGGTCGATCTCATGGGTGGAATCGCCATCGTCGGTCCGGGCGTGGACGTGCACCATGGCCGCTCCGGCCTGGCGGCATTTCTCCGCTTCGTCGGCGAATTCTTCCAGGGTGTAGGGCGTCGAGGGGTTGTTCTGTTTGAAGGTGGCCGCGCCGGAAAGGGCGGCGCAGATGACGACGGGCTCCGACATAGGTGTTCCCTCCTCTATGTTGTTTCTATAAAAACCTGTTGCTGGCTACGCGTGGGGTCAGCGCATGACCCTCTTTATGAGGCACAGGCCGACGACAATGCCCACGACCACGAAAAGACCGAACAGCGTGAAGAACTGCTGCACATAGGTGAGACCGTCGTACCAAACGAGCGCCTGATAATAATAGCTCAGGACGAAACCCTTTATCGTGTCGATCATCTCTGTCTCCATCCTTCCACGGTTATGCGGTTATGCAAAGCTCTCACTCCATGGCCTGCATGGTATCAGGAAACAGGGAAGATTGCCACCGGGATCTTGGTTCCCCGGCGGATCGGAAGCCACCCCGCCGGGTCGGTGTCCGCTTGCCGCAACGTCCCTTCATATGCCTTTTTGCGGCGAAACTCGTTGCAATTAACGGGGGGATGACATAAAGACAGGCGCAACAGGCTTCCGTGCCTCGACGCCTGATCACTTGGGGAGGAATCGGATGAAGATAAAATTTATGGGGGCGGCCCGAACGGTGACGGGTTCCTGCTTCATCGTCGAGGCGGGCGCCCGTCGTTTCGCCGTTGATTGCGGCATGCATCAGGGCAACAGGGAGATCGAGAAACGAAACTGGGATACCTCCGGCTACGACGCGGCGGGCCTGGAGTTCATCCTGATCACCCATGCCCATATCGACCACGCCGGCCTCCTGCCCCTGATAGTCAGGGACGGCTTCCGGGGCCCCATTTACGCCACCCCGCCGACGCTGGAACTCATGAGGATCCTCCTGCTGGATAGCGCCTATATCCAGGAGATGGAGGCGCAGTGGAAGACGCGCAAATGCCTCCGGCACGGAGAGGCGAAGGTCGAGGCCCTCTATACCCAGCGGGACGCCGAGGAGACGACGCGTCAATTCCGGGGGGTGGACTACGATCAGACGGTTTCTCTCGGCGCCGGGGTGACGGTCGCCTTCCGGGATGCCGGCCACATTCTCGGCGCCGCCATCCTGGAACTTGACGTCACGGAAGACGGCAAGACCTCCCGGCTGGTCTTTTCCGGCGACCTGGGCCGTCCGGCGCAGCTCATCGTCAACGATCCCACGGTTATCGAAACGGCGGACTATCTCTTCATGGAATCGACCTACGGCAATCGGGATCACAAGGGCGAGGACGAAAGCCTGGACGAGCTGGCGGAGGCCATCGCCTTCAGCTACCGCCAGGGGGAAAAGACGATCATCCCGTCCTTTGCCGTGGAGCGGACCCAGGAGTTGCTCTATTGCTTCCATCTCCTCGACAGGGACGGCCGACTGCCCAAGGACATGCCGGTTTATGTGGACAGCCCCCTGGCTGTCCAGGCTACGGAGATTTTTCGTAAATACACAAAATATTTCGACGAGGAATCCAAGGCGCTGCTCAAAAAGGGGCGGGATCCGCTGTGCTTCCCCCAGCTCCGCTTCACCCGCTCCACCGAGGAGTCGATGAGGATCAACACCTCCGAGGGCCCCGCCGTCGTCATTTCGGCCAGCGGCATGGCCCATGCCGGGCGAATCCGTCATCATCTCCGCCACAATCTCTGGCGTCCGGGCGCCGCCGTGGTGTTCGTCGGCTTTCAAGCCCAGGGGACTACGGGCCGTCGCATCGTGGACGGGGCGAAAAGCGTGCGGATATTCAACGAGGACGTGGCGGTCAAGGCCCGTCTCTTCACCATCAACGGGTTTTCGGCCCATGCCGGCCAGAGCCAGCTTCTGGAGTGGCTGGGGGGATTCCGGAATCCGAATCTGCGGGTGTTTCTCGTCCACGGGGAGCACTCCGTCCAGGAGGCGTTGGCCGAAAAGATCGCGGCCCGCTTCGGCTATCGGGTGGAGATCCCCGACTACCTGGAACAGGTGACGCTGACGCCGGGTGGAGAGATCGAGCGGGAGATGCATCCCGTGCCGGCCAAGCCGACGATCGATTGGGAATTCCTCCTTGGCGGAATGGAGCAGCGCCTCGGTCAACTCCGGGAACGGCAGGCCCGCCTGGAGGGCAAGGGCTGGGTGGAGCAGACGGACATGCGGGAACGACTCCTGGAATTGGACCAGCGGCTGGCCTCCCTGATCTCGGAACTCTGACGGACAAGCCCCGCTATGGCTTCAGCCGGTAATGGAAGGAGGCGACTATATGGAGCCGGGCGAGGCGCAACTCCTCCGGCAACCGATCGTAGGGGGCGGCGGTGTGAATGACCGTGAGGGAATGCCTGTCGAGGGTGTCCGACCCGGAAGAGGTCAGGATGGTCTGCCCGGATAGAACGCCCCGATTCTCGATGGTGAATCTTACCGTGGCGACCCCTTCTTCCCGGCGTTTCAATGCCGTTTCCGGGTACGACCACCGGCTCTCGATCCGCTGGCGGACCTTCATGAGATAGGAACGGTAACGGTGGTCCGGACTCTCCAGATTGACGGTATGTTCCTCCGCGGCCGTCGGGCTGCCCGTTCCCCCGGTCTCCGCCGACTTCCCCTGGACTTCCGGTTCGGGCGGAATCGGTTCGGTCAGCTTGACGGTCATTGGGCGCTCCGGATGCGGCGACGGCATGAGCCGGTCGCCCGTGACGGACATGGAGAGGACCAGGGCATGGGAGGCGAGGGAAACCAGCAGGGCGATCAGGAACGACCTTTTCATGGCTGTCTTTTCCAGGGGGTGGCGGGTTTTCATCGCGAGATCATAGCCGTAAGAACCCAAAAAAGCAATAAGAGGGCGAAATCCAATCATGAAGAACGATCATGACACGCTGCCCGCCGAAGGGGTCGCCGGTGTCCATGCCCGGGACGATGCCCTGTTCATGGATCTGGCCCTGGCGGAGGCCGCCCAGGCGGCCGTCGCCGGTGAAGTCCCTGTGGGAGCGGTGGTTGTCCTGGACGGACGGGTCATCGCCCGGGCGGGAAACCGCCCCATCGGCCTGAAGGACCCCACCGCCCACGCTGAGATCCTCGCCATCCGGGAGGCGGCCAGGATAATGGGCAATTATCGCCTCCCCGGCGCTACCCTCTACACGACCCTGGAGCCCTGTCCGATGTGCGCCGGCGCCATGATTCATGCCCGGGTGCGCCGGCTCGTCTTCGGGGCCCGGGACCCCAAGGGCGGGGCCGTGGTATCCGCCGCCCGAATCTTCGACGAGTATCCCGGCAACCATGCGGTGGAATATCTCGGGGGCGTGCGGGAGGAGCGCTGCGCCGAAATTTTGAGTAGCTTTTTTATGCAAAAGAGGTTATGATCCCGCCGCTTTCGCACCGGGTCATGGGGATCGCGGAGAGATACCGAAGTGGTCGTAACGGGATCGACTCGAAATCGATTTGGGGGCCAAAAGCTCCCACGGGGGTTCGAATCCCCCTCTCTCCGCCAAATATTCGCGGTCCGAGGCGAGGCTCGCCGTCGTGATGCGGTCATCCCCGTCCGTCGTTGTTCCGCCCGGGGCGCCGAGGGCGCTTGGGAACGGCGCCCGGGGCCGCGATGCCGTCCGGGGGAGGGGAGTGGGGCCGACAAGCAGGGGACGGACCGCGGGAGGCCGGCGCGCCGGCCTGTGGACATAGCGAGACCTTTGAAAACCGTCGTTCCCAAGTCCCTGTCGTCATCCCAGTGGACGCCGGAATGCTGTGTTTTCAAGTAATTCCCGACTGCGGATTTAACCGGGGCGCAAGGAGAACGTAGATTTTCAAAGGTCTCATATTATTTATATATCGGGAGAGATGCCTGAGAGGCCGAAAGGGCACGACTGGAAATCGTGTGTACGCTCAAAAAAGTGTACCGGGGGTTCGAATCCCCCTCTCTCCGCCAGACCATCAGGCGGGACGGACGGCGCCGCCGTCTGCCCCGCCTCTTTAGTCTTCGGGATGTAAGGGGGAATGGACAATCGACATGACGACTCGGCGCCGTCTGTCCCGTCTCCTTCGTTATCCCGCTGAGCCGCCGTCGGCGGCGCATGTTTCCCTGCCGGGGGCCATCGAACAATCGCTTTGAAAACCGGCTTTCGAGACCTTTGAAAACCGTCGTTTCCAAGTTCTCATCGCCCGGCGGGCCCTGGCGGATGAGGCCGAAGCCCGGGAGAATCGCCGCGCCTGAGCGAAGGAACCCCGAACCCTCAAGCTTTTCTCATCTCTTTCAAGGTTTCCCGAGCCCGGATTATGCCGGGACGGCAGGAAATGGTAGATTTTCAAAACCCTCCCTTCGTCATGCCCGGGAAAGCGGGCAACCGCCTTTTGTCATGCCCGAGAAGGCGGCAATCCCGGACATCCTTTCGTCATTCCCGCAATCGCCTGGCGGGAATCCCGTGTTTGCAAGCATCTTCCGGATGCCGTCTTCAGCCCGGCATGACGAGACAGGTCGTTTTACAAAGGTCTTGCCGGGACGACGGGATCAGGCGTAGCCCAGGGCGGCCAGTTCCTCATCCGTCATGCCGAGGAAGTGGGCGATCTCGTGGACGACGGTGATCTCGATTTCCTCTTCCAACTCCGCGATGCTGTGGCAGGCCTCTTCCAGGGGCGCCTGGAAGATGAAGATGGTATCGGGGTACAAAGGCGGGCCGAATTCAGAGCGCTCGGCCAGGGATACCCCGGTATAGATCCCGAAGGGAGGGTCGTCCGGGTCCAGTCCCCAGTCCGCGTTCATCTGCCGGGTGGGGCGGCGCTGCACGGCAATCAGGACATTGTCCAGGCGGTCCATTATCTCCGCGGGGATTCTGCCGATCGCCCGCTCCACCACCCGGTCAAATTCCCTGCTGCCGAGCCTCACCGCCATGCCTGCCCTCCTCCCCCACCTTATACACCGCGGCCACCCGGACCGCAAGAGAGCTTTGAGAAACGCCGCATCCTACTCCCCATCGCCCCATAGGCGTCCCAGCCGAAGCGGAAATACGGCGTTTCCCGGCGTTCAAAGCGCCCTTGACTTCTTTGGCAATCTCCTTTAATAGCAAGGGCCGCGATGGTGATATTTCGACAACATGCCGAATATTTATGGTATTTTGATGCGCCTGCGGGCGCGGCCGCTAAGTGGCGGCGGCCATGTGCGCGCTGGCGGGGACAAAGGCGAGGATGATACAGCGATGACAGGAACGAGAAGAACGGCGGCCATGGCGACCTTTTGGGCGGTGGCGATCCTTCTTGCCGCGGTGGCCCTCCCCGGGGAGGCATGCCTTGCCGCCAGTGAGGCGGGCGGCCACGACATCGGCCGGGAGCTTCCGGTCTGGACAGCGACCCCCTTTGCGGGCATCCTGCTCTCCATCGCCCTCTTTCCCCTTCTGGCGCCTCGTTTCTGGCATCGTCACTACGGCAAGGTATCCGCCTTCTGGGCCCTGGCCTTCGCCCTGCCGTTTCTGTTTTTCTTCCGGGAAACGGCGCTCCACGAGATCCTCCACATCGTCCTCATCGATTACATCCCCTTCATCATCCTCCTGTGGGGCCTGTTTACCATCGCCGGCGGCATCGCCGTGAGCGGGGCCCTGCGGGGGACCCCCCTGACGAACTCCCTGCTGCTCCTCGTCGGCACGGTCCTGGCCTCCTGGGTGGGGACCACCGGCGCCGCCATGGTCATGATCCGCCCCATCCTCCGGGCCAACAAAGACCGGGTGAAAAAGGCCCACATCATCTGTTTCTTCATCTTTCTGGTGGCCAATATCGGCGGCTCCCTGACGCCCCTGGGGGACCCGCCTCTCTTTCTCGGCTTCCTGCACAACGTCCCCTTTTTCTGGGTGACCACGAGCATCCTGCCCCATATGCTCCTGTCCGCCCTCATCCTCCTCGCGGTCTTTTATGTCTTCGATCTTTACCACTACCGCCGGGAATCGCCGGCGCCGCCGGAAACGGAGGACCGGACGCCGATTGGCATCGAGGGCCTCTACAATCTGCCCCTGCTCGCCGGGGTGATCGGCGTCATCCTGCTGAGCGGCTACTGGAGGCCGGGGCATCTGTCCGTTTTCGGCATCGAGGTCCATTTTCAGAATCTCCTCCGGGATGGGAGCATCGTGGCCCTGGGCCTGATTTCCCTGTTCATCACCCCCCGGCGGCTCCGGGATGCCAACGACTTCAGTTGGGGGCCCATCCTCGAGGTGGCGAAGCTCTTCGCCGGGATCTTCATCACCATCATTCCCGCCCTGGCCATCCTCAAGGCAGGTTCCCAGGGGGGGCTGGCCTGGCTGGTGGACGCGGTCAAGACCCCGGCCCATTACTTCTGGGCGGCAGGGGGGCTCTCGTCGTTTCTGGACAACGCCCCGACCTATCTGACCTTCTTCAACATGGCCCTGGGGCGCCTAGATCTGACGGAGGCCGCGATCCCCGCGGCCCTGGCCGCCGGGACGACGACTGCCAACCCCCAGTTCATCGCCTATCTCCAGGCGATATCTGCGGGAGCGGTGTTCATGGGGGCCAATACCTATATCGGCAACGCCCCGAACTTCATGGTCAAGTCCATCGCCGAGGAGGCGGGGGTCGACATGCCGAGCTTCTTCGGCTATATGTTCAAGTATTCCATCCCGATTCTGATTCCGATTTTCATCGCCGTCACTTTCGTATTCTTTTGAGCAGGAGGCGGGTCCATGGGCAACAATTACTATGAAGTGGTTCTCGAGGGTCGCCGGGACTACATCGACGGATTTGTCCACGGCTTGATCGCCGGCCGGGGAGGGGAGGGGGACGTCTTTTTCGGTAAGGATCTGAGGATCGACGAAGAACGCCCGCTGGAAATCCTGGGACGCTTGGCGGGCCTTCGGGGAGAGCATACGACGCTCGTGGTGGAGAAGGTCGTCCTGGACATGCTGGAAGAGGCGCTCGGCATGGGCCGCCGGGAAGGGCCGATGCGGCTGGTCTCCGCACGGAGGATCCGGGAGGCGTCGTTTACTTATGCCTTCGTCACCTTTTCCCGGGAAACCGGGGCCGCCCTCGATGCGATCCTGTCCGCGCTCCCTCCCGGGGTTTTCGCCGCGCCGCCCTACGCCCCGGCATACAGAGAAACGCCGGAAGGTCAGGGGGTAGAGGCCTACGCCCCCCTGCACGACTACGAAATGAAGGCGGCGGGACGCATCCGGGGGGAATGCGGAGGGGTCTGCCGCTGCCACGAACTCCTGAGTCGCCACGAGGTGGTGGAACTCGGGCCGATGGAGCTTGGCCGCACGGAGGCGTAGCGAAACGGTTGCCCGCCGCCATGGCACCGTCGGGGGCTTGTCGGGACCAAGTGCTTGGGGGGCTTTCATGAATGGAGACGCCGATCCTTGCCGCGAGGGCTTTCTCTCGTCGTTGCGGGACGAATTCCTGGTCAGCCGGGACGATGCCCGAGGGATGATCGCCGATTTTCATGAGGAGATGCGCCGGGGCCTCGCCGGGCGACCCAGCTCGCTGTCCATGCTTCCCACCTTTGCGGGCCGGCCCCGGGGAACGGAGCGGGGGCGCTCGCTCTTCCTCGACCTGGGCGGCACGAACGTCCGGGTCGGGCAGGCGGCCCTGGACGGCCAGGGGCGGGTCGAACTGGCGGCAGTAGAAAGAACCGTCCTTCCCCGGACAATCATGAGCGCCTCGGCCACGGAATTGTTCGATTTTCTCGCCGGTTGCGTGGATCGTTTCCTCCTGGAGCGGGGTCTTGACGACCGGCGGCCCCACGATCTCGCCTTTGCCTTTTCCTTTCCCCTGGAGCAGTCGTCCCTCCTTTCCGGACGGCTGGTAAACTGGACCAAGGGCTTTACGGTCCCCGGCGTGACGGGTGAAGATGTGGTGGCGCTGCTCCGGGCGGCCCTGGCGCGTCGGGGTCGGGAGGGGATTCGGATCGCCGCCCTGGCGAACGATGCGGTGGGAACGCTGGCCGCGGGAAGCTACGCCGATCCAGCCTGCGATCTTGGCGTGATCCTCGGCACGGGAACCAACGCCTGCTATTACGAGAGGACGGAACGGATCGAGAGATGCCGGGGCGACGTTGCCGTCGGGGAGATGATCGTCAATGTGGAATGGGGCAACTTCGACCGGCTCCGGGCCAATCCCTGGGATGAACTCCTGGATCGGTCCACCCATAACGCCGGCCGGCAGCGATTGGAAAAGATGATCTCCGGCATGTATCTGGGGGAGCTGGCCCGGCTGGTCATCGTGAAGGCCGCGGCGGCGGGCTTGCTCCTCCGGGGGGCGAACCATGCCGCCGTTGCGACCCCCCATGCCTTGACGGCGGAGCGTCTGGCGGTGGCGGTTCGGTCCGCCGACCCCGCCGGCGCGGTGGGTATTGAAGGTGCGGCCCCGGCGGACGGAGCGGTGGTGGCATGGATATGCCGCCTGGTCGCCGTCCGGGCGGCCCGCCTGGCCGGAGCGGCGATCGCCGCCGTGATTTCCTGGCGGGATGCGAATCTCGAAAGGGGGCATGTCGTGGCGATCGACGGGTCCCTGTTCGAGAGATTTCCCGGCTTCCGGGAAAACATGCGGGAGATGTTGCGGGAATTGTTCGGCCCCCGGGCGGCGGGGATCGAATTTCGGCGCGTCAGGGACGGTTCGGGCATGGGGGCCGCCGTCGTCGCCGTCGTGGGCCCCCGGACCGGAGGGGGTGCCGGGGCATGCTGACCAGAAGGGACCTGTTGGCGAACCTTGTCCGGGTGGCGGCGACGGCCGGAATGGCGGCCGTGGCGCCTCCCACCCTCAACCGCGCCCTGGCGGCCTCCCCCGACGAGGAGTTCATCCGGAAGGCCCCCCGGGCCCGATTCTGGGCCTCCGTGGAATCGGCGGGCGGCGACTGCCGGATATGCCATCCCGGCCTGACGAGGGGCGGGGGACGGGGGCATCGTCACGAGGCCAACCTGGTCCAGTGTCTCCTGTGTGCCCAAAACTGCGCCATCCGGGAAGGCCAGCGGGGACGGTGCCGCGTCCGCATCAATATCCGCGGGGAGCTTCGGAGTCTGGTTTACGGCCGCCCCGTTGCCGTCCATGTCGATCCCATCGAGAAGAAGCCCTTCTACCACTTCCTCCCCGGGGCCGCCGCCTATTCCTTGGCCACCGCCGGCTGCCCCTTGAGCTGCAAGTTCTGCCAGAACTGGGAACTGTCCCAGGCCTGGCCGGAGGACCTTCGGGCCGTTTACACCCCGCCCGCCCTCGTCGTCCGATCCGCCCACGCCCGTCAGGCCCCGGTAATCGCCTTCACCTACAACGAACCGACGGTCTTTGCGGAGTATCTCATCGACATCTCCCGGGAGGCGAAAAAGCGCGGACTTCGCCCGGTGCTCGTCAGTTGCGGCTTCATGAACCGGGAACCCCTGGCGGAGATGTGCCGACTCCTGGATGCGGTGAAGATAGATCTCAAGGGATTCAGCGCCTCCTTTTACCGGAGCGTCTGCGGGGCGGAACTCACCCCCGTCCTTACGACCATCAAGGAGGTCGCCCGGCGGAAGGTACACCTGGAGATCGTCAATCTCGTGGTCCCGACGCTGAACGATTCGGAGCGGATGCTCCGGGAACTCATCGCCTGGATCGCCGGCGAGGTCGGTTTCGACGTGCCGCTGCACTTCTCCCGCTTTCATCCCGATTACCAACTCCTGAATCTCCCCCCCACCCCCGTGGCCACCCTGGAGCGGGCCCGGGAAATGGCCATGGATGCGGGGCTCCGCTATGTCTTCGTGGGCAATGTCCCCGACCACCCGGGCAATCACACCTATTGCCCGAATTGTAAAAAGGTGGTAATTGGACGGACAGGTTTTTTCCTCACGGAGATGCGCCTCAAAGACGGGCGTTGCGCCTTCTGCGGGCAAAGGATAGCCGGCGTTTGGATATAGAGGCGACGGGCCATGAAAAAGAGACACCTCTACCTTGCTGCGGCGATTGCGCTCGTCCTGGTTTTTGCCGCGGTCATTCAGGCCAGAAAGGAGCCGGAGATGGATGCCGTTCGTCCCGCCGCCGTGGCGGGGAAATTCTATTCGAATTCGCCGACAACGCTTCGGGCCGCCATTGCCGGCTTTCTCGAGGACGCGACGCCGGTGACGGTTTCCCGGCCTCTGGCCCTCGTCCTGCCCCATGCGGGCTACATCTATTCGGGGCAGATCGCCGCCGACGGCTACAACCAGGCCCGGGGCCATCGTTATGACACGGTGGTGATTCTGGGGACCAACCATACGACCCCCGGTTTCCACCGCATCGGCCTTTACCCTGGCGACGGTTTTGCCACCCCCCTGGGGGTGGCCCGGGTGGACAAAAGGGTTGTGGAAGAACTCCTGGCGGCATCTCCGGACTGCGTCCGGAATGCCTCGGTCCATGAGCGGGAGCACTCCGTGGAAGTGCAGGTCCCCTTCATCCAGACCCTCTTCCCGGATGCGAAGATCGTCCCGGCGATCGTCGGCAGTCCGGAGGCCGATCTGTGCCGGCGTTTCGGTCGGGCCCTGGGGGATGTCCTGAAAGACAGGAAGGCCCTTGTCGTGGCCAGTTCCGACCTGTCTCATTATCCCGCCCACGCGGAGGCCCGGAGCGTGGACATCCCCATACTGGAGGCGATCCCCACCCTGGATACGGAGCGGGTGCGGCAGGCCGTCCGGGAGGCGATGGGCAGGGGGATACGCAATCTCCACACCGCCGCCTGCGGCGAAGGCCCCATCCTTGTCGCCATGAGCGCCGCGCAAGCCATGGGTGCCAAAGGCGGAAAGGCGATCAGCTATGCCAATTCCGGCGACGTCGCCATTGGCGACCTTTCCCGGGTGGTGGGCTACGGCGCCGCGGCCCTGACCGCCGATGTCCCGGCGACGGCGGGACTGCCGCCACCGCCCGCGGGGCCCGCGGGGGAGTTGTCGTCGGCGGATAAAAGAGCCCTGCTTGGCCTGGCCAGAAAGTCCATCGCCCGTTATCTCGCCACGGAGACCGTGCCGCTGGCCAGGGGATTCTCCCCGGCTGCCCAGGAATATCGCGGCGTATTCGTCACCCTGAAGAAACGCGGGCAGCTCCGGGGCTGCATCGGGCGTCTCGTCCCCGAGGCGCCGCTCTGCCGCCTCGTCGGGGCGATGGCCATCGAGTCCGCCTTCAACGACCATCGCTTCCGTCCGGTCACCGCCGCCGAGCTGAAGGAAATCGAAATCGAATTGTCGGTCCTGACGCCGATGAAAAGGGTCCCCCGGGCGGAGGACATCGTGGTGGGTCGGGACGGCGTTCTCCTTCAGAAGGGGCGGGCCGGGGCCGTCTTTCTCCCCCAGGTGGCCACGGAGCAGGGCTGGGGCCGGGAGGAGATGCTCGACCAGCTTTGCCTCAAGGCGGGGCTCCCCGTGGGGAGCTGGCGCGCCGGCGCTGAGTTTCAGACCTTCCAGGCCATGGTCTTTCACGAGTCCGACTTCCGGTGAAAAGCGGATCAGGGAAGGCTTGCCAGTAGGGGTGCGTGAATCCTTGACGACCATAAGCCCGGGCCGCATGTCGCTTTCGCCAGGGGCGAAGCGAGCCGCCGGCATCGCCGGATAGAGGTCTCCGAGAATCCACGCCATCCTGTCGCCCCGGCAAAGACCGCGCCAGAACACCTTGAAAACTCTGTATTCCCGATTTCGCCGGCATGACGGCGGGGGGTCTGAAGCGGCGCTTTTCAAAGGCCCCGGGGCATCCACTCCGATTCATCGCCCTTGCGGTCAACCGTAAATGAGCGGTCGCCCGCCGCCTGGCTGCTCATGGGGTAGGAAGGGAGATATGCATCGATAATGCAGGGCATACTTTCGGAAATCGGCGTCTCTATCCTCGCCGCTACCGTCCTGGGGTTTGTCTTCCAGTTCTTTCGCCAGCCGGTCATCCTGGGCTACCTGGTAGCCGGGGCGCTGATCGGGCCCGGCATCGGTTTCGAATTCGTCTCCGATCCCGCAAACATCGAGGTCATTTCGGAAATCGGCCTGATCCTCCTGCTCTTCATCATCGGCCTGGAACTCAACCCCCGGAAGCTCCTCTCTTCGGGACGTCAGCTCTTCCATGCCGGAATCGGCCAGTTCATCCTCTGCGTCCTCCTCGGCGTGGGATTCTTCATGGCCCTGGGATACGGGCTGGGAGACGGCCGCATCGACGCCCTCTATCTCGCCCTGTTCTGCGCGTTGAGCAGCACGGCAATCGTGGTCAAGCTCCTCTACGACAAATTCGAGCTGGACACCCTCCCCGGGCGGATCACCCTGGGGATCCTCATCTTCCAGGACCTCTGGGCGATCCTGATCCTGGCCTTTCAGCCCCATTTCACCAATCCCCGGGCCCTCCTGGTCGTTATGGCCTTGAGCAAGAGCCTGGCGCTTCTGGCCAGCGGCTACCTCCTGAGCAAATACCTCCTCCGTTGGGTCTTCGAGCAGATCGCGAAGACGCCGGAGATGGTGGTGGCCATGTCCATCTCCTGGTGCGCCTTTATGGCGGGGGTGGGCTCATGGATCGGCTTGTCCATGGAGATGGGGGCGCTCATCGCCGGTGTGGCGATTTCCACCTTTCCCTACAGCGTCCACGTGACGGCGAAGGTGCTTCCCCTGCGCGACTTTTTCCTCACCCTCTTCTTTCTCTCCATCGGCATGAAAATCCCCGTTCCCGATGCCTCCCTGCTCGTCATGGCGGTGGTGATCGTCCTGTTCGTCATCGTTTCTCGCTTCCTCTCCGTTTACCCACTGCTCTCCTGGGCGGGCAGCGGTCGGCGCACCGCTTTCATCGCCAGCCTCAACCTCTCCCAGATCAGCGAGTTCTCCCTGGTGGTGGCGGCCCTCGGGGTCGGCTTCGGCCATATCGACCAGCGGATGATGTCCCTGATCATCTACGCCATGGCCATAACCTCGGTGCTTTCCTCTTATTTCGTCAAGGGGAATCATGCCGCCTATCTCCTTTTCGACCGCTTTATGGAAAGGATCGGCTTCCCGTCCCCGGCCAAGGAGAAGGAGGAGGAAACCGGCGCGGATCACTATCCGGTGGTCCTCCTGGGATTCCACCGGGGGGCCCGCGCCTTCTTGGATCGGCTGGAGGAGCTGGCCCCGGAACTGTTGAAGAAGATCCTCGTCATCGATTTCAATCTCGAAGTCCTCAGGGAACTGGGACATCGGGGCGTCAGAGGGGTCTTCGGCGACATCGGCAGCCTGGACACTCTGGAGCACACCCACGTCGCGGAGGCCCACATCATCCTGTCCACCATCCCGGACATGCTCCTCAAGGGGACGAACAACCGCTCCATAGTTACGACCTGCCGGGCCGTGGCGCCCAACGCCGTCATTGTCGCCACCGCCGATTCCGCGGACCAGATCGACGCCCTGATGAGCTGCGGGGCCAACGAAGCGCTCCTGCCCTACGCCCTGATCGGGGACCATCTGGCCCGGTTCGTCGTCTCCAGCTTCCGGTCCGAGGCTGCCTGACCGGTTAATGAGCCCCCGGAGATCGGCGTCCCCGGGGCGCGGCGCATGGCGTCATGCAACTAATCCTGTTCAATATCGGCTTGATCTCCCTGCTGGGGCAGGTCATCCTCCTCCGGGAGTTGGCCGTCGCCGCCTATGGCGTGGAGCTGATCTATCTGTATGCCCTGGGCGTCTGGCTCCTGTGCGCCGCCGCCGGGGCCCTCATGGGCCGCCGCCGCTTCGTCGCCGCCGGGTCCATCGCGGTGGCGCTCATCGCCCTGGCGATCCTCCTGCCCGCCGCCGTGACGTTCGTCCGGGCGAGCCGCCTGCTTTTCGTCGGGGCGCCGGGGGCCTACCTTCCCTTTTCCCAACAGCTCCTCATCCCCGTCTTGGCCCTCGGCCCGATCGGGTTGCTGAGCGGTTTCCTCTTCCCCCCCGCGGCGACGCTTTATATCGAGGCCCGGCCCGGCGCGACCCGGACCCTGGCCGGGGCCTACGGCATCGAAAGTCTCGGCGCCCTGGCGGGGGGGCTCCTCGCCGTCCTGTCTTTGCAATTCAATCTCTCCATGGCGGCGGTCACTCTTCTGACCAGCGCCTTTATCGCCATGAACGGCCTGGCGACCCCGCGAGGGAAGGGAGGGGGATCGGCATGGCTGGCCGGGGCATTGGCCGCCGCCGCCCTCATCGCCCTTCCCGGAGCGTCCCGGATCGACCGCATGACCAGCGCCTGGAACCATTCCGACCTGGTGGTGGTGGGGGAGACCGCCTACGGGCGGATCGTCGTGACCGGTCGTTCCGGACAGGCGGCGGTCTTTGAAAACGACGTGCTTGCCTTGGAAACGGAGGGGATCGAGGGAGAGACCTTCGCCCATCTCGTCGCCCTCCAGCACCCCCGGCCCCGACGGGTCCTCCTCTTGGGCGGGGGAACGGAGGGTATTGTGGCGGCCCTCCGCCGCCACGGCCCGGAGCGAATCGATGTGGTGGAGCTGAACGAACGGATGGTCGGGATGGTTCTGCCCCAGTTGCCCCCGGAGCACCGGCAGGCCCTGACGACCCCGCCGGCGCGTCTCGTCTTCGCCGATCCCCGGGCCTTCCTCCGGGGCGGCGATCCCGGCGGCCGTCTCTCCCCCCCCGACAACTACGACCTGATCCTGGTGGCCATGCCGGGGCCCGCCTCCGGGCAGGGCAACCGCTTCTACACCCGGGAGTTCTTCCGGATCTGCGCGACCCGGCTGCGGCCGGGGGGGATCCTCGGGCTCCGCCTCCGGGCGGCGGAGAATATCTGGCCCCCGCCATTGGCCCGCCGCATGGCGGCCATCCATCGGGCGTTGCAGGGGGAGTTCCCCCGCGTCCTCTTTCTCCCCGGGACCACGAACATCGTTACCGCCTCCGTCGCCCCCCTGCCGGAAGACGCGGCGTCGCTCAGCGCCCGCTGGGTCGCCCGGGGGATCGAGGCGCGACTAGTAAGGCCGGCGTATATCGAATATCTGTTCGCCAACGACCGCTTCGAGGAGATCCGCCGGCGCCTGACGGAGACGGAAACCGCCGCCAACAGCGATCTCCAGCCGGTATGTTACCGCTTAGCCCTGCAGCTCTGGCTATCCAAGTTCTTTCCCCGGGCGTCTCTCCTGGATTTTTCCCTCTCCCGCCCTGTCCTGTCTAGGCCCCTGGCCGCTGTCTCCCTCCTGGCCGTCGTCGGGCTTCTGTTCCTTGTCCGGACCTCCCCGGCGGGTCGGCGGATCGTCCTGGCGGCGGTGGCCGGTTTTGCCGGGATGATCCTCCAGAACGTGCTGCTGCTGTACTATCAAGTCAAAAACGGCGCTCTCTACCAGGATATCGGGCTGCTCATGGCGTCCTTCATGGCCGGCCTGGCCCTGGGGGCGCTGCTGACGCACCGCCGTCTCCCCGCCGGTAAGCTCCGACGGGTCGGCGTTCCGGCCTGTTTTTTCACCCTGGCGGCGCTGATCCATCTCATCCTGTTCCGACAGGGCGGTCTTGGGCTGCCATCCATAGCGGCCCTCCTGGCCCTCTCCGGCTTCTTTTCCGGGGCCCTCTTCGCCCAGGCCGCAGTGGCGGCTGATCCTGACTGTCCCGACGGCGCCGAACGCCACGGTTTCCCCGCTGATCCCGCTTGCCCCGACGACCCCGGGCGCAACCGGGGCCTCGCCGCCCCCCTCTACGCCGCCGATCTTCTGGGGGGTGCCGCCGGCGCCGTCCTCGGCGGCCTGATCCTCATCCCGGCGGCGGGCCTCACCCTCCCCGTGGCGATCGCCGCCGTGTCGATCCTCCTGACCCTGCTCGTCGTCTGAACGCCCCGCCGGCAAGAACGAGTCTTCCCTGGCGAACCAGCGGGTTACTTATCCAGAAGAGGGGCGGCTGCGATGGAGTGGGTCCCGGATGTAAACAGAACGGACTCCGATCCAAACCTTTACGCGAGACCTTTGAAAATCCACCCATTCCTGTCGCTCCGGCAAAAGTCGGACTCCAGGACGCCTTGCCAACGCCTTATTCCAGCTTCCACGGGGATGACGACAGGGAGTCGGATAAGGATTTTTTCGAAGGTCTCATTGCGATCATCGGCAAATCAAAGGCCTCGATTTTTTTATTGACCCTGAAAACCCATCCATAGTAATTGCCAAGCGCGATGGAGAAAGCGCAACCTTTGAAGAATGGATTACCCGCGGCGCCCGAAATCCCTTGCGCGTCGTCATGGGCAATGAATGATTCTCGTTCCTTGCCCGGCGTCAAGTTGAATCAAAAACGGCGGGAAACATTCGCTTCGCCGCTTGCCAACCATTTATTCGCGGCTACGCAAGGCCCTTGCCGCGCCTTCCCGACCCACGGCTACAGGAGGACGAAGACACTGTGAACCCAAGAAGTCGATTTCGCCTCCCCGCCATTACGGTTCTGGGGATGGGTATTATTATCGGCGCGGTTCTCACGGTGCTAACGGTTGGTGGGTATAAAGCCTCGGGAAATCCCCGTTTCTGCGCCTCTTGCCACAGCATGGAGCATGTCCAGAATCGCTGGCAGCAATCGAACCATAAGCAATTCGGCTGCATCGAATGCCATCTGCCGGACGCCAACATCGCCGCGCAGGCATCCTACAAGGTCCAGGCCGGTCTCAACGATCTTTTTCACGAGACCCTAAGGGACTATCCCGCGGCGATCCGCATCTCGGCGAAGGGGAGGGATATCCTACGCGGCAACTGCCTCAGATGTCATCAGACGACGATTGAAAACACGGCGATGGTCAAAGGCGAGGCCGATTGCCTCAAGTGTCATCGCTTTCTGGTTCACGGCCGGGGAATGGAGAGGGGAGGGATGAGAGTTGAATAAGAAAAGAACGACGATACTTGTTTCGCTTCTGTTGGCGGTCGCCCTGATCGGTGTCGCGATTGTCATTCAGGCCTTCGTCCGCAAGCCCGACTCGCGGTTCAAACTGGCAGTCATTCCCGCCGGCGAATATGATCCGGCGGTCTGGGGGAGGCATTACCCCCTGCAATATGAGAGCTACCGCAAGAATCTGGAAATGTCGCCTTCCCCCACCGGTTTCGGCGGCAGCATGAAGGTGCAGAAATCCATCAAAGAACCGGAGATCCTTATCAATTTCAAGGGTATGGCCTTTAGTAAGGACTACACGGAAGAACGGGGACACCCCTATGCCCTTCAGGATCTGAAAGAGACGAAGCGGGTGACGCCGGCCAGCCCCGGGGCCTGCATGACCTGCAAGACGGCGAATCTGATCGATATTTTTAAAAGCAAGGGGTGGCAATACGCGAATACGCCCCTTCCGGAGCTTTATCCCCTGATGAAACATCCCATTGTTTGCGCCAACTGTCATGACTCGGCGACAATGAATCTCCGGGTGGTCAATCCGGCGTTTGTGGAGGCCATGGAGCGACGCGGCATCGACGTGAAGAAGGCGTCCCGGGAGGAGATGCGGAGCTATGTGTGCGGACAGTGTCATGTGGAATACTATTTCGAACCGGAGTCCAACAAGGTCGTCTTTCCCTGGGACAGGGGTTTGCTGCCGGAGCAGATGTATGCCTATTATCAAGAGAAACCCGCCGGTTTCGTTCAGGATTGGCAACATCCCGATTCTGGGGCCAAGATGCTCAAGGCCCAGCATCCGGATTTCGAAACCTGGCAAAACGGCGTGCATGGCAAATCCGGCGTGTCCTGCGCCGACTGCCATATGCCCTATGTCCGCAAGAACGGGAGGAAATACACCTCCCACTGGATGACGAGCCCCATGCGGACAACAAGGGAATCCTGCATGACCTGTCATACCCAGAGCGCGGAATGGCTCCTCCAGCGCGTCAAGACGATCCAAGGCAACGTCTGGCAATTGCAGAGAGCGGCGGGACAGGCGGTGTCCCGGGCGCACGAGGTCGTCGGGAAGGCGGGCAAGACGACGGGAGTCAAGCAGGCGGAGCTTGCCAAGGCGCGGGAACTGCTCCGAAAGGCCCAATGGTTCTGGGATATTGTGGCGGCGGAGAACAGTATGGGATTCCACAATCCCGATCAGGTCCTCAATACCCTGGGACAGTCCATCGACATGGCCCATCAGGCCGTCGCGACGGCCGAGAAAGCGGCGAACCGACCTTTCTGACTCGCCCGGATAACCGTCGGCGGGCTAAAGGGACGACACATCGAACAGCAATCAAGAAGGAGGAGGAGGATAACCATGAGCGAAACGCCCATCCATGAAGATCTGATCGCCCGACCGCTGAAACTCGCCGGGCTGGCATCGTATCGGGAGCATTCCATCGTCAGTCGGGAGATCGTCAAGAAGGCGACGGGAACCGTGACGGTCTTTGCCTTCGATGCGGGCGAGGGGCTGAGCGAACACACCGCGCCTTTCGATGCCCTGGTTTACGCCCTGGAAGGCCAGGGGGAGATCATGATCTCCAAGGTCTGGCACACCGTCAAGGAAGGGGAGATGATCGTCATGCCGGCCAACCATCCCCATGCGGTAAACGCCGACAAACGCTTCAAAATGCTTTTGGTTCTCGTAAAATAGGCGCGAGAATCCGGCGCGGACCCCGCGAGCCGCCATGGTCCTCCCGCCGCCCACGGCCTGGCGCGTCCGTTCGTATTCATGGCCGGCAAGCGCGGCGACGCGGCAAGGCGGGACGGGGAAATGCGCCGGCCGCTCAAAACCCCGGGGGAAGAAACCGCGAGTCGCCCGAGGTGTCAACCGTTCGTTGAAAACCCGGCCTTCCGGCTTCGGCCGGGGCGACGGCAGGGCGTCGGTAACAGCGTTTTTCCAAGGGCGAGACCTTTGAAAAACTGCCGCCCATGCCCTGTCGGGCCTGACCCGGGATCCAGAAGATAGTTGAAGACACGAGAGCCTTGAAAATCTACGCTTTCCCGTGGCCCCGACCAAAACCGGCTTCCAGAACATCTTGGGAACACGGTATTGGTCTTCCACGGGGATGACGACAGGGAGTCGGATACGGAATTTTTCAACGGCGTTTTCCCAAGGTCTCGACACCGGATTCCCACCTTGCCGGGAGGGGCCACGGGGAGGACACAACGGGGTTTTGCAAAGGCCTCAAGGCTCGATAAGGGGTTGGCCCGCCGTCTCTTCCCGGTCCTTCCGGATGAACTCCAGAAGTTCCCTGGCAAAATCGCTCCAGAGAACGATCCGGTCGAAATCCGGGGGACAGTCCAGTTTCTGCATGAGCAGTCCGTCGCCGTCGAACCACCGGGGCAGCGCGGCGCCGAAAAAATAGCCCCGCCGTCGCAAAATGTCCACGCTCCCGCCGACCCACGGCTGGGTCAAGTTCAGAAACGCCTGGAAAACCACGGCATTCCTTTCCTTTGCCCGTCCTTCCAATTCCTCGATCCGGGCGGAAAAATCTCTTCCGGAGCTGGAAAAAGTCATCCGCGCCACCCCGGCGGACTCATAGATCTGCAGCTCCGCCTCGGTCGTCGCGTCCGACGGCGCGGTTTCCTCCGGCAAGGCCGAGAGGCGGAGTTCCCGGCGATCATCCAGTCGGGCGTATATGCGCCGCAAGATATCCTCGTATTCCCGGGGCAGGAAGATTCGATGCGCCTTGGGAATGAAGCAGCGAAATACACACAGGGTTGCCACACGCCCCGGGTCGTCTGCCTCGTTGGCGTAGGCCTCCGCGGGCATGAGGGCCGCCTCGATCCCGGTTTCGAGGTAGCGACTGGCGTCGCAGGCCTTCTGCAGATGGACGTGATTGCAGATGGCTTCGCCGAAGAGCTCCTCGATATGCCGTTTGTCGGGGATGAACCGACGGTGAAGGAAGTCGGTCAGATATTGATTGACCCCGGCATTTCGCCATTCCTTCAAAACGAGACCGGCGCCCCACTCATACAGGTTTTTTGCGGAGGCATGGCGAAACAGATGGGTCGCGCCGATGATTTTGCCCTCCGGACCGCGGGCAACGATGGAATAGATGCGGCCCTCCCCGACGGCCGCCGCCAGTTCTTCAGGTTCGTAGAAGGTTCGGACGGGATAGCCCTCGCCATAAACGCTCCGAAAAAGAGCGGCGATCCCTTCTCCGTCCCCCGGGCGAAATTCTCCCACGGAATAGTTGGTCGGTCCATTTGACGCCATATCTTTTCTACCTCCTCAATAGTGTTAGGGCGAGCAAAACGAATCCCGCGGCCCCATAAAACAAAAGGTCAAAACCGCCGCCGCCGGCAATGAAGGCGCCGCCCAGATAGGGCGTGAGGAAATAGGCCCCATCGAGGACAAATAGCGTCATATTGACGTTCATCCCCCGCAGGTTCGGCGCGGAGGCGGAAAAGAGCAGGGCGTTGAGCACGGGCAGGGCCACGCCCATGGCGACGCCGTAAAGGACGGCCAGGAAATGCCAGACAACGGGGAAGGCGGCATGGGGAAGGATGGCCAGGCACAGGATCAGGGCGACCAGGGTCAACCGTAGCAGCGCCCGCTTGTCGAGGCGGTCCAGGATCAGGGCGCCGCAGAGCCGGACGGCGATCATGGCCGCCATGGAAACGCCGAAGAAGGCCCCGGCGTCGCCGACGCCCGTTTCGATGACGAGATTCTTGATAAAGTAGAAGACGGTGGCGTGGGCCACGTAAACAAAAAGAATCGCCCCCAGCAGGAGCGCCACGGCGCGTTGACGGAAGTTGTCCCGCAGCTCTCCCCAGGGCAAACGCTGCATCAGCGTTCTGTCCATCCGGGCGATGGCGGTCTGGATGCGTCGGCGCTGGACCAGCATAAGCCCGATGCCAAGGAACGAAAAGACAGAGACGCCGGCATAGATCCCCGCGGCATTGTCCAGATGGGGCAGGATCGTTTCGGTCAGCGGCGGGATGACGGCAAAGGGAATCATGGTGGCGACGGTCAAGATGCTGAATCCCTGGCCGCTTTTTTCCGGGGGGATGAAGATCACCAGGATGGATATCGTGGCGGAGGTGAGCAGAACAAAAACCGCCCCGTGAGCAATGCGCAGCAAGATCAAACCGGGAAGCGCGGTTATCCAGAGGTAGGAACATGAAACGGCGATAAGCAGCGCCAGGGAAACCATGGCGACGCCGTAAGCGTTCCGAAGATGGAGCCAGGGCAGGACAAAAAGGCGCAGCGCAAAGGCGGCCATCGGTTCCAGCCCGACCAGGACGCCCCGCCAGGCGACCGGGATTTTAATGCCCTCCAGATAGTGATAGAAGGTGTAAAAAACGCTGATATTGCAAAAGGCGGCAACGACGATCAGGCAAAGGCCCAGGAACTCTCTATTAAACGGATGCCCCGCGGAAGCGTTTTCGCTGTTCATGCTTTGAGGCCTTTGAAAAATGCCGCCTCCGAGTTCCCGTCGTCATGCCGGCGGAAGCCGGAATGCTTTGTTTCCAAGGTATTCCCGTTAAGGCGGCGTTGGAAAGCACGGGACTTTGTTCAAGAATCACGCCCATGGCCCTGTTTGTCAACCCCGGAAGCCGCTGAACAAGTCCCGGGTCCAGGGCGGTGGAATTGCCCGGGCTGCCCTTTCGAAAACGGTCTTGACAAATGAACCCAGCTTCTGTAAGTCTGGATACACAATTGTAAATCTGCCTTCCAACCAAATCGACCGCCGGGGGGCATCGGGCGTTTCGCATCCCGATTGTATTCCCGCCGGCGGTTATTGCCGTTCCCTCGACGATAGGCGTCGGCGCTTCATCGTCGAAGGATTGGATCCGTCAAGATCTTCAAGGCCCCGAAATCGGGGAATCATCCCGGGGGAGATCCCAAGCCCCGGAGGAAACGGGTGATCCGATGCGGCCCGACAAGGGGACAATGACCCGGCGCCAGACCGTGTCCCTGGGGCGCAAAAACAAGGAGGGAGGCCGTGCCGGACGCGGAGAGACCCGGGGTGTTCCGGATCCCGGTTTTGGCCGGGGTTGCGGGGCTTTATGGTTTTTCAAAGGTCACACAGCATGTTTCATGAAAGGAGAGAGCGTCATGGGAGAGGAAAAAAAGGCATGCCCCTTCTGTGGGAAAGAGGTTATCACCCTCTACACCTGCTCCGGTTGCAGCGGCGAGGTCTGCGAGGCCTGCCACCACCTCGAACTTGTCGGGTCGGGCTGCGGCACCGTCATCCCCCTTTATTACTGCCCGAAATGCGCCTTCGATGAGAAGGTGAATCCCAACGCCGGCCTCAAGGACGAATGGTAGGAATGGGCACGCCGTCCCCGCCCCGGCGGCCCGGCGTGGGAAGCGAATCTCCCGGGTCGCCGGGCCGCCGACGGCCTGGCGGCCCGGCTGACGTAGCTTCTCAGTAACGAGATCGGCCGCCGGGCCTGCCGCGGCCGCCGCCTCTGTCGCCGCCGCCGCTCCGGCGGTCCGCCCGGGGACGGGCCTCGTTCACGTTCAGGGCCCGGTCATGCATCGTCTTGCCGTTCAAGCCGGCGATAGCGGCCAGGGCCTCTTCTTTTACGGGCATTTCCACGAAGCCGAATCCCTTCGACCGGCCGCTGAACTGGTCCGTGATGATTGCCGCGGAGGCAACCTGCCCGAAGGCCGCGAAGGCCTGCTGCAGATCTTCCTCGGTGATGTTGTACGACAGATTCCCTACATAGATGTTCATGACGGCTCCTTCTCGAGGTTTGTATTATTGTGGCGCCAATGTTTCTTCCCGCCATCGCCGTGGCGAGTCCATTTCGATACCCAGTTGTGTCCTCCCCATGGTTCTTCCCGGGAAAGGGGGGAGCCAGTGTATTCAACTATTTTCCGGATGCCGGGTCAGGCCCGGCAAGGCATGGACGGCGGTTTTTCAAAGGTCTCATGGCTGGCCTGACCGGTCTTCCCCTTCCCGGTCGGGAGGGAATCCCTCCGGGTCCGGGGCGTTCCCGGCGATGTCCCGCGGGTCCGCCGCCGGAGGATGGCCGTCGGTCGGCGGCGGTAGCTCCGTCGAAGAGGCCGGCCGGTGGCGGTCTGTTTCCTCCTGGTCACCTTCCGTGGCTCGGAGGCGCTTCTGATGACGCCGGGCCATCTTTTCATCGGCCTTGCGCTTACGTTCGATTTCCCGCTGCCGCTTGGCGAATTTTTCCTGACTCCTTCTTGCCATGCCCCCTCCTGTCAAGGAACGGTCCGAAAAAAAACCCAGCAGCCTTTTTATGGGCTCTGGGTGATGCGGCCAAAACCGAAACAAAAAAACTGAAAGACCTATAAGCCCTTGCGCCGCTCGTGTCAAGTCATATCTTTTGTGAGGCCTTTGCAAAACCCCGTTGCGTCCTCCCCCTGGGCCTTCCCGAAAAAGTGGGGAAACCAGTGTCTTCGACTATTTTCTGGATGCCGGGTCCAGCCAGGGAGGGCATGGGCGGCAGTTTTTCAAAGGTCTCTTCCCGGGGATGACGGAAGGGGGTTGGTGAGGCAATTGTTCAAGGGTCTCGCCCTATCGATATTTCCACGGAATGTCAAGGGGATGCGCGTAAGAGGACTTCCCGGGGTGCCGGAGGGTGAGCCGTCCCCGGCGGCGGGGCGGTCCTGGCGTCGGGTACTCCGGATGGCCCTGCCCCTTTTGCTCTTAGGCCTGTCCGGATGCGTGGCCCTCCCGGCCGTCTCGGACGTCGGCAGCCGGCCCGGCGACCGGCAACCGGAGGCATGGCAGTGTCGTCCTGCCTTTCCCGACCGGGACGGATGGTATGGCGGGGATGGGGCCTATTCCATCCGGTTGGACGACCGGCGGACGCTGTGGCTTTTCGGCGACAGTTTTGCGTCCGAGGAGGAGGGCCGGCGGGACCGCATTGGCATGACGGTGGTCCTGGGCACGACGGTGGCCGTCTCGACCTGTGTGGCGGAGGATTTCCGGATCCGCTACCGGTTGAAGAAGAAGGACGGCCGGTTCGTCTCCTCCTTCGGGGCCGACGGGGAATGGCTCTGGCCCCAGGATCCCTTCCTGGCGGAGGGGAGGCTCTATATCCCCCTCGTCGCCGTCCGGGCCGCGCCGGAGCGGGAAGGGCCCTTCAAGTTCGCTGTCGTCGGGCACAAGCTGGCCCGAATCGACGACTTTACCGCGGAGGACCCGAACCGCTGGGTTGTGGAATACCTGGACCTGACTCCGGACATCCCGCGGGAGATCCAGGCGTTCGCCACGACTTCCGTCGTGCACTGGGGGCACGTTTACTTCTACCCCCTCTACAGCGCGATCGGAGCGGAAGGGGCGGTCCTGGGTAACATCCTGGCGCGGATTCCCCTGGATCGCCTCGCCGCCCCGGCCCGGTCCATCCAGTACCTCCACCGCGACGGCCGGTGGGACGCCGAGCCGGATCGTCGGCGGTTGAAGGTGGTTCTGGATGCCGCGGTTTCGGAACTGAGCGTGCGCTACCACCCCGAGCGGGGGGAGTGGGTAGCCGTGCACATGTCTCTGGAGAACAATGGCGACCGGCTGTTGTATCGTACGGCGCCTGCCCTGGAGGGTCCATGGTCGGCGGCGAGGGCGCTGGTCGGAACCATCCCGGAGGTTGCCCGACACAGTACCCGTTACGACGAAAACAACTTCTGCTATGCCGGCAAGGAACATCGGGAGTTTTCCCGGGGCAAGGATATGGTTGTCACTTATGTGTGCAATTCATACGAGGATTTTGAAAAGGAGAGGAGTTTCATCCGCCGCAATCTCTTCCTCTACCGTCCGGTGGTGGTCGTCGTTCCCGCCCTGCCGTCGTCTCCGCCATAAATCCCGGCCTTCTCTCCCGGCCGCCCATCCCTCGGCAGGTCTCCCCCTCACTCCCCGTCCGGATCCATCCTGCTCCGGGCCGCCTTTTTTTCCGCCTGGCGGCGCTTGTCCTGGAGGATCTTTTCCTTGGCCCGTCGGGAGCGTTTGCGTTTCTGGCGGCGGATCTTTTCTCGACGGGCCTTTTCCGCCGCCGCCAGCCCTTTCCGGAGGCGCTCGATCCGGTCTAGAAGGAGGCGCCGGGCCAGGAAACGATTCAGGGCCTGGGACCTCTCCTGCTGGCATTTGACGGCGAGGCCCGTGGGCACATGGACGAGGTGGACGCAGGTGGCGGTCTTGTTGACCTTCTGGCCGCCGGGTCCCGAGGAGCGGACGAAGGTCTCCCGCAAGTCGTCCTCCGCGATCCCCAGGGCCGCCATGCGGGCGGCCAGGGCCGCTTCCTTTTCCGGGGAAACGCTCATATGGGCCGGTTTACGAGTCAGTCTGGGGCATTGCCTGCGTGCCTATCGCATTTACGTCATCCCGCCCGGCGGCGCGGAAGGGGGAATCGCCGCCGTCGTTTCTTCCCATGAAAAATCCCGTGACCATTTGGGTGTTGTCATCCTTCGCCCGCGCCTGTCCCGAGGCCTTTGCGAAACCCCGTCGCGTCCTCCCCATGGCCCTTCCCGGGTAAGTGGGAAACCAGTGTCTTCAACCCAAATTTTCCATCAGGAGGTTTCCGCCCTCTCTAGGCGACGCCGCAGATGGCGGCGGCAAGGATTTCCGGATGCTGTCTCAAGGAAACCATCAGAAATTCTTTATCGATTTCATTATGTCTCCTTCGCCATGCGACCCGTTGGCCCATGACCCAGGGGCGTCGCGCCATGAATCATGGACCCGTGAACCATCCAATAGAAAATTTGGGTTCAAATATTCTCTGGATGCCGGGTCATGCCCGAGAGGGCATGGGCGGCGGTTTTTCAAGGGCCTCGCCCCAGGCACGGGGGTTGGTTGCAAAAGATGTCCGGGAGGGGCCAGACGCGATCAGAGGGAGTATATCTCGTCACCGACGAAGTTTACCCAGTGCTGGCTCAGGATCTCCACGGCCCGTTCGATGCGGTCGCAGCCGATGATTATGATCGTTTCCTTGCCGAGGCGTTCGATGGTGGTATAGATGTAGTGGATGTTCACGTCGCCTTCCGCCAGGGGCTTGACGATGGCGTTCATGCCCCCGGGATGGCAGGGCGCCTCCACGGCGATGACGGGATCCACCTGAATATTGAAATTGAAGCTCTCCAGGATGGTGACGGCCTTCTGGGGATCGTTGACCACGACGCGGACGGTGGAATGTTCCTCGGTGCTGGCCGCGGATATGGCCTTGACCTTGATGTCCTCCTTGTCCAGGATGTCCACCAGTTTGGTCAAGGCCCCCGGAACGTTGTCCAGCCTTACGGAAACCTGTTGAATAGCCATGGCTTGAAGCGTCTCCTTCATGTCTGCAATTCGTAGCCTGCGGCGAAGGCCTTGCGATTGATCTCCATGGCCGCCTTTTTTCTCTCCCCCAGGATGTGCTTGAGACCCTTGAGAAACGCCTCAGGGGGGAGGAGGCCCGTTTTCCTGATGAAGGCCCCCATCATGACGATGTTGAGCACCTGGGGATTGCCCAGTCGCTCCGCCAGGTCCCCCACGGGAACGGCATGGATCTGGACGTCCTTCCGGGTCGGCCGGGCGTCGATGATGGAGGAGTTGAGAAAGATGTCCCCGCCCGGGGCGACGCGGTTCTGGAAGGTGAAAAGGGACGGCTTGTTCATTACCACCAGGTGATCCGGTTCCGAGGCGATAGGGGAGGCGATCTCTTCGTCCGACACGGCCACGGTGCAGTTGGCCGTGCCGCCCCGCACCTCGACGCCGTAGGAAGGCAGGTAGGTTACGTGGAAGCCCTCGTTCATTGCCGCATGGGCGTAAATGTAGCCCATCATCAGAACTCCCTGGCCTCCGAAACCGGCGAAGATGGTCTTCTTGATCATGATGTCGGCGCCTGCGCTTTCAAGTCCTTGATGACCCCTAAGGGGAACTCCTTCGCCATCGTTTCCGTAACCCACCGACAGGCGTTCACGGGGGTCATCTTCCAGTTGGTCGGGCACTGGGAGAGGATCTCGACGAGAGAGAACCCGGCGCCGTCCATCTGGCACTTAAAGGCCTTCTTGATCGCCCTTTTGGCCCTTGTGATATTGGCCGGGCTGTTGACGGCGCAGCGCTCGATATATCGGGTTCCGGGGAGCTGGCCAAGGATCTCACTCAAATGGATCGGATGTCCGTCCAGGAGGGCCGAGCGGCCCGGCGGCGTGGTGGTGGAGACCTGCCCCAGGAGGGTCGTGGGGGCCATTTGGCCGCCCGTCATGCCGTAAACGGCATTGTTGATGAAGATCACGGTGATGTTTTCGCCGCGGTTGGCGGCGTGCATGGTTTCCGCCGTGCCGATGGCCGCCAGATCGCCGTCGCCCTGATAGGAGAAGATGATCCGGTCGGGAAGGACGCGCTTCATCCCCGTGGCGACGGCGCAGCCCCGGCCGTGGGGGGCCTCGAGCATATCGACGTCGAAGTAGTTGTAAGCGATGACGGCACAGCCCGCCGGGGGGATGCCGATGGCCCGGTCCTGGATGCCCAATTCGTCGATGGCCTCGGCGATGAGGCGGTGGGTGATGCTGTGGCCGCAGCCGGCGCAGTAGTGAAATGCGGCTTTCTTCAGAGATTTCGGGCGGCTGAATATATTCTTCATGTCATTTCTTCCGAAGCTGATAGGCGATTACCTTGGCGAGTTCCGCCGGCGTGGGGATAACGCCGCCGGGACGGCCGTAGAACTGGATACGGGCCGTGTTTCCCAGGGCCAGTTGCACGTCTTCCAACATCTGCCCGGTGTTCATCTCGAAGACGAGAAAATCGTCCACCCGGGCGGCGAAGCCCTGGAGGACCTGGGTAGGGAAAGGCCACAGGGTGATGGGCCGGATGAGACCCACGGGCAGACCCAACTCCCGACTCCGCTTGATGGCACCCTTGGCGATCCGGGCGGCGGTGCCGTAGGCGACGATGAGGATCTCCGCGTCGTCGGTCCAGAAGGTCTCGCAGCGGACCTCCTTCTGGGCGATGACCTGGTATTTGCGATAGAGCTTCCAGTTGTGCTCCTCCATGCGGATGGCGTCGAGGATCAGGGCCCGGATGAACTTGCTCTTCCCCTGTCCCATGCCCTTGAGGACGTAGCATTCGGGATACCGGCGGGGCGGCGGGGCGTGAAACTCCACCGGCTCCATCATCTGGCCCATCATGCCGTCGGCGAGGATGATCACGGGATTGCGGTAACGGTCCGCCAGCTCGAAGGCGTCCATGGTGAGGTCGGCCAGTTCCTGAACGGAGGCGGGGGCGAGGACGATGGTGCGGTAATCGCCGTGCCCGCCCCCCCGGGTGGCCTGGAAGTAGTCGCCCTGGGAGGGGAGGATGTTGCCCAGCCCCGGCCCGCCGCGCATGATGTTTACGATGACCGCCGGCAGTTCGTCGGCGGCGAGGGACGAGATGCCCTCCTGCTTCAGGGATATCCCCGGACTGGAGGACGAGGTCATGGCCCGGGCGCCGGCGGCGGAGGCCCCGAGCACCATGTTGATGGCGGCGATTTCGCTTTCCGCCTGGATGAAGATCCCGCCCTTGGCGCGGCGCATGTTGTCGGCCATGTATTCCGTCAGTTCGTTCTGAGGGGTGATGGGGTAGCCGGCATAGAAGCGGCAGCCGGCCCGGATCGCCGCCTCGCCGATGACGCGGTTGCCCTGCATGAGGATTCTACTCACGGTACACCTCTATGGCGACTTCGGGACATACCACGGCACAGAGGGCGCAGCCGTTGCAGTCGGCGTCTTCCTTCAACTCGATGGGATGGAAACCCTTGGAATTCAGTTCCGCGGCGGGGCGGAGGTTTTGATTTTTACAGACCGTCGTGCACAGGAGGCATTCCTTGCAGAATTCCCCGTCGATTTTTATCGTTCCCTTCAAGGGCCATTGTCTCGCTTGTCGATTGATTTTGGACGATACGGCCCAAGCTTCTTACCCAAATCCCGACCAATGTCAAGCTTAAATTTGCGGAAATCAAAGCCTGGCCACGCGAAACCCCTCCAATTTGATCGCCACGGAGCGCTGCATCAGTTCGATGGTGACGACAAACAGCTCCTTTTCCATGTCGGCCTCCACCACGAGCCCCTCGATCCCCTGGAAGGGGCCATCGATGATCTTGGCGTACTCTCCCACCTTGGGGTACTGAAACTGCTGGACCTCCACCCGGGAAGCGACGATGCGCATGATGGCGTCGATCTTGGCGTCGGGGATCGGGATGGGCTCCGACCCGTAGGGCTTTCCCAGGATGCGCACCACGCCGAAGGTCTTGAGGATTTCCACCTTCGTTTCATTGTCGATGTCCTCCACGGCCACGAAGAGGTAGCCTGGAAACATGGGTACCATGATCTTTTTGCGGCGGTCCTTCCGTTTGCTCCAGACCTCGATCTTGGGGAGGAAGGTCTGGAAGGACTTCTGCGTCAGTCCCAAATATGCCCGGTCTTCGTGACGACTTCTCGTATGGATGGCATACCACGCCATAAACCGCACCCTCTTTCAAGACTTTTGAAAAACTACCCTTTCCTGTCGCCCCGGCAAAAGGCCGGGGTCCGGGACATCGGGCAGGCACAGGGGCCTGCTATACATCGGGCAGGCACAGGGGCCTGCTATACATCGGGCAGGCACAGGGGCCTGCCCCTACACAATCTTCCGGCTTCGGTCGGAGCGACGACGGAGAGTGCCAAGCGGCGTTTTTCAAAGCTCTCCTCAATTGGGGTCGTCGCCTCCCCGTCGCGGCGGCTCTGCCGCGGCGGCGGGACGGCTCAGTAACAGTAGGGCGAGGGAAGGTCCTTCACCGTGATCAGCCCCGGCTTGGCGTCCAGCACCGCCGGAATGGAGTTTACCAGCACCGCCGCCGTGGCCTGATCGCCGGCGACGCCGCCCTCGATCGTCAAGCTGATGTCCGGAGTGCCCACGATCCTAATCGCGTCGTGAGGGTCGGGGGCCCCCACATACATCCGGAGTTCCAGGGTCAGGAACTCCTTTCCGTCCTTGATCCCCTTGGCGAGGTGTTCGATCCCCGCCACGTCACCCGGCTTGATCTCGAAATAGTCCGTCCGGATGGGATGCGTGGCGATTACCGGGGCCACCGATTCCTCCACGAGGTCCACGGACCGGCCGAGTTTGTCGATGATCAGGTGGAGGGATTCCCGGAGCCCCACATGGCCCAGGGCCTTTTTGTCTATCTCCCGCTGGAACCCCTCCACGGTCATGCCCGCGCCGATCTTCCTCTGTAGGGCGTAGCGCCGGGTGGCGGCGTCCACGACGCGACGGACGTGGATCTCCCGCACTTCCTGGCAGACGCCAGTGAGAAACAGCGGCAGGGCGTCCATGACGAAGCCCGGGTTGACCCCCGTCCCCAGGACGGTGACCCGTTTTTCCGTAGCCAGGAGATGGATCCGCTCCGCCAGGATCGCGTTTTCCGCCGAGGGGAAGAGCAGCTCTTCACTGGCGGAGACGATATTGATCCGGTTTTCGAGGATATCCTCGAACTGCTGGTAGATGGATGGAATCCGTGAACTGGTGGTGTGAATCGCCACGTCGGCCTTGATATCGGCCAGGAGTTCCCGGGGCCGGTCGCTGACCTTCACCCCTAGCGGCGCCGGCAGCTTCAGCAACTCCCCCAGATCCTTTCCCGCCAGACGCGGGTTGGTATCCACGGCGCCGACGATGGCCAGCGTCTCCTTCTTGAGAATGGCCCGGACCGTTTCCAGGCCGATATATCCCAAACCGTACTGAACGACCCGAATCTTTCTCTTCTTCGTAAAAGCCTTCTGCATATTCCCATCATCCCCTGTTTTCCGAAAAAAGCGCATCCCCGGCGCCCTGAAGGCCGCGAGTTCCTCTCTCATCGGCGCGGTGGAATGTCTTGGCGCCCCTGCCTCGAGACCCTTGAAGATATGCCCTTTCCTGTCGCCCCGGCAAAAGGCCGGGGTCCGGGACATCGGGCAGGCACAGGGGCCTGCCATACATCGGGCAGGCACAGGGGCCTGCCCCTACACAATCTTCCGGCTTCCGCCGGCATGGCGATGGGACGCCTGAGGCGGCGGCTTTCAGAGGTCTCGCCCTGGCGCTTCCGCCGGGGCGATCACCCCGGTGCAGAGGATGTCCGGACCGAGGCGGCGCCATTGCGTCGCCGTGAGTTGCAGGGCCTGGTCCATGACGGCGAGCCCCAAGTCGCCCACGGCCTCCACGCCCTGGCCGATGATCTTCGGCGCCACGACGACGGCGAGGCGGTCCGCCAGTCTCTCCCGGAGCACCGAGGTGATGGTGGCGCCGCCCCCCTCGACCAGGACGGAGGTGACGCCCCGCCGACCCAGTTCCCGGAACAGCTCCGGCAGGTCGATCCCCCCCGGCGCGGCGGCGACCTGGAGCGTTTCCACGCCCCGGCCGGCCAGGGCCCGCAATCTCTCCTCCGGGGCCCCCACGGTGGCCACGACCAGGGTCGGCGCCTGGTTCTGGTTCCGGAAGACGCCGGCTTCAAGCGGGACTTCCAGACGGCTGTCCAGGACGATCCGCAGGGGATTCCTTCCCCGGACCAGACGAACCGTCAGTTCGGGATTGTCAAGGCGCGCCGTGCCGGCCCCGACGAGCACCGCATCGTGGACGCTCCGCAGGCGGTGGGCGTAGCGCCGGGCCGGAAGCGAGCTTATCCACCGGGAATGGCCTCCCGCCGTCGCGATGCGGCCATCGAGGGTCTGGGCGTATTTCAGGGTGACGAAGGGCAGGCCGGTGGTCATGTATTTGAAGAACTTTTCGTTGAGCCGGCGGCATTCCTCCTCCCGGATGCCGACGATGGTTTCGATGCCCTGGGCCCGCAGGGCCGCCACCCCCCGGCCGGCGACCGCGGGATTAGGGTCGATGACGCCGATCACCACCCGGGCCGGTCGCTCCCCGATCAAGGCCTGGACGCAAGGGGGCGTCCGTCCCTGGTGGGCGCATGGCTCCAGGGTGATGTAGAACGTGGCGCCGGGTATGGGTTCCCGGGCATTGCGGATGGCGTTGATCTCCGCATGGTTCTCCCCGCAGCAGGCATGATAGCCTTCTCCGATGATCCGGCCGTCCTTGACGATGACGGCGCCGACCATGGGATTGGGGCTTGCCCGCCCCTCGCCCTTTCGGGCCAGCCGTAGCGCCCGGTCCATGAAACGTTCGTGATCTTCCCGCATCGACTAAACCCCTTGGATGCCTCCCGTTGGTACCGATCCGTCCCTATAACACTTCCGAAGAAGGATTTACACCCCCAAGTCCAGGGCGGCAGGGTAAATTTCTTCTCAATGTAAGTAGTTGATCTTGAATGAGCTACTAAAAGTGAGGCACGTCCTGTTTTCAGCCACTTAGAGATAGAACAAATTTACCGTGTCCAGGGCGGGTCCGCTCTTCCCGCCGGCCCTCGATATCCTGTGATTGCAAAAGATAAGGAAACCCGCGTCTATTGCAAGACTCGTCCGATTGGCCGCGTCTATTGCAAGACGGGATCGAGAAAGAGAGGCCTCAAAAGCGATTTCCGGTGGCGTTGCCATTGGCTCGCCCGTCATAGTTCGGCTTATTTTGTGCGTAACCAATCCGCCCTGCCCCCAAAAGTTGGCGGGAGGGGGGTCTGTCTGGGGTTCGGCTGCGGCGTCGCGCCTTCCGTCGTCGTTACGACAGCGTCGGGGGGACCCCCGAGGTCGAGGGGCACCCTCCGTAAATGGCTTCGCCGCGGTCATTCCCGCCCGCGGCGCATGGTCAGGTCAGGGGGCTGATGCCGTTCCAGCACTTCAGGCAGAGATCCTCCCGGGGGATGCCCAGGGCGCCTACAAAGGCATCGATGCCGTTGTATTTGACCGAATCCGCGTTGATCTGTCCGGCGATCCATGTCTCCAGTTTCCGGAGATCGTCGAAGCAGTTGATGGTCCCCTCGGGGAAGCAGTGGCGGGCCGCCAGTTCCTCCAGGGTCCGGGTGGAAACGCCGAAGTCGCAGGGGTACAGCAGGGGGGGGCAGGCAATCCGGACATGGACCTCCCGGGCGCCGGCGTCCTTCAGGTCCCGAACCTTGTCGCGGATCTGGGTGCCCCGGATGATGGAGTCGTCGCAGATGACGATCCGTTTGTCCTTCACCGCCGATTTGAGGAGCGAGAGCTTCCGTTTGGCCATCTTTTCCCGGGCCGCCTGACTGGACTGGGTGTAGCTCCGGTCCGCATAGCGGTTGTAGAGAAACGCCTCCTGGTAGCGGATCTGGGATCGCTGGTGGTAGCCCAGGGCGTGGCCGATGCCGGACATGGGCACCGGGGCCACGATGTCCGCGATCGTGTCCCCTTCGTCCAGGTCCCGCTGGGCGAGGGCCTGGCCGAGGCGGTTTCTTGCCTCCTGGACGTACAGGCCGTCGATGACGGAGTCGATGCTGGCCGTGTAGGCCCATTCGAAGGCGCAATGGGCCTTCCGGGGCGACGGCAGTTGCCGGAGGGTATGGAATCCCGCGGCGTCGATGAGGATGATCTCCCCCGGGCGGACATCGCGGACGACCTCCATGTCGAGATTCTGGAAGGCCCGGGACTCGGAACTGACGGCGAAGCGGGTTCCGTTCTGGCCGAGGATGAGGGGTCGGAAGCCATAAACGTCCCGGGTGGCGTAAATCCCTTCGGCGGCGAGGATAACCAGGGAATAGGCCCCCTTGATGCGCCCGGTCAGGGCGGCGATCCCTTCCACCATGTCGTCGGCCTCCATGATCGTCTTGGCGATCACCTCGACATTGTAACCTCTGTAGAAGGAATGGCCCTGATCCTTCATGGCGGCGATTATCTCCTCGGCGTTGATGACGTTGCCGCTGAAGGCCACGGAGATGTTGCCGAGGCGGGACTGCCAGGCCATGGGCTGGCGTTCCCAGAGGCTTACATGACCGATGCCCCAGTTGCCGGTGAGGTAGTGGAATTCCTGTTCGGTGAAGGTATTGCCCACCTTGCCGTGGTGGGTCACCTGGTGGATGTGCTGATCGAAAGTGGCGATCCCGCAGAATTCCTGGCCCCGGTGCTGGAGAAAGTCTATCCCGTTGTAGATGTCGTAAACGCAGGGAAATTTAGAATAAACGCCGAATACTCCGCAATTGTCTCTTAGCTCGCTCATCTTGTCCGCCGTTTGTCGTTCCGTTCCATCCGGTACCTTGTCCGTGGTCTGTTTCTATCTGATATCGGCATGATAGTTTTGCAGGGACTTTGCCCGGCCATGCCCCTTGCGGAAGGCCGTTATCCCCTTCACCGCCGCCACGGCCGCGGCGATGGTGGTGATGTAGGGGATCTTGTACTTGATGGCCGCCTTGCGGATGTAGGAATCGTCATGCTGACTCAACTTGCCGCTGGGGGTGTTGATGATCAGGTTGATGAGCCCGTTCTTGATGGCGTCCACGATATTGGGCCGTCCCTCGTGCATCTTCAGGAGCGTTTCCGAGGGGATCCCCTCCTCGGCGAGGAAGCGGTTGGTTCCGGAGGTGGTCATGATCCGGAAGCCCAGTTCGTCGAAGGCCCGGGCGACCTCCAGGACCCCCCACTTGTCCCAATCGTTGACGGTGAGCAGCACCGTTCCCTCTCCGGGCAGAACCTGCTGCGCCGCCTCCTCCGCCTTGAAGAAGGCCAGGCCGAAGGAATCGGCCAGCCCCAGCACCTCGCCGGTGGAACGCATCTCCGGCCCCAGCAGGGGATCCACTTCCTGGAACATGTTGAAGGGGAGGACCGCCTCCTTGACGCCGAAATGGGGGATGGTCCGCTGCTTGATCCTGAAATCGGCGAGCCTGCCCCCCAGCATGATCTGGGTGGCGATGCGGGCCATGGAGATGTTGCAGACCTTGGAAACCAGGGGCACGGTTCGAGAGGCCCGGGGATTGGCCTCCAGGATATAGACGATGTCGTTGGCGATGGCATACTGGATGTTCATCAGGCCGACGACGCCGAATTCCACGGCGATCCGCCGGGTGTAGTCGTTGATGGTTTCCATGTGGCGGGCGGAGATGCTGATGGGTGGGATCACACAGGCGGAGTCTCCGGAATGGACCCCCGCCAGTTCGATGTGCTCCATGATGGCGGGAACGAAGGCGTCCGAACCGTCGGAGATGGCGTCGGCCTCCACCTCGATGGCGTTTTCCAGAAACTTGTCGATGAGGATGGGCCGCTCCGGGGTCACCCCCACGGCCGCCGTCACATAGCGCTTCAGCATCTCCTCGTCGTGGACCACCTCCATCCCCCGTCCCCCCAGGACGTAAGAAGGCCGGACCATGAGGGGGTAGCCGATCCGCGCCGCCACGGCGAGGGCCTCGGCGAGATTGCTGGCCATTCCCGATTCCGGCATGGGAATCCCCAGTTTTTTCATCATGAGGCGAAAACGATCCCGATCCTCCGCCAGGTCGATGGTCTCCGGGGAGGTGCCGATGATCCGGACGCCGGCCTGGGCCAGTTCCTGGGCGATGTTCAGCGGTGTCTGGCCGCCGAACTGGACGATTATCCCCTCGGGCCGTTCCTTTTCGTAAATGGCCAGGACGTCTTCCACCGTCAGCGGTTCGAAGTACAGCTTGTCGGCGGTGTCGTAGTCCGTGGAGACCGTTTCGGGGTTGCAGTTGACCATGATGGATTCATAGCCCTCGTCCCGGAGGGCGAAGGCGGCATGGACGCAGCAGTAGTCGAACTCGATCCCCTGGCCGATGCGGTTGGGGCCCCCGCCCAGGACCATGACCTTCTTGTTGGCGGATACCGCCACCCGGTCCGGGCCGTTGTAGGTGGAATAATAGTAGGCCGCCTCCTCCACGCCGCTCACCGGCACGAAGTCCCAATGCTCCGTCACCCCCAGGGCGAGGCGTCGCCGGCGGATCTCCGTTTCCGTCGTCCCCAGGAGCAGGGCGAGATAGCGGTCGGCGAAGCCGTCCTTCTTGGCCTGGACGAGCAGCTCGTCGGGGGGCGTTTCGCCCCGGTATGCCAGGAGCCGCTCTTCCAGCTCCACCAGTTCTTTCATCTGTTCGATGAACCAGGGCTTGATATTGGTGCGCCGGTGAAGCGTCTCCACCTCCGCCCCCTTCCGGAGGGCCTCATACATGATGTGCTGGCGCTCGCTGGAGGGTTCCGCGAGGAGTTCCATCAGCTCATCGAGGGATTTGGCGTGGAAGTTCTTTGCGAAACCCAGGCCGTAACGCCCCTTTTCCAGGGAGCGGATGGCCTTCAGGAAGGCCTCCTTGTAGTTCTTGCCAATGCTCATCACCTCGCCCACGGCCCGCATCTGGGTGCCCAGGCGGTCCTGGGAACCGGGGAATTTCTCGAAATCCCAGCGGGCGAACTTGACGACGACGTAATCCCCCGCGGGGGCGTACTTGTCCAGGGTTCCCTCCCGCCAGTAGGGAAGCTCGTCCAGGGTAAGGCCGGCGGCGAGGAGGGAGGAGACGAAGGCGATGGGGAAGCCCGTGGCCTTGGAGGCCAGGGCGGAAGACCGGGAGGTTCGGGGGTTGATCTCGATGACCACCACCCGTCCCGTCTTAGGGTCGTGGGCGAATTGGACGTTGGTCCCGCCGATGACCTCGATGGCCTCCACGATGGCGTAGGAGTATTTTTGGAGCCGGGCCTGGAGTTCGGGGCTGACGGTGAGCATCGGGACGACGCAGTAGGAGTCCCCGGTATGAACCCCCATGGGGTCCACGTTTTCAATGAAGCAGACGGTGATCATCTGATTCTTGGCGTCCCGGACCACCTCCACCTCCAGTTCCTCCCAGCCGACCACGGACTCCTCGATGAGGATCTGTCCCACCATGCTGGCGGAGA
Organism: Pseudomonadota bacterium; assembly: GCA_030057915.1. Lineage (GTDB taxonomy): Bacteria > Desulfobacterota > Syntrophia > Syntrophales > UBA8958 > UBA8958. The sequence continues at coordinate 117,027 of JASGUC010000057.1, forward strand.
TGCCGCGGCCCGCCACGGAGCGGAGTTCCTCGAGGTTGTAAACCAGGCCGCCCCCGGTGCCCCCCATGGTGTAGGCGGGACGGATGACCACGGGATAGCCCAACTCCGCGGCGATCTTTTCCGCCTCCGCGACGGTATAGGCCGGTTCGCTCCTCGGCATCTCGATCCCGAGGCGGTTCATCGTCTCCTTGAAGGCGATCCGGTCCTCCCCCCGTTCGATGGCGTCAACGCGGACACCGATGACCTTGACCCCGTATTTATCCAGGATGCCCTGTTTGTGCAGCTCCAAGGTGAGATTCAGACCCGTCTGGCCGCCAAGATTGGGAAGGATGGCATCGGGCCGCTCGTTTTCGATGATTTCCGCGAGGGAGGGGATGTTCAGGGGCTCGATGTAGGTGACATCGGCCATTTCCGGGTCCGTCATGATGGTGGCGGGGTTGGAATTCACGAGGATGATCTTGTAGCCAAGCTTACGCAGGGCCTTGCAGGCCTGGGTTCCGGAATAATCGAATTCGCAGGCCTGGCCGATGACGATGGGGCCGGACCCGATGATGAGGATCGTGTGGATGTCGTCTCTCTTTGGCATGGGGCGTCTCCTTAGCTTCGCCGCCGTGGTCGCCCGGGCCGCCCGTCGTTCGTGCAATGCGGCGTAATTATATGGCTTTCTTCAACAACAACGGCGCGCCAGGCTTGCGGAATATAGGGAAGTCCGGACCTCCTGTCAAGGTGAATTCTCAGGCCGGGCAACGTCCTCACGGGGCCGGTCCTTGCCTCCGCAAGGCCTTTGGAAATTCCCTTTCTTCGACGCTCGGGCCTGACGAGGACAAGGGCCGGCGAAAATTTTTTTGACTCCCGACGGGAAATATGAAACAACTTTTTCCGGTGCCCGATGCCGTCAGACGGCGGAAATCGTTCTTAAAAGCATCCCGGCTCGCCGACTGCCGGGCCTGTATATTAAAGAAGCAAGTCGAGTCCGTGCCATGAAACCGACCCAAAACTGTCAGGCACGTATCTAAAAAAATCCGATTAGTTACGTGCGACTTACTTGGAAGGAGAAAGGGATATGACATGCCGACCGGAGGATGTCTGGGAGGCCCTGGAACGGATCAGAACCCGTGGGCCGCTGATTCATAACATCACCAACTATGTGGCGATGAACACCACCGCCAACGCCCTGCTGGCCATCGGCGCCTCCCCGGTCATGGCCCACGCGGATCAGGAGGTGGAGGATATGGTGGGGATAGCGGACGCCCTGGTGATCAACATCGGCACCTTGAGCGAGCAGTGGACGAAGCCCATGTTCATGGCGTCGCGCAAGGCCGGGCAACGGGGCATCCCCATCGTTCTCGATCCCGTCGGCGCCGGGGCCACCCCCTATCGGACCCGGACGGCGCGGCAGCTCCTGGAGGCGATCGCCCCCGCCATCATTAGGGCCAACGGCTCGGAGACCATGGCCATGGTGACGGCGGACAGTAGAACCAAGGGGGTGGACAGCACCGCGGCGGCGGCGGAGGCCCTGACCGCCGCCCGGTCCCTGCACGCGGAATTCGGTTCCACGGTCTGCGTGAGCGGCCCGGAGGATTACATCGTCGGCGGCGGGCGGCTGTTTATCGTGGGCAACGGCCATGCCCTGATGACCCGGGTGACGGGTCTCGGGTGCGCCGCCTCGGCCCTGTGCGGGGCCTTTGCCGCCGTCGGGGGCGAGGATATCCCCGGGGCGACGGCGGCCGCCATGGCCGTCATGGGGATCGCCGGCGAGATCGCCGCCGCCGGCGCCGCTGGTCCGGGTTCGATGCAGGTCGGGTTTTTCGACGCCCTGTACGGCTTGACACGGCAGGATATCGAGGGACGGCTCAAAATGACCGTTCGGGAGCTCTAGGGAAGATGCGGGGGCTGTATCTGGTCACGGACCGGGAGCTGTGCGGCGGGCGGTCCCTGGAGGAGGTCGTCGCGGCGGCGGTGGCCGGCGGGGTCGCCTGCGTCCAGCTCAGGGAGAAGAATCTCTCCACCCGGGCCTTCGTCGCCGAGGCCCGGGCGATCAAGAAACTCCTGGCGGACCGGGGCGTCCCCCTGATCGTCAATGACCGCATCGACGTGGCCCTGGCCGCGGAGGCCGACGGCGTTCATATCGGCCAGGATGACATGCCCTATCCCCTGGCCCGGCGCGTCCTTGGGAAGGGAAAGATAATCGGCCTTTCCGTGGAGACCTGGGAGGACGTGGAGGAAGCGGAGGGCTGGGACGTGGATTACCTGGGCGTGAGTCCGATCTTCGCGACGCCGACGAAGACCGACACCCGCGGCGATTGGGGGCTGGATGGCCTGGCCAGGATCCGGGCCCGTTCCCGTCATCCCCTGGTGGCGATCGGCGGTCTCAACGCCGGCAACGCCGGGGCGGCCTTGGCCGCCGGGGCCGATGGGATCGCCGTCGTCTCGGCGATCTGCGCCGCTCCGGACCCCCTCCAGGCGGCCCGGGAACTCTCCCTGATCATCGCGGCCCGCCCCCTTGACGACCGCCGGGCCCCAGGGGCGGACCGATAGCCTTGGGGTCGTGATCGCCGTCGTCTCCTCCGGCGTCGTTGGCCGCGCCTCCCGTTTCGAGACCTTGGGCAAACGCCCTTTCGCGTGCCCTGTCGCCCGGGTGACGGCAGTCGGAATACAGTGTTTTCAGGGTGTTTTTGATCCCGACCCTTGTCGGGGCGTAAGGAGGGTGAAGATTTTCAAAGGCCTCGCGCCGAGGATCTTCGCCGAGCCGGCGGGGGTTGGGAGGGACGCCGACGGGGGGGGCGTCGGAGGCCCGCTCCCGACGCCGGCGGGGGCGGATCGGGGGATGGACCCAATGGGCGGTGGGTAGAAGATGGCTGACGCGGGGACAACCGGGATCGGGTTGACCGTTGTGTTCGACTATTCGGGGACCCTCTCCCCGGATGCCGTCGCCTTCGCCCGGAGCGACAACCTGGTGGAAGAACTCCGCCGTTCCGGCCTGGCGGAATTCGGCGTGGCCGACCCGGAGACCTTCTGGGATCGTTTCGTCAATCCCACCTGGGAAGAGGGGAGCCGCGGTTCCATCGGCTACCGCCGCCTGCTGACGCGGGAGATCGGGGCCGCCTGGCGCGCCGAGGGGAAGGAAGCCGCCCTCCCCGCCCTGGAGCGGGCGGCCTCGGCGTTCGTGACGCGGTACCTGGCGTGTTCCCGAATCGATCCCCCGTGGCATCCCCTGTTGCGATCGTTGTATGACCATCCCCTGGCCGTCGTGGTGGTGGCGACGGATCACTACGCCGAGGCCACGGCGGCGATCGGAGAGCATTTTGCCCACCTGGGGATGGAAGCCGCGCCCCTGGCCGCCGCCGACGCGGGGTGTCGTCTGCTTGTCGCCAATTCTGCCGACCTGGGCTGGCGCAAGGATGAGGAGGAATTCTGGCTTGCCGTCCGGGAGGCGCTGAAGGGGCGGATTGCCGGGCCCGTGATGCTGGTGGACGATTTCGGCGGCAACGAACCCTCCGGGGACCGCTACGGGCGGCGGGACAAGGTGGCCGCCAGGCGGCGACGGACCGAGGCGCTGCTGGCGGAGGTCTTTGCCGGCGACCCCGTGGAGATCTGCCCTTTCCTTCCCCCCGCCGGGGCCGTGGCGGAAGAGGGGACCCGGCGGCTTATCGAGGCCATCGCCGCCCGGATCACCGCCCGCATGGCGGCATTGACCAGGGCGACGGCGAACGGCCGGCCCCGGTGACCGAAAGCGAGCCCTTTGCCTCTAGCCCCGTTGTGTCCTCCCCGTGGCCCTTTCCGGGAAGCGGGGAATCCCGTGTCCGCAACTATTTTCTGGATGCCGGGTCAAGACCGACAGGGCAGGGGCGGCGGTCTTTCAAAGGTCTCGGGGTGTCTTTCATCCTCGCCGGGGGGGGGGCCATCCGGCGTCGGTTTGGTTGTTCCGAGGAAGATGTCGAGGTGAAACCATCGCTGTCCTGGCCGGCGGGCCGCGCCGCCGACCGTCGTTATCCCCATCCGGAGGGGCGATGATGTTCCGCGCCTCCCTGGTGAATCCCCCCGGGGGTGATCCCGGCGTCTATGTGGAGATGAAATACCGCCGCCGGGCCCTCCTGTTCGATCTGGGGGAGATCTACGTCCTGCCGCCCCGGAATATCCTGAAGGTCGAGCATATCTGCATCAGCCATACCCATATGGATCACTTCATCGGTTTCGACCGCCTGGTGCGCCTCTGCCTGGGAAGGAACCGTGAGGTCGCCCTATACGGCCCCCCCGGTTTTCTTGGTCAGATCGAGAGGCGCCTCGGGGCGTACAACTGGAACCTGGTGGAGGGATATGTCAACGATTTCGACATTGTCGCTACGGAGGCGAGTCCGGAGGGCCGGCAGCGGACCCGGCGTTTCTCCTGCCGCCACGGCTTCCGACCACGGGAGGAAGGGGAAGAGCGTCCCTTTTCCGGCCTCCTGTGGACCGATCGTCATTTCACCCTCCGGGGGGCCTTTCTGGATCACCGGACGCCCTGCCTGGCCTTCCGCCTGGAGGAGCGACGGCGGATCAACATCCGCAAGGACGCCCTCGCCGAACTGGGACTGCCTACCGGGCCCTGGCTCAACGAACTCAAGGACTGCCTCCTGGACGATCGTCCGCCGGATTTTCCCGTGCGGATCCGGTGGAAGGAAACGGGGGAGGCGAGGCGGGAAAGGCAGGCGCCCCTGGGGGAACTGGTGGAAAAGATCGTCCGGATCACCCCGGGCCAGAAGATCGCCTATGTCACCGACGCCGTTTACAGTGCCGCCAACGTCCGGACCATCCTCAGCCTCGCCGAGGGCGTGGACATCCTCTTCATCGAGGCGCCCTTTCTCCATGCCGACGCCGACCAGGCCGCCCGGAAGTATCATCTCACGGCCCGTCAGGCGGGCATACTGGCCGGGAAGGCCGGGGCGAAGCGGATGATACCCTTTCACTTCTCCCCTAAGTACCGGGACCGGGAAGAGGAGCTGCACGAGGAAGCGACGACGGCGTTTAGGGAAAGCGCCGAGGGCCGGGAGAGGTCCGGGTAGGAAAGGGCGTCCGTTCAGGCCCTGTCGAGACAGGATCGCAGCAGCGCCTCCGCCTCCGCCAGCCCCTGCCGGTAGGCCTCGGCAAAGACGGCGTCGTCGCCCCGGCAACCGAGGAAGAGCGGGGTGAAGAGGACGGCCTGGAAAGCCTGGAAGGCGTGGGACGTCCCGCCGAAGACCTTTTCCAGCAGGGCCTCGGTTTCCCGGTGCCAGTTTCCGAACTCTGGGGAGTAGAAGGAGACGTCCCGCAACGTCGGGATCTTCTCCAGTTGACCCCGCAGGAGGTCCCGGTAGGCGGCCCCTTCCCCGGCGGCGTGGCGCGCCGGGTCCTTTGCAGAATACCTCATCAGACACCGTTCCGTCATACCTACTCAAATCTGCTTATACAGATTCAAAGCTGATCTCCTGCTTCACTGAAGGCCGGTTTCGCGGCGGGCTTGCTGTGCCCACCGCCAGAGCCTTGCCTCTCCACAGTCTGACACCGTGGAACTCACGGCCATATTTTTCAGGTTTATAGCTGCTTCACCTATGCCTACCATTCTCTCCGTATTGCATAGAACAGGACAGAATTAGTCAGATTACAGGCAAACTGTTAAAACCCTGAAGCGTGGATGGAACGCCCTCCCGTCGTTTCGAGGCCTTTGCATAACGCCGCTCCCCCAGTCCCTGGCGTCATGCCGGCGGAACTGTAGGGGCAGGCCCCTGTGCCTGCCCGATGTATAGCAGGTCCCTGTGCCTGCCCGATGTATAGCAGGTCCCTGTGCCTGCCCGATGTATGGCAGGCCCCTGTGCCTGCCCGATGTCCCGGACCCCGGTTTCCGCCGGGGGACGAGAGGGAGTGGATTCACAAAGGTCCCGTTTTATGGCCGCCCGGGGTCGCTCGGGCCGCCCGGGTCGGGCTATTTGGACCAGTCGTCCGTGAGGCTAATATTGTCCCTCGCCCAGGCGATAAGCTCGGAGATAGAGGTCCCCTTGGGGAAGAACTCCACCACCCCGGCCTCCTTTACCTTGTTGATGTCGTTGTAGTCCAGGAAGCCACCGGCCGTAACCTTTACGTAAGACAGGTCTTCCTTCCTCAGCAGCTCCATCACCCGGGCGATGTCCTCGATCCGGGCGCCGGGGAGGGTGGTGATGCCGATATGGTCCACCGCTTCCTGGAGGGCCGAGGCGACGATGGCCTCGGGGCGCTGATTCTCCACGTAGATGACCTCGTAGCCCGCCTCTCGGAAGGCGATGCACAATTTCCCCACCGCGTCCTCGTAGCCTTCCCCCAACTTCGCCATCAGGATCCTGATCGTGCTGTTGTCGCTCATGTCGTCCCCCTTTTTTCCTCCGATTTATGATCATTGCCTCCCCTCCGGGCCATGCCCGGATAAGGAAACATCCTTGTCGCTCCTTGCGCGAAGAATCGTCTGTTCGTTCACATTCCCGTCACTTGCAGGAAAATACGGCGCTGGCGGGGGCGGTTGTCGAAGTCGAGAAGGACGATCTGCTGCCAGGTTCCCAGGACCAGGCGGCCGCCGCTGATGGGAATGGCCACCGACGGCCCCAGGAGGGCGGCCCGGACGTGGGCGTAGCCGTTGCCGTCCCCCCAGCGGGCGTCGTGCCGGTAGGCCATGCCGACGGGGGCGAGGCGCTCCAGGGCCTCGACGAGGTCCCGCACGACGCCGCTTTCGTATTCGATGGTGGTGATGGACGCCGTGGAACCCGGCACGGAGATCAGGACCTGACCTTCCCGAATCCCCGCTTCCCGGATACGGGCCGCGACGTCGGCGGTGATGTCGATGACGTCCGTTTCCGCGGAAGTGGCATAACTCAACTGATAGCTTTCGATATTCACCGCGCCCAACCCGAGGCCTTTGAAAAACGCCGTTTCCTATTCAGAAAGTCTTGTCCTTGCCTCCCGATACCGCGACAAGAACACCAATCGTTTCGCTTCCCGCATAATCCTCTGCCGTCTCAGAGCTTCGCCAAGGAGGGCATTGTAGATGCGTCGTGCCGCCTCGAAGCGGGCAAGAAGAATCCGTTCGTCGCCCGGGGCAACGACCAAGGGCAATTCAAGAATGAATGACGGCGTCTTGGCGCGAACCATCAGACCCTCTTTTGCTGTTCGATATATTGTTTGATGATCTCCAGTGGCGCGCCTCCCGTTGTCACCACAAAATAGCTATTGGTCCATAGCGTTGGCAATCTGGACTTGATCGACGGAAACTCAGAGCGAATAATCCGTGACGATCGTCCTTTGATTGTCTTTACAAGTTTGTGAATCCCGAACTGAGGGGCCACGTTTGCGAGTAGATGAACATGATCCGGCATGATTTCCATTTCGATCAACTGAATATCATGCTCATTGCACACAGATTGTATTATGCTCTCGAGTCGAGTGGCCACTGCGTCCAAAAGTACCGGACGACGATACTTCGGGCACCATATCACATGATATATACAAGAATAAACGACGCTCTTGTTGCTATTGTATTTTGCAGCATACTGGACCATGAGCAGGTCATATTACATACTTCAGTATGGTGCAAGAAAAATAAAGGAAACGGCTTGACCCCATGCCTAAAGGCAGGGGCTTGCGCCGCTCTTTCGGTCAATTTGAACCGATCTCCACGCCCCTTCAGGGCGGCGCGGACGATCCCGCGTCGCGTCGAGTCGCATCGTTCCGTCCGCCTGACCCCGCCCGCCGCTTTCCGCCCACCGCCATCCGCCATCCGCCATCCGCCAGTCACCGGTCGCCCACCGCGCCGCCGCCTGCTTGCCCTTCGCCTCGCGCCCGCCGGTTTCGCCGGGCCGCCGGGACGGCTTTCCCTTGGAATTCAACCGCCCACCGCGCTGCCTCGTCCTACCCACCGCCAGCCATCAGGCACCGCTCACTAGGCACCGGTCGCCCGCCGCCATCCGCCCGCCGCCCGCCGCCATCCGCCATCCGCCAGTCACCGGTTGCCCACCGTGCCGCCGCCTGCCTGCCCTTCGCCTCGCGCCCGCCGGTTTCGCCGGGCCGCCGGGACGGCTTTCCCTTGGAATTCAACCGCCCACCGCGCCGCCTCGTCCCACCCACCGCCAGCCATCAGGCACCGGTCACCAGGCACCAGTCACCGGTCGCCCGCCGCCATCCGCCATCCGCCAGTCACCGGTCGCCCACCGCTCCGCCGCCTGCCTGCCCTTCGCCTCGCGCCCGCCGGTTTCGCCGGGCCGCCGGGACGGCTTTCCCTTGGAATTCAACCGTTACGGACGGAATTCAAATACGCCCCTTGCTTTTCTCGCCAGAATTCATAAAATAAGGGCACTATGACGACCACGGAAAGGAGCGGGCATTGTCACCCCACGGATATGCCCCGGGCTACGATGAGCGGACGGATATAGACGCGGAGAGCGAACTCCGGGAGCCGTCCATGTTCCGGGTGATCCTGCACAACGATCACTACACCACCATGGATTTTGTCGTGGAGGTGCTCATGAAGGTATTCCAAAAGCCGGCCGCGGAGGCCGTGAAGACGATGATGGATGTCCACCGGAGCGGTTGCGGCGTCTGTGGCGTCTATACCTACGATATTGCCGTGACCAAGGTGAAACGGGTCCACGCCATGGCGAAGAGTCGCGGCTATCCCCTGAAGAGCAGTTATGAAAGGGTTTGAGGCCCATCAGGAGTAAGTCATGAAAATAAGCGAAGAACTCGATTCCATATTCCGGGCGGCCTACACGGAGGCGAAACTCCGGTCCCATGAATATCTCACGCCGGAGCATATCCTGTTTGCGGCCCTGTTCTATGAATCCTCCAGCGATATCATCCGGTCCTGCGGCGGGGACGTGAAGAGCCTCCAGAACCGCCTGGAGGATTTTTTCGCCACCAAGCTGCCGAAACAGAAGCGGGAAACCGACCCGGTGCAGAGCGCCAGTTTCCAGAACGTCATCGAACGGGCGGTGTGGCACACCACCTCGGCCCAGAAGGGCGAACTCGATATCGGCGACATCCTGATCTCCATCTTCGACGAGCGGGAATCCTATGCCGCCTTTTTCCTCCACCGCGAGGGGATTACCCGTCTGGACCTGCTCAACTACATATCCCACGGCATTACGGCCTCGCCCCGGGAAAAGCCCGGCGGCGGGGAAGGGGAAAAGAAGGCCCCGGCGGGGCCGAAGGAAAACAAGATCCTGGCCACCTTCACGACGGAACTGGTGCAAAAGGCCCGGGCGGGGGAACTGGACCCCCTCATCGGCCGGGAGGACATCCTCGAGCGGACCATGCAGGTCCTCTGCCGTCGCGGCAAGAACAACCCCGTCCACGTCGGGGAAGCGGGGGTGGGCAAGACGGCCATCACCGAGGGCCTGGCCCAACTGATCGCCCAGGACAAGGTTCCCGAACCCTTGAAAACCGCCAAGATCTACTCCCTGGACATGGGCGCCTTGATCGCCGGGACCCGGTTCCGCGGGGATTTCGAGGAACGGCTGAAAAAGGTGATCGCCGAACTCCAGAAGATCCGGAATGTCGTCCTGTTCATCGACGAGATCCATACGGTTGTCGGCGCCGGCGCCGCCTCCGGGGGGGCGATGGATGCGGCGAACATCCTCAAGCCGGCGCTTACCTCCGGAAAGATGAAGTGCATCGGCGCCACCACCTACGACGAATACCGGAAATGCCTGGAGAAGGACCGGGCCTTGTCCCGGCGCTTTCAATCCATTGACATCCCCGAGCCGTCGGTGGAGGATACGGTGAACATCCTCAAGGGGTTGAAGGACCGTTACGAATCCTATCACCAGGTGTCCTATACGGAGGAAGCCCTGCGGGCGGCCGCGGAGTTGGCGGCCCGGCACATCAACGACCGTTATCTCCCCGACAAGGCCATCGACGTCATGGACGAGGCGGGGGCCAAGACCCGCCTGAGCCGCGGGGAGGACGAAGGAATCATCACCATCTTCCCGGAGGATGTGGAGCGCATCGTGGCCCGGATGGCCCGGATCCCCGAGAGATCCGTTTCCTCGTCGGAAGGGGCCCGCCTCCGTTTCCTGGATATGGAACTCAAGACCCGGATCTTCGGTCAGGATCCGGCCATCGACCGGGTCGTCCAGGCCATCCGTCGTTCCCGGGCGGGCTTCGGGGATGTGAACAAGCCCGTGGCCTCCCTCCTGTTCGCCGGTCCCACCGGGGTGGGAAAGACGGAACTGGCCCGACAACTGGCCCTCTCCCTGGGGATACCCCTGCACCGCTACGACATGTCGGAGTATCAAGAAAAGCACAGCGTGTCCAGGCTGGTCGGCGCCCCTCCCGGCTATGTGGGCTACGAGGAGGGAGGGCTCCTGACGGAGGCCGTCCGGAAGGCCCCTCATTCCGTCCTCCTTCTCGACGAGATCGAGAAGGCCCATCCGGACATCTTCAATACCCTCCTGCAGGTCATGGACTATGCGACGCTTACGGACAACAACGGCCGGAAGGCGGATTTCCGCAACGTGATTATCATCATGACGTCCAATGCCGGGGCCCGGGACATCGGCCGGCAGGAGATCGGCTTCGGGGAGCGGCGCATCAGCCGCCAGGCGGTGGGCGAGGCCCTCAAGAAGATCTTCAGCCCCGAATTCCGCAACCGCCTGGATGCCATGGTGACCTTCAACGGACTGACGCGGGCGGATGTGATCGACATCGTGAAGAAACAGCTCCGGGAGTTCCAGCAGCAACTGACGGAAAAGAAGATCGTCCTGGAGACGACCGATGCCGCGGTGGAGTGGCTGGCGGAAAGGGGCTATTCCGATGACTTCGGGGCCCGCCAGATCTCCCGGCTCATCCAGGAGGAGATCAAGGACATCTTCGTCGCGGAGGTCCTCTTCGGCCGGCTCACGGACGGGGGCCGGGTCCGTGTCGATGTGGCGGACGACAAGATCGACCTGACGATCCTCGATGCCAGTATTCCGGCTCACTGAACGGCTGCAGTTCCCTCCGCCCCGCCTCGCGGCGGACGAGGGGCTCCTGGCCGTCGGCGGCGATCTCGCCCCGGAGCGTCTCCTGCTGGCCTATCGCCAGGGGATCTTCCCCTGGTTTTCCGAGGGAGAGCCAATCCTCTGGTGGTCCCCGGATCCCCGTTTCGTTCTCTTCCCGGACCGTCTCCGGATCTCCCGGAGTATGCGGCGGACGCTCGAGAAGGGAGTCTTCGCCGTCACTTTCGATGCCGCCTTCGGGGAGGTGGTGAGGGCCTGCCGGGAGGAGCGGCGATACGAGGAGGGGACCTGGATCACCCCGGAGATGGTGTCCGCCTATTGGCGCCTCCACCGGTTGGGCCTGGCCCATTCCGTGGAGGCCTGGCGGGGAGGGAGGCTGGCCGGCGGCCTCTACGGCGTCTCTCTGGGAAGGTGCTTTTTCGGGGAGTCCATGTTCAGCCGGGTCGCCGACGCCTCCAAGGTGGCCCTCGTCACCCTGGTGGAAGCCCTGGCGGCCCGGGGCTTCCAGCTCATCGACTGCCAGGTCTATTCGGATCATCTCTGCCGCCTGGGGGCGGAGATGATCCCCCGGGAGAGCTTTCTGGCCCTGCTGAAACGAGGCCTCGCCGCCGCGACCCTCCGGGGTTCCTGGCGCTTCCTGGGCCGGGGGGCGGAGGTCGATCCGGGCCGGGGGAGGGCGGCTTCCGTCGTCCCGTCCGCCCCCGGGGGTCGCCGGGACAGCCCCTATTTTGGTCGAAACTTCAATAAATCATTGTCATCTTGAGAAAAAGATACTAAGGACCCCGGAAAGACCATTCGCGGAGGCGGGGGGCCATTCGCGCCGGGCCGCCGATCCGGCCAATTATCTTGTTCAGAGAGGTCTGTTGGGAAAAATGAAAATCCGCATCCTGGTTATCGACGACGACGAGGTGGCCTGCGAATTTCTCCAGGAGGTTCTGAGCCGCGAGGGGTATGAGGCCCGCTGCTTCACCTCCGCAAAGGCCGCCCTGGACGAGGACCTTGGCCGTTACGATCTTCTCATGTCGGACATCCGCATGCCCGGGATCGACGGGCTGGAATTTCTCAAGCGGGTCCGGGGGCAATGGCCGGAATTGCCCGTGATCCTCATGACCGCCTATGGCTCCCTGGAGACGACGATGACCGCCCTGCGGCTGGGGGCCTGGGATTACATCAGCAAGCCCTTCTCCCCCGAGGCCATCCGGGAGATGGTGAAGAAGGTCCTCGACGTGCGGGAGCTGCGTCAGAAGGGCGGCCGGAGCGGGCAGAGACCCCGGGAGGACCATCAGTTCATCGGCTCGTCGGCGACGATGGTGGACTTCTACAAGCAGGTGGCGAGGGTGGCCGACGCGGAGGCCAGCGTCCTCATCGAGGGGGAAAGCGGCACGGGAAAGGAACTTACCGCCCGATCCCTCCACCAGTTGAGCATCCGCCGGGAGAAGCCTTTCGTCGTCGTTCACTGCGGCGCCATCCCCGACACCCTTCTGGAGTCCGAACTGTTCGGATATGAAAAGGGGGCCTTTACCGGCGCCGACCACTCCCATGCCGGGTTGATCGAATCCGCCCAGGATGGCACCATCTTTCTCGATGAGATCACGGAGATGTCCACGGGGCTCCAGGCCAAGCTGCTCCGTTTCATGCAGGATGGGGAGGTGCGGCGCCTGGGCGGTCACACGGTGCGCCATGTGTCCCTCCGGGTCCTGGCGGCGGCCAACCGGAACATCGACGAGGAGATAAGAAAGGGCGCCTTCCGCTCCGATCTCCTCTACCGTTTCGTCGTTCGCCTCCACATCCCGCCCCTCCGGGAGCACAAGGAGGACCTGCCCCAGCTCGTGGAGTCCCTGCTCAAGAAGCTGGGATTGTCCTCGGCGCGGATCTCCGACGAGGTCATGGAGCTTTTCCTCGCCTATGACTGGCCGGGGAATGTCCGGGAACTGCAGAACGTCCTCCAGCAGACCCTGCTTTTGTCCCCCTTTGGGATGATCCTGCCGGAATATCTCCCCGAGCGGTTTCAGCGGCCCAAGGAGACGGATGTCTCGGGATTGACGCCCCTGGAGGAGGCGGAACGGGAGCAGATCCGCCAATGTCTCCGCCAGGCGGCCTGGAATCAGACCCGGGCGGCCCAGTCCCTGGGCATCGACCGCAAGACCCTCCGGGCCAAGATCCAGCGTTACGGATTGACCCGGGACGCCGATCGCCCCGCCTCATGACGAGGCCCAGGTAGGATTTCTCAGTCGCTTCGCTCCTTCGAAATGACATCTGGGGCGGGCGCTTTCGCCCCGGCGGAGATGAAGATCATATCCACCCATTTCGCCCAGGATGGCTTCGCCGCCCCTCGAGATGCCTTTCACCTCTCCATGGGCGGCCGATCGCCCTCGATCTTATGTGTCGCGAGGTTTTTATCCCTAGGGCGGAGCGGTGAAAGGCATGCGCCGCGCTGCCCGCGGGCCATGTCTTCGCGGTCGGGCGAAGCGCTCATCGCTCATGAGGTCATGCCCCCCTGATCCCGCACGGGCAGGAAGAGACTGGCCGTCGTTCCCCCGCCGGGGCGGCTGGCAATCTCCAGGGCGCCGTCAAGGATCTTCATGATGTCCTGGACGATGACCAGACCCAGGCCGCGGAGACGTTCCTCCGCATGGGTGCTGAAGAAGGGTTCGTAGATCCGGGCCAGCAGTTCCGGGGGGATGCCGGGTCCGTTGTCGTCGATGGAGATGGCGATCCGTCCGTTCGGGGCGTCGAGGGCGGCGGAGACGACGATGGCGCCGTTTCCTCGCGGGGCCAGGGCGTCGGCGGCGTTTTGGATCAGATTCATCAGGGCGGTCTGAATCCGGTGGCGATCCACATGGACCGGCGGCAGACCTTCCGGGGCCTGAACCGTCAATGCGATTCCCGCCTTTTGGATCAGGGGCTCCACCAGCGGCAGGGTTTCGTTGAGGAGTTCCTCCACCGTCGTGGCCTCGAAGTGGGGATCCGGCGGTCGGGTCACCCGTCGGATGTTCTGAATGACCGCGTGGAGACGCTGGGTCTGCTGGACGATAAGCTCCAGCTTGCGACTTACGTCCGGGGGCCAGCCGCCCCTTTCCAAGAGCAGACTCGCCAGGCCGGCGATGGAATGCAGGGGCGTTCCCAGATCGTGGGCCAGGGTGGCCGTCAGGTGCCCCATGGCGGTGAGCCGCTGGAGCTGGTTGACCTGATTCTGTAATCCCACGACCTTGATCGTCTCCTCCTGGACGCGATTCTCCAGGTGCTGGGCCAACTCCCGGTTCCTGGCCAGGACCCGCTCGATCTCCGCGGCCATGACATTGAAATGAGCGGCCAGATGCCCCAGCTCATCCGGCCTTTTCAGGTCGATGCGGCGCTGGTAGTTTCCTTCCTGAAATTCATCGATTGTCCTGGCGATGGTCCGCAGCGACCGGCCGATCAGCCGGTCGTAACTGATGAAAAGGACGAAGAAGATTGCGGCCAGCAGACCTACGCTGCTGTAGAGCAGCAGGACCCGGGCGCGGCCCAGGATCTCCGTCCGTGTTTGAGAAAAGCTTATCATCCCAACGACATGGATGCTCTTGTCCTTTTCCGACACATCGGGGTAGAGCAACGCCAGGGCGGGGCCGCTTTCCGTGGGGATGCTCAGATACTGGGGTTTCATCGTCTCGATGGCGGCGGCGATGGCGTTTTCCGGCCAGTCGTAGGCGATCCGGCCGGCCCCGGCGACGAATATGACGGCGCCTTTTTCCAGGGTAAGCAGATCGATGCGGGCCAGGCGGGGATCGTCCTGGACATGGTCCTTCAGGGTGGCATCGAGGACGGACAAGCCGCGGCGGGTGGGGAAGTGTTCGTAATAGGTGCTGACGGTGTCGGCCAGCTCTTCCAGACGCCGGGCCTGCTGTTCCGTGAGGAGGCCGCCCAGCGCCTGCAGTTGCACCCATCCCCAAACGGCCATGGTCATGGCGATGGCCAGGATGGTAACGAGCATCAGGCGGGTGCGAATGGTCATGGCCGGGACTCTAACACAACCTCCCGAATCCGCAAGCCGTTTTTATCCGCCGAGAGCACAGCGAAACCCCGTTTTGTCCTCCCATGGTCCTTCCCGGGATAATGGGACGCCCGTGTCCACAACTATTTTCTGGATGCCGGGTCAAGCCCGATGGGGCATGGGCGGCGGTTTTTCAAAGGTCTCCCGCCGGGGAGACGGCGGCGAACCGGAGGCTTGAAGATCTTTGCAAAACCATCCTTTCCTATCGTTCCGGGAAAAGCCCGGGGACCGTAACTCTTTGAAAACGCCGCATTCCAGCTTCGGTCGGAGCGAGGGCGGAGGGTCCCAAACGACGTTTTTCAAAGCACTCCCCCGGCGGCGGGACGTCTATCTGATGGCCGGGCCGGACGGCGGGGCCTTCGTGTCCTTCGGCGGGGCGGAGACCCTTTTCCTGGTCACCTTGCCGACCCGTTTCGCCACATGTTGAAGGTCCTTGGTGATGTAGTTGACGCCTACTTCATCGCCTATGGCGATCTTGTCGTAGGGTTTGGGAAGGATGAAATCCATGGTTTCCACGGCGCCGCGGACATTCCGTTCGATCTTCAAGGTCGTCGAGGTGATCTCGATGACCTTCCCCGTGGCCCGCATGCGCGTCTCCCGGGGTGGCGCCTTCTTGGGCGCCGGTTTGATGGGGACCGTTTTCACCGTCGCCGTCCTGTCCGGGCCGGGTTCGGGCTGGCCCACGGCCAGGGAAGCGACCACGACTAAGCAGGGAAGAATCGAGAATAATACCAGCCGGCGCATCACCAGCAGCTCCTGTTTTTCCGTTCTGGTAACGCAAATATTATGCCACCGCCGGGCCACGACCGGCGGTGGAGGATGATAAGCTTTTGAAAAAGGCAACTTAGGCGATGGCGGACACTTTCGGCAAACCGGGGCGTGGTCGGAAGAAAAGGTGAATTAATCCCCAAGGATTGAGGAATTTTTCATCACGCCCTTGACCGTGGGAGAGCTTTCGTGTTAGCCCGGACGACTATCGGGAGGCCTTTGTTTTCCGGAGAGGGGACGTGGGGAGAAAATCGCTCAAATACTACGACATGATCATGGTCCTGTTCGTAACGGTCCTGATCATGAGCAACATCCTCTCCTCGGCCAAGATCGTTGACTGGAGGATGTCCCTGCTCGGTATCCCCTTGGCCTTCGATGCGGGAACGATCCTGTTCCCCGTGAGTTATATCTTCGGAGACATCCTCACCGAGGTTTACGGCTACCGGCGTTCCCGGCGGGTGATTTGGATGGGCTTTTCCTGCCTGATCCTTTCGAGCCTGCTGCTGTATTTCGTCAAACTCATGCCCGGGGAGGGGAACTGGGAGAAAACCGTTGGCCAGGGGGCCTACGATGCCGTTCTGTCCGGCATGACCAGCGGAGGGATCGTGGCGGCCAGCCTGCTGGGCTACTGGCTGGGGGAGTTTTCCAATTCCTATGTCCTGGCGAAGATGAAGATCCTCACCGGGGGGCGCTGGCTCTGGACCCGCACCGTGGGGAGCACCCTGGTGGGCGAAGGGCTCGATACCCTGGTGTTCGTATCCGTGGCGGTTTTTTGCGGCGTCTTTCCCGCCGCCCTTTTCACGACCCTGGTCGTGACCAATTACCTCTTCAAGGTCGGCGTCGAGGCGGCCATGACCCCGGCGACCTACCTCGTCGTCGGGGTCCTCAAGAAGGCGGAACAGGAGGATTACTACGATTATCGGACCAACTTCAACCCCTTCTCCCGAGGCTCCGATACCTGTTCTTGAATGATTTCGTCCACTTTCTTGAATGATTTCTTCTACTCTCTTTCTTTCCACGGCGAATCGCCGTGACCAGTGCGTTCCCCCGGAGCGAGGCCTTTGAAAAACGCCGCTTCATATTCATATCCCCTGTCGTCATTCCGGCGGAAACCGGGATGCGGCGTGCGCCCGACGTTCCGGAAGCCGGCCTTGACCGGGGCGGCGGGAAGGCCTGGCTTTGCGAAGCCCTCGGAGGGGCAAGGGGGGGAGGCCCGTCCGCGGCGTCGATTCGCGCCCCTCGTCCCGGGGGTCCGCCGCACGGTTCGTCCGCCGGGGGCCGTCGGCGATGCCCCCGGCGGCGTCCGGCGTCTGATTGGCTGGCTCATCCCGATCCTGATCCTGCTCTTCCCTCGACCCGGCGCCGGGGTTGACCAGGGGCTGCCGACGCGGCAGTTGTCGGGCCCGGCCACGGTCGAATATCAGACCGATTTCGTCGTCGCGGTCCCCCTGGAGACCTGGGAGACGTTTTTGGCCCACCCGTTGCTGATGGCCAGGCTGTGGAACGTTTACAGTTTCCAGCCGGCCTATGAGGTGAAGGATCAAAAGGAGGGGGTCTTGGTCCTCGATCCGTCCGGCATCCGGGGAACGCTGACCTTGACCGAATGCCGGCCCACCGGCCGCTGCCTATACGGTCAAGGCGCCGTCGATCACTGGGCGATTCCTTCCTTTATCAGCGCCGAGGGGCTCTTCTGTTTTCGCTACGCCGGGGAGGACCGGCAGGTGCGGGGCGTCTTCGCGGCCTCCATGAGGGGGGACAACAAGACCACCGATTTACTCATGAAACTGTTCCGCGGGAAGGTGAAGAGCCTGCTGCGCCGTCGTTTTGTCAATAATCTTGAGGATATGAAAAAGATCGTCGCCGACATCGTCCATAATCCCGAGCGGGTCCGCGGCCGCCTCGCCGGGGGCGACCTCGAGGAGTTCGACAAGGCCTTCCCGCCAAGAAAGGGGACGGGCAACCGGTGACGGCCCGCGGGGAGACGGGGGGCGGGGTGATCGTCGTCGGGGCCGGCGCGGCGGGGATGATGGCGGCGGGACGGGCGGCCGAGAAGGGGGCCCGGGTCCTCCTCCTGGAGAAGATGGAGCAGCCGGGAAAGAAGCTCCTCGTGAGCGGCAAGACGCGCTGCAACCTCACCAATATCCGGGAGATCGATGAGTTCCTCCCCATGTACGGGTCCGGCGGCCCCTTCCTGCGCGGGGCCTTTCATCGCTTTTTCCGGGAAGACCTCCTGGCCCTGTTAAGTCGCTTCGGGGTGGAGACCAAGGCCGAGCGGGGAGGGAGGGTCTTTCCCGTTTCCGACCGGGCCGCCGATGTGGTTGCGGCCTTTCGGCGCTATCTCGACGAGGGCGGGGTGGAGCTGGCGACCCGGCGGCGGGTCCTCGCCCTGGTCCGCCGGGAGGGGGAGATGAGCGGGGTGATGACGACGGAAGGCTTTCTGCCCGCCGCCGCGGTGATTGTCGCCACCGGCGGCGCCACCTGGCCCGAGACGGGGTCCACGGGTGACGGCTACGAGCTGGCCCGGGGGGCGGGGCACCAGGTCGAGCGCCTCCGCCCCGCCCTCGTGCCCCTCGTTGTCCGGGAGACCGCCCTGGCCAAGTCCCTGCAAGGGGTTGGCCTGCGCAACGTCCGGCTCACGGCCTACCGGGGGCGCCCCGAGGATTACGACGCCGCCTTCGCGCCCGATCATGACATCGGCCGGGGGACGGGAGGAAGAAGGCCCCGCGGCCCCATTATCGAAAGCCGCTTTGGGGAGATGATGATGACCCATTTCGGGATCGGTGGCCCGACGACCCTGCTCATGAGCCTGGCCGTCGTTACGGCCCTGGAGGACGGGCCGGTGAGCGTCGCCCTGGACCTGAAGCCCGCCCTGGATGGCCAACAGCTCCGGGCGCGCCTCCAGCGGGACCTGGACGCCCACGGGAAGCGGCGTCTCCAGGGGATCCTCGGCGGCCTCCTGCCCCGGAAATTCGTGATCCCCCTGGCGGCCCAGGCGGGGATCCCTCCGGACAAGCCGGCCCACCAGGTTACGGCGGCGGAGAGGGACCGCCTGGTGACGACGCTCAAATCCCTGCGGTTCGAGATCGTCGGCGCCCTTCCCATGACGGCGGCCATCGTCACCGCCGGCGGGGTTTCCCTGTCGGAGGTGGATCCCCGGACCATGGCCTCGCGCCTGACGCCGGGTCTTTACTTCTGCGGGGAGGTTCTGGATATCGACGCCGACACCGGGGGCTACAATCTCCAGGCCGCCTTTTCGACGGGCTGGTTGGCCGGGGAGGCTGCGGCCGCTTACGTCGCCCGGCGGTCCGGCCGGCGGTCCGGGATGTAAAGGACGCCGCTCGGCGCGTCGCTCCCCGGTCCCGTCCGCCTTCCGGGGGAGAAAAGCGCGGATTCCCGTTGACACAGCCGCGGGTGTTACCTATACGAGACCTTTGAAAAATGTCATTTCGAGGAGCGCGAGCAATGTCATTTCGAAGGAGCGAAACGACTGAGAAATCTTAAGATCCCTCATGGCATTCGGGATATGGATTTCTCCCTTCGGTCGAAATGAAAAGAAAGAAGTCGAAATGACAAAAATGGCGGTTATTCAAAGCTCTCTATACAATCCCGAGACCATTGAAAAACTACCGCCCAGGCCGGCGATCCTCGCAAGGCGTTGTTTTCGCCGCGGACGAACTGGGGGAAAAGGGGAGAGACAAGGATCGCAACGCATATGCAGGCGGGACTCCCCTCCGCCGAAGCGATGAACGGGAGGGAATATGCGCTACGGATGTTATTGTTTTTCCGCTCGTTTTCTGAATGAGGCCCGCTTGCCCGAGTACAAGGGCTCGACCTTTCGGGGCGTATTCGGCCACGCCCTCCGCTCCGTGGTCTGCGCCCTGCGCCGCCGAAGCTGCGCGGATTGCCTCCTGGCCACGCGGTGCCTCTATCCCTTCGTCTTCGAGACGACGCCGGCGGACGAGCGAAAGGCTCCCGACGGCGCCAGGGACGCCGGGGACGCCGGGGACGCCGGGGACGCCAGGGGTGCCAGGGGTGCCAGGGGTGCCGGGGGCGCAGAGGGCGCAGAGGGCGCAGGGGGCGCCGGGGGCGTAGGGGACGCCAGGGACGCCGGGGACGGCGGGCACGGCGGGGAGGGAGGCGCCCCCCGACGGCGCATCGCCGCCCGCCCCCATCCCTACGTCATCGAGGCCCCCTCCGGCGAGAGGAGCCGCTACGATGCCGGTGAGATCTTCTCCTTCAACCTCCTCCTCTTCGGCCAGGCCAACGACAGCCTCCCCTATTTCATCCATGCCTTCAACGAGGTGGGCAAAAGCGGCATCGGCGGCCGGATCGGTGGACAACGGGCCAAGTTTTCCCTCGTGTCCGTAACCGCCGCCGGACGCACGCTCTACGATGGGGCGACCAACCGACTGTATGCCGGAGAGGTCACGGAGGATCTCACGGGATTGCTCGCGCCCCCGCCGTCGGGCGTCGCCGCCCCCGTCGCTCTTCCTGATCGGATGACGGCGGAAGGGGAGGCCTTTGCGATGGCCGCCGGAGGCGAACCGGGACCCTTTCCGCTCGCCGCGGACCCGGGTCGTTCCCCGGCGGGCGGGGAAGCCGCGCCTCTTTCGGAAACGGCCGCCGCCAACGCCGCGTCGTTTTCCGTATCGGCCCCGGTTAGCCCTGGCGCGCCTCCAAGGAAGAGACGCCCGGGGGCGACGAAGCCGCGGGAAGAGGCGCCTCCCGTCCCGGAAGGCCTCGAGGTCGAACTCCTCACCCCCCTGCGCCTGAAATACATGAACCGCCTCGGCGCCTCCCTGCCCTTTCATGTGCTGATCCGGGCCTCCCTGCGCCGCGTAGCCGCCCTGTGCCACTATTACGGCGACGGCGAGCCGGCCCTCGACTACCGGGGACTCACGGCACGGGCGCAGGCCGTGGCCGCCGATGAAACCGACCTTTTCTGGTTCGACTGGGAACGCTATTCCAGCCGCCAGGATCAACGGATGCTCATGGGCGGCATTACGGGGCGGGTTCGCTACACCGGTGAAATCGGCGAATTCCTTCCCCTCCTGAGATTCTGCGAAAAGGTCCACTTGGGCAAGCAAACCACCTTCGGCCTGGGAAGGATAAGGATAAAACACCCATGACGGCGTGTCCCGGCAGGGGAGATCCCTGAAAAAATCAGCCTTCGCCTGCCGTCCTGTCCCAAGCCGGGGCCAGAACGTCTTGAACCGACAAATCTTCCATGGGAAAGTTCAGCGGAAACCTCCTGATGGAAAATTTGGGTTGAAAACGTTGACGGGCGGGAGGAGAGGAAAATGGCGAACAAAATCGTCCGGTGAGGGGCTGCCTATCCGCCACTTGGCGTGACGGGTAAGGTAGCCGCCGTCGTCGATTCCCTGGAATTCCAGAATTGCCTTCGCGCCACGCCCCTATTTGCCCGAGCACCATTACGCAAGGGCCGATTTATTTACTCAACGGTTGCCACAGCGGCATCGACCGCCCGTTGGTCCGCATCGACGACGATATGTCGATGTCACATCAGGATTGCTTCTTTGAGGATATAGTGATAAGAGAAACGAATATTTTTGCCCGATCACATCTTTACTCAAGTACAGGTGACCCATGATTCAGGCAACATCAAAAAACCCGTAAAGCCCGCGTACCTAAAAACCAGGAAGCGGGCTTTTGTGTTTCTGGAAACGGCAGCATTGCCGTTCCGGAATTGTTCTTGGGCATATGAGAGAAACAGGCGATTGGCGAGGCTGCTTTTTTTACGCAATAGAGGCGGATTCAATAGTTACGCATAAGGAGGTTATGGAATGAAATTCGATAAACATCAAGAAATACTGACCGCCGCCTTACTGCACGATGTCGGCAAAGCGTTGCAAAGGACGGGAATATCTCCGGAAAGCATGGGGGCGCGGGATTACGATTTTCAGAATATCCTTCCCGCACGCAAGCGTGACGGCGGCTACACGCATTTGCATGCCCTATTCACTTTTCTTTTTCTGTCTCAAATGCAAGCTGAAGGTTATCTGCCCTCTTTCTCCGAATTTGGTGGTCGGGATGAAAATATCATTCTTCTGGCCGCCCGGCATCATAAGCCTTCATCGGTATATGACACGATTGTTTCCGAAGCCGACTGGATTAGCTCGGGCATGGATCGCAAACAATATGATGCCGTTGTCGAGGAACCGCCTACAGCGGATCATCATATTACAGAGCGATTGTCGCCGGTGTTTGAAGAAGTATCCTTGCGGAAGAACAAGTTTACCGCCTTTTCTATGCGTTATCCGCTCAAGTGCTTTAGCCCGGAGGCGATTTTCCCAATCCCCATGGCGGGAGAAGATAAGCGGCCCCGCGACCAGGCCGCCGCTGAATATCGTCTCCTCTTCGACCATTTTACCAGCGGGTTCAAAAGGATTGGACATTTCCTTCAATTCTCCAACTATCTGGAATCGCTGGTGTCTCTTCTCGAAGAATCATTCTGGTCTGTTCCATCGGCTACCTACAGCGCCGGCCGGAAGGCGTGGAGCGACATCTCCCTTTACGACCATTCCGTCACCACTGCCGCGCTGGCCCACAGCTTGCTGCTCTACCACGAGGAAACAAAGACGCTTACGGAAAGCGACATCCGTAACCGTTCACTCAACAAATTCCTCTTTATAAATATCGACGTAAGCGGCATCCAAAGATTCATCTTCGACATTACCGTGGACGCCGCCCGCGGCGCCGCCCGGATGCTGCGAGCCCGCTCCTTTTATCTGGGTCTCCTCATGGAGGGCGTATTTCGCATCCTCTGCAAGGAACTTGGGTTGTTTACCGTTCACCGTCTTGTCGATGCCGGTGGACGCGCCTTGGTGCTGGCCCCCAATCTTGCCGAGACGGAGGAAAGGCTAAAGACAATTCAAGATCAGGTCGATCTATTCTGTCTAAAAAACTTCAACGCCGAACTGACGGTGAATCTATCCTGGTTGCCCGCGTCCGGTCATGACCTTGAGATGGACCGCTTCGACGGTTTCCTGACCGCCTTGAACGAGAAGGCGCAGGAAGCGAAACTTCACAAACTCTCCGGGTTGATAGGCAAAAAGGAGAGCCATCGTCTCGAAAAATTTTGGACGGACTATCAGCCGGGCAAGGGGCTTTGCCATGTTTGTCAAAAGATGCAGGCCGCGGTTTCCGATTCCGACCGCCATGATCACTTCATTTGTTCCTGGTGCCGTCGTTTCGCTATTTTAGGCAGCCGCATCGCGCACGGCAATTTTATTGCCTACCAGGGTGATGAAGACCGCCACGACGCCATTCCGGTTCCCGGTGGCTGCTTTGAGATTAGCCGGCAAGCGCCCCAGGAAACCCAATGGTCACTCATCTGGGATATTTCCCGCAGCGCCGCCACCCCCTTCGCCAGAAAGCCAATCCCCAACGCTATCCCTCTCTACCATGACGGAGACCCGGTCAATCCTTTGCTGACCGATCCCGGCTATAACTCCAGCGAGTTGATTAACGACGCGATCAAGGGGATCGCCCAGGGCGCGCCGAAGACATTCCACCACATCGCCCTTTCATCCCTAAGATTGAAGGCCGGGGGGAACAAATACGAGGGCAGGCCTTATCTCGCCGTTTTCAAGGCCGACGTGGACAACCTGGGAATGCTTTTCGGATACGGGCTCCGGGGCGACGATGGAAAGGGAAACCGTCTTACCATCGGCCGCTACGCCACCTTCAGCCGCATGATGGATCGCTTCTTCTCCGCATATTTGCCGCATCTCTTTGCCAGTAATCCGGATTTTGCCGATACATACACGGTCTTTGCCGGCGGCGACGACCTCTTCATCATCGGTCCCTGGACAAGGACCTTTCTCCTTGCGAAGCGCATCTACGATGATTTCCGCCGTTATACATGCCGTAATCCCGACATTACCCTTTCGGGGACCCTGAATCTCATGAAGAGCCGCCATCCCGTGAACTACATAGCCCACGTGGCGGAAGCGGGGTTGCATCTGGCAAAGAACCGCAGCCTTGCCAAGGACAGCTTCCATATTTGGGACGAGGTGCTTCCATGGTCCGTTTTTCCCCTTCTTGTGGATACCAAGGAGCGCCTCGATGGACTGATGAACGATCCCAAATCAAAAGTCAGCCGCGGGCTCGTCTATGATTTCCTGACCCTCAAGGAGATGAAGCGCCGTTTTGAAAGCCGACTCAGCCTGCAATGCGGCGCCTACATTTCATTGTTCCGATACAAGTTGGGGCGCCTGAGGAAAAACAACGCGCCGGAATCGGCCGTTGATGAGTTGACGAGGCTTTTCGGAAATTATGTCGAGGGTGACGAACCGCTGCATATCGCCATCCAATGGGCCGTCTATTTAAACAGAAGATAAAAGCTAATAAAGCTAATAAGGAGGATTTTTATGGAACAGAAAAAACCACAGGGGCCAGTCGGCAAAAGCTATACCTATTACGACGGAGAGGGCAGGGTCCGGACAGAGCTTTTCTCCTCCGAGGCTGAACGTATTGGCCGGGACTTGGTGGAAAAGAAATCGGAGAAGCTCAAACGTAGAGGCGATGTAGAGATAAGCCCTACCCAACTCCGACGCTTCTTTGATGATGTTAAAGCCATGGAACGTTATCTGGATCAGTTTCATGGAAAGGAGCGGGAGAATGTCTTTCTCAAGAAACTTCCCGAGATACTGATGCTCAAGGCCAAGGTCTCTTACGCCCGAGGCAGGGATACGGTGACGGATGTCTTTCAGGATTTTATCGAGCGCAACATGAATACAATCAGAACAATCAATGATTTTGAAGTCTTTTGCAAATTTTTCGAGTCTGTGTACGGCTTTTTTTACTACTACAACGTCAAAAAAACGGCGCCGCAGAAAAGGTAATGAAAGGAGACACGCCAATGATACTCAAAGATATTATCACCATCAAAGGACAAATCGTATTGAAGAGCGGTCTCCATATCGGTGGCAGTAAGGACGACATCGAGATCGGCGGCATCGATTCCCCTGTAATCAAGCACCCTAATGGAGAGCCATACATTCCCGGCTCCTCCCTGAAAGGAAAGATGCGCTCTCTGACTGAGTGGATGGAGGAAAAAATCAATCCCAGAGGCCTGGTCCACACTTGCAGCGACGCCAAATGTCCGGTCTGTCGCATCTTCGGAACTACCGGAGATAAATGGCTTTTTGGGCCGACCCGCCTGGTGGTGCGGGATGCCTTCCTCAATGCCGCCTGGAAAAACGATATTCTTGAAAGAGGCCTTTCCCTTACCGAGGAAAAGATCGAAAACTGGATCAACCGTCTCGAAGGCAAGGCGGGGATGGGTGGCATCAGGAATATCGAGCGGGTGCCTGCCGGGGCGTTATTCGATTTCGAGATGAGTTACAAGATAATGGACATCGACAATGATGAGAAACTGGATCGGGCGAATTTCACCAAAGTGGTCCACGCCCTGGCCATGGTGCAGATGGATGCCCTGGGGGGTTCGGGCAGCCGTGGCTACGGCAAAATTCTTTTTGCCAATATCACCAAGACGGAGAATGGCAAGGAAGAACCGCTGGTGATTCCCACGCCTGACCGTATTTTCGGGAGGGCGGCATGAAAACTTACCGGGTAAGGATTCGTTTCACGAGCCCATGCCGGACGCCGTTGCATTCCGACACCATTTTTGGCCATCTCTGTTGGATGATTCTATACGAACAGGGGCAAACGGCGTTGTCGGAAATGCTGCGGGAATACGACGCCAAACCGGCTTTTCTCGTCTCCGAAGGCTTTCCCGCCGGCGCTCTTCCCTATCCTTTACTACCACCGCTGACGCAGGCCGCGGAAAAAGAGTTGTTCGCCGAACTGCACCCAGATCAGGAGAAGCTTCCTCCCGAGCGACAACGCGAAAAGTATTTCGATTTCAAGGCCGATATAAAAAAGCTGCGTCGAGTATCATGGATAGATGCGGGAGAACTGGCCGACAATAAAGGGCCGGTAACCGCCAAAAGACTGGTAAGGCATCTTTTGACCACGACGACAGGTAAAGCCGATCCACGGACTCTCACGGCGCATAACACCATCAACCGCCTTTCCGGCACGGTGGAAAAATCCGGCGGCGGCTTCTATCATACGACGGAACTATCCTATCGTGGCCGGGCTTTCGATATTTATCTCAAGACATCCCTGCCCTGGGATGACGGCCAGATAAGATACCTGTTCACACGCTTGGGCAAGTGGGGTTACGGTGGCGACCGTTCCGTCGGCAAGGGACAGTTTGAAGTCGAGGATGCCTCCCTATGCAACCTGCCGGAGAAGGCCAATTCCGTCATGTCGCTCTCCCGATTTGTTCCCGACCCCAGCCTCGGTAAGGGTTATTACAGCATAGAAACGAAATACGGCAAGCTTGGAGGATCTTATGCCCAGGGGGGAGGGGCCTTCCCCAAGACCCCCCTTGTCATGCTTGTCGCCGGCAGCGTCTTTTCCGTTCAAGATATAAAACCCTATTATGGGATAAGCTTGGGCACTGTTCATCCCGATCCGGCCCTCGCCAACGTTCGGCAACAGACATATCTATTCCCTTATTTCATCAACTTGGGGGAGGCGTAAAATGTATCAGCCGATAAAATCCATATCCATCGCAGGGACGTTTCTCTCGCCTGTCCACATTGGCACAGGCCAGGAGATAGACCCTTTTTCGAGCTTCATAAAGCAAGATCGCCTTTATTATTTTGAATTATCGTCCGTTTTGGCGAGATTGCCCGACGCCGAGCGCGCTGCCTTCATGAAACTCCTGGGCGAAGGTTCCCTTGTGGAAGTGAGAAAATTCCTGGCAGCGAGGGTTGATCAGCGACAAGACGCCATCGGCAGCATCGCGGTCGCCCCTGATATTGCCGCCGAATATGCGGGAAAGATCGGTGACCAACACAACCAGCTCATCTTTCAGCCGTTTTTCAGAAACGGGCACAATTTTAAACCCCTTCTGCCCGGCTCGTCACTCAAGGGGGCCATCCGCACCGCCGTTATCGACGCCCTCATCCGGGAACGAAATATTAACTTGAGCGACAGGGCAAAACGCGACCCCCGGTATATGGAAAGAGAAGTCCTTGGACACCAGGACATCGATCAGGATCCGTTCAAGGCCCTCAAATGCGCCGACATACCGCTGCCCGAGGACGGCACCATTATCCAGCGCGTTTACAACTATTCGGAACGTCGTGAAAAGCTCACCGACCTTGGCTTGCGGATCGAAATGACCAAATCCCTCTTGGATGGGGCCGCTCTGCATTTTGAAGGCCTTCTCGATTTTTTTGAGGGATACCGGGGCAGGACCATTCCAAATCGTGATAAGAAAGCGATTTCCCTCTATTTGACGCCGGCGGAGCTGCTGTCCGCTTGCCGGTACTTTTACGCAAACAACCTTCGGGAGGAGCATGAACGCTTTTACCGGGACTCCCCCTATGAGGCGACATCGGCAAGGTTGCTTCAAATAGGCGATGAGCTGGGAAGCGACGAGTGCCTGTTACGGCTGGGTCGATTCACCCAGGCGGAATCCAAGAGCATCAACAAGTATCGCACCGTCAAGGTGCGTGGAGAAGGCGGCACGCGGGACATGCTGCACGGCACGACGCGCAACCTGGCGGCAGGACGCTATCCGATGGGATGGATTAAATTGAAGTTCAGCGGTGTGGATGCAACGGTGAGGCCAGGGACGGATGACAATCACCCCTCGGTCACGCGGCAAACTCCTCCCACCGGGCGTCGGGTGATCATAACGGATACCGGCAAAAAGAACGCGCCGGTGGACTTAAGCAGACTTAAGGATCGTTTCCCTTCAAGAGGGAGACGATAGCCGTGGCAAAAGATGCGTCACACTCATCCTTAGTTATGGCGCGCTCGTGTCATTCCCCGGAGATATAAGGTTAACATCGTAAGATCCAGGCATCGTTAACTGCATCGCCCCAGCGGGCGCCTCCGGGACTAAGATGTCGGCAATGGTTGATTATCGCCGGGCTAAGGCCACAGCCGCCCCGCGTAGTCTAGCGGAAGCATTGAATCATGTTGTAAAGTTGCTTTTGCGGGAGGATGTCCAGTCATGAAAATAATGATTCTTTCCGTAGGCGGTTCCCCCGATCCCATTGTCAAGGCCATTAAAGCGGGGAGGCCCGACCAGGTTTATTTTTTCTGTTCCCGGGGTCCAAAAGGCAGCGAACATACCATTGCCGGACCCGGCAACCCCTGTGGGGATACGCGCAAGGTTAAATGCAATGCCTGTGGAAACGAGCAATACCTGGGCGATCCCAAGGGTAAGGCTATTGCAGTCCAGGCGGGGCTTGACGAATCCTGTTATGAAATCGTGTCCGTTGACAATCCCGACGATCTTGAGGAATGCTATGCCACCCTCCGGGAATTGCTGACAAGAATCGAAGGGAAATACGGCGCTCGTTGCGATGTGGTCGCCAACTACACCGGTGGCACCAAAACCATGTCGATAGCGATGGCCCTTGCCGGTTTGATGACGGAATGCTGCGATCTGGCCGTCAATATCGGACCACGAAGCGACTTGATCAAGGTCCGCCATGGCGATGCCCCGGTCGCGGTGGACAAGTGGCGGATATTCGGTGAACTTCAGGTGGAGTTGGCCAGGAAAATCATCGGCGATTTCGATTACGCCAATGCCTATCTCATCCTCTCGGAGATCCTGAAACGTCCTCTCGACAAGGATTTCAAGGCCAAGATTCTAAAGGCCGTTCAGTTATGCGAAGCCTTCGATCTCTGGGATAAATTTGAGCATGCGAAGGCTTGTGAACTACTGGCCTCCTGCAACGTCCCTTTGCCCTCTCATCATAAGGCGATAAAAGCGATCCTTGGACAGAGCAGGAAGGCCAACGGTTATGAGTTGGTGGGCGAACTCCTCAACAACGCGGCCCGTAAAGCCCATCGCCGCAACTACGACGACGCTGTTGCGAGGTTGTACCGGGCGATGGAACTTTTTGCGCAGATACGCCTGAAGAAGCAATTCGATCTCGACTCGGGCAGCATACCCCTGGAAGGCCTTCCCGAGACACTTCAAGGCGCCTACAAGAGCCGAGTTCGGGAAAATAACAAGCTGATCCTGGGACTCAACGACGTTTACGAACTACTCGGCAAGCTAAGCGATCCCGTTGGCAAGGCTTACGAGGGAAACCGGGAAAGGATTCTCAACTCCCTTAGCAAACGCAACAACAGCCTCTTTGCCCATGGAACCGCGCCTCTCGAAGAAGAAGATTATCAGGAAGTGCTCGATAACCTGGGCGGTTTTTTGACAGGCACGGCACGAATGATCGGTGTAGATATTGATTTGCCGCAGTTGCCACAAGCGGGAATAGTCTGAAAGACCGCCCCTTGCCCCTTGACAACCGAATATCGTTGACCTGATTTACGAACTTGAGAGTCCAAAGTTTTTGGCTTGTAACGTAACAAGCTTTGAATAACGTGCGTTTGTTAAATAGTCAACGGTGATATGCGTTGCAGTATAGGGCGGTAAAGATTATCAAAAAATATTTAATGT
>JASGUC010000058.1 GCA_030057915.1 Pseudomonadota bacterium
AGCGCAACTGGTCGGTATCTTCAATGCGCAGGATGAACCGGCCGCCGTGGTGCCGGGCATAAAGCCAGTTGAACAGGGCGGTCCGGGCACCGCCGATATGGAGATAGCCCGTGGGCGACGGGGCAAAGCGGGTTCTGATTGCCTTATCTTTGTCCATGCCGAATCCTGTTTTCGAAATTGGCGTCGTCCCCAGGGGGGGGACCGCCTTGTCCCCCGCGCCCGGCGCGAGGATCAGCCGTCCGGCGCTGGGAATGTTGTCTTATAGGTTCGGCGGTCCAAATTTGTCAAGATACATTTAGAGAAATTGTCCTTGACATCGCGGTCGTTTTATAATTTACTTCACCACTTTATTGAAGCCTACGTTCGCGCCGGCAAGGACGCCTCCCGCGGGGCGGCCATGCAGCGGAGGGAGACGGCGCCCGACACAAAGCGGCATGAAAATGCGTGATTTTCCATAGGTTTACCGTTGGCGATCATTGCAATGAGAGCTTTGAATAACCGCCATTTTTTTCATTTCGACCGAAGGAGGTCCAAAGTCCAATTTGTCATTTCGACCGAAGGGAGAAATCCATGTCCCGAAGGCAATGAGGGTTCTTAAGGATTTCTCAGTCGCTTCGCTCCTTCGAAAGGACATCTGGGTAGGCTCGCGCTCCTCGATCTGGGTAGGCTCGCGCTCCTCGAAAGGACATTTTTCAAAGGTCTCGCAATGGCATGAAGGCGCATTTTCAGATGAAACGACCATGACGGCATCCCGTCACATAAGGGGGATGAAAGCGAAGCTCAATCTTCACAAAATGCGACACCCATCCCCACCTTGGTCCTCCCCTTGAAGGGGAGGGAAAACGATTAGTGAATGAAGACAAGCACATAGGATCGTGTTTTCAGATGAAATAAGGCGGCATTTCCCCGTGAAAATCAACATTAACACCATTCCCGACGAAGGGCTGGAACTTCGGGAGATCAAGGGGCGCAACTGGCTGCCCGGGGCCCTCGCCGGAGAGGCTGCCTGGGATTTCTCCCTGGAAGAAGTGATCATCTCCTGCAACATAAAGAAGGTGGACAAGACGATCTTTTTGCGTGGCGCCGTGGAAACGACGGTCCATACAGCCTGCTCGCGGTGCCTCGAGACGGCCTCCCTGCCCGTGAACGCCACGTTCCGCTACACCCTCGTGCCGACGGCGATGGAGGGCCGGGAAGAAATCGAATTGACGGCGGAGGATCTGGAGTATGGCTTCTACGAAGGAGAGACGGTGGATTGCGATCCCCTGATCTATGAGCAGATTGTCCTGCAAATCCCCATGAAGGCCCTCTGCCGGGAAGACTGCCGGGGACTTTGCCCCCGGTGCGGCGCCAACCTCAATCTGAGCCCGTGCTCCTGCCCGGATCGGGAGGTGGACGCACGCCTCGCGGTTCTGAAACAACTCAAGCGGCAATAAAATTAAATATCGATAAAGAGGATTATAACCATGCCAAACCCAGTAAAGAGACATTCCCGGACGAGAAGAAACAAGCGGAGATCCCATGATTTCCTGAGTGCGCCGGCCGTTTCCCTGTGCCCTCAGTGCGGGGAGAAGAAAATGCCCCACCGCGCCTGCCCCAACTGCCGCACTTACAAGGGGCGCGAGATAGCCGGCCTCAAAAAGACCTCCTAGTCGTCCGGCGGACAGTCGGTCGATCGGGCCCGCGTGGCGCCCAACGGGGCATACGACGGGGAATCATGGCCTCGGAAGCGAGAAGCGGCGCCCGCCTGCCGGTCGGAAGGCGAGGAAGCCGACGCAAAGAGCGACGGCAATGACGAAAAGCCGCGCCGGAGAGGCAATCCGCCCTCGAGGCGGCTTGGATATTGAACCCGCATCAAAAACACTACATTCAGGAGGAGCATGGTATGACGCTCGAGGAAAAGGTCATTGAAATCATCATGGAACAACTGGAGGTCACCAAGGAGGAATGCATCCCCGAGGCGTCCTTTATCGATGATCTCGGGGCGGACTCCCTGGACATTGTCGAGCTGATCATGGAAATGGAAGAGAATTTCGGCATTCAGATCGCCGATGAGGAGTTGGAGAAGATCCGCACCATCCAGGACGTCATCGACTTTTTGAAGGCCAAGGGCGTAAAATAACGCCGTCGCGCCCGGAGAGAGCAATTGCTAAGACGCGTATTGGTCACTGGTCTCGGCGCCGTCAGCCCCGTCGGCAACTCGGTCCGGGAAGCTTGGGAAAGCGTGCGCGGGGGACGCTCCGGCGTGGGCGCCATCACCAAATTCGACTGTTCCGCCTTCGACACGAAGATCGCCGGGGAATTGAAGGATTTCGACCCGCTGGCCCACGTCAACAAAAAGGAGCTGCGTCGGTATGACGATTTTATCGTCTATGCCCTGGCGGCCGCCGACATGGCCATGGAGGACGCCGCCCTCGGCGCCCGAGGCGCGGCCCCGGATGAACGGGCCGGCGTTATCATCGGGTCGGCCATCGGCGGCCTTGCCACCCTCGAGAGAGAAAAGGAGAACCTGCTCCGGGCCGGGCCCCGAAGGATTTCGCCTTTCTCCATTCCCGCCGTACTGGCCAATCTTGCCGCCGGCCATGTCTCCATACGCCATGGATTGAAAGGTCCCATCAACTGTCCCGTCACGGCCTGCGCCTCAGGAGCGTACGCCATCGGCGACGCCTTCCGCATGATTGTCTGGAATCACGCCGAGGTCATGATAGCCGGCGGCGCAGAGGCCGCGGTGTGCCCCCTGGCCGTCGGCGGCTTCAACGCCATGCGGGCCCTCTCCACCCGCAACGGCCAACCGGAGAAGGCCAGCCGGCCCTTCGACCTGGAGAGGGACGGTTTCGTTATCTCCGAGGGATGCGGCTTGCTCGTCCTGGAGGAATATCGCCACGCCTTGAAACGCGGGGCGAGGATTTACGCCGAGGTCGCCGGATACGGCATCACCAGCGACGCCTTCCACATGGCGGCCCCTCCCCCGGGCCATGAAGGCGCCATCCGGTGCATGGCCGCCGCCCTCGACGACGCGGCCATGACGCCGGCCGACATCGATTACATAAACGCCCACGGCACCTCCACCCCGCTTAACGACACCTACGAAGCCGAGGCCATCCACGCCCTCTTCGGGAGCCACGCGGAACGTCTGCTCGTCTCTTCCACCAAATCCATGACGGGACACATGCTGGGCGCCGCCGGGGGAGTGGAGGCCATCTTTGTCGTAAAGGCCATCGAGGAGGGAATCGTTCCCCCCACGATCAATCTCGACAACCCCGATCCGGCCGCCGGGACCCTGGATTTCGTCCCCCATGCGGCCAGGAGGGCGGATATCCGGGCGGCCATGTCCAACACCTTCGGCTTCGGCGGCGCCAATGCCGTGCTGATTTTCAAGAAATTCCATGAGTAGCGATAGGTATCGCCGGTTTGGGCATGGTTAAAACGATCGCCATGGGCGCCGACCATGCCGGGTTCCCGCTCAAGGAAGCGGTCAAGGCATTCCTCGCGGATCGCGGCTGGAGGGTCATCGACCAGGGAACGGACAGTGAACAGGCGGCGGACTACGCCGATTTCGCCGCAGCCGTGGCCCGGGAGATCGTCGGCGGCGGCTGTGAGCGGGGCGTCCTCATCTGCGGCTCCGGCGCCGGGATGGTCATCGCCGCCAACAAGTTTCCGGGCATCCGGGCGACCCTGTGCCTGAACGAAGAGATGGCGCGGCTGTCCCGACTGCACAACGACGGCAATATCCTCGTGCTGGCCGGACGCATGACGGATCCGGCCACCGCCGAAAGGATAGTGACGACGTGGCTGCGGACCCCGTTCGAGGGAGGGCGACACCAGCGCCGCATCGACAAGGTCCGGGCCATAGAGGTGGCCCTCGCCGCATCCCATGGCCGGAAGGACCCCAGGGGAGAAGGAAAGGAAGGCGACGGATAGAGTTTGAAAGATGTCCTGGTTACGGTTATGTAAATGCAAGGGATG
Organism: Pseudomonadota bacterium; assembly: GCA_030057915.1. Classification (GTDB taxonomy): domain Bacteria; phylum Desulfobacterota; class Syntrophia; order Syntrophales; family UBA8958; genus UBA8958. The sequence goes on from JASGUC010000058.1 coordinate 3,967, forward strand.
CGCATGGCGAAGGGATGCCGTCCGTCCGGCCTTCCGGCGGCGGCCGGGCGGGACCGGCGCGACCTAAGCGCACATCGACTACAGGAGGGAAGGGAAATTCATGACAGCATTACTCAAGACTGATCCGGAGGTGGCCCGGGCCATCTGGGACGAAACACGACGTCAGGCCGGCAAGTTGGAGATGATCGCCTCGGAAAACTTTGTGAGCGAGGCGGTCCTCGCGGCGCAGGGGTCCATCATGACCAACAAGTATGCCGAAGGATACCCGGCCAAGCGCTACTATGGCGGGTGCGAATATGTGGATGTCGTGGAGTCCCTGGCCATCGAGCGCTGCAAACGACTCTTCGGCGCCGACCATGTGAACGTCCAGCCCCATTCGGGGACCCAGGCCAACATGGGGGTCTATTTCGCCGTCCTCCAGCCCGGGGATACAATCCTCGGCATGAATCTGTCCCACGGCGGCCATCTCTCCCACGGCAGCCCCGCCAATTTCTCCGGACGGCTGTATAATGTCGTGGCCTACGGAGTCTCCCGGGACACCGAAACCATCGACTTCAACGAGGTGGAAGACCAGGCGAGGAAACACCGTCCCAAGCTGATCGTCGTGGGGGCCAGCGCCTATCCCCGCGTCATCGATTTTCAGAAATTCCGGGAGATCGCCGATATGACAGGCGCGGTCGTCATGGCCGACATCGCCCATATCGCCGGCCTCGTGGCCACCGGGCTCCACCCTTCCCCGACGCCGGTCTGCGAGTTTGTCACCTCCACGACCCACAAGACCCTCCGGGGTCCCCGGGGCGGACTCATCATGTGCAAGCAGGACCGGGCGGCCATTATCAACAGCCGGGTCTTTCCGGGGATGCAGGGAGGGCCGCTGATGCATGTCATCTCCGCCAAGGCGGTGGCTTTCCAGGAGGCCCTGTCGGCGGAGTTCAAGACCTATCAGGCCCAGATCGTCAAGAACGCCCAGGCCCTGGCCGCCGCCTTGGCCGCCGAGGGCTTCCGTCTCGTCTCCGGCGGCACGGACAACCATCTGATGCTCGTGGATCTCACTGCTCAGGGCATAACGGGCAAAGAGGCCCAGGAGGTCCTCGATCAGGCGGGGATCACCGTCAACAAGAACGGCATCCCCTTCGACACGCTGGGACCGCAGATCACCAGCGGCATCCGGCTGGGCTCTCCGGCGCTGACCACCCGGGGCATGAAGGAGGAGGAGATGAGGATCATCGCCGGCCTCATCGCCAGGATCCTCAAGGACCCCAAGAACCAGGACAAGGCGGCGGAGGTCCGCGAGAACGTGGCCGAACTCTGTCGGCGGTTTCCCCTCTATTCCGAGCGGCTGCGGGATTACCCGCCGGGGGATTGAGGGGCGGAGTAAAGCCTCTTGAATAGGCATGAACGAGCGCCGACCGGTCATCTTTTCGAGGCACGCTCCATGAAGGCGGAAAACACCCGAATGCCGAGACCGTCCTGGGACGAATACTTCATGGACATCGCCGCCCTCGTCGCACGGCGATCCACCTGTCTCCGCCGGCAGGTCGGCGCGGTCCTGGTGGGCGACCGCCGGGTCCTCGCAACGGGATACAACGGGGCCCCCAAGGGGCTCCGCCACTGTCTCGAGCTGGGATGCCTCCGGGAGCAACAGCAAATCCCCTCCGGGGAACGACACGAACTCTGCCGGGGACTGCATGCGGAGCAGAACGCCATCATTCAGGCCGCCCTCTACGGGGTGAGCGTGAAGGACGCCCTGCTCTACTGCACCAATCATCCCTGTGTGATCTGCGCCAAGATGATCGTCAATGCCGGGATCGTCGAGGTGATCATCCGCGATCCATACCGGGATGCCCTAGCGGAGGCAATCCTCCAGGAGGCCGGCATCGGAGTTAGGACGATATGAAGTGCCCCTTCTGCCATCACGGAGAAAACCGGGTGATCGATTCCCGGATCAGCAAGGACGGCAACGCCATCCGGCGGCGGCGGGAGTGCCTGGGATGCGGCAAGCGCTTCACCACTTACGAGGTCGTCGAGGACGTCCTGCCCATGGTGGTCAAGAAAGACGGTCGCCGGGAGCCTTTCGACCGCCTGAAGATCCGCAACGGCCTCATCAAGGCCCTGGAGAAGAGACCGGTAAGCATCGACGAGATCGATGCGGTGGTGGACAAGGTGGAGCGGGCCTGCCAGGAAAACCTGGGCAAGGAAATCCCCGCGGCGACCATCGGGGAGAGGGTCATGGAGGAACTCCAACGCCTCGACGCCGTGGCCTATGTCCGCTTCGCCTCGGTTTACCGGCAGTTCCGGGACGTCAACGACTTTCTGGCCGAGTTGAAGGATATGTTGAACGTAAAGAAGGAAGGTTGAACGATTCGTGTTTACCGGCATTATCCAGGCGCTGGGAACGATGTCCCGATTGGTCCGGCAGGGGGAGGAAGGCCTGTTGTCCATTGCAACGGATTTGCCTCTGGACGATGTCCGGATCGGCGACAGCATCGCGGTCAACGGCGTCTGCCTTACCGTGACCGCCAAGGGCTCGCGGGCCTTCACCGCCGATGTCTCGGCGGAGACCCTGGAGAGAACCAACCTGGGCAGCCTCCATCCCGGCGCCTTCGTCAACCTGGAGAAGTCCCTGCGCCTCCAGGATTTTCTCGGCGGGCACCTTGTGCTGGGCCATGTGGACGGCCTGGGAAGAATCCTGGAGAAAACGGCGCGGGCCAAATCGGTCCTCTTTGTCTTCGAGGTTCCGGCCGGTCTGAGTAAATATATCGTGGAAAAGGGCTCTGTGGCGGTGGATGGGATCAGTCTCACCGTCAACCGTTGCGTGCGGAATCGATTCCATGTCAACATGATCCCCCACACGACCCAGGAAACCTCCCTGGGTTACAAAAGGGTGTCCGACCCGGTGAATATCGAAACGGACATCATCGGCAAGTACGTGGAACGGCTACTGCAACACAGGGGCGACAATGGCCCCGGCGTGGATTGGAAATTATTATCGGAAACAGGTTTTTTGAGGTGAACCATGGGAGTCAGTTCAATCAGGGAGGCCATTGAGGATATCCGCAATGGCAAGATGATCATCCTCGTGGATGACGAGGACCGGGAAAACGAGGGCGACCTGTGCATGGCCGCCGAGTTCGTCACCCCCGAAGCCGTAAATTTCATGGCGATGCACGGCCGGGGCTTGATTTGCCTTACCCTTACGGAGGAACATGCCGACCGCCTCCGGCTGATGCCCATGGCGCGAGACAACCGCTCCCGCTTCGGGACGGCCTTCACCGTGTCCATCGAGGCCAAGAAAGGGGTGACGACCGGCATCTCCGCTTATGACCGCGCCACCACCATTCGCACCGCCGTCGCCGAGGGCGCAAAGGCGGAGGATCTGGTGAGTCCGGGGCATGTCTTTCCCATTCGGGCCAAAAAGGGCGGGGTTCTGGTCCGGACCGGCCAGACGGAGGGCTCCGTCGATCTGGCCCGCCTGGCGGGGCTCAAACCCGCCGGGGTCATCTGCGAAGTGATGAAGGATGACGGCACGATGGCCCGGATGCCCGATCTGGAGGCCTTCGCCGCACGACACGATCTGAAGATCGCGACCATCGCCGATCTCATCGATTTCCGCATGGCGCACGAATCGTTGATCAGGCGCGTGGCCAGCGCCAATATCCCCACGCATTACGGCGGGATGTTCAAGGTGACGGTTTATGAGAACGACGTGGACGATCTCCAGCATGTCGCCCTGGTAAAGGGAGATATTCGTCCGGAGGACGAGGTGCTGGTCCGCGTCCATTCCGAGTGCGCCACCGGCGACATCTTCGGATCGGCGCGGTGCGACTGCGGCGATCAGCTCCACCGGGCCATGGGGATGGTGGAACAGGAGGGCAAGGGCGTGATCGTTTACATGCGTCAGGAAGGCCGGGGCATCGGTTTTGTCAACAAGATCCGGGCCTACGCCCTTCAGGACGAAGGCAAGGACACCGTCGAGGCCAACATCGAGCTGGGGTTCAAGGCCGATCTCCGGGATTACGGCATCGGCGCCCAGATCCTGGTTGACCAGGGCGTGCGGAAGATGCGTCTCATGACCAACAACCCCAAGAAGATCGTGGGGCTCGAGGGCTACGGCATCACCATCACGGGGAGGGTTCCGATCGTTATCGAACCCAATGAAAACAACATCCGTTACCTCACGACCAAGAAGACAAAGATGGGTCACATGATCTGAGACCTCTGAAAAATGTCGTTTCGAGGAGCGCAAGCGACGAGAAATCCTAAGATACCTCATTGCATTCGGGACACGGATTTCTCCCCTCGGTCGAGATGACAAAGTCCTCCTCGCCCTCCCGGTGGCTGCCGGAATGCTCTCTTCTCAAGGGCGTTCCCGAGTTCGGATTATGCCGGGGCGGCGGGAAATTGTAGTTTTTCAAAGGTCTCGATATAGATAACCGATACGGAGGGCGAAGATGCCAAAAATCATCGAAGGAAAGATCGTTGCCAAGGGAATGAAGTTTGCCGTGGTGGCCAGCAGGTTCAACGACTTCATCTCCAGCAGGCTCACGGACGGAGCGGTGGACGGATTGACCAGGGCGGGCGCCGACGAAAGGGACATCCAGCTTTTCAAGGTCCCCGGGGCTTTCGAGCTGCCCCTGGCCGCAAAGAAACTCGCTCAGAGCGGCCGCTACGACGCCGTGATCTGCCTGGGCGCCGTAATCCGCGGGGCCACCCCCCATTTCGAGTACGTCAGCGCCGAGGTGTCCAAGGGCATCGCCAGCGTGGGCCTCGATACCGGGGTTCCCATCGCCTTCGGCGTCCTGACGACGGACACCATCGAGCAGGCCATCGAGCGGGCCGGCACCAAGGCGGGCAACAAGGGTTGGGACGCCGCCATGACCGCCATCGAAATGGTGGATCTGTTCAAAAAGATCTGAAGCCAGACATGCAACAGCGAAGAAGGGCGCGGGAACATGCCCTGCAGGCGCTATACGCCCTGGATGCCCAGGATCGGGAGGTAGGCGAGGCGTTGGAGCTTGTTTGGTCGATGCTGAACAATCCCGAATATCTGGAAGACCAACCCCTCGGGGACGAGGGGGCGAAAAGATTCGCCGACCAGCTCGTCCGGGGAACCTGGGAAAACCGCGCCTCCATCGACGACGCGATCCGCACCCACTCGGAGCACTGGTCTCTCGGCCGGATGTCCCGGGTGGACCGGAGCATCCTCAGGATGGCGGTTTACGAGCTGCTGTTCCGCAAGGATATTCCTCCGAAGGTCGCGATCAACGAGGCCATCGATCTGGGCAAGACATACGGCTCGGAAAATTCCGGGGCCTTCATCAACGGCGTGCTCGACGCCCTCTACATAGATCGGCTGGCAAAAAAACCTTGACATAGGGTCCCTGTGTGGTAAAAGGGCGCCAAAGCGGTGATTTAAGGTAAATTGCTCCGCTCTACAAATGTGCTAAAGCACCGTAGGTGTCTGAATTGAACCCGTGCTTGGGCGCGGGTTTTTTTTTGCCGAAAATCCATTTGAGAAAAGGAGATAGAATTATGCAGATTTCTTCGGAAAGCATCAAGATTGGCCACCCCGACGTGGTGGCGGACATCATCGCCGCCAACGTCATCGCCGAGATCCTGGATGAGGAGAATAAACTCGGCATGGACCTCGCCAACATGCCGCACTGCGGCATCGAGGTCTTTCTGGGAAAGGGCATCTGTCTGGTTGGCGGCGAGGTGAGAACCAGGGTATTCGTGGACATCGACAAGATCGCCCGGGATTCGGTCCTGGGCATCGGCTACAATCATGCGGCCGTGGGGCTCAACGGCCATCTCATGGGCGTCCTCAACGCCATCATCCCCCAATCCCCCGACATAAATATCGGCACGAGCATGGAGCTGAACAAGGACAAGGAAGTCGGCGCGGGGGATCAGGGCATCATGTACGGCTTCGCCTGCGACGAAACGCCGGAATTGCTGCCCCTGCCCTATGTCCTGTCCAGCAGGCTCATGAGGGCCTTCGAGGAATGTCAGAACCCGATATTCGCCCCGGACGGCAAGGGGCAGGTGTCCATCGACTACGACGAAAAGACGGGGAAGCCCAAACGCCTGGTCAAGGTCCTCATGTCCAATGCGGTCGATTATCGTCACGTCAAGGGGAAAAAGAGCGTCGTCAAGAGCGAGGCGAAAAAGATCGCCTTCGCCTGCCTGTCCGACTGGGTAGATAAAAAGACGGAGTTCCTCTTCAACCCCACCGGAGAATGGAACGCCCTCAACTCTTGCAGCGCCGCCGACTCCGGCGTGACGGGTCGCAAACTCGTCGTCCAATTATACGGAGGCTATCCCGGCGCCCAACTGGGCGGCGGTTCGGTGGTCAACAAGTCTCCGGAAAAGGTGGATTGCTCCGCCGCCTTCGGCGCCCGTTATGTGGCCAAAAACATCGTCGCCGCCGGCCTGGCGACCAAATGCTCCGTTCAGTTGGCCTATGCCATCGGGATCGCCAAACCCTTCTCCGTCTATGTGAACTGCTTCGGCACCGGCGTTGTCCCCGACAGCAGGCTGGAAGAGATCATCGCCGACAATTTCGATCTGACCCCCGGCGGGATGATCACCCGGTTCGGCCTCCTCAACGGCGGCATCTACCGGCGCATCCCGAAGACCCTCTTCATGGACGACTACAAATGGGAAAAGACGGACATGGTCAAGCAATTGAAGCAGGCGGCAAAGTGACGGAGGGAGATTCGACAGGCCAGTGGCATCCGCCATATGGGACCTTTGAAAATAGACCGGTTTCCTGCCGCGCCGGCATAATCGGGGGTCGGGAATGCCTTGAAAACAGAGCATTCCGGCTTCCGCCGGCATGACGAAAGGAATCTGGAATCGGCATTTTTCAAAGGTCTCCATATCCTTTCGTCGGAAGCCTCGACTCCGGAAAGGGAGGAAGGAACTCAGCAGGGGTCGGCCTGGTTGACAAAAACCGGGCCGACCCCTTTTTTATCTCCCGTTCGCTTCCCGCGCCAGGTTTCCTTTATTATTGAAATCCTTCCTTCCCTGTGTTACGGAGAGAACTCATCGACGCCGGGCGGTTGAACCGTCGGGGTTTTCTCCGGCGTCCATAACAATTCGGGGAGCGAGATATGAACGTCAAGTACAACCCCCAGCAAATCGAGGAGAAGTGGCAGCGTCGTTGGGAAGAGCGCAAGACCTTTTCGGCAAGGGAAGATCCTCGCAGGAAAAAGTACTATCTCCTGGAAATGTTCCCCTATCCTTCCGGCAAAATTCACATCGGCCATGTCCGCAACTACACCATCGGAGACGTCGTCGCCCGGTACAAGCGGATGCGGGGTTTCAACGTCCTCCATCCCATGGGCTGGGACGCCTTCGGGATGCCGGCGGAAAACGCCGCCATCGCCCACGGGATCCATCCCTCCACGTGGACGAACGACAATATCGAGCACATGAAAAGACAGCTCAAGCGCATGGGCTTCAGCTATGACTGGGACCGGGAAATCTCTACCTGCGAGCCTGACTACTATCGCTGGGAACAGCTCTTCTTCCTGTGGATGTACGAAAAGGGCCTCGCCTATAAAAAGACCTCCATCGTCAACTGGTGTCCCGACTGCCAGACCGTCCTGGCCAACGAACAGGTGGAGGCGGGGCTCTGCTGGCGTTGCGCCAGCGAGGTGACGCCCCGGGAACTGGACCAGTGGTTCTTTCGGATCACCGCCTACGTGGAGGAGCTGCTGGCATACTGCGACCGCCTCCCCGGCTGGCCGGAGCGGGTCCTGACCATGCAGAAGAACTGGATCGGCAAGAGCCACGGCTGCGAACTCTCCTTCCCCATGGCGGACGGCCAAGGCGACATCAAGGTATTTACCACCCGCCAGGACACCATCTACGGGGCCACCTTCATGCTCATCGCCGCCGAGCATCCCCTGACGCTGGAACTGGTGAAAGGCAAGGAGCGGGAGGGAGAGGTCCGGCAGTGGGTGGACAAGATCAAGAAGCATGACAAGACGCTACGCACCTCCGACTACTACGAGAAAGAAGGCATCTTCCTCGACTCTTACTGCCTGAACCCGGTGACGAAACAGAGGATGCCGATCTACGCCGCCAATTTCGTCCTCGCCGATTACGGCACGGGTTGCGTCATGGCGGTGCCGACCCACGACCAGCGGGACTTCGAATTCGCCAGAAAATACGATCTCCCCCTCATCGTGGTCATTCAACCGCCCAACAAGGCCCTCAACGTCCAGACCATGACGGAGGCGTATGTGGAGGAAGGTGTCCTGGTCAACTCCGGTCCTTTCGACGGCATGGAAAACATGAAGGCCCTGGACAAGATCGCCGACTATCTGGAATCCATCGGCCGGGGCAAAAAGACGATCCAGTACCGTCTCCGGGACTGGGGCATCTCCCGGCAGCGCTACTGGGGCGCTCCCATCCCCATCGTTTACTGTGAGAAATGCGGCGTCCAACCGGTTCCGGAAGCGGATCTCCCCGTTGTCCTGCCCAGGGACGTGGAACTCACCGGCGAGGGCGGCTCGCCCCTGGTCAGACACGAGGCCTTCGTGACGGCCGCCTGCCCCCAATGCGGGGGGCCGGCCCGCCGGGAAACGGACACCATGGATACCTTCGTTGAATCCTCATGGTATTTCGACAAGTTCTGTTGCGCCGCCTACAACGAGAAGCCGGGGTTGGACCGCGGGGCCCTCGACTACTGGATGCCGGTCGATCAGTACATAGGCGGCATCGAACATGCCATTCTCCACCTCCTCTACTCGCGATTCTACACCAAGGTCCTCCGGGATTTCGGGGTCATCGGCGTGGATGAGCCCTTCACCAATCTCCTCACTCAGGGCATGGTCTGCAAGGAAACGATGAAATGCCGGAACCACGGCTTTCTCTATCCCGACGAGGTGAAGGAAGGACGGTGCGTCCACTGCCAGGAGGAGATCGCCGTAGGCAAGACGGAGAAGATGTCCAAATCCCTGAAGAACGTGGTCGATCCCGACTATCTGATCGAACGCTTCGGCGCCGACACCGCCCGGCTCTTCTGTCTTTTCGCCTCCCCGCCGGAAAAGGACCTGGAATGGAGCGACCAAGGCGTGGAGGGGTCGTTCCGCTTCCTGAACCGCACCTGGCGCATCGTCATGGATTACCTGGAAGACATAAAGGGGGTCGAGCCCTTCCTCGGTCAGACGGCGCTCGAAGGGGACTTGAAGAACCTGCGGCGCAAGACCCATCAGGCCATTCGGAAGGTTTCCCGGGACATCGAGGATCGTTTCCATTTCAACACCGCCATCAGCGCCGTCATGGAACTGGTGAACGCCCTTTATGCCCTCCCCCGACCGCCGAAGGACGACCGCATCGCCCTGGCGGTGGTCCGGGAGGCCGTGAACTCCGTGCTCCTCCTGTTGGGGCCTACCGTCCCCCATTTTGCCGAGGAACTGTGGGAGTCCCTGGGCAACGAGACCGGGATAACCGACGCTTCCTGGCCGCTTTTCGACCCGACCGTAGCCGCCGAGGAGGAGATCGTCATCGTCATCCAGATCAACGGCAAGGTACGAAGCCGGATCTCCGTCCCCATCGACGAGGAGGAGGCGGCCATCAAGGCCCAGGCCCACGCCGACGAACGGATCTCCGGGATGCTGGCGGGCAAGGAGATCGTCAAGGAGATCTACGTCCCGAAGAAACTGCTCAATATCGTCGTTAAAAATTAGAGAAATCCCGGGACGCTTCCGGTATTTTCTCCCGGGGGCCTTCGCCGCCTGGGGGAAATGGTTGGCGAGCGCCAGGATGAATCGTCATGATTGTCCCACGCCCGCAAGCGACAAAAGTGGTTTAAGACAGGAGACGGCGCGGAGGCGTCCTCATGTCATGAGACCCTTGAAAATCGATATTTCCTGTCGCCCCGGCAATCCGGGGTCGGGAATACCTTGAAAACAAGGCATACCGGCTTCCGCCGGCATGGCGACGGGAGTTCGGAAACGGCGTTTTTCAAAGGTCTTGCCATGTATTCACCCTCGTCGGGGGATCGAGATTCCAGAAGCGAGAAGCGGGGCACAACGACATGCGGATAGGCAAAAATCCAAAAAGACAGCCAAGGGGCGGCGGGGCCGTTTCCCGCCGGTCTCTCCCGGCGTGGTTTCCCGGCCTCATGGCGGCGCTACTGGCCATGACGGGCTGCGGTTACCATTTTTCTCCCGGCGGGGAGCACATCGACCCCGGCATCAGGAAGGTCTTCATCGAACCCTTCGAGAACCGAACCAGTCAGGCGAACCTGGAAGACACCTTCCGCCTGGCTATCACTGACCAATTCATCAAGGGCAAGCGCTTCGCCATCGTGGACGACGGGGGCGAGGCGGATGCCTTGATCCGGGGCAGCATCAAGGCCCTTTCCACGACCCCCCTCTCCTACCGGACCACGAACCTGGCCGCCGAGGAGCGCATGACCCTCACCATCGAGATGACCTTCGAACAACGGCTGGGCCGGAAGGTCATCTGGCAGGACGACAATTTTACCGGCGTCCAGGACTACCCGGTGGCCAGTCTGGCCGATACGGAGGTCAGTCGCAAAAACGCCCTTGCGAAGCTGGCCAATGACACAGCCGAAAGGGCGTATCGGATGCTGATGTCGGGTTTTTGATCGGGGTCAGGATGAAAGGGCGTTTACCTTCAGGGTAAGCCGGGAAATCTTCCGGGCCGCGTTTTTCTTGTGAAAAACACCTTTGGCGGCGGCTTTGCTTATCTTGGGAATGGCATGGGCCAAGGCGGCCCGGGATTCATCGCCGTCCTTTTTCTCGACCGCCTGGATGATGGCTTTGATTTCCGTCTTGATGCTGGAACGTATGGACGCATTGCGGAGACGGCGTTTTTCACTCTGCTTCGCTCTCTTGATCGCGGACTTATGGCTGGCCAAAAAAAACCTCCTTGTTCCTTCTTCGATAGGAGCGATCATTTATATAATTTGTCGTCGGCTGTCAAGAAATAATTGTTCATTTCCAGAGGTTTCATGAAAACGAAGACCGATGTCCAAATCGCCAAGCGTCATGACCGCAACGGGGAGAGGGAGGCAACCATCATCGAGGTCGGTCCCCGGGACGGCTTGCAGAATCTCTCCGTTTTCGTGGAAACGGCGAAAAAGACGCTCCTTATCCAGCATCTCGCCGCCGCCGGGCTCCGGGAGATTCAGGCCGGCGCCTTTGTGAGCCCCCAGTCGATTCCCCAGTTCCAGGACATGAAGGAGTTGGCGGCGACGATCACGTCCCTTCCCGGGGTTGTCTTTTCCGCCCTAGTCCCGAATCTTCGGGGCGCCCGGGAGGCGGTGGCCAGCGGCATAACCAAACTGATCTATTTCTATTCCGTAAGCGAAAGCCACAACCTAAGCAACGTCCGTCAGGGTCGGGAGGCCTCCCGCCGCGGGCTCGAGGCCATCCGGGAGACCTTCGTCGCCGACCCCCGGGTGGAGCTGACCGTGGCCCTGGCCACTGTATTTGGCTGCCCTTTCGAGGGTTTCCCCTCCCAGGGACGGATCCTCTCGGAAGTGGAAAAGGCGGCCTCCCTGGGAATACGGGAGATCACCCTCTGCGACACCGTGGGTTTCGCCAATCCCCGCCAGGTGGAGGATGTACTCTCCGCCTGCCGGGAGAATTTCCCCGAGATCGTTTTTGCCGTCCATTTCCACAACACCCGGGGGCTGGGCTTGGCCAATGCCCTGCGGGCCTATGACCTGGGGATCCGCCGCTTCGACGCCGCCCTGGGGGGTTTGGGGGGATGCCCCTTCGCCCCGGGGGCCTCGGGAAACATCGCCACGGAGGATCTGTCCTTCATGTTCGCCGGCATGGGCGTCGCCACGGGGATCGACATGGAGGCCCTGCTGGCGGCCACGCGCCTCCTGGGGCGAATCCTCCCGGGCGTTTCCCTGTCCAGTGCCGTCTATCAGGCCGGCCTGCCGAAGACCTGCCCGACCGAGGCCGCGGCATGCGGCCTCCCGCAATCGGAAGGGACTCTGCCCCAGCATCAGGACTGGTAGGCCGAGGCATGGGAGAAGCGATTTTGTACGCTGCCCCTTCGACACGGGTCGGCGGGGGCTTGGGGAAAAACGGCCCCGCCCGCCGACGATCTCCGTGGCCAAGGGCGGCGATTACGGGCGAAAGCGCGCCGGGTGGATCTTCGGACTTCCCGTGGCTTGTGGGACCGGCAATGGATTCAACGAGGGCATTTTAATATAAATTCGGATAGATGTGATTGCAGGCGCATTAAAGAGGAGGTCTTTTATGCTGAAGCGGGAAGAGGCATTATTGGCGGTCATCGACATCCAGGGGAATCTCTATCTGGCCATGGATGACCGGGAGTTTCTCCTGGCCAATACGATCAAGCTGATCCAAGGGGCGCGGATCCTGGGAATCCCCATCATCCTCACGGAGCAGGTCAAGATCGGGACGACCATCACCGAAATCTCCTCCCTGATGCCGGATGTGGAACCCCTGGTAAAGAACAGTTTCAGTTGTTGCGGTGACGCCCGGTTCATGGCCGCTCTGACCGCCACGGGAAAACGCCAGATCCTGATCTGCGGCATAGAGGCTCACGTTTGCGCCTATCAGACATCCATGGATCTCCTGGCCGCGGGCTACGAGGTCTATCTGGTGGCCGACGCCGTTTCCTCCCGGACGGCCCGGAACCGGGAGATCGGCATCCGGAAGCTGTTGGCGGCGGGCGCCATCCTCACCAGCGCCGAGATGGCCCTCTTCGAGCTGTTGAAAAGGGCCGACGATCCCCGGGCTCGGGACATCTTCCGTATCGTCAAATAACGCCCATGCCCGCGGCAGACGGAACGAAAGATGCAAATATCCATACCGTTGCAGAATTTCGATATAAATCTCCCTGTTTGTCCGCCGCCGGCAAACGATGAAAACGGTTCGAGGGAGGCCGCACGGAGGCATGTTCATATGAAACGGGGATCGCAACGCCCGCCATTGGGAAAGGATAGGGGAAACCGGTTGTGAAAACGAAGTCAGACGTTCATAAAAGGGAAGACATCTATCTGGATCACAGCGCCACCACCCCCGTGGACCCGGAGGTCCTGGGGGCGATGATGCGCTACTTCGCCAATAATTTCGGCAATCCAGGCAGCATCCACCAGTTCGGCCGCCTGGCCAGGGAGGCCGTGGACAGGGCCCGGGAGCAGACCGCCGCCCTCATCGGCGCCGCCCCGGACGAGATCGTCTTCACCGGCAGCGGGACAGAGGCGGACAACCTGGCCATCCTGGGGGCCGCGGCGGCGGCAAAGCCGGGAAAAGACCACCTCATAACCTCCGCCAGCGAGCACCATGCCGTCCTCAACACCTGCAAATACTTGGAGAGCAAAGGCTTTTCCGTAAGCTATCTGGCCGTGGACGCCACGGGAACGGTGGATCCCGACGATGTCCGCCGGGCCATGACCGACCGGACCCTGCTGATCAGCATCATGCACGGCAACAACGAGATCGGGACCGTGGCGCCCCTGGGGGAGATCGCCGGCGCGGCCCGACAGCGGGGAATCCCGCTCCACACCGACGCCGTCCAGTCCGTGGGCAAGATCCCCGTGGCCGTGGACGAGCTGGGGGTGGACCTCCTCTCCCTCTCGGGGCACAAGTTCCACGGCCCCAAAGGGATAGGGGCCCTCTATGCGCGCCGCGGCGTCCCCCTCGCCCCGGTGATGTTCGGCGGCCGTCAGGAAAACGGGCTGCGGTCCGGAACGGAGAACGTGCCGGGCATCGTAGGTCTGGGCAAGGCCTGCGCGCTGGCCCGGCGGGATTTGCCGTGGCAGATGGACCGGCTGCTGGAAATGCGCAATCTACTGGAAAAACTGATCCGGGAGAAGATCGACGCCGTCCGATGCAACGGCCACCCTTTCCGGAGGCTCCCCCATGTCCTCAGTGTGTCCTTCCGGGGCGTTTCCGGGGACGCCGTCGTCCGGGAGCTGGACCGGCGAGGAATCGCCGCCTCCGCCGGCGCCGCCTGCGCCTCCGGGACGCCGCAGATTTCCCATGTGCTGGCGGCATTGAGAATCCCCGAGGACTATGCGTCCGGCACGGTGCGATTCAGTCTGGGCAGGGGAAACACGGAAGAGCAGTTGGCCGTCTCCGTGGACATCCTGGCGGAAATCATACAGCGACTCCGGGACAAGTAAAAAAGAATGAAGCCCCGGCATAATCACTTTCCGGTCCCTACCTTCAAGGGGAGGATCGGGGCGGACGGTATGTAGTTCTGGTTTCCTGTGAATCGTCGGAAATAAACTCGTTTAGGGTTTCCACCAATTCATGAACACTTGTTGATGGGTCGTCCTTCTCAGGGTTGCACGGGTGGTAGCGGCTGAGCAACGTCTTGGCGTTTCGTATGGCATTGCCTTGCCGCTCCTTCAAGAGACCATACATATTTTTGTCGTTTTTTCGATACTTCCGGCCCATATATTTTGAAATCCTGAGGCCATACTCGTTTCTGTCGATTGCGGCATCATTGAAGTCGAAGTGCAGAAGATACCAGAGTTCAAAACACTGATTGGAATAGGCGATACGGATGCGGTTTGTTTTGGCTACTTTGAAAGCCTGATTGAAATTGCCCGCCGGAAAGGAATCACGGTCAAATACGCACCATATCTGATTGTAGGGTCGGCCATTGCCGGCGGCGCCTTGTCCCAGGCGGATAGCCTCTTCCACCAGGCTCAAGGTATTGCTGCCAGTTCCCTTCACTTTCAATTCCATAAGCTTGATATCCAGGGGAAATTGCCGAAAGTAGTTCGGCTCGGTTCTTTTTCCTTCACAGAGGATGAGAATCCGATCACGGATATAGCGAGTTCCAACACGCCTGCTGAGATCTTTCTTCCGTTGCCAAGCCTTAATAGTCATCACTTGCCTCGCAGAAAAGCCACGTCATATCACCAATGAAGGGAATGGCGCCGTATTTTCCCAGGATGTAGTCCTTTCCAAATGAGGCTTCTTTGCGCACACCCCGAAGTTCGGCCAGGGAATACAAGTCGGAAACGCCATAACGGTCTTTTTCGGCAAACCATATTTGATCCCTCCGGAAAAATTTATTGCTCAAAAGGTTCGTATCGTGGGTGGCAAAGACCAACTGGGCATTCTTGTCGTTTGCCGGCGAGCTGAAAAGGGCCACGATGGCACGGGTGAGCAGCGGGTGCAATCGCGCATCCAACTCGTCAATGACCAAGATGCCTCCCGTCTCGATAGTATCCAAAAGAGGTCCCGCCATACTCAGTAATTTCTGCGTTCCGCCGGACTCATTTTCCCTTAAATCAAAAACGACCGTGCCTACTTCATCGTTGTGTTCCCCATATTTCAGATGTGTTGTCTTTAATTCGACTTCTGTGATTCCACGTTTGACAATGTCACGCTTAATTTCTTCGGGCATGTCTTTCGGCAATTTCTCCATAGTAAGTTTTTCTTCCCTTCCCTCGACATCATCTATACAGAAATCGGCCATGTGGGTCATTTCCATGACCCGCTGTTTCTGTTCCGCTGTTTTCAACTTGTCTATGGTTAAGCCAAGATGCGCATAATTATATAGACCATGGACAAATCTGAAATTCTTGAACCAAAGCAGCAGGTTTTTTGATACCTCCCCATTGAAATGGGCGCAGACGGAAAGAAACAAGGCGTTCTCTCTTGTTTTCGTATCCAGACCCATACCCTCTCTAAAGCGGCTACGGTTTATTTTAAACCGATTATCCTCGCGAACAAAGAGTTCCGCCTCCTTTGTCGAAGGCACGGTGAAAAGCCACTCCGTGCGGATTCTCTTGCGATCGGCTTCAAATCCATAGCGGTAGGTATTCCCATTTCGTATGAACACAATTTCAAAGAAGGATGGCTTCTCATCACATTCGGTGCTCAACTTAAAGTTATCAACATCTATCTCCTCGTTGGCTTGAGTTTCTTTTGAAGAAACGAGAACCATGCGCCGCATAAAGCCCATAGCACTAAGCAGGTTGCTCTTGCCGCTGGCGTTTGCCCCGTAAATGACGGCGCTTTTAACCAGACGCTTCTTACCACTCGAAAAGATGTTGCTCTCCCGCAAGGCATCGTCACTCGAAGCGACCATGCTGAACGTTACCCGGTCCTTGAACGACAGATAATTGGCAACACTGAATTCTATAAGCATGACATCACCTATTAGAAAAATTGAATGGAAAACACCAAACGAGATATTTAGATAAATTATTTGCAGAAAAAATGCAAATATAAAAATTATGCTGAAAAATAATTTGCTTATCGTCTTTCAGCCAAGTGCCGCCAATCCCTTGTAAGCGACGGGGAAACAATGCTATTTTAGCTTCTCCAACTCCCGGACGATCCCTTCCAGCGGCGGCCGTTCGTTGATGTTGTGCACATCGATGTAGCGGATGACCCCCTGCTTATCGATGATGAAGATGGCCCGCTCCGCCGTGCCGTCGCCCCGGAGAACCCCAAACCGCTTCGCCACCTGGCCGTGGGGCCAGAAATCCGACAGGACGGGGAACCATAGCCGGCCCATCTGGTTGGTCCAGGAAAACAGGGTGGGGAGGTTATCCACGCTGAGGCCCAGGATGATCGTGTCGTGAGCGGCAAAGAGATCGTTCACGATATTGTAGCCCGGCCATTGATCGGAGCATACGGGGGTCCAGGCCGCGGGGATGAACGTCAGCATGACGTTTTTCTTCCCCCGGTATTGACTGAGGCTGATCCTCTCCCCGCCGAGCGCCGGGAGGGTGAAATCAGGCGCCCGCTGTCCCACCTTGACCTTCAACTTGCTGTCCCGGGGTTTAAGGGGACCGGCATGGTAGATGTTCTCCTTGTAGGCGTCGGAGATGGCCCAGGCGGAAAAGGGAACGCCCGCCAAAAGCGTCGTCAGGGCGCAAAAGGCGATCGACCGTCGGATGGGATGCCTCTGTTTCATTCTTCTCCTCCCAAATCGGCGTCCCGGAAAAAACCCGGGACGAGCGGCAAAAGACGCTACCGCCGAGCGCTTGAACCCTGACGCTCCCGGCCTTCAAAACCGGCGGCGCCGGGACTTGCCGGGACTCAGCGACCCTATTTCCGCCGGCTTCCACATCCCGTCGGCCGGAGCGGGCCCTTCATCGCCTCTTTCCCCACCGGCGGATCATCTCCGCCAGGAAATCGTCGGCGCTGCCGATTTCTCCCAACTGGGAGTAGAAGATCCGGTGCGACCCGTCGGGCTCGATCTTCAAGGCAATGAAATAAGGCGTCCGCGGCTCGCCCAGCTTTTTGTGGATATTGAAGTCCGGATCGGCATAAAGGGGAAAGCGGACATTGAACTTGGTCCGGAAGACATTCACCTCATAGGGTGAATTCCCCGCCCCGATGCCGACAAGACGCACCCTACCCTTCAGGCTGGGATCGGCTTCGATCATTTCATAAAGCCTGTTCACCTGGGGCGCGTCCTTCTGGCAGTAAGGACAGTACATGCTGAATATCTGAATGATCACGACGCCGTCCTTCGGCTTGGGCAGGTTGAATCCGGGGCTCAGATCGGGCAGGACGCCGCCTACGGCCGGCAACGAAGCGGCGACGGCCCCCGTTAGGCCCCCCAGGCTAAGCAACAGCATCGTCGCGAGGATTGTTGTGAGGAAGCTTCTCTCTTTCATTCGGCGCTCTCCTATATCGAAACCTTTGAAAAACGACCTATCTTGAAAACACCTGGTTCCCGCTCTTGCGGAGATGACAAAGGGAGGTTGCCGGACTTCAGCCTTCGAGTAAATAACGACAGGACCCACCTTGTCATGCCAAGACCTCTGAAAAACCCCGGCACATGCCCTGTCGGGCTTGCCCCGGCATCCGGAAACCATGTTTAAGACACTGGATTCCCACCTTCCCGGGAGGGGCCATATGGAGGACGCAACGGGGTTTTGCAAGGGTCCCATGCCGGGTTTTACTTTCACGGGAATGACGAAAGGAGGTTTGCAAAGCAATTCTTCAAAGGACTCCTATCGATCACTCGCCCGGATATAACCCCGTCTCAAGCAAATATCCACAAAAAACAGGGTAAATTTGTCCTCAATGTAAGTAGTTGATCTTGAATGATCTACTAAAACTGAGGCACGTCCTGTTTTCAGCCACTTAGAGATAGAACAAATTTGCCGTGCCACAAAAAAGGACCCGCTCAATCGGAGCAGGCCCTTTTTTTCATTGGAAGCCCCCCGGGAGAGGCCGTCCCTCCCGGGGCTGTTCATTGTGGCCGGTTCGTCTCCCCGCGGTTTCCCCTTCCTCCCGGTGAAAATCGGCTCGGGAAAGGCGCGGTCACGGGGCCGTCAGATCGTCAGTGGCCGTGGCCCTGGGCCTGTTTCTCTTCTCCATAGACCACCAGAGTCCCTTCATGTTCCATCTCCTTCAACCATTTGGGGTGCTGCTTCTGAAGCCACTCCCGGGTCACCCAACCCGTGAGCATGGCATCCAGGGAACCGGGAGAGCCAACCGTGCCCAGATACAGATGGACAAAGAAGAAGGCGAAGATCACCACAAAGCCCAGGGCATGCAGCATGTACATCAACCGCACGAACGTCGGAGGGAAATTCAGGGGAAACCACATCACCAGGCCCGTCAGGACCATGATCGCGCCGAATCCCGCCACCGCCAGGAAAAACATCTTCTGCCCCGGATTGTACTTGCCCACCTCCGGGGGATTGTCCACATGCCAGAGATAGCCGCCCGCGCACTTGATCCACTCCAGATCCTCTGGCATGGAAAACACCCCCGCCTCCTTCCACCACATCCGAATGGTGAAATACAGGGCCACGCCAAAGAAGATACCCGTGAAATTGTGTACATACTTCAATGACTTCAAACCGCCCATGAGTTCCCCGATAAAGTTCAGAGAGTGAAACATCATCCCCAGGCCCGTTATGCACAACGCCAGACAGGACAAGGCCAAACTCCAGTGAACGATCCGCTCGAACCCATCCGTCGCCTGTATCAATCCCTTTCTCATCGCTCATTCACCTCCCTTTTCCTGTCCCGGCTCGTCGGGCAGCTTCGGCCCATGAAGAATGTAGTGGAGGAACGATCCGCCTATGACGCCGCCCG
>JASGUC010000059.1 GCA_030057915.1 Pseudomonadota bacterium
TCAAATAACTGCGCCCTGAAACACATGACCCATCAATGGATAAGTGCGCCTCAGCAACAACTTCCACCAACCACGGGGGGCATCTACAACCGATGAAAAAGGGGGACAATCTCACCGATGCTAACACCAGGAGATGCCTACCCTTGAAATGGTTCGTCTTTTCCATGAACGGTTCTGGATTGAGCAGGGTTACCAGCAATTGAAAGAAGAGTTGGGATTGGATCACCACGAAGGTAGAAGCTGGCACGGCTGGCATCGGCATGTGCTGTTGGTCTTTCTTGCTTTCGGTTATCTGACCCTCCAGCGCATACAGGAAAAAAAACGCCTTCAGCAAGCCTGGTGGAACCAGCGGATGGAAATGGCAACAACAAGCCTTGTCCAGTAAATCCGGCATGTTTGGAATCATGGAAGTGTCAACTGTGTCCTGTTCGCTCTTCAGAGCGATGGAAAGAACGGCAAAAAGAAGTAAGGAAATCTCCCTCTCTGCCCGATATACGCCATCAGGTCTCCCTCTATCTGATGAGGATGTTGATCTAGTGTTTTTTAATTTATCTGTTCGTGAGTACAAAGATTACAAGAGGCTCAAGTGAAACAATGAGGGCTAAGGCAAGAGGCCAATCATATGAACAATTGGAATGGATTACCCCCGATCCGGCGTTTCCTTCCACCAGATTTCAGGGCAGTAAACTGAAGATTGTGGAATGGATCTGGGAAGCGGTGAAAAACTTGGATTGCGATACGGTTCTCGATTTGTTCGGCGGCACGGGCAGCGTTGGCTACATGTTTAAAAAGAAAGGAAAGCTGGTAACTTACAATGATATATTGCGCTTCAACTGGCATATCGCGTTAGCGCTCATCGAGAATTCGGACATCCGGTTAACCACGGAGGAAATCAATTATATCTTGAATCCTCGGGTTGGCCAGGAATATCCGAGGTTCGTCCATGATACCTTTCGGGACATTTACTATACCGACGAGGAAAATCTTTGGATCGATATGGCAGCCGCTAATATCAGGCGCCTTGAAAACCCCTATAAGCAATCCCTTGCCTATTTTGCCCTTTTTCAATCCTGTATCAGTAAAAGACCGTTCAATCTGTTTCATCGAAGAAATCTCTATTTAAGGCAATCCAATGTGGAGAGGAATTTCGGCAATAAAACAACTTGGGACAAGCCTTTCGAGGATCATTTCCGTAAATTCATTGCGGCGGCAAACGGGGCGGTTTTTTCAAACGGGCGTGAAAACCGATGTCTGAATAAGGACGCGTTTGACATCGAGGGTAACTTTGATCTCGTTTACATAGATACGCCTTATATATCCCGCAGTGGCGTCGGCGTTGACTATTTGGATTTCTATCACTTTTTGGAGGGATTGGCCCATTACGATCAATGGCCGCAGATGATAAATCATCGCAAAAAACATAAGTGCCTCAAGGGAAGAGACTCCATAACCGTCTGGACGGACAGGAAACGCATCAAGGCCGCCTTCGACCGTCTATTTGAGAAATTTCCCAAGAGTATTCTTGTGGTATCATACCGATCCGACGGCATCCCCTCATTGGAAGACCTGACAAGCCTGTTAAAAAGGCATAAAAAGAACGTTCAGGAGGTAAAACGCAAGCAATATAAGTATGTTTTGAGTGCCCACCATGCAGAGGAAATATTGCTGATAGGCTCATAAGAAATCGGTATTGAGTATTTCTGGCCGGGGGAAGGCCATGCCTGAAAAAGGCTCTCCATCCGCGGCCAGCGCCTCGGGGTCCGCGGGAAGGTCTTTCAGGCCGGCGTCGTCGTCAAACCTCTTGCTGTAAGGGAAAGCCGACGACGCCTTACAAGAGGGGGTTATCTTTCGCACCCGGTTGTGATACTAAAATCGGCCAACCGTTCACGGGGGCTGTGCTTCTAAAAAACGATTTTTGGGGGGGAAGATTTAGAGGGTATGCCGGCGCGCCGGCATAGGTAAAGTATCTGATTTTATAGGCGCAATCACCGACGGGCAAAAAGTTTTCACCGGTGGATTTCCGCCGTCATGGAGAATGTCGGGCACGCTGCGACAGCCCCGACGATTACCCGGGTTCGCGGAAATATATCTCGATATTGTATAATGGATAAAAAGGCCCAAAAGAGGAAAGAGCGGGAAAAGCGTCTGAAGGCGGAGCGAAGCAGGCAGATCCAGGCGGCCGATGCGGATTGGCACCTGGATGTGGCAACGACGGCTTACCACCTGCGTGATTACGCAAAGGCCTTGTTTCACGTGGAAAACGCCCTCAGGATCAGACCCGAATGGACCCGTGGCCTGCGCATACGGGCGGCGCTCGCGGTAAAATACCAGGGTGATTTTGGCATTGCGATCCCCTTGCTGGAAAAAATCATCCGGAAGGATGAAGAAGACAGCTATGCGATCTTCCAACTGGCCAATTGTTATTTTCAGCAGGAGCGCTATGCCGAGGAGATCGACCTCCTGGAAAAGTACCAGAAGCACCTGAAAGGACGGCGGGACAAAGCGGCCAGGGAAGAAAACAAGAAAGTTCAGGACTGGCTTGCGGAAACCCGGTTCCAAATGACGCGGGCCGCCGCCATGTCGTCAACGTCCTTGACTCCCGAGACGGGAATCGATGCGTCGCCCGTGGCGGCGACGTCCCAGAAAGACCCGGGGATGGGGTCCCCGCGCCAACGGGCCGGAGAGACGCTTCGGGGCGAATCGTCGGGAAACCAAACGGGAGAGACGGAGAGGCTGACTACCTTTACGTCGATTCTAGCGGCGATGAATAAATTGACAAGGCGAAAGGGCGCGACCACAACCCGGGCGGAGAAAGAATCGCCGCGACAGGAAGAGGCTGCAAGGTCGATACAGACATCCCTCTTTTCCCCTGACGAGGAACTCCCGGGGGAAAAGAGGGGAAAGGGCCGGCGGTCTTCCCGGCGGAGTGACATGGAGGACGGGGTATCGAAACCGCCGCCGGTCGCTGCCATGTCCGCGTCGCCCCCCGCCGCGCCAGACGTGACGACCGCTCCGCCCGCCGATGCCGCGCCTTCCCTGGCGGCCGCGCCTTCTGTTCCCTCTGCGCCGGTCCATCGGTCTGTTCCGCCCGGGCGGTCCCAGCCTGCCTTCGCGGGTCCCGTCCCCTCCGTCCCGCTCCAACGTCCCGATCCCGCGGCGCCGACGGGCCGCTCCGCCTCTCCGGCGGTCCTGGCCCCCGCCGATGCTTCCCCAGACCCGGGGGGCCCGGCGGGCCCGTCGGCCCCCCCTGTCGCTGGTGCCACCCCGGCCCCCCCTGTCGCTGGCACCGCCCCGGTCCCGGCCCCGGCCCCCCCTGGCGCTGCCCCGGCCCCGGCCCCGGAGCTTCCCCCCCTCGATCTCACGGTTTTTTCCGATCCCCGGAACCTCCACCTCGAGGCCCCCGTCCACATCCGGGAGGCGGCCGAGGATTTCGCCGCCCGGGTCATCGCCGCCCCGCCTGCCGCCCCGGAGGATTATCTCCTCCATCTCCAGTACCGACGCCTCCGTCTGGTTCGGGAGTTCGAAGAACTCCTCTGTCTGGATCAGCTCCGGGGGGTGAACCATTACTGGTATCAGGTGGAGACCGTGGCCGCCGTCCTGAAACGCTTCCGTGGCCGGGTCCTCCTCGCCGACGAGGTGGGGTTGGGCAAGACCATCGAGGCGGGGATGCTCATCAAGGAATACCTCCTCCGGGGATTGGTCCGGAAGGTCCTGATCCTCACGCCGCCCACCCTGGTCTCCCAGTGGCGGGAGGAGATGGAGGAGAAGTTCTCCCTTCCCTTCGTCACGCCGGAGAACGAGAGCTTCCGGTCCGAGGGGGAACGGTTCTGGCGGGATCGCGACCTCGTCATCGCCTCGATCAACATGGCGAAATCCCAACGGCATTTCGACGTGATCACGGACATCGACTACGATCTGGTGGTGGTCGATGAGGCCCATTACCTCCGAAACCGGAAGACCCGGAACCACCGCCTCGTCGGGGCCCTCCGGAAACGCTTCATCTTTCTCCTCAGCGCCACCCCCGTCCAGAACAACCTGCTGGAACTCTACAACCTCATCACCCTCCTCCAGCCAGGCCTCCTCAGCACCGAGGCGGCCTTCAAGCGGGAATACGTCAAGCGGGGGAACCTCCGTCAGCCGCAAAACCCGGAAAAGCTCCGGCAGCTCCTCCGGGAGGTGATGGTCCGCAACACCCGCTCCATGGTGGATGTGAAGCTCCCCAAGCGTTTTGCCGCCACCTTCTACGTCCCCCCCACGGCGGTGGAAAAGGAGACCTACGAGGAACTCAGCGCCGCCCTGCGACGGTATCACGAGGGGACGGCCGCCCCGGAGGTCTTCACCATCCGGAATCTCCAGATGGCGGCGGGCAGTTCCCCCTTCGCCCTCCGGGAATCCCTGGAGCGTCTCTGCGCCCGCCTGGCCGCCGTCGGCGTGGGGAGCGGGATGGGGAAGAGCGGCGGGAGCAGGGACACCGGCGGAGGCGTCGGGATAAACGACGGTTTGAACGGGGGGAGTGACGACGGCGCTCGCCGCGGCGACGGCGGAAACGGCGGGTTGGGCAAAGGCGGCCGCGGCAGGGACGGCGGCCTCATCGCCGGCGATTGGGACGGCGGGATGGGAAGGGATAAGGAAGGAGAGGAGGACGACGCGGAAAGAGAGGCGGCTGCCGCGGGACGGCCCGGGGTAATCGGCCCGGACAACGGGAATTGGCGGGCCTTGCACGACCTCTTCACCGGGATCAGCGGGAAGCTTGCCGGGATCGGGGAGACCTCTAAGGGGCGGCAACTCCTCTCCCTGGTGGGACAGAATCAGGAAAAGAAGCTGATCTTTGTCCGCTACCGCCGGACCTTAGCGTACCTGGAGGAACTCTTGAGACAAAACGGCTATCCCTGCGCCATCTTCAGCGGGGACATGACGGCCCGGGAAAAGGACGAGGCCGTGGCGGCCTTCCGGGAGGACGTCCCCATCCTCCTGAGCACGGAGACGGGGGGCGAGGGGCGGAACATCCAGTTCTGCAACACCCTGATCAACTACGACCTCCCCTGGAACCCCATGCGCCTGGAGCAGCGGATCGGCCGGGTCCACCGCATCGGCCAGGAACGGGACGTCTTCATCTTCAATCTCTGTCTCCAGGGGAGCATCGAGGACTACATGATGCGAATCCTCGACGACAAGATCAACATGTTCGAGCTGGTCATCGGGGAGATCGACACGATCCTGGGGAATCTGGATACGGAGCATGACTTCGCCGGCCTGATCCTCGACGCCTGGCTCCGCTCCGGGGCCGAGGAGGAGAGACAGGCCAACTTCGCCCGCCTGGGGGAGGAGATCCTCGCGGCGAAGAGGAGCTATGAAAAGACTAAGGCCTTGGACGAGATGATCTTCGGCGACGACTACGAGGTGTGAGGACAGATGGAAATCCGCTCGTTTCTAACCGGCCTGCTTACCCGCCACGACTGCCTTGTGGAGGCGACGGAGGCGGCGGATGGAACCAGCCTGCGGGTCCTCTTTCCCCCGGAGCTTCAGGAGAGCCTCCAGGTGGGGGAGTTGGAGGTTTTCGAACTCCCCCGGGGGGAGGGACGCACCCTCTCCCTGGTCCACAACGGACGGGACTTCATCGAGGCCCTGGCGCCCCTGGCCCTCGCCTCCGGTCTCTACAGCGCTCTCTCCTTTCCGGGACTGACCTTTCCCGTGGCGGACCCGGAGGGGTTTCTCGCCTCCCGGCTGACGGTCCAGAACGGCATCTGGCGTTTGCGGGAGGTCCGGTCGGAGAACTGCGGCTATCTCGTGGTGAACTTTTGCCTGACCGCCACGGCGGACACCCGCTCCGAGCGCCTCGCGACGGTGGCGGTCAACGCCCGGACCGGGACGATACCCCTGGGGCTGGCGGCGGCCCTCTCCGACCTTTGGGAGCGGGAGAATGGAGGAAGGGGGCCGGCAGCGGTAAGCAAGGCGTTCTCCATCCGGAAGGAAGGAAAAACGCCGCCGATCGGGACGATCGCCCATTCCCGGGAAGCGGGGGGGAAGCAGGCGCAAGACGCCGGCGGCGACGACGAGACCGTTTTGCCCCGGGTCCTCGCCGCGGCCCGCCGGCAGGCCGCCCTCGCCGCCGGGGAGGTCTTCCGGGAGTTCCGAACCAACCTCAACCGGCGTCTGGCCCGGGACCTGACCCGCCTCCAGGGGTATTACCGGACCCTGGCCGGAGAGATCGAAAAGCGGCGCCGAAGAAAGGGACACGATCCGGAGGAACAGGAGCGGGCCCTCTCCCGCCTGGAGGCGACGAAGGCGGATTATCTGAAGAAGATCCGGGACGCCCGGGACAAGTACGCCTTGGAGATCCTCATCGAACCGGTGAACGCCCTATGGGTCGAGCTGCCCGTGACGATCCTGGAGATCGCCCTCCAGCGACGGAAGGAGACGCGCCTCTTCGCCCTCCCCGTAAACCCCCTCACCCGGCGCCCCGAGTCGCCGGTCTGCGTGCGATGTCAGGCGCCGGTCCTGAACTTCCACCTCTGCGACGCCCTCCATATCCTCTGCCCCGCTTGTTTCCCCCACTGTCCGGTCTGCAACGGCAAATCACCGTAAAGCGGATACTTCCACCTGAAAATGCATCCCTATATGTTTGTCTTCATTCAGCAATTATATTTTATTCCCCTAACCCAAGTTCATGATTTTTCCCCCAAAAAAGGGGAAAATCGGCAGTTTTTCAAAATGTGATTTTAGTCATATCAACAGGTTACGCTATCTCGGAGGCCAAAAAGCCGTTTGTAGTACCAAAATATTTATTATTGGCTTGACATGGGTCCTTTTCTGTTATATTAAGGCGGCATGTTCGTCTCCAGGGTCCGACATAAGAATAAAAAGAACGGCAAGGAGTATCAGACCTTCAAGCTCCTCGAATCCGTCAGGACCGACCGTGGCCCGCGGCAAAGGATGGTGCTGAATCTTGGCGTTGATTTCTCATTGCCCGAAGAGCTTTGGAAGGATCTGGCAAACCGCATCGAAGAGATCATCTCTGGCCAGCAACCTTTGTTCTCCTACTCGAAACAGGTGGAAACCCTGGCTGAGGCGTATGCGCGCAGGATTATAGCCTATCATGGAAAGACAACGGCAGATAGGCCCGATCCCGATTATCATTGCGTCGATATCGGCACAATCGACAACGAACTGCCACGTTCAGTCGGCGCGGAACACGTTGTTCTGGAAACGATCAAGGCCCTGGGGCTGGATGAGCTGCTCGTCCGTCTTGGATTCAACAAACCGGCGCGTGATGCCGCCCTTGGGGTCATTGTGGCCAAGCTGGTCGCCCCATCTTCCGAGCGGGCAACCCATATATGGTTGCAGACGATGAGCGCCGTGGACGAGCTTCTGGGCGCCGACTTTAGTGTCATTTCCCAGGATCGGGTTTACCGGGTAGCGGATATGTTGTTGCAGCACAAGCAGGCGATCGAGGAGCATCTCCGGTTGAAAGAGAGCAATCTGTTCAACCTGGAGGAGAAGATACTGCTGTACGATCTGACCAACACCTTTTTCGAGGGTAGCGGGAAGTACAATCGCAAGGCCCATTTTGGTCTTTCCAAGGAGAAGCGCAGCGATTGTCCCCTGGTCACCTTGGGTTTGGTGATGGATGCAGACGGATTCCCCAAACGCAGCGATGTATTTGACGGCAACGTCAGTGAGCCTGGAACCCTGGAGAAGATGATCGCGGCCCTTTCTTTTCCTGGTATGACCTCAAAGCCGCTGATCGTCATGGATGCGGGGCTGGCTACGGCAGACAACATCCTTTGGCTGAAGGCGCAAGGTTATGAGTATATTGTCGTGTCGCGCAAAAAGGTTCGTGAAGCGCCGGCGGAGATGGTCACGGTCAGAGAGGACAAGCGCAGATTGATCCGGGCGGCGTTGGTTCCAGGTGTCGATGAAGTCGCCCTCTATTGCTATTCCACGGACAAGCAAGTCAAGGAGGAAGGCATCCGGAATCGCTTTGAAAAACGCTTCGAGAGTTCATTGGAGAAGGTTCGTGACGCATTGGTAAAGAAGCATGGCACCAAGCGCTACGACAAGGTATTGGAGAAGATCGGCCGCCTGAAGGAGCGATTCCGGCGTGTTGCCCGCCGCTACGAGATCAGCATCCAGAAGGATGAAGACTCCGGCCTCGCAACTGCGATAAGCTGGGTGCGCAAAGAGCAACCCAGCCTGCCCGGCGTCTATTGCCTGCGGTCAAACCGGCTGGATTTCAAAGAGCAAGAAATGTTTGACATCTTCACCATGCTCACGGACATCGAGGACACCTTCCGGAGCATGAAGTCAGAGCTTGGCCTGCGCCCGATCTATCACCAGAACGAACATCGATGTGACGGCCACCTGTTCATCACGGTCCTGGCCTATCACATTGCCCATGCTATTCGCTTCCAACTCAGGAAACGGGGGATCGCCGACCATTGGGCAACCATCCGGAAAGTGCTGTCCAGTCATATTCGCATCTCCACCACAATGAAACGTGAAGATGGTAAAGTGATCCATGTCCGGAAGTCCTCCAAACCGGAGCTTGCCCACCGGGTCATTTATGATGCCCTGCATCTTTCTCATCGGCCAGGCCAGACAATAAAAACGATCATCTGAGCCCCCTCCCAAAAATATGTAGTACCCAAACTACCGTTTCGCTGCTCGTAAGTACTCGATAATGCGAATAATATTTTTTACGATCATGAACTTGGGCTAAATCACCCCTGTCCCGCGGGTGCGCCGTAGATGCCCCGGGAGAGGGTGGCAATGCGACCCGACATCCGGAGGCGCTGGACGATGCCGCGGATCTGGGATGCGGCGAGGCCGGTTTTTTTCACCAGGGTCGCGGTGTCGATTCCCTTCCGGCTCCTAAGGATGAACCCCGCCACGAGTTCCAGGGGCGGGAGCGCCGCCGCGGCGCTCTTCAGCCCGGTTGCCGGTTTATCATCCATTGCCGCTTTTTTCGTTCTCCCCGCCATGGGTGGAGATGATCTTTGCGCCGCCGGTATTTTTGTTGGCTTGGGCCGAGTGAATTCCTGCTTCGGCGCGGCGGGGGGCGGCGATTTCCGCACGACCTTTTTAGCGGCCCCGGAGGGACGGGAAGACCGGGCTGCCTTTTCAAGGCTTGGTGGCGTCTCGCCGCCGCCGTCGCGGTCGCAGTCGTGGGGCGCCGTTTCTCGGGCGCCATGGCCGGCCGGTTTTGCCACCGCCACGGTTTTTCCGGCCCCTTCGTCCAGTTCGATGCCGAAGACGCAGGAAAGATCGACGCCGGTAAGGACGCGGCGGCTTTGCCGTCCCGCCTTCTTCAGGAGGTCTCGGGTCGTGTCCGTTACCGCGGCGGCGACCAGCTCCCCGATCTCGACTCCCCGGAGGGCAAAGAACAGGCCGGGATCCTTGTCCAGGCGGGCGCCGATGCCGTAGAGGGCGGCGGCGACGTGCTTGCACATCGAGGCCAGGTCGGGGCAGGAGCAGGAAAAACGGATCTCCCGGGGGGTCGGGAAGAGTCCCTGTCCCTCTTCCATGAAGATCTCCCCCAACTCCCGGGGAAATTTTCCCGCCAGCAGCTCCGGCAGGGAAGCGAGCCGGCCGGCGCCGGCCGCTTTCACGGCCTCCCAGCGCCGGGGAGACAATCTCTCGATGGCGATTTTTACCGAATATGGCTGGGAACGCGTTCCCTGGACAAGGGCCGTGACCTCGCCGGCGCGGATCCGGAGATCCAGGACGGCGCCGTGGCGCACGTAGCTACGGCCCCGGCCGATGCGATTTGCGTAGTCGGCGTAGCGCTCCAGATTCCGGTTCCAGGACTTGCCCCACCAGGTGGTGGCGATGGCGCTTCCCGCTAGGACGACGGGTTGAATGTGGGGATCGGTCTTCTGGAGCTTTTTCAACTTTGCGGCCGCCTTGGCCCGTTTCTCGCCCACGGAAACATAGGGAGGGTATCCATACCAAGAACTCATCCTTACCTCCGACCATCAACCCGTTCCCAGGCGATGCGCTCTCCTTGAGAATTTGTAACTCACTTATTTCAAGTGCCTATTGCCTTATAAGTCGGTTTGAACAAATCGAGAAGGGCCTTGTCGTCCAGCTCCGTGATCCAGTCCTCCCCGGTCGCGGCGATTACCTCCCCGGCGAGCCGCTGCTTGTCCTCCAGCATCCCGTCAATCTTCTCTTCGATGGTCCCCTTGGTAATGAATTTATGGACGACAACATTCTTTTCCTGGCCGATGCGAAAGGCCCGGTCCGTCGCCTGATTCTCCACGGCGGGATTCCACCAGCGATCGAAGTGGATGACGTGATTGGCCCGGGTCAGGTTTAGGCCCACCCCCCCCGCCTTCAGGGACAGGACCATGAAGGGTACATAGGCCTCCCCCTGAAATTCATCCACCAGCCCCTTGCGTTTCGCCACGGGAACGCCGCCGTGGAGGACGAGGCCGGGGCGATGGAAAACGGTCTGCAGGAAAGCGGCCAAAGGCGCGGTCATCTCCCGGAATTGGGTGAAGATCAGGGCCCGCTCCCTTTTTTCATGGATTGTTTCGCAAATGTCGGCAAGAAGCTGGAATTTGCCGCTTTCCTCCGCGGCGAAGGACCCGCTGCCCCCGGTGTATTGATCGGGATGGTTGCAGAGTTGCTTGGCCTTCATCAGGGTTCCAAGAATCAGCCCCTTGCGCTGGATCCCCTCCTCGCCGGCCTTCAGGGCGGCGGCGAGACGGTCGATGAGACGCCGGTAAAGGACGAGCTGCCTTTTCGTAAACAAGGCGTAATCCTTCATCTCCACCTTCGCGGGTAGGTCGGCGATGATTGCCTTGTCCGTCTTCATCCGGCGGAGGATGTAGGGTTTGACGAGATTCCGGAGGCGGGCGTATCCTTCGGGATCATCCGGCAATTTTTTGGAAAAATTCGTGAATTCCTTCTGGTTTCCCAGCAGGCCGGGATTGAGAAAATCGAAGAGGGACCACAGATCGCCAAGGCGGTTCTCGATGGGGGTGCCGGTGAGGATGATGCGGTTTTCCGCTTGCAACCTTTTTACCGCCCGGGTCTGTTTGGCGCCGGGATTTTTGATTGCCTGGGCCTCGTCGAGAATCACATAGCGCCACCGGTAGTTCTGGATCCGGGGATCGCGTTGAACCATGGCGTAGGTCGTAATCACCAGATCCCGGCCGGTGAAAGCGCCGGCGTCCTCCTGCATCGCCGGCGATGCCGTCTCGCCCGCCGTCATTGTGGCGCCGTCCGGCGCTGCGGCCGCCACTTCACCCACGGCTACGCTGCCCGCCTTTGTGTTCCCCCAGGCGGCGCCTTTGGCCGCGCCCGCCGCGATAGCGTTCACCACCGAACCCTCCGTCTCCGTGTTATCCCCCGTCTTGTCCCCCGGGGCGGATTTTTTCGCGGCCTCTGCCGCCCCGACGCTGGGATGGGCGATCTCATAGTTCAGAGACGGACAGAAACGTTCGATCTCCGCCGCCCAGTTGCCCAGCAGGGAGGCCGGTATGACCAGGAGACTAGCCCGCCTGTCGTTCCCGGCGGCGCATCCGTTGCGGTCCCCACCGCCCCCGGCGGCTTCTCCCTCGGCGGCGCCGCCGATGTTCCCGGCGTCGTCCCCCGCGTCGTTCCCGGGGACGGTTCCTTTCAAGTCGGCGTCTCCCTCGGCGTCTCCGTTGCCGACGCCGACCCTGGCGGCGTTGCCGTTTCCTCTCCGGAGGACATTCAAGAAGCCAAGGAACTGGACGGTCTTCCCCAGGCCCATGTCGTCGGCCAGGCAGGCCCCGAATTTGAGGGAATGGAGGAGCAAGAGCCAGTTCAATCCCTGTTGCTGGTAAGGCCGGAGGGAGGCGCGGAAGGTTTCGTCTGGGACGCAGGCGGGGAGGAGGTCGGGATTCCGGAGCCTGGTCATGACGGACCGGAGCCAGTCACCCTGGGAAACGGCGGCGATTTCCAAACCGGCCCCCGCTCCTGACGCCTCCCGGCCGGCTTGCAGTTGGAGGCGCATGGCCTCCCGCAGCGTAAGCCCCTTTTCCATGAGACTCCGCGCCTGTCCGTAGGCCCTCAGGATCTCTTGGAGTTTTTCCGGATCTACCCGCACCCATTTGTTCTTGATAAAAGCCATTGCTTCTCCGGCGGCGATGAGCCGCTCCGCCTCTTCCAACGTTATTTCCTCATCGCCGAGGAGCAGGGCGGGGCGGAAATCGAGGATGGCGTCCATGCCCACATGGGAGGGCGTCTTTTCCCCGATCCGCACGCCGAGGCGGGGACCGGCCGCCTGTCGCTTCCACCAGTCGGGGATGCGGCAGATGATGCCCGCATCTTCATAGATGGGGATCTCCGTGAGAAACGTATAGGCCTCCCGGGAAGACCAGACCAGGGGGTGGAACAACTCTCCCGTGTCGATGAGGGACGCGAGAAGGGCGCTCCTTTTCGCCCCTTCGTGAACCGTCACCAGGAGATCGAGGAGTTGCCGTTCATTGCCGGCGTATTCCGCCAGGGCGTTCTTCAGGGGCATATGGCGGAGTTTCGCCTCTCCCCGGCGCCGTTGGGAATAGGTGGCGAGGAAGGCGAAAGGTCCCGCCGCGCTTCGGTTTTCCACGAGATGGAAAAAAACCCGGCCTGCCAAATGGGCGTCCGGGCTCAGGGAGGCGATATAGGCGGCCACGGACCCGCGGTGCGTCTCCATCTCCTTAGCGAAGGTCCTCTGCAACCTTTCCCAGAAGGAACGGAGGATGTCCGGGGTCATGTATTCCATGCCGGCCGCGGCGGGGGCCCGGAGCGCAAGGGATGCCAGTTCTTCTTCCGGGACGGCTACCGCCGCCCGGCCGCGGAGTTCTTCCAGATCAGGGGTCAGACGGAGTTCTTTCGCGAACAGGGCCCCGAAGGTCCGCCAGAAGGTCAAGGATGGGGAAAGGGGTATGGAGGGAGCGGAGAATCCGAGAAACAAAAGCCAGGCCAGGGAGTCACCGCGTCCGGGGCGGCGGGCCGTTGCGGGCGCGGCGCCACCCGCGGAAATGGGGCCGGTGTCGTGGCGGCGGTCGGCATTGCGCGGGGGGGCCGCATGGGGGATATGTCCGGCGCCGGAAATGCGCTTGCCGACCCCCGGTGGGGGAGAGACGGCGACGCCGGATTCGTAACGCCGGAAAACCTCCTCCTGAAGCCGGGCGGTTTCTTCGCCGATCTCCAGCTCCGGGGGCGCCCATTCGAGCTGGAGGGCGCCGTCGGGGGTGAGAAAGGCGCCGAGTTCCCGCCCCGCCGCCCACAAATCAAACGTTTCCCCGTGCGACCCCTTGCGTGCCATCTCCCTGTTTTGCGTCCGTTTAGTGATCCGTTTGACAAATCGTCCGGGCGGTTTCCGGCGGCACTGTTCATCGCCGCGCACCCGTAGGGGCAGGCCCCTGTGCCTGCCCATCGTCCGGGGTGCAATTGCCGTCGCCGCCGTCGGTGGTCGCGGCAGGCCCCCGTGCCTGCCCATCGTTATGCCGGCCTCAGGGCGATCAGCCTGGTGTTGTCGATGCACCCGTAGGGTCAGGCCCCTGTGCCTGCCCATCGTTATATGATCCCCCCGGTTTGTCAATTGTAATTTCCGCCCATAGGGAGGATGCATCGATCTCCAGCCGTCCCGACCCACCGACCTCGACGACATCTTCCTCATGATAACGACCATTCATGAGCAGCGTGGCATTGCTGATCGTAAGCCGGGCGTTGTCGCGGACCTGGATGTTGTAGCTACATAACGGAGGCTACGATCCCCCCGCGACGAGCATCAGGGTCAATCCCCCGGCGAGGATGAGGGCGTAGGTGGCGAACATCAGTCGGTTTGCCCGGAGGATGTCCCGGGGCGTCAGGGGGCGCAAGGGGTCGCCCATGGTGGGCCGGGGCGACGGTTTCCCGAAATAGTGATTGGTGCCGCCAAGTTGCACCCTGAGGGCCCCGGCCGTTGCCGCCTCGGGAAACCCGGAGTTGGGGCTGGGGTGACGGTGGCGGTCCCGCCACAGGATCCTTATGGCATTGCGGGCGTCGAGCCCGGTAAGCAGCGCCGCTACGGGGATGCAGGCGGCCGTCAGGCGGGCGGGGAGATAATTGACGAGGTCGTCGAGGCGGGCGGCGGCCCAGCCGAATTCTCGGTAGCGCTCGTTTTTGTAGCCGAAGGTGGAATCCATGGTGTTGACCGCCTTATAGAGAAAGGCGCCCAGGGGGCCGCCGAGAAATGCAAGGAACAGCGGGGCGATGACGCCGTCGGCGGCGTTTTCGGCGACGCTTTCCACGGTGGCCCGGATCACGCCCTGTTCGTCCAGGATGTCCGTATCCCGCCCCACGATCAGACCTACCCGACGCCGCGCCTCGGCCAGGTCCCCGTCGGCGAGGCTCTCATGGACCGCCCCACTGTGCCGGGCCAGGTCCCGGGCGGCGAGGGTCGTGTAGAGGATCAGGATGGAGAGGGCGTCGCCCAGCCGGGGATGGAGGGCCGAGCCCAGGGCGATCAGGCCCCAGCCCACCCCGGCGACGGCCGCCAGGACGCCGAGGACGGCGATAATCCCGGCCAGGCGGGGCGTGGGGATCAACCCGCGGGTCCATGTCTCGGCGCCCAGGGCGAGCCGGCCGATGAGTCGCACCGGATGGGGAAGCCAGCGGGGATCGCCCCAGAGCAGATCCAGGACCGCCGCCGTGACGATCTGATATTCGAGCGGCATGATTCATCCTTTCCGTGAGATCTTCGCTAATCCATCCTTTCCGTGAGGCCTTTGAAAAACGACCCGTCCTGTCCCGCCGGGTCTGATCCACCATCGAGAAGGCCTTTGAAAACACTGGATTCCCCCTTTCCCGGGAATGACGGAAGGAGGCATGACGAGAGGGGCTCGGAAGCGGCGTTGTTCCATGGTCTCTCTAGGGGAGACAGAGCGCCAGCCCGGTCAGGGCCGCCGCCGTCTCGGCGATTTCCGCCGCGGCCCCGACGGTGTCCCCGGTGAATCCGCCGAGCCTTCGGTAAATTAGCGCCACCGTCAGGGTCGCGGCGACGATGCCGCCCAGGGCCGTGAGCAGTCCGGCCCCGGGCGAGGGCAGCCAACCGCCGCCGCCAAGGATCAAACCGGTGACAATCGTGAAAATCATCGCGAATACCGGGTGGCCCCAGGAGCGGTGGCGGATGAAGAGGGAGGCCAGGCCACCGTCTTTCCGGGCATAGGGCAACGCGGTGAGCATGAGGAGCATGGCCGCCCGTCCGGCGAGGGGCATGAGGATGAGGATCCCCAGACGCCGGTCATGGGGCAGTGGGGCCAGGGCGGCGATCTTCAGGGCGAGGACGAAAAGGAGGGCCAGGACCCCCATGGTCCCGATATGGCTGTCCCGCATGATCTCCAGCATCCTCTCCCGGTTTCGGACGCTGAAGATGCCGTCGGCGGTGTCGGCCAGGCCGTCCAGGTGCAGGCCGCCGGTTATGAGGACCAGGAGCAGGACCGTCAGGACGGCGGCGACCCCGGGGGGGAGAAGGAGAGAGAAGACAAAATCGCCGAGAGCCGCCGTCCCGCCGATGAAGAGGCCCACTACCGGGAAAAAGGGCAGGCTGTGGGCGATGTCCTTTTCCTCGATGCCTTTGCCCCCCGGCACGGGGAAGGTGGTGAGGAACCGAAAAGCGGCAATGAGCGCCTTCATGGGGATATGCGCCTCGATTCAATTAACCGTCATGCCCGTCGCGGGCACAAAAAAGGATGAAATATCCGGTTAGTTGTGGACATTTTCATATAAACCCTCAAGCGATGCCCGTTTTCGGCACCGGCCTCGTTTCCTCGAGACCTTTGAAAAACACCGTTTCGATCCCCCGTCGTCATGGCGGTGGAAGACAAGCGCCGTGTTTCCAGGATGTTCTGGAAGCCGGTTTTGGTCGGGACCCCGGAAAAGCGCCGTCATTGTGTAGGGGCAGGCCCCCGTGCCTGCCCAGGGTGTTTTCAAGATGTCCCGGGCGGCGGTTTTGGTCGGGACCCTGGGAAGGCGCCGCCATTGTGTAGGGGCAGGCCCCCGTGCCTGCCCATTGTATGGAAGGCCCCCGTGCCTGCCCATGGTGTTTTCAAGATGTCCCGGGCGACCCGATTCCCAGTGGGTCAACATACGGGAATCCATTGGAAAAC
Organism: Pseudomonadota bacterium; assembly: GCA_030057915.1. Classification (GTDB taxonomy): domain Bacteria; phylum Desulfobacterota; class Syntrophia; order Syntrophales; family UBA8958; genus UBA8958. Next base: position 16,107 of record JASGUC010000059.1, read on the forward strand.
CGCCAGCGGGCCCGCCCCGTCGGGGGGCGGGGAGGGCCGGGGTCTTCAACCCCCGGCCTGAGAGACGCCGGCCTCGGCGAAGGTGGCCACCTCCGTGAGGATCCGCGCCGCCGCCTCGACTAAATGCAGGGCCAGGGCCGCCCCCGTTCCCTCGCCAAGGCGGAGATCCAGGTCGAGGAGAGGCTTTTTGCCCAGACATTTCAAGGCGATGCGATGTCCTGGTTCCATGCTCCGGTGGGAGGCGATCATGAAGTCCCTGGACAGGGGTTCGATATGGGCGGCGATGAGGGCGCCGGCGGTGGAAATGAAGCCGTCCACCAGCACCGGCTTCCGTTGCGCCGCGGCGCCGAGGATCAAGCCGGCGATCCCGCCGATCTCGAATCCTCCCAGTTTCGCAAGAATATCGATAGGATCGCCCATGTTGGGGCGGTTGACCGCCACGGCCTTTTCGATGGCGGCGACCTTGTGGGCCAGTTGCCGGTCATCGATCCCCGTGCCCCGGCCGGTAACCTCGGCGATGGGGGCGCCGGCGTAGAGGGCGACGATGGCGCTGCTGGGCGTGGTGTTGCCGATCCCCATCTCCCCCGTGCCGAAGACCTGGGTCGTGGGCCCCAGCTCCCGGGCGATCTCGATCCCCGCCTCGACGGCGCGCACGGCCTGAGCCCTGGTCATGGCGGGCCCGCGGGTCATGTCCTGCGTTCCTCTATCAATCTTTTTATCGACGATCTTGCCCTCCCCGACGAGATCGGCCAGATCGCTGTCCACCCCCAGATCGACGACGACCACCCGGGCGCCGGCCAAGCGGGCCAGGACGTTGATCCCGGCGCCGCCGCGGACGATGTTGCGGACCATCTGAACCGTTACCTCCCGGGGGTAGCCGCTCACCCCCCGGGCGGCGATGCCGTGATCCGCCGCCACGGTGACGATGGTCTTTGCCGCCACGGGGGGCGGCGTCCGCCCGGTTATGCCGGCCAGTTCCTCCGCCAGATCCATGAGCCGCCCCAGGGCCCAGTGGGGCATGGTCAACTGATCGAGACGCGCCCGGGCCGCCCCCCGGGCTTCCCTGTCGGTCCGGGGAAAATCCAGGAGGGTGGATTCCAATAAGGTCATAAGGTATGTCTCCTTGAAAGGGGAAGAATAAATCGTTATACGCCAAGGGCCTCGCCCTTGATCCACAAGGGGACCCCGCTGACCATGAAGACCACGGCGTCGGCCTCCCGGGCGAAGACCTGGTTGCACCGCCCGGCGAGATCCCGGAACAACCGGCCGTCCGGGTGTTCCGGGACGATGCCCATGCCGACCTCATTGGTCACGAAGATCGCCGTTCGGCTTCCCGCCCGGGTCGTCGGCAACCCTGCGGAAGCGGCGATGGATCGCCCCCCCGCCAGCATCCCGGCAGGGGCCGCTTCCGGAAGCGGCGTTTCCCGCGGCCTCCCCGGATGATCGATGGCCCGGGCGGTCGTCCGGCCCTCCATCTCCCTTTCCGTCCCGAAGCGGGCCGCCCGTAGAACTTCCCGGGCTTCATGGGCGATGTCGTCCTCCGTAAGGGTCGCCCCGAGGCGCTGGGCCGCGTACATGAGGTTGTTGACCCAGAGGGTCAGACAGTCCACAAGGACGACCCCGGTGGCGAAGCCTCGCTCCAGGACCCCCGCCAGGGCCGTTTCCTCCTCGATGGTCCGCCAGGACCGCGCTTCCCGGTCGCGGCGGTGTCGGGCGATCCGGGCCGCCATCTCCCCGTCCACCACCGGGCAGGTGGCCAGATAGATCCTCGTTTCCGAAAGGGATTCGGCCATTTGCTGGGCGAAGGCGCTCTTGCCGCTCCGGCTGCCGCCGGTAATGAGGACGATCCGGGTCACGGGAGCAGCTCCTCCATCCTGGACAGGGAGCGACGCAGGTCCTCCCGGGAGAAGACCTCGACGGACAGGCCGCCCCGATAATCCTTCAGGAAAGCGGCGACGATCCGCCATTCCCGGTCGGGTATCCCGGCGAGGGAGCGGTGGTCCCGGCCCGCCTCCACGCCATGAAGGTGGATCATGACGGTCCGGTCGCCGTAGCGCTGCAGATATGTTTCCACGTCTTCCCCCTGGATCAGCAGGTGGCCGATGTCCAGGCAGATCGACAGGTCGAGATCCTTGACGAGGGGATAGACCCAGGGAAAGGCGTAATCGATGTTTTCCACGGCGACGAGGGAGGGGGGTAGCCCCGCCGCGAAGAGGTCCGTAAGGGAGCGCAGGAGGTTGTCAAGCCAGGGGGCCGCCATCTGGGGCGTCATCTCCCGATGCCGGTCCCGCTCCAGGTGGAGACAGTACGCTGTGGGCGAAAGGGGGCGGGTCCGTTCATGGAACCTCAGGACGACGGCTTGGGCGGCGGCCCGGATCGCCGCGTCGGGGTGGCCCAGGAAGACGTCCGTGGGGAGGTGGACGTTGTAGGTCAGGCGGCATCGCTCACCCAGGGCGGCCAGGGCGGCTATGTCTTCCCGGGAGGGCAGATTGTCCTCCCGGCCGCTCTCGAAGAGCACGAGTTCGATCTCGTCCACCAGGGGCGCCAGAAAGCGGACATTGGGCAGGATCGCGTCGGGAAGGATATAGGAGGTGGTCCCCAGGCGAAAGGGGAAACGACCCTTGAGAACCGGCAGGATGGGCGAAGACATAACCATTTTATATCATTCCTCAAATTGCCTCCGTCGGTAACACATGGCGCCAGGCTTGTCAAGGACGGTCAGCGGGGAGGGGGCCGGTCTTGCCGCCCTTGCCGCAAGCGCCTGCTTTCCCGGGACTGCAAAAAAAAGAAAGCCGCTTTTTTTTGGCTGATTTCGAGCAGAGCAGCCTTACCCCAAGCGGGGAGGGCCGGCCATGGTCGCAAGCGGGGCCTGAGACGGCGCTTCCATCGCACGAGGACCGAGGTCTTTGAAAAACCGCCGTCGCCGGCCCCCTCATGGCCATGCCGACGGGGGTCTGAATACGGCATTATCGAGGCGTCCTGATCCTTGGGCCTTTGCCGGGGCGACAGGCCAGGGTGGTTTTGCCAGGGTCTTGTCCCTCGAGACCTTTGAAAAACCGCCGCCAATGTCCCGTGGGGCTTGACCCGGCATCCAGAAAGTGGTTGAAGACCCTGGATTCCCACAGCTCATTGTATCCGCCAAGGGAACTCTCTACCTCAAAACGACAGGTCAAGACTTTCTTGACATCCATCACGGCACAGGAAAGCTTCTCTTTGCCAATGTCAATACCAACAACCCAGGATACGTTTTCCATCAACTTTTTCTCTTGCTCTTTTACTTTTTTACCAAATTCTGTTACGTTACTTATGGCGTCCTCCTTCTTTGTGAGATGGTTTTTTTATGCTAACATCACCTTATCACATCTGAGAGGACGCTGTTTTATTTCCTAAGATAAAGCTCTCCCTTGTATTGCCACAACCAGGAGCCGGACAGAGGAAATGCTCGTTCAGATCTATGAGATTCAGACACCCTGGGAAGCGGAACATCTGATCGCCCTGGGCGTGGATCACCTCGGCAGCGTCATCACGGACCGGGAGAACTGGCGCGATCCGGCCGTCCGGGAGGCGGTCCGCCTGAGCGCGGGGACGGCCTCCCGAAGTTCCGTGATCCCCCTGTTTAACGACCTCGAGACGGTGTTGCGCCTCCTTGACTACTATCGGCCGGATATCGTCCACTTCTGCGAAAACCTCCCCCTCCGGGCGGAGGCGGGGGACCGCCGGGGTGCGGCGACGGAAAGGCTCGTCGCCCTGCAAGGGGCGGTGAGGGAAAGGTTCCCGAAGGTGAGGATCACGCGCTCGCTTCCCGTCCCCGGGGCCGCCGCCGCAACCACGACCGTCCCCGGGCGCGCCAGGGTCCCGGCGGCGGCCCCGGGCGTTGACGGGTCCGCCCCGGAGGGGATGGGACCGGCAAGGCGGGGCGATGGCCGAGGGGATGACGACGCCCGCCCGCCCGATCGCGTCCCCGACGACGGCCGCCCACCCGGCCCTCGGGGTGGGACGACGGGACTGGCCCGGACGGTCCCAGACCTCTCCGGGCCGGCGGGGCCTCTCCGGGCCGGTCTTGCCGCCCTGCTGGATAGTTTTGCCCCGGTGACGGACTTCTTCATGACCGATACCCTCCTGACCGGGCCGGGCGGCGTCGAGGGCGACGCCATCCAGCCGGTGGCGGGCTTCGTGGGCATCACCGGCGCGACCTGCGACTGGGAGATTGCGGCCTGGCTGGTCCGCGTCAGCCCCCGACCGGTGATCCTGGCGGGAGGGCTCGGGCCGGAAAACGTCGCGGCGGCCATCGGCCGGGTACGCCCCGCCGGCGTGGACAGTTGCACCCGGACCAATGCGCTGGACGCCTCGGGACGCCCTATCCGTTTCCAAAAGGATATCGACAAGGTGCGCCGTTTTGTCGCCGCCGCCCGCCGGGCGGCGACGGCGACGGCATGAATTGTCGTCCGCCTAATCCCCCCTCCCCGGCCTCAAGACTTGTGTGGGCGGCAAGGCGCCGTTGAGCAAAAAAGCGCCCTCGCGTAGTAGTGTGTCATTCCCGGGGAGACCGGGGGGGCCAGATCATCCGGATTCCCGTCCAGGTGAGAACGACGACGAATATGAATTTCAGGGCCCCTTCCGTGAAAAAGTGGGCCAGGACGCCGCCGACGCAGGCGCCGAGCGCGATCCCGGGGATCAGTCCGGAGAGCGCGGGCCGGACCACGTTTCCCAGCCGCCAGTGGGTGAAGGCCCCCACGGCGCCCGCCGGCGCCATGGCCAGCAGGGAACTTCCCTGGGCGGTATGCTGGTCGAAGCCCGCCAGCAGAACCATCCCGGCGATCATTATCGCCCCGCCGCCCACGCCCAAGAGACCGGAGCAGAATCCCGTGAGGGCGCCGACGCCAAGCAGGAGCAACGACTTGAAAAGGGTCGTCTCCGGTTGGACGAGGGTGGAAAGGCACGGCTTCGCCAGGATGAGTGCGGAGATGAAAAGCAAAAAGAATCCAAAGGATCGCTTGAGTTTCGGCGCCGGAAGCGCGACGCAGTATTTGGCCCCCAGTCGGGCCGGCCAGAGGGCCCCGCCGCCGAGGAAAAGGGCCGCCCAAATGTCCAGGGAATGGTGGAGGGCATAGATCGTCGCGCCGATTATCCCGGTAAAGACAAGGGCGACCAGGCTGGTGCCGTGGGCCTGACGCTGGCTCATCCCCCCCATCCCGACCAGCAGCGGGACCATGGCCACCCCGCCCCCGAGCCCCACCAGGCCGCCGAAGATGCCGGAGATCAAGCCGATCAGCAGGTATGGGCGCATGGGCGATCCCGGGAAGCATCCCTCCGGCGGAGGGACGGTCGCCGGCCCTTCCGGAGACGGATGCGACGCCGCCCGATCAGGGACGGGCGCCGACGATGAAGGGCCAGTGGAGATCGCAGGGCACCCCCATGCGCAGCCAGGAATTGCGGGCGTCCAACTCCTCGTTGATCCGGTCCCGAACCGTTTTCAGCGTCCCGTCGTGGCAACGGACCTGAAGATCCGGGGATGCCACGATGATCGTCTCGGGCGGATCGCCGCCGATTTCACAGCGGTAGAATTCCCTGGCCTCCGCGGCGATATCCGCCGCGATGACCAGCTCTCGAATCTGAAAGGCCTGCATTTATGTCCCCCTTCAGGATTTCGGCACGAAAGGCATGAAGGCGTATTCCTTGTCCCGAACCCGAAAAGATGCCTTGCTCTCGGTATTTTCCTGGATTTTTCCCTCGATGATCCGCTTGCAGCCGAAGTCGTAGAAGGTGATCTGATGGGTCGGCATCTCTTCCGGTTTCAGGTCCTTGTAGGCCTGCTGCTGTTCTTCCGGGGAGAGTTGGCGGATGGTCAGCTTCTGGCACCGCTCCCGTTCTTCCTCCTCGCCGCGTCGGATCGACAGCACATAGTTTCCATGAAACTTGATGGGCATCTTGATTTCCACAGTCCCGCCTCCTGGAAAAAGTTGTTTGTGGGGATGTTAAAAGATGGATTTCCATAGCACACTGGTGAGCTTATATCCACAAGAAATAATGACGGGTCGGAAGTGGAGGCGTCGGCGCCCTCGCCCCGGTCTTTACAGGGCATGCCAGATGGTGAAGACCCCCAGGGCCATCAGGAGGACCAGGACGACCCGGCGGTAGGTTTCCTCCCGGATCTTGCCGAAGAAGAAATGTCCGGCGTAGGTCCCGATGGCCAGAGGCGCCAGGGAGTAGAAAAAAAGTTGCCGCACCTGTTCCGTCATCAGGCCGGTGTAGGCCTGAGCGCCCACGACCATGAGGCCGGAGAAGAAATAATACCCCTGGAGGGTGGCCTTGATCAGCTCCTTGCGCCAGGGCTGCAGGGAGACATAGACGATGACCGGCGGGCCCGCCGCGCTGAAGGCGCCGCCGAAACATCCGGACAGGAAACCGGCGAAATAGGTCCAGAAGCCGCCTATCTCCCGACGGACAACCTTGAAGAACAAGCCGTATAGGGAATAGATCACGAGGACGAGGCCCAGAAAGACGAGGATCGCCTGACCGTTCAATCTCTTGAGGAGATAAACGCCGATGAGGACCCCCGGTGCCGCCCCGAGGAAGAGCGGCCAGATCCGCCGCCATTCCAGATCCTTCCAGAGGGGCGCCAAAAGCAGGACCGTCAGGACGACCCCGACCATGGACGTCAGGGGGATGGCCGCCTTGACCTCCAGGAACAGGGCCAGCAGGGGCAGGGACAGGAGGACGGAGCCGAAACCCGAAAAACCCTGAATGAAACCGGCCATGAGCATGATTGCCCCGAGATAGATGTGGATTTCCGTCAATGCGCCGCCTCCCTTGCGGGGACACATCATAATGGAGTCCGCTTCCTTGTCAATGGAAAAGGATCGTCGCGCCGGGAAAGGCGGGAGGGCGTCCGGCCTGGGGCGGGAGAATACGGCCGCGCCCAAAGGGCGGGACCTTTGGAAAACGCCGTTTTCGAGTTCCCGTCGTCATGCCGGCGGAAGCCGGAATGCTTTGTTTTCAAGGCATTCCCGAGCCTGGACCATGCCGGGACAGCGGGAAAAGGCGGCTATTCAAAGGTCTCGGGGCGCCGGTCCGTGCGGCTTGGGCGGAGACGCCGCGCCGGTCCGCGCCGGGGTTAGCGGGCCGCCGTCGGCATCAGCAGCCGCTCCTTGAGGAGGGAGTGGCGTTGCTGCTGTTTGTTGTTTTTGACGGCGATGCCCAGGGCCTTCTTCGTCCCGATAACGACGACCAGCTTCCGCCCTCTGGTCACGGCGGTATAGACGAGATTCCGCTGGAGCATCATGAAGTGCTGGGTGAGCAAGGGGATGACCACGGCGGGATATTCGGAGCCCTGGCTTTTGTGGACCGTCACGGCGTAAGCCGGGACGATTTCATCTAATTCGGAAAAGTCGTAGGTCACGAAACGGTCGTCGAAATGGACCTTCAATTCCTGCCCTTCCGTATCGATGTGAAAGATCCGGCCGATATCGCCGTTGAAGACCTCCTTGTCGTAGTTGTTCCGGATCTGCATGACCTTGTCGCGGTTCCGAAAGGTGTTGCCCCCTCGGGATACCCCCCCCTCGCCGGGGTTCAAGGCCTCCCGCAGGGCCGCGTTGAGGTTCGTCACCCCCACCACCCCCCGGTTCATGGGGCTCAGCACCTGGATGTCGTTGACGGCATGGAGGTGGAACCGCTTGGGAATCCGCTCCTTGACCATGTTGAGAACCGTGGCCAGCACCTTCTCCGGATCTTCCTGGTGGATGAAATAGAAGTCCGACAGCGCCCCCGGCATGGTTTCCGTTACCGGGAGGAGGCCCTGATTGATCCGGTGGGCGTTGACGATAATGGAACTCTCCTTGGCCTGTCGGAAGATCTCCCGGAGTTCCACCACCGGCACCACCCCCGCCGCGATGATGTCCCGCAGGACGTTGCCCGGGCCGACGGAGGGGAGCTGGTTCACGTCGCCGACGAGGATCATGGCGGCCCGCGGGGGAACGGCCTTCAGGAGATGGTTCATGAGCAGGATGTCGATCATCGAGGCCTCGTCAACGATGAGGATGTCGCAATCCAGGGGGGCGTGCTCGTGCCTTTGGAATCCCCCCTTGAGGGGGCTGAACTCGAGGAGGCGATGGATCGTCCTGGCCTCCCAGCCCGTGGCCTCGGCCATCTTTTTCGCCGCCCGCCCCGTCGGGGCGGCAAGGAGGATCTTCGTCCGGACGGCGCCGTAGATCTTCAGGATGGCGTTAATGATCGTGGTTTTGCCCGTGCCAGGACCTCCGGTGATGATCATGACCTTGTTTTCCACGGCTGTCCGCACGGCCTCGATCTGTCTCTCCGCCAGGGTAATGGCCAGTTGCTCCTGGACCCAAGCCAGGGCCTTGTCCGTGTCGATCTTCCGGGCCTCCCGGGGGGCGGCGATGAGGGCCTTGAGACGGGCGGCGGTCTGGCTCTCCGCCAGATAAAAGGGCAGGGCGTAGATGGCACGGGGTTCCGTGGCCCCATCCCGAGGTTCCACGGCGATCGTCCGGGCCGTCGTCAGGGTCTCCAGCGCCGCGGCGACGATGTCCGTGTCGATGCCGAGGATGTTCCTTGCCTCCTGAAGGAGGAGCGGTTCGGGGGCGAAAACGTGTCCCTGATCGGCCAGTTGATTCAGGACGTAAAGGACCCCCGCCTCGGCGCGGACGAGGGACTCCTTGGGCAGACCCAGCTTTTCCGCAATCCGGTCGGCGGTGATGAACCCGATGCCGAAGATGTCCGCGGCGAGGCGGTAGGGGTTTTCCCTAACGATTTTAATCGCATCCGCGCCATATTGCTTGAAGATCTTGGCGGCGAAGCCCACGCTGACGCCGTGGGTTTGGAGGAAGAGCATGACCGTGCGGATCTCCTTCTGTTCGGCCCAGGCCTTGCGGATCATGGCGATCCGTCCCGCGCCGATGCCCGGCACCTCCTTGAGCCGCTCCGTTTCGTTTTCGATGATCTCCAGGGTCTTCCGGCCGAATTTGCCCACGATCCGCTTGGCCATGACCGGGCCGATGCCCTTGATCAGACCCGAGCCGAGATACTTCTGCATCCCGTAAACCGATGCGGGGGTCTTGGTCTCGCAAGTGACGATCCGGAACTGCCGGCCGTATTTCTCGTGGTTGGTCCATACCCCCTTCATGGCGATGATTTCGCCCGGGGTGGGACGGACGAGATTGCCGACGCAGGGCATCAGTTCCTTTTGCCCGGGGACCTTGACCTTGATGCTGGCGAACCCGGTGTCTTCGTCGAAATAGGTGATGTGTTCCAGCAAACCCTGCAGTTCTGTGAGATTGGCGTCGGTCATGATCGCTTGGCGCGTTGTGAGTTCGACCCCCCGTCTCCTTCATGGCGGCGGGAAGGGCGGCATTCCGTTTCCGCCGGCGGCGCATCGAGAGCACGGTGGGTGTTCGGGGTTCCGCGACGGCGGCCCGCCGCGATTGCCTGGGCGTTCGTTTGACATGATTCGTAAATATTTTCAAGGATGGAATGGGAATCGGCCAGGGCAACTTTGTTCTCAATGTAAGTTGTTGATCTTGAATGAGCTACTAAAACTGAGGCACGCCCTGTTTTCAGCCACTTAGAGATAGAACAAATTTACCCTGGGGAATCGGACCCGCCGGGGAGGCGCGCCATGACGCCGCCGCCCGCGCAATAAACATTTGTATTTTTAAGGCCAATGGTTTAATTTGCAAGGCTGCGGGGGGATGATGCAGGGTAAATTTGTTCTCGATGTAAGTAGTCGATCTTGAATGAGCTACTAAAACTGCGGCACCTCCTGTTTTTAAGCCACTTAGAGATAGAAAAAATTTACCGTGGGGGATGATGGCGCAAGCCCCTTGAACATAGCCTTTTCCCAGGGTTCCCGCGCAATGAAAACCATGAAAACAAGGCATTCCGGCTTCCGCCGGCTTGATGACGGGAGTGCGGAGGCGACATTTTTCAAAGGTCTCGTTGCGAAGATCGCCGACGGGGGGAGTTTGGGTTTTGCAGGGACCTGAGAGGACATGAAGAAAGACGGACGACGGATGCGGGAGCGGCGGCCTTGGCGGTTATGGGAGAGAGGGAAGGAAATGACGCCGGCGACCGCCGAGGCCATGACCTGCGCGGATTACCCGGCCATGGAACGGGGGCGAGGGGGAGGCGAGCCTCCCGCTTGCCCTGGAAGGACCGCACGGGCGCGGGGGGGGCGTCGGGGCGGCAGTGAAAACCGACGAGGCAGGGACCGTTCCCAGACGGCGCGGGGGGGGCGTCGGGACGGCGGGGGCGGGGTTGTCCGGGGTGTCTTCCTTGCCGCGGCCGTGGCGGTGCTGATCGCCTTTCTCCTGACGGCCCCAACTGACGCGGCGGGGCGTCGGAACATGACCTTCCTCCCCCAGTGGCTGCCCCAGGCGCAGTTCGCCGGCTATTATGTGGCCTATGAGAAGGGTTTTTACCAGGAGGAGGGGATCGACCTGCGGATCCTCAAGGGGGGGCCCGATTCCCCCCCCGCCGCCATGCTGGCGGAAGGGCGGACGGACTTCACCACCATGTTCCTCTCCGAGGCCCTCCAGCAGCGGGACAAACGGATCCCCCTCGTCAACATCGGCCAGATCATGCAGCGCTCCGGCTTCATCCTGGTGGCGAAAAAGGCGCGGGGCATCACGAAGCCGGCGGATTTGAATCACAAAAAGATCAGCCTCTGGCCGAACTTCCAGGTTCAACCCCAGGCCTTTTTCCGGAAATACGGCCTGAACGTCAATGTCGTCGTCCAGGGGGCAACCGTCAATCTCTTCTTGCGCGGCGGCGTCGATGCCGCCTCCGCCATGTGGTACAACGAGTATCACTCCATCATCAACGCCGGCGTGAACGAGGAGGAGCTGACGGCCTTCTTTTTTGACCGCCACGGCCTCAACTTTCCCGAAGACGGGATTTATGCCCTCAAGGAGACCTGCGAGCGGGATCCGGAGGGCTGCCGCCGGTTTGTCCGGGCCTCCCGCAGGGGCTGGGAGTACGCCTTCGCCCATCCGGAGGAGGCCACGGACATCGTGATGAAGTATATCCATGCGGCCCATGGGGACAGCAACCGGGTCCACCAGCAATGGATGCTCAAGAGGTTGAAGGAGCTGATTAAGCCCGGGGACGGGAAGGTCCCCATCGGCGCCCTGAATCCGGACGATTACAAGACAGTAGCCGCTGAGTTGCGAAAAAGCGGCCTCATCAAGAGCGCTCCCCCCTTCGGTGAGTTCCATGTCCCCTGCCTGGAAAAACCTTAAAGAGGCCGGCCGGGGGGGGCTGGCCGTCCGGATGTCCCTGTTCATCCTCGCCGCGACGGCGGCGATCTTCTTCGCCGCCTTCGGCTATAGTTCCTACTATTTTCGTGGAGAGGTCCTCGCCAATGTGGAGAGGAATGCCGAGGCGGTGACCCTGGCCACGGTGAGCAAGATCGAGGTGATCCTGGGGGGCGTGGAGAAGGTGCCCTCTTATCTGGCCCGCAATCTTCAGGGCGGGAAGCCGACCTTGCCGGTCCTGCGGAAATGGATCGTCGATCTGCTCCAGACCAGTCCGGAGATCTACGGATCCGCCGTCGCCTATGAACCCCATGCCTTCAACGTCGGGCGCCGGTACTTTGCCCCCTATGTCTGCCGGGGGAAGGACGGCGGGCTGACGCCATCGTTTTTGGGAAACGAAGAATACCAGTATTTCTACTGGGACTGGTACCAAATCCCCCGGGAGCTGGGCAAGCCCGTCTGGAGCGAGCCTTACTTCGACGAAGGAGCGGGAAACGTCATGATGTCCACTTATTCCGTTCCCTTCCACACCTACCGGGGGGAGGTGCGGACCTTCACGGGAATCGTGACGGCGGATATCTCCCTGGAGTGGCTCAAGGAAATCATCGAGAGGCTCACCCCGCATCAGGCCGGCTATTCCTTTCTCATTTCCCGCAACGGGGTCTTCGTTTCCCACCCGCGGAAGGAATTCATCATGCGGGAAAGCATCTTCAGCATCGCCGAGGCCAACGGCGATGCGGACTTGAGAGAGATCGGCCGGAGGATGACCCAGGGTGGAAAGGGGTTCGTGAAGATTAGAAAGAACTTCGCCGGTCAGCCGGCCTGGATGTACTACGCCCCGCTGCCGACCCTGGGCTGGTCCGTCGGGGTGGTCTTCACCGAGGAGAAGCTCTTTGCGGGGATCGACAGGCTCCGGGCCGTCATCCTAGGCATCGGCGCCGCCGGCTTTCTCGCCCTGCTCGTCGTCATCTTCGCCATTTCGAGGACAATCACCAAGCCCCTGCGGGTCCTGGCGGACAAGGCGGGGGAGATCGCCAAGGGGAATCTGGAGGTGGAGGTGCCCGCCATCGGTTCTCACGACGAGGTGGAGGCCCTCTCCCATTCCTTTCAGAACATGCAGGTCGCCCTGAAGGAGTATATCGGCAATCTCGCCGCCACCACCGCGGCCAAGGAGCGCATCGAAAGCGAACTCAAGATCGCCCGGACGATCCAGATGAGCTTCCTGCCCAAACGTTTTCCCCCCTTTCCGGAAAAGAAGGAATTCGACATCTTCGCCGCCCTGGAACCGGCGAAGGAGGTGGGCGGCGATCTGTACGACTTCTTTCTCATCGATGACGACCATGTCTTCTTTTCCATTGGCGACGTCTCGGGAAAAGGGGTCCCGGCGGCATTGTTCATGGCGGTGACCAAGACCCTGATCAAGGGCATCGCCGGCCACTCTGTCTTGCCATCCCAGGTCCTGGAACAGGTGAATCGGGAACTCTGCAAGGATAACGACTCCTCCATGTTCGTCACCGTCTGTTGCGGGCTCCTGAATTTCAAGACCGGCGAACTCCTGTTTTCCAATGCCGGACACAATCTTCCCGTAATGCTCCCCGCGGGCGGGGGGAGCGCTTGGCTCGAGTCGCCCCCAGGCTTCCTCCTGGGCATCATGGAAGACGCCCGCTACGAGACCCTGCGCCTCGCCTTGAATCCCGGCGACACCCTCTTCCTATATACCGATGGCGTTACGGAGGCCATGAATGAACGCGAGGAATTCTTCTCCGACGCGGCGCTGTTGCGGACCCTGGACGCCTGTCCGGGCGGGGATCCCGAGAAGTTGGTGAAATGCGTCTTCGGCGCGGTCAAGGCGTTTGCCGGCGCGGAACCCCAGTCGGACGACATAACCGTCCTTGCCCTGCGGTATCGGGGCGGACAGTAAGGCCGGGCGTCGGCTCGGGGTCGCTGGGGGGCTCGCCGGCAGCGCCATGAGCAGGACGATGGGGCGATTGAAAGGATAAGCGGTCAAGAGGGCGGCCACGGCAAAGGGGGAGAAATAGATGATCGCCTCTTTCGAAATGACGGCCCCCGGCCGGGAGGAGGGAAAGGAGGAAAAGGAGGGAAAAGGCATGAAGGCCCTTTTTTTGAGGAGGATCTGTGATCTGAAAACGGAACGACGGCCCCTGGAGCTGGCGGAAACGGCGCCTCCGCAAGCGGGGCCCGAGGATATTGTCATTGAGGTGAACGCCTGCGGGGTCTGCCATACCGAACTGGATGAAATCGAAGGACGGACGCCGCCGCCGTTTTTCCCCGTGATCCCCGGCCATCAGGTTGTGGGCCGGGTGGTGGAGAAAGGCGCCGCCGTGGAACAATGGCGGCTTGGAGACCGCGTCGGGGTGGGTTGGATATACTCGGCCTGCGGCGAATGCCCCTGGTGCCGCTCGGAGCGGGAAAATCTATGTCCCGTATTCCGGGCCACCGGCCGGGACGCCCATGGGGGCTATGGGGAATTCATGAAGGTCCCGGGGAGGTTTGCGGTGGCCGTTCCGGAGGCCTTTGCCGACGGCGAGGCCGCGCCCCTCCTGTGCGCCGGGGCCATCGGCTACCGCTCCCTGCGGCTGACGGGGCTGGAGGATGGACAAATCCTTGGGCTCACCGGTTTTGGGGCCTCCGCCCACCTGGTTTTGAAACTGGCGCGCCACCTTTACCCGGGCGCCACGGTTTTTGCCTTCGCCCGCAGCGAGAGGGAGCGCATCTTTGCCCGGGAATTGGGGGCGGACTGGGCGGGCGACACGGAAGCGACGCCCCCGGAACCGCTCGACGCCGTCATCGATACCACGCCGGCCTGGCGACCCGTTATCGCGGCCCTGGGGCATCTCAAAAGCGGGGGACGCCTGGTGATCAATGCCATCCGAAAGGAAGAGACGGATCGGCGCCTCCTCGCGGAATTGGACTACCCCCGCCAGCTTTGGATGGAAAAGGAGATCAAAAGCGTGGCCAACGTAACGCGCCGGGATATAGGCGAGTTCCTCGCCCTGGCTGCCGGCGTGCCTATCCGGCCCGAATATCGGGAATATTCCCTCGCCGAGGCCAACGTGGCCCTGCTGGAACTCAAGGAGAGGCGGATCAGGGGCGCCAAGGTATTGCGAATCAAGAGCTGAGCCCCGGCCGCTGTCCGCCGGCGGACTTCGTGGGCCCTTGAATAATCCCAAATTTTCCAGTAGAAAGTTCACGGGTCCATGATTCATGGCGCGATGCCCCTGGGTCATGGACCAACGGGTCGCATGGCGAACGTGACATAATGAAAGCGATGAAGAATTTCTGATGGTTTCCTTGGGGCAGCTTCCGGAAATCCTTGCGGCCGCCATCTGCGGCGCCGCCGAGAGAGGGAGGAAACCTCCTGATGGAGAATTTGGGATAGTGAGACCTTTGAAAAACGACGACGCCGACCCCCCTGAGGTCATTTCGGTGGAAGACAAATGCCTTGAGTCTAAGATGTTCTGGAAGCAGGTTTTGGTCGAGGCCTCGGGAAGGCGCGGATTTTCAAAGCCCTCGGTATTCGATTCATTCTTGGGTCCGTCTTGTCTTGGGGCGGCGGATTTGATGAGTTTTGCAATCGACTCGAGGTTCCTTCTTTTCAAGCGATGTACCGGGACAAGCGATGTTCCGCGAAGAGGTTGACACGCTCCAAGTAGTTCATATTTGGCGATAATTGGAAAATGTTTCATGTGAAACAGTGGGCCCGCGACTTCCCGATTGGCGGAGCGGACGCCACGGCGAATGAGGCCCCCCTGTAATCGGCGAAGCTGATTTATTTCATAAATCGAGACCATTGAAAGCCCACGCTTTCCCGTCGCCCCCGCAAAGGCCGGGGTGCTGGACGCCTTGAAGGCAGTGTATCCCGGTTTTCCCCGGAATGCCGACGGGGAGTTGGAAACGGCGTTTTTCAAGGGTCTCGAATCAGCGTAGTCGATTCATGTTTGCAGATCGGCAAAGACGATCGAGGCCCGAGACCTTTGAAGAATGGCTATGCCACGCCTCGGAGAACCTTTTTATTTAACCACCGGCAGCATATAGCTCCTGTTGTTCATCGCGAGGCGTCCTGGTTCCATAATCGCCAGTCGGCGGAAGGCAGTTGCCGCGCCGCGGCGGAACCATGTTTGAGGAATGCGACTTTGCGTCATCATAAAAATGAAGGAGGGTTTCATATGCAAGCGGACATTACGGAGTTGAAAAGGAAGGCCGCCGCCCATGCCGTGGGACTGGTCGCCTCGGGCATGGTGGTCGGACTGGGTCACGGCAGCACCGCTATTCATGCCGTGCGTTTTCTGGCCGCACGGTTGAAAGCGGGGGAGATAAAGAATGTCCTGGGCATCCCCTGCTCCCTGCAAGTGGAGGAGGAGGCCCTGCAGTGTGGGATGCCGTTGACGAACTTGGAAAAGCACCCGTTCATGGACATGGCCATCGACGGCGCCGATGAGGTGGATATCGAGTTGAACCTCATCAAAGGCGGCGGCGGGGCGCTGCTCCGGGAAAAGATCGTCGCCCAGGCCAGTCGTCGCGTGGTCATCGTCCTGGATGAAAGCAAGTGTTCTCCTTTCCTGGGCAAACAACGCCAGGTGCCCGTGGAGATCGTCCCCTTCGGCTGGAATGTCCATGTGCTCTTTCTGGAATCCCTGGGTGCCAAGGTGCGGGTCCGGCGCAATGCCGACAAGAGCCTCTTCCATACCGACCAGGGGAACCTCCTGGCGGACTGCAATTTCAACGAGATTCTCAATCCTCGGGAACTGGCGGCGAAGATCAGGACCCATGCCGGGGTGGTGGAACATGGACTGTTTCTCGACCTGGCTACGGATGTGGTGATCGCCGGGGCGGGAGGCGTCCGCCATTTGAAGCGGGATCGACCGATTTCAAAGGACAAGGGAAAGGTCGAATAACCGGCGAAGCGGGATCGCCGACGCCGAAGGGAGACCTTTGGAAATCCACGCTTTCCTGTCGCCCCGGCAGGATTCGGCGGTTGGAACTCTTTGAGAATACCGTCTCCTGGCGGCCGGCTTTCAATCCTTTTCCGCAGGCGCCGCGAGCAGCTTTTCGATGCGGGGGATATCCGCGCCGGGGACGATATGTCGGCCGTCGATGACGAAAAACGGGGTTCCTTCGACGCCGAGCCGGCGGCCCTGTTCCTGGTGGGTCCGCAGCAGTTCCTGTACCGCCTCCCGTTCACAGAGGACCAGGGCCTTCTTGTCGAGGAGGCCCTGGTAGCTTTCCTTGTAAGCCTCCTGGGGATCCGGGGCGCAGAGGATATGACGGACCTTGTCCGCCGAGGATTTGGAGAGGGGATAGAAGAAGATGTAGCGCGTCCAGCCGTCTTTCCCGGACAGAGATCGAGCCGCTTTCCGGCAGTAGGGACAGTCCGGGTCCGTTATCTCGACTATTACATGGGGTCCCGAGCCGACCTTGAGGGCCTTGCTCAAGGGGAGGTCCTTCACCCGCGCCAGGATCTTCTCGTTGTGTCGCTGCCGGGTGATGTTTCGCCCCTCCGCAGAAAAGATGTTCCCGACGATGAGGGATGAGGCGTCCGGGGCATAATAGACGATGCCGTTTGCCGTCTCAACCTCATACAAACCCTTGATGCCGGAAGGCTGTAGAGACTCGTAGCGCAGTTGGGGGAAGTCTTTCTTCAGCGAGGCCTCCGGCAGGTCTTCCGCACCCGCCGCCGCGACCAGGCCGCAGCTTGCCAGCGCGATGAGGAATGCGACTACTCTCTTTTTCATGGAATAAATCCTCGTAGGTTCTAGCGACTCACGGCCCGATGCCGTTCGAGAAAAGGGTAAGGCGCTCCGACCCCTTGGGAGTTCTCGAGAGGAGGGCGCTAAAAGGTTATGGGAGACCTCGGACGGGGCGAGCCGGGGGACGTCGTCCGAGGCCTGTTTGGCTCCCTCGTTCCGGATCGCAATGCGAAACCTTTGAAAAACGTAATCGTCCGAAAAACCCATCTTGCGGCAGACCCTCTGAATTTTTCCGCCGCCCCGGCCCTTACTTCCTCCTGAACCGGGAATAGTCGGGACGGCGCTTTTCCACGAAGGCCCTCTTCCCTTCCAGGGATTCTTCCGTCTCGTAGAACATGCTCAGCCCCCCGACCCCCAGGTTGGAGATCCCCATCACCCCGTCGGTTTCACCGTGGAAGGCGTACTTGAGCATCTTCAGGGCCGTGGGGCTCTTCTCCAGAAGCTCCCGGCTCCATTTTTCCACCTCCGCGTCGAGCATGTCCGGGGGCACGACGGCGTTTACCAGGCCCATGGCCAGGGCCTCCCGAGCCGTGTAGCGGCGGCACATATACCAAATTTCCTTTGCCTTTTTCATTCCCACATTGCGGACCAGATCGCCCGTTCCGTAGCCGGGATCGAAGCTCCCCACCCGGGGTCCGGCCTGCCCGAACTGGGCCGTTTCGGAGGCGATGGACAGGTCGCACACCACCTGAAAGACGTTGCCTCCGCCGATGGCGAACCCGTTGACCCGGGCGATGACCGGTTTGGGGATGGTGCGGATCAGCAGCGACACCTGCTGCCAGCCCACCTCCAGGGGCAAGAGCGCCGCTGCGCCTCCATAGCCGCCCCTTTCCCGCAGCGTCTGGTCTCCGCCGACGCAGAACGCCTTGTCCCCCGCGCCGGTGAGCGTCACCACTCCCACCTCTTCATCCACCCATGCGGCGGTGAAGGCCTGGGTGAGTTCATAAATCGTCACCGGGGTGCAGGCGTTGTATCTCTCCGGTCGGTTGATGGTGATGGTCCCGACGCCGTCCTTTTTTTCGTAGATGATCTCCTGGTACGTCATGCTCTCCTCCGGTCCGGTTTATGCGCCGATGTCGGCGAGTATTTGGTTATTTGCGCCGTTCCGTCATACCTACTCAAATCCGCTTATACAGACTCAATGCTGACTTCCTGCTTCACTTAAGGCCGGTTTCACGGCGGGCTTGCGGCGCCCACCGCCAGGGCCTTGCCTCTCCACAGGCTGACACCCCTGCCGCCGGTTTGGGGTTTCATGTGCCGATGCGGGCAGGCATCGGGCCTTTTCATCCCTCGTTGCCCCTGCCGCCGGCCTGGGCGTCACTCGTCTTCTTCCAGGGGCGTCGTCTCCTCCTGTTTTACCTGACCCGCCTCCACGAGGGTGGCCCCGGGGGGCGTCGTCCCCTCCAGGAAGCCCTCGTAGATGGACCCGCCGCCGTTGCTGGGCTCCCCGGTTTTCGGGTTGACCTTCGCAAAGACGATCCCCTCCGGAACCGGGAAGGTCTCCACGGGCTGCCCGGCCAGGGCCTGGGACATGAAGTAGAGCCAGATCGGGGCCGCCGCCCGCCCGCCGACTTCCTGCTGTCCCAGGGATCTCTCCTGGTCGAAGCCAACCCAGACGCCGGCGATCAGCGAGGGGGTGAAGCCCAGAAACCAGGCGTCCCGCACGTCGTTGGTCGTCCCCGTTTTCCCCGCCACGGGCCGTCCGATGCTTCTGACCCGGCGTCCCGTGCCGCTTTCCACCACATCCCGCATGACATGGGAGGTTATGAAGGCGATGCGGGGATCGATGACCTGATCCACCTTAGGCTGGTTCTCCTCGAAGACGTGGCCGGTGCGATCCACGATCTTGAGGATAAAGTAGGGGGTCGTCCGCCGTCCCTGATTGGCCAGGACGCCGTAGGCCCGCACCATCTCCAGGAGCGTGACGCCGGAGCTGCCCAGGGCCAGGGACAGGTTCCTGGCAAGCGGCGAGGCGATCCCCATCACGTTGGCGTACGACGCCGCGTAATCCACCCCGATGTCCTGGAGGACCTTGATGGTGATTACGTTCCGGGATTGGACGATGGCGTTTCTCAGGGTCGTGGGACCGGTAAATTTGCCGTCGAAGTTCTTGGGCTGCCAGAGGCCGTTGGGCTGGGA
The DNA here is from genome assembly GCA_030057915.1 of Pseudomonadota bacterium. Lineage (GTDB taxonomy): Bacteria > Desulfobacterota > Syntrophia > Syntrophales > UBA8958 > UBA8958. The sequence continues at coordinate 35,281 of JASGUC010000059.1, forward strand.
TGGATCGGGAAAGGATATGGGCTCGTCCACGAAGCGGGAGGAGGGGGTCAGGCCCTTGTCGAAGGCGGCGGTGTAAATGAAGGGCTTGAACGCCGATCCCGGCTGCCGACGGGACTGGGTCGCCCGGTTGAACTCGCTTTTGGAAAACTCCCGGCCGCCGATCAAGGCCTTGATGGCCCCGGTTTTCACGTCCATGGCCACCAGGGCCCCCTGCACGAGGCCGGCTTCGTATCCCTGACGCTGCTCCAGCTCCCGCAGCCCTCTTTCCATGGCTTCCCGGGCCGCCTTCTGGGCGGCGATATTCAGGGTGGTATAAACCTCCAGACCTTCCCGGTAGAGGACGTCGCTGCCGTATTTTTCCACGATGTAGCGCCGGATGTGCTCGACGAAATAGGGGGCGATCTTTTCCCGGGGCCGAACGGAGCGGAGGGTCAGGGGGTAGTTCAAGGCCCGTTCCAGGTCCGCCCGGGCGATATAGCCGTCTTCCGTCATTCGTTCCAGGACGTAACGCTGGCGCTGCCGGGCCCGGTCGAAGTGGGTGAAGGGGGAATAGGTGCTGGGGGCCTTGGGAAGACCCGCCAACATGGCCGCCTCCGGGAGGTTGAGATGCCGGGCGCTCTTCCCGAAATACCCCTGGGCGGCGGCCTCCACGCCGTAGGTCCCATGGCCTAGGTAGATGTGATTCAAATAGAGGTTGAGGATCTCCTCCTTGGTCAGGTAGCGGTCGATCTTATAGGCCAGGATGGCCTCCTTGATCTTGCGGAGGTAACGCTTTTCCGGAGAGAGATAGAGGGATTTGGCCACCTGCTGGGTGATCGTGCTCCCCCCCTGAACGATGCGTTTCGCCTGGAGATTCTTGAGAAAGGCCCGGGAGATGCTCTGGATGTCTATGCCCCGGTGCTCGAAGAACCGGGAGTCCTCGGCGGCGACGAAGGCCTGCACGACGAACTTCGGCAGCTCCGCAACCTTGACGATCTTACGGTCTTCCAGAAAGAATTCGTCAACCAGTTCGCCGTTGTCGGCATAGACGCGGGTGGCGAGGCTGGGCCGGTAGTCCTTCAGGGTATCGACGCTGGGCAGCTCCCCCAGGAAGTAATAGACGAGCCAGCCCGTCAAGGCCAGCGCCATGATCGCCGCGACGACGAGGGCAATGGACAGGAGGCTGACGGCGCCCCGGTTCTGGGACCCACGCTCACTCACGGTCCGGCGCCTCCGGGGTCGCATTCTCCTCGTCCTTCGTCCCGCCTGCCTTTTGCTTTCTCCCCGCGTAGCGGGATATGAGGATGCTGATCTCATAGAGGAACATCAGGGGAACCGCCATGAGGATCTGGCTGAAGGCGTCGGGGGAGGGGGTCAGGATGGCGGCGACGATAAAGATCATCAAGATGGCGTAGCGGCGATACCGGGACAGGAGCGGGGCGTTCACCACGCCCACCTTGGTGAGAAAGAAGATAAACACCGGCAGTTCAAAGGATATCCCGAAGGCCAGCAGGAACTTCATGGTGAAGGAGAGGTATTCCCGGAAGGAGATCATGGGTTTCAGGAAGTCCGTGGAAAAGGCGATGAAGAACTCGAAGGCCGTGGGCAGGACGAGGAAATAGCCGAAGGCCACCCCGCCAAGAAAGAGCATGGTGGAAACGAGGACAAAGGGGATTGCAAAGCGCCTCTCCGAGCTATAAAGCCCGGGGGAGACGAATTTCCACACTTGAAAGAGGGTGTAAGGGCTGGTCAGAAGCAGGGAGGCGAAAAAGGCGATCTTCATGTAGATGAAAAACGCCTCCGGCATACCGGTGAAGATCATGTGGCCGTCTTTTGGCAAAACCTCCGTAAGCGGCTTGGTGATGATCCGAAAGAGCCCCTCCCGGAAGTAGTAGCAGGCGAAGAATCCCATCCCGACGGCAATGAGAATTCGGTAGAGACGGGTGCGCAGCTCCGCCAGATGGCTGATCAAAGGTAGTTTTTCGTCTGCTTTATGACCCATGAAACAAGTTGTTTTGATGGTTGATCTTCAGGCTGAGACCTTTGAAAAATGTCATTTCGAGGAGCGGGAGCGACGAGAAATCCTAATCATGGCAGTTTGTTAAAGATTTTTTCCCTCGGTCGAAATGACATAAATGGTGGTAATTCAAAGCTCTCAGGCTTGGTTTTTGGGGGCGGTGTCTTTGTTGTGCTCTTCCTTCCCCCCGTATAGAAGGGAATCCTTCAACCCATCGACATCCTTCTTTATTTCTTCCGGCCTCAGGGTATCCTTGATGGACTCCGTTACATCATCCGTGGCGCGGCGGAATTCCTGGAGGCCCTTGCCCAGGGATTTGGCCAACCCGGGAAGCTTCTCCGGGCCCACGACCAGGAGGGCGACGACGGCGATGACGATTAGTTCCGGCAGACCGATGCCAAACATAATGGCGGGTATATATAGCGCCTTCCAAGTCCTTGTCAATGGCAAATATTTTTGCACTTACAAGGGCTTTGTGGTATCAAGGCACAATTGCCTCCGGCTGGGGCGGCGGTCCCCGCGGAGGAGAAGAGGGCGTTTTCCGGGAGTCGGTTCATGGCCAACAGAACAGGGGTAGTGGTTGACGAGCGGTATCTGCGGCACGGAGAGGGGCATTTTCATCCCGAGTCCCCGCGCCGCCTGGAAGCCCTGTATGCCATGCTGCAACAACCGGACATGGAAGGGAAATATGTCGCCATTGCCCCCCGGCATGCCACCCATGACGAACTCGGCCTCGTCCACGCTCCCTCCTATATCGGCCTGGTGGCCGGCACGGCGGGAAAGCGTTATTATTCCCTCGATGCGGATACCCAGACCTCTCCCGAATCCTATGACACGGCCAAGCTCGCCGTCGGCGGGGTCCTGAACGCCGTCGATGCGGCGATGACCGGGCGGGCGGACAACGCCTTCGCCTTTGTCCGCCCCCCGGGTCATCATGCGGGGCGGAATAGGGGGGCGGGTTTCTGCCTCTTCAACAACGTGGCCGTGGGGGCCCGCTATGCCCTGGGAAAATATGGCCTGAAGCGGATCCTCATCGCCGATTGGGATCTCCACCACGGCGACGGCACCCAGGAGATCTTCTACCGGGATAAAAAAGTCCTCTATTTTTCCACCCATCAGTATCCCGCCTATCCGGGTTCCGGGACCTTCACCGAAACCGGCCAGGGGGATGGCGCGGGATATACCGTCAATGTCCCCCTGAAGGCCCGGACCGACGACGCCCTCCATGTGAAGGCCTTCCGGGGGATCCTCCAGCCCGTGGCCCTGAAGTTCCAGCCGGAGCTGGTCCTCCTGTCGGCGGGATTCGACAGCCATTTCCAGGACCCCCTGGGAGATATGCGCGTCACCCCCAAGGGGTATGTGTTTATGACGAGGATCTTGATGGATATCGCGGCGGCCTGCTGCGGAGGGCGTCTGGTGGCCGTCCTGGAAGGGGGCTATAATGTCGAGGCTCTGACGGAGTCCGTCAGGCTGGTGCTGAAGGAGATGCGCGGGGACACCCGGGCGACGGAAGACGATCTCTACCGAATGGAATACGAGGCCGAACAGGGCAAGGATCAGATTCTCAGGCGGGTGGCCGAGCAGATCGATCCCTTCTGGCAGGTATTCTGAGACCTCCGCAAGGCGCCGTCCCCACAACTTTGTCATTTCGACCGCAGGGAGAAATCTTTAACAACCCTTTGCGGCTGGAGATTTTCGCCATGGCAAGGATAACCAGGGAAGAAGTAGCCCATGTAGCCCATCTGGCCCGGTTGACCTTCCGGGAGGAGGAGCTGGATAAATTCACATCCCAGTTGAACGACATCCTCCTCTACATGGATAAGCTCAACTCCGCCGATACGGCCGGGGTGGCGCCCATGACCCATGCCGCTGTCCGGGGCAACGCCTTTCGGGAAGACGTGACGACGCCCTCCCTGGCCCCGGGGGAATCCCTGGCCAACGCCCCGGATTCCCGGGGGGAATTCTTCCGCGTTCCCAAGGTCATCGAATAGAGATACATCGAATAGAGAGCTTTGAATAACCGCCATTTTTGTCATTTCGACCGCAGGGGGAAATCCATGTCCCCAAATGTATTGAGGGATATTAGGATTTCTCGTCGTTCGCGCTCCTTCGAAATGACATGAGGGTAGGCTCGCGCTCCTCGAAATGACATTTTTCAAAGGTCTCGAATAGCCGAAGAGGCGTTATGGAACTTCATGCGTTGACCATTCATGAACTTCAGGACAAGCTCCGGGCGGGGGAGACGACCGCCGCCGACATCCTTGCCTCGGTTTGCCGCCGCATCGACGCGGTGGAGGACAAGGTGCACGCCTACATCACCCTGACGAGGGAGGCGGCGGAGTTGCAGGCCGCCGCCGCCGACGCGGCGATCCGCCGGGGGGAGATGGAGGCCCTCACGGGGATGCCCATCGCCCTCAAGGATATCCTATGCACCCGGGGGGTCCCCACGACCTGCGGTTCCCGGATCCTCGCCGATTTCGTTCCCCCCTACGACGCCACGGTGGTGGAGAAACTACGGGCGGCGGGGGCGGTGCTTGTGGGCAAGACGAACCTGGATGAGTTCGCGATGGGTTCATCGACGGAGACCTCCTATTTCGGGGCGACCAGGAATCCCTGGGATTTGGACCGGATCCCCGGCGGCTCCAGCGGCGGATCGGCGGCGGCCGTGGCCGCCGACGAGTGCGTCGCCGCCCTTGGCTCCGACACCGGCGGCTCCATCCGCCAGCCGGCGGCCCTCTGCGGGGTGGTGGGTATGAAGCCCACCTACGGTCGGGTATCCCGTTTCGGCCTCGTGGCCTTCGCCTCCTCCCTGGATCAGGTCGGCCCCTTAACCAAGGACGTGGAGGACGCCGCGATCCTCATGAACGTCATCGCCGGTCACGATCCCCGGGAAGCGACCTCCGCCACCGTCGAGGTTCCCGATTACCGCTCCTTTCTCAACCGGGGGGTGGCGGGCCTGCGGATCGGCGTCCCCCGGGAGTATTTCCTTGCCGGGATCGATCCGGAGGTCCGGGTCGCCGTCGAGGCGGCCCTGGGCGTCCTGGAGGCGGGCGGCGCCCGCTTGGTCGAGATCTCCCTGCCCCACACCGAGTACTGCCTGGCGGTTTATTGCATCGTCGCCCCGGCGGAGGCCTGTTCCAATCTCGCCCGGTACGATGGCGTCAGATACGGCTTCCGCGCCCCCGAGGGACGCGATCTCCTCGACATGTACAAGCAGTCCCGGTCGGCGGGATTCGGCGCGGAGGTCAAAAGAAGAATCGTCATAGGAACATACGTGCTTTCGTCGGGCTATTATGAGGCCTATTACAAGCAGGCCTCCCGGGTCCGGGCCCTCATCCGCCGGGATTTCGATCAGGCCTTCACCCGCTGCGACGTGATCGCGACGCCTACTTCGCCCACGGCGGCCTTTCGGATCGGCGAGCGCATCGACGATCCCTTGAAAATGTATCTATCCGACATTCTGACTATCTCCGCCAACTTGGCGGGGATCCCCGGGATTACCGTGCCCTGCGGCTTCACTGCGGGCGGCCTGCCCATGGGCTTGCAGTTCCTGGCGGGAGCTTTCCAGGAGGGGTTGCTGATCCAGGCCGGGGCGGCCTACGAAACGCTGGCGGCGACGGGGCCGCTCATCGCCCGGCGCAAGCGGGAAAGGATGCCGCTTGACTAAGAGCTTTGAATAATCGCCTTTTTGTCATTTCGACCGAAGGGAGAAATCTTTGACAAACTGCCATGATTAGGATTTCTCGTCGCTCGCGCTTCTCGAAATGACATTTTTCAAAGGTCTCTACCTAAGGAGTCGAAACATTCATGGAGTTTGAACCAGTCATCGGCCTTGAGGTCCATGCCCAATTGCTCACGGAGTCCAAGATCTTCTGCGGATGTTCCACCCGGTTCGGGGCGCCCCCCAACGCCCATGCCTGTCCGGTCTGCCTGGGCCTGCCCGGCATCCTCCCCGTCCTCAACCGGAAGGTGGTGGAATACGCCATCAAGATGGCCCTGGCCACCCACTGCCGGATCAACCGGGAAAACGGCTTTGCCCGAAAAAACTACTTCTACCCGGACCTTCCCAAGGGCTATCAGATCACCCAGTACGCCCACCCCCTTGCGGAGGAGGGGTTCGTGGAAGTGGAGACGGAGGAAGGGACGCGACGCATCGGGATCATCCGCATCCACATGGAGGAGGATGCCGGCAAGCTGATCCACGACGAGCGCTTCCCCTCGAGCTATATCGACCTGAACCGCGCCGGCGTGCCCCTGATGGAGATCGTCAGCGCCCCGGACATCCGTTCCGCCGGGGAAGCCGCCGCCTATCTCCGCCGCCTCCACGAGATCCTCGTCTATCTGGAGATCTGCGACGGCAACATGGAAGAGGGGAGTTTCCGGTGCGACGCCAACGTCTCTCTCCGTCCCCGGGGGCGGGAGGAGTTCGGCATCCGGACGGAACTCAAGAACATGAACTCCTTTCGGAACGTCCAGCGGGCCCTGGACTACGAGATCGAGCGCCAGCGGCGCGTTCTGGAGGAGGGCGGCGAGGTGGTCCAGGAGACCCGCCTCTGGGATGACGCCCAGGGGGTCACCATGCCCATGCGGGGCAAGGAGGAGGCCCACGATTACCGATACTTTCCCGACCCCGACCTGGTGGCCGTGGCGGTAAGCGAGGCCTGGGTGGAGGAGGTCCGCCGGACCATGCCGGAGTTGCCCCTGGAAAAGCGCCGGCGTTTCCGCCGCGAATACGGGATCTCCGCGTATGACGCCGGCGTCCTGACGGCGGACCGGGCCCTCGCGGACTATTATGAAGAGGTCGTCCGCGGCTGCGACCGTCCCAAGCTGGCCGCCAACTGGGTTATGGGAGACCTCCTGCGCCTCCTCAACGAAGACCGGCGAGATATAAGGGACTGCCCCATCCCGGCGGCGTTTCTGGCGGAGATGATCCACCTTCTCGAGGAAGGGGCCATCAGCGGGAAGATGGCCAAGGAGATCTGCGAGGAGATGTACCGCACCGGCAAGGCGCCTCGGACCATCATCGCGGATCGGGGCCTGGTCCAGATCACCGACGAGAGCGTCCTCCTTCCGGTGATCGAAAAGGTCATCGCGGACCACCCGAACCAGCTTGCCCAGTATCGCGGCGGCAGGGAAAAGCTCTTTGGCTTCTTCGTCGGCCAGGTGATGAAGGCCACCCAGGGCAAGGCCAACCCCCGGTTGATCAACGAGCTGCTCGTGAAGCTGCTGACTGGATAGGTGACGGAGAGACCCGAAAAAGGAGACGAAACCTTCGTGACGGTATCCCATCACAAATAAAACATTCGTTTGCGAGCGCATTTTCAGGTGAAACGCCCATGACGGTGTCCCGTCACAAAGGTGGAGGAAAGCGAAGCTTAATGTTCACAAAATGCAAGACCCCTCCCCGCCTCGATCCTCCCCTTGAAGGGGAGGAAAGAAGATTAGTAAATGAAGACAAGCATGTAGGAGCGCTTTTTTAGATGAAAAGGAAGCTGGCGGCTGAGATTCGCACCATATGCTGGGAACGGGGAAAGGTCGTTTTTATCGACCAGCGTCTGCTCCCCGATGAGGAGCGCCATGTGGCCGTCCGGGACTACCGGGAGGTGGTGGGGGCCATTAGGGAGCTGGCCGTCCGTGGCGCCCCCGCCATCGGGGTGGCCGCTGCCCTGGGCATAGCCCTGGGGATGAAGGCCAGCCGCGCTACGGATCTTGCCGCCCTCGACGGAGAATTCGCCGCGATTTGCGGAGCGTTTGCCGCCGCCCGCCCCACCGCCCGGAACCTGTTCTGGGCGGTGGAAAGGATGCAGCGCCGCTACCGGGCCGCCGCGCCACCGGAAAAGGAGGCGGGGGCCAGGCGTCCCGCCGTCGCCGCGCTAAAGAAGAGGGAAGGATTCCCCGCCGTCCGTCGCCGTCTCCAGGAGGCCCTCGTTGCCGAGGCCCAGGCGATATGGGCGGAGGATATGGAGATCAACCGGTCCATCGGCGCCCACGGGGCGGACCTCCTTGCCGCTGGCGACAACGTCCTGACCCACTGCAATGCCGGCGCTCTGGCCACGGCGGGTTACGGGACGGCCCTGGGGGTGATCCGGGCGGCCTGGGAACAGGGCAAGGACATTCATGTCTATGTGGACGAAACGCGACCGGTCCTCCAGGGGGCCCGGCTCACGGCCTGGGAGCTGAAACGGGAGGGCGTCCCGGCCACCTTGATCACCGACAGCATGGCGGGATTCCTGATGCAGAGGGGGAAGATACAGAAGATCGTCGTCGGCGCCGACCGGATCGCCGCCAACGGCGACACGGCCAACAAGATCGGCACCTACAGCCTCGCCGTCTTGGCCCGGGCTCACCGGATCCCCTTTTATGTGGCGGCCCCTCTTTCCACCTTCGATGTGACCCTCGAGACCGGTCGGGAGATCCCCATCGAGGAACGGGCTCCCGAGGAGGTGACGACATGCCGGGGCGTCGTCCTGGCCCCCCGGGGCATCGACGTTTACAACCCCGCCTTCGATGTGACCCCCGGCCGCTACATAGCCGCCTTTGTCACCGAAAAGGGCCTGCTTCGCCCCCCCTTCCGTAGCGCCTTGCGCCCCTTTCTCCGTTCGTGAGGCGGGGGTGTAAAGGGAGAAGAATTTTACGCCGGCCCGGATCGTTTTAGTCCCCCCCGCCATGGCTGGGGTGGAAGGGCCATAGTTTAGTCGCGGTCATGCGCCATGAAGAAGAGACTTTTCCTTTTCGATTTCGACGGGGTGCTTGTGGATTCCCTGGATGTTTACCATCGGGCCGTGTCCTGGTGCCTGGAGAGGATCGGGATGCCGTTCGTCAAGAGCCGGGAGGAATATGTGGCCCTCTTCGAGGACAATTTTTACGCCGCTTTGGCGGCCCGGGGAGTGGATCTCGACGCCTTTTCCCGCGCCTTGAGGGAATATGCGGGAAGCAGGGACTACTATCGGGACGTAAAGCCCTTTCCCGCCGTCCTGCCCGTGGTGGAGGAGATTAGTCGGGAGCATACCCTGTCGGTCATCTCTTCGAATTCCGCTGCCGCCATCGGGAAGATAATGGGCCGGCTGCGCTTCAACGGCTGTTTCCAGGATATCCTCGGTTCGGAGTTCCATCTGAGCAAGAGGGCCAAGATCGACCATCTGGTGAAAAAATACGGGGTCGCCCGGGGAAGCGCCTATTACGTCGGCGATACCGCGGGCGACATCAAGGAGGGAAAAGCGGCGGGGATCAGAACCGTCGCGGTTGCCTGGGGCTGGCATGACCGGGCGACCCTGACGGCGGCGGGACCCGATTTCCTCGTCCACGAACCGGCGGAGCTGAAAACCGTTGTCGGCCGATAGCGCACGGGGGTCTCCAGGATAAATTTGTTCTCGATGTAAGCAGTTGATCTTGAATGAGCTACTAAAACTGAGGCACGTCCTGTTTTCAGCCACTTAAGAGATAGAACAGATTTACCGTGGGGTGCCTCCTCTTTTCCGTTTTTTCCCGGTCGCCTTGACGACTTAGGCCTCGCGGGGGCCCGCCTCTTCTCGGCGGGGGGGATTCGCGGCGGGAAGGATGGACAAGAGGGCCTGTCCATCCCGGAGCGCTCGCTTCAGGGGATCGAGGCAGCGAGATGCGGTAGGGCGTTGACACCTGGCGCCGCTATCTCTATAATGGGGCCGGTCGGCGGATCGACTGACGACCCGCCGGGGCGCTCTCGGGGGCCCCCGCGACCGGCCCGCGCCGTGACCGCGGGCGCCGAGACAACGGAACGACACGAGACCCTCGAAAAACTGCCGCCCATGCCCTGGCGGGCCTGACCCGGCGCCCAGAAAGTGGCTGAAGACGCTGGATTCCCACTTTCCCGGGAGGGGCCATGGGGAGGACGCAACGGGGTTTTGCAAGGGTCTCGACTCGGGAGGAGAGAGACGGAGGAGAGTCCCATGCCGCATTCGGATGACGAAACCATCAGGCTGAGGGAAGAAAACCGGCGCCTGAAAGAGAGGATATGCTCCCTGGAGCGGGAGCGGGAGGACATAGCCCTGGCCGAAGAGGCGAGGAAACGGACCGAGGCGGTGCTACGGGGCGTTTTTCTCGCCGCCCCTGTCGGCCTCTGTACGATGATGCGGGACCACATATTTCAGGCGGCCAACCATGCCTGGTGTGAAATCACGGGTTATGCCGAGGAGGAAATCATCGGGGAAACCGCCCGGATGATGTCCGACGACGAGGAGGAATACGAAAGGGTCGGCCGGGAGCTGTATGAGGACGCTCCGAAGAGTGGCGTGAACACGGTGCAGACAAAACTGCGCAGAAAAGACGGCGTGTATCGCGACGTTGTTTTGCGGGCGGCGACCCTGGGTCGGGAAGGCTTTCCCGATCTGACCATTGTGGCCATCGAGGATGTCACCGACCGGGACCTTGCGGAACGGGCGCTCAAGGAAAGCGAAGAGATGTACCGCACCCTGATGGATACCTCGCCGGATCCCATCGTCGTTTGTTCCCTTTCGGGAGAGTTCATTGCCGCCAGCCGTCAGGCCGTCTGTCTTTACGGGGCGGAAAGCGTCGAAGAATTCCTTGCGGAGGCGCCGACGATATTCGATCTGCTTACGGAGGAGGGCCGGGCCGCATTAGCGGTGAATCTCCCCAAGGTCCTCGCCGCCGGCCACTCCCGGGGCAACGAGTATCAGATTCGCATCCGGGGGGGCAAGACCATCGTCGTGGAGATCAACTCCTCGGTGGTCAGGGATGCGGACGGCAACGCCAAGGTCTTAGTCAGCATCGTGCGGGATATTACGGAAAAGAAGCTGGCGGACAATATCTTGCGAATCCAGCGGGATCTGGGCATGGCCCTGGCCAGGGCGGCGTCCCTCGAGGAATCCCTGGGGCTGTGTCTCGAAGCGGCTGTTGCCGCGGCGGGATGCGACGCCGGGGGCATATATATCCGTGATCCCGCCTCGGGGTCCTTCAGCCTGCAATGCGTCACCGGCATTTCCCGGGAATATGCGGAGGAGCTGCGCCGCTACGAGGCTGGCTCGGAGCGGGCGATGCTCCTGGATGCGGGCTCCCCTATCTACCTGGACGGCGCGGCGGCGCTGACCGCATTGAACCTTGCGGACGCCGTAGCCGAGGGGATGCAATCCGCGGCGCTGATTCCGATCCATTATCAGGGCCAGGCCATCGGCGGTTTTACCCTGGGCGCCCGGCATCCCGACGGCGTCCCCGCCGCCGCCCGGGACGCCCTGGAGACCATCGGCAGCCAGGTCGGCTCCGTCATCGCGAGGCTTCAGGCGGAGGAGCGTCTCCGGGAGTCGGAGGGGAAGTTCCGGGACCTGGCGGAAAAATCCATCGTCGGCATCTACCTGCTCCAGGATGGGCGCTTCAGGTACGTCAATGAGGAAATGGCGGCGATTTGCGGCCGTACCGTCGAGGAGATGATCGATTGCATGAACGCACGAGATGCAATTTACCCCGAAGACCTGCCCCTGGTGGAAGAGAACCTCCGCAAGCGGATGGCCGGGGAATTGAAGTCCATGCGCTACGAGTTTCGCATCGTCACCAGGGAAGGAGAGGTCCGGAACGTCGAGGCCTTCAGTTCTCGAACCCTCTATCGGGGCAGGTCGGCGCTGATCGGCACGCTCCTGGACGTTACGGAACGGCGTCGGGCGGAAGAGGGGTTGCGGCGCCTCAGCATCGCGGTGGAACAGGCGGCGGAAGACATCATCATCACCGACCCGGAGGGGATAATCCAATATGTCAATCCGGCCTTCGAAAGGATTACGGGCTACTCCCGGGTGGAGGCGATCGGCCGCAACCCCAGATTCCTCAAGAGCGGCCGGCACGATAAGGCCTTCTACAAACAGCTCTGGCAGACGCTCAAGGAGGGGAGGATCTGGACCGGACGCGTTATCAACCGGCGCAAGGACGGAGGCATTGTAGAGGAAGACACGACGATCAGCCCCCTCGCCACGTCCACCGGGAAGCTCATGGGCTATGTGGCGCTGAAGCGTGATGTGACCGAGGCGATGCGGATCGAGGCGCAGCTACGCCAAGCCCAGAAGATGGAGGCCATCGGCGCCCTGGCCGGCGGCATCGCCCATGATTTCAACAATATCCTGGGGGCGATGATGGGTTATGCCGAACTGGCGAAGTTCAGGACGACGGATAAAGGCATCCTCCCCTACCTGGAGCAGATTCTCAAGGCCTGCGACCGTTCCCGGGATCTGATCAAGCAGATCCTGGCCTTCAGCCGCCAGCGGGAACGCGAGCCCCGGCCCGTGTCGGTCACCCCCATCGTCAAGGAGGCGATGAAACTGCTCCGATCGTCCCTGCCCACCACGGTGGAGATCCGCCCTATCTATGCCACCCGTCATGATACGGTGCTGGCCGACCCCACCCAGATTCATCAGGTGCTGGTGAATCTCTGCGCCAACGCCCTCTATGCCATGCGAAACCGGGAGGGAATCCTGGAGGTGCGCCTCGAGGAGCGGCAGTGCTTCGGGGAGGGCCCCCCCGGCGCGCCGGAGTTGAAGGAAGGCGCTTACCTCCAGATGACCGTGAGCGATACGGGAGAGGGGATCGATCCCGCCTGGAAAGACAGGATCTTCGATCCCTTCTTTACCACCAAGAAGGTCGGCGAGGGGACCGGACTGGGGTTGTCGGTCGTTTACGGCATCGTCAGGGATTGTGGAGGCGCCATCGTCGTGGAGAGCGAACCGTCCCGAGGAACCGTTTTCACGATCTACCTGCCCCTTCTCGACGCCGACAACAGCGCCGAAGAGGAGAAAACGGCAGACATCCCCCGGGGTCGCGGCCGCATCCTCCTGGTTGACGACGAGGAGGCGATCGCCGCCCTGGGGAGGGAGAGCCTCTCTTCCCTGGGTTATGAAGTAACCGCGTGTTACAGCAGCCACGATGCCCTGGAGGCGTTCCGGGCGCGCCCGGAACGTTACGACCTGGTGATCACGGACATGACGATGCCGAACATGACCGGCGCCGGGCTGGCCCGGGAACTGCTGAAGCTGCGCCCCGCCCTGCCGATCATTCTGACCACCGGTTACAGCGACCGCATAGACGAGGAAGAGGCGAAAAAAATCGGGTTCCGGGAGTTTTTGATGAAGCCCGTTTCCCTGGCCGAACTCTCCCGAGCCGTGAAGGCGCAACTTGCCGTCCCCAAGGGGGCCGGCGCCGTCCCGGCGTCGGAAAAGGGGGTCCGGTAACGAGGGCGAGGAGGCTATCGCCGTCCCATCGCCGCCCCGTCACCGCCCCGGGCCGTGGAGGCCGCCGGATGACGGCGCGGGCCGGCGGTCCCGGGGCGGGAGGTCGGCCCCGTGCGCCGCTCTATTGTGTCTTCTTCGCTTCGGCGGCCCGCTGCTCTCTCGCCTTGGCGCGGAGGCGCTCCTTCCGCCGCTTGCGCCGGCGGTCGATTTCCCTTTTCCGTTCGATCTTCTTGTGTTGAGCCATTCGTTTCTCCTTTGCGATTCAGGGATATTTCTAATTATTGGCGAAGCGGGCGTCTTCGGCTTCCCGCCTTCGCGGGAATGCCGGGAGGAAGGTCTCATAGATCGTAGAGGGTTTCGTCCACTTGCGGCCTGGGGGGCTTTGCGGCCCCCTTCCTCCCTTTCGGCCCCCCGAGCAGGAGCGGCGCCTCCGCATCCAGGATGTCCCCCATTTCCTCGTCGATCTGCTCCGGGTCCACTCCCTTTTCCATGCGGCGCAGGGCTTCCTCCATGGCCGGCCCGAGATTCATCCCCGCCTCCTTGGCGAGTTTCCGCATGAAGTCCGCCGCCTGGCGCGGATCGGCGCCGTCGAGCCTGTCCGCTTCTCCGGCCATCTTGTCCAGGGCCTTATTCATGGCCGCCTCATCGAATTCAGGCATGTCCGCCCCTTCGGGAGGTTCGTCGCCGCCGCTTCCGATCCTGTAGAATACGGACATCTGGCGCTTGAGCTTTATCCGTTTGCATTTCGGACAGTTGGGAGTTTTGTCCGTATTGACGCTTTTGGAAAAAAAACTATAGACGGTGTTGCACTTATGGCAATAGAATTCATAAATAGGCATCCGCATCACTCCTAAAAAAAGACCTTGCCGACGATAAAGACGTCAATCCCTATTGGTCGCCGTCCAAGATCTCCCGGATCTTCCGGGAGAGTTGGTGCAGTTTGAAGGGCTTCTGGATGAAGCCATTGCAACCGCGGTCCAAAATGTCCCTTGCCTGACCTTCGATGCTGTAACCGCTGGAGAGAAGCACCTTGACGTCGGGGTTCATCGCCCGCAGACGGTCGAACAGCTCGCCGCCCGATATCCCCGGCATGATCATGTCGATGATCGCCAGATCGATCTGACCTTGCTTTTCCGCATAGACCGCCAGGCCCTCCTGGCCGCTTCCGGCGATGTAGATCTTATAGCCGAGGGATGCGAGCAACTCCCTTGTCACTTCCAGGTTGACCACCTCGTCGTCCACAAGCAGCAGGGTCTCTCCGCCCCGTTGCAGTTCTTCGGCCTTTCCCTCTTGTTCCTTCGCGACATCCTTGTCCGACGCCGGCAGGGAGATGGTGAAGGTGCTCCCCTTTCCCAATTCGGTATCCACCTGGATCGCCCCGCGGTGACCCCTGACGATGCCATAGACCATGGCCAAGCCCAGGCCGCTGCCCCGGTTCATGCTTTTGGTGGTGAAGAAGGGATCGAAAATCTGTTCCTTGGTCTTCTCGTCCATGCCCGCGCCGGTGTCGGATATGGCGATCTGCACGTACAGACCGGGGTTCAGATCGTATGGTCGGGTGTAATCGTCCGTGAGAAAAGCGTTTCTGGTTTCGATATATAGTTCGCCCCCTCCCGGCATGGCCTGGCTGGCGTTGAGGTAGATGTTGAAGAGGGCCTGCTCCATCTGCCCCTGGTCCGCTTCCAGCGTCCAGATGTCGTCCTGGAGGCTGCTGGTGATGTCGATTTCCTTGCGGGTCCGGCCGAACATGGCGAGCGTCTTGGCGATGACGTCGTTGATGTTGATGGGTTTTACCTCATAACGACCGCCCCGGGCAAAGCCCAGCAGTTGGCGGGTCAGCTCCGCGCCGCTCAACACATGGTCCTCGATGCGCTTGAGACGCTCATAATTGGGGGATGAGGAATCCGTCTCCATCATCGACAAGGAGACATAACCCTGGATGCCCATAAGCAGGTTGTTGAAATCGTGGGCTATGCCGCCGGCCAGGGTGCCCACGGCCTCCATCTTCTGGACCTGGAGGAGCTTCTTCTCCATCTGCTTATGGTTCGTCACATCCCGGGCCAGGCCGCGAAAGCCGACCGGATTGCCCTTTTCGTCGTAACGCAGGCTGGCCGACGCCTGCACGATCCGCGTTGATCCGTCTTTCCCGATTATCTCGTAATCCACGATGTCCCTTCTCTGCCCGGTCAGATAAACCTCGCTGAAGACCTCCAGGATCTTCCTTTTCATCGCCGGGCCGGTATAGTCCCGGAAGTGTCTTCCCAGCAACTCCTCCCGGGAATAGCCCAGTATGGCGCAGGTGGCGTCATTGAAGAAGGTGAGGCGTCCGGTCAGGTCCACTTCGAAGTAGGCCTCTTCCATGGTTTCCAGGATGTTGCGGTACTTCTCCTCGCTTCGCCGGAGTTCGTCCTCCATCAGTTTCCGCTCCGTGATATCCCGGATGGATTCTATGGCGCCGACCACCCGGCCGTCGGGATCGTAAAGGGGGCTGGCCTTGCCCCAAAGGACGCGATTTCGACCCCGGACATGGGGCACATTGGTCTCCGTCACCAGGGCGTCTCCTTCCTTGCGGATGAAGCTATACTCCCTTGCGATTTCGTCGTCCCACCGGGAGACGAAATCGATGAGAATCGGCCGTCGTTTCCCGTAGAAGGGCAGGGCATATTCGTAATTGTCCCTGCCGATCATCTCGTCGGCCTTGACCCCCGTCATCTCTTCGATGGCCCTGTTCCAGACGATCACCTTCCCCCGGGTGTCGATGGCCAGGGTGGCGTCGGGCTGGAACTCGATGATCTCCGCCAGGCGCAGCCTCGATTCCCGCAGGGCCGTTTCGGTTCGCCTGCGCTTGGTGATGTCTTCCACGACCCCTTCGTAATAGACGATCCGGCCGTCGTAATCGTAAACGGCGCGGGTGCTTTCGGATAGCCAGATCTCCGCGCCGTCCTTGCGTCGGGCCCGGAACTCGAAATCCGTGATGCGGCCGTCCCTTGCCATGACCTCGCTGAAATGGCGGCGATCCGCGGGACTAGCGTAGAATTGGTTTTCGATGTCCGTGATCGCCAGGATGATCTCTTCGGGAGATTCATAGCCCAACATCCGGGCGAAGGCGGGGTTCACTCGGATGAGCCGGCCTTCCGGGCTGCTCCGGAAAAAACCTTCCAGGGCGTTTTCATAAAAGCTCCGGCAGGACTGCTCGTTTTCCTCGAGCCGCCGACATCTCGCTTCCGCCGCCTCGGCCCGGCTTTTCCAGGCGGCGCGGTCCCGGTGCAACTGCTCGATTTGAGAGCGGTGATCTTCGCTTTGGGAGCGATGATCCCCGTTTTCCCGGCGGAGGTCGGTGCTGTTCTTTTCCTCGTCGTGCATAAGGTTGTCCCCTCTGTCCCTTCCCGGAGGCGGCGCTCCTTTACTCCATATTTACCGATATTCTTATAAAGTGTCAAATGGAATGGGCCAGGATGAATTTTTTCCATGGGAGGCGGCCCTGAAAAAACGCCTCCTTGCGTTCTCGGGGGAGAGTGGCCCCTCAGCCCCCGGATGACTCGTCGTTTTCTTGTCGTCCGCCGTCTCCCCCCGCGAGACGACGCTTCAGACGGGCGATGCGCCGCTGGAGATCTTCCGCCTCCGCCCCCTGGGAGGGGAGCAAGGCCTGGGCCCGATAGGCCAACTCCAGGGCCGTCCGGCAATCCCGGCGTCGGTGCTCGCTCCATTTGGCCAGCTCCAGGAGGGGAAAGAGGGCGTCGCCGTCGGGGGGCCGGTCCGGGCCCAGCATCTCCCTCCAAAGGGCGACGGCTTGCGTCCAGGCGCCCGCCCGTTTGTGGATCAAGGAGAGCAGCGCGGTGGCCTGCCAGGCCGCGGCCGGGTCGGAACGTCGGCGGAGATCCCTAAGGATGCCTTCCGCCCGCGCGGTTTCGCCCCGATGGATGCAGAGCCGGGCCGCCGCCAGCAGGTCCCCGGCGGGCGGCGACGGGGCGTCGTCGGCGCGCCTCCCGTCGATCAACTCTGTCATTCGGGCCGCAAGGAAGGGCATGGAGAGGACGTCGAGGCGGTTGTGGGCGAAGATGTCCGCCACCAGCCGTCCGTCCCGATGCCGGAGCCATTGGAAGTAACGCTGGGGGATCTCCCAACCCGGGATGTCTCCCTCCCGCTCCAGTCCCAGCAGGGCCCCTTCCAGGGTTCCGAGGCGGACGTTGTCGAGGCGGCGCCTCAGGAGCCGTCGGGCCGGATGCAGCAGATCGAGATGGGGAAGGCCGGCCAGGGGGTCGGCGAGGCGATTCATGACGAACCGGACGGCCAACAGGTTGGCGTCGAAAGCCTTGCCGTTGAAGGTGACGAGGAACTGCCGGTCCGCCAGGAGTTCCTCGAGGAAGAGGAGAGCCGCCCGCTCCTCCGCGAAGTCCCTCAGGAATAGCTGTTTGACGACGAACCTTGCCCCCTCGAACCAGCCCAGGCCGATGAGAAAGGCCACGGTCCCCGCGCCTCCCGCCAGTCCCGTCGTTTCCGTGTCCAGGAAGACGCCCCGGGCGGGGTCGAGTCCGGCCAGGGCGGCGTCGTTAGCCAGGATGGCGGCGCTGGCCATGTCCAGGGGGGGCAGGTCGCCGAGGCGCCGCCCGCCGTGGCAGTGCGCCATGCCCCAGGCGCCGGCGGCGCAGAAGAAGCTCCCTCCCGCCGTGGTTATCTCCGCTCCGGAGACCGCCTCTTCCAGGGGGCAGCCCGCATCTTGGCGCGGGGGCGGGGATGCGCCCGGGGCGTCGCCGGGACGCCCGGCCAGGATGGCGTCGATGCGTCGTCGCGGGGCGTCGATTGTCAGGACCGTGGCGGCGCTTCGCGAGCCCGCGTCGGCGCCTTCCCCGGGGCGACGCCCCTCCCGCTCCCCCGGTCCCGCCCCGGGGCTGTCGCCGGTTTTCCTGCCCGAGGAAAACGTCTCCTCCCGC
The DNA here is from genome assembly GCA_030057915.1 of Pseudomonadota bacterium. Lineage (GTDB taxonomy): Bacteria > Desulfobacterota > Syntrophia > Syntrophales > UBA8958 > UBA8958. Next base: position 53,409 of record JASGUC010000059.1, read on the forward strand.
GTCAACCGCTGCAATCTGTCCCTCGTGGTCGTCTTCAATTTCGGGAGAGTTCTCTTTTCGCCACCATACCCAGCTCCTCCGGGCGGTAGGGTCTCTCGAGAAAGGAAAAGATCATCCCGTCTCGTCTCAGCGCAGCAGCAGGCTGACCCGGGTGAGGTCGTCGGGCGATTTCTCGGCGCTCATGCCGAGCTTTTCGCACAGCCGGACCATCCTGCGGTTCTGCGGTTCGATATAACCGTAAAATTCCTCCAGTCCCTTTTCGTCGGCGATGCCGATGAGGATGTCGATCATCTTGTGCGCCAGCCCCTGCCCCTGGAAGTCGTCATGGACCAGGATGGAAAATTCGCATTTACGGAAATCGGCCTCGATGTTGAAGCCTCCCATGCCGATGAGGCGCCGGCTTCCGTTATCCCTGATTTCCGCCACCAGCATCATCTCCCGGTCATAATCGATATTGCAGAAGCGAACGTGCATCTCGTGGGTGATGGTCTTGATGGTCTGGTAGAAACGCTCCCGGAGGGTGGCCTCCGACAGGGTAGTGAACATGTCATGGGCCAGCGGTTCGTCTTCCGGACGGATGGGGCGCAGCACGATTTCCCGGCCGTCCCGCAACCGCCCGCGGCTGACATAGCGGGTGGGATAGGGGGTGAACAGGAGGTGCGGGTAAGGTGCGGTCGGATCGATCTTGTCCCGATCCAGGATGATGCGCACATCCAGGGCCACGGCCTGACCGTCCCGAACCGCGACGGGGTTCATGTCCATGGTGAGGATCTCGGGAAAATCCATCACCAGATTTGAAAAATTGACGATCATTCCCTCCAGTTGCGCCAGATCCGCCGGGGTTTTGCCCCGGTATCCCCGGAGCATGGAGAAGGCCTTCGTCTCCTCCATGAGACGCCGGGCCAGGGCCTGATTGAGGGGAGGCAGGGCGATGGAGTAATCGCGGAAGATCTCGACCCCCACGCCGCCCATGCCGAAGAGGATCACGGCGCCGTAATCTTTGTCCTTCTTCGCTCCGAGGATCAGTTCGTAATCGATGACCTCGATCATCTTCTGAACGACGACGCCCCGGATTGCCGCGTCCGGCCGGATGCGCGCCACCCGCTCCCGGAGGCGGGCGAAGGCGATGCGCGCCGCTTCGTCGGAATCGATGCCGGTGACGACGCCGCCCACATCCTGGCGGAAGATGATGTCATGGGAGGCGATCTTCAACACCACGGGATACCCGATGTCCTGGGCGGCGGCCACGGCTTCCTCGGCGGACCGGGCGATCTGGGTTTTGACGAAGGGGATGCCGTAGTTGGCCAGAAACTTCTTCGCCTCCTCCTCGGCCAGGACGTTTCTCCCCTCCCGGAGGACCTTCCGGACGAGGGATTTCAGGTGGTTCTTCGGCGGCGCCTCGTTTACGGGCAACTCGGCGGGGGTCTCGTGGAGGAGTCGGAGGTTCCGTTCGTAATTGTACATATAGACATAGGTGCGAGCCGCCTCTTCGGGCGTTTCGTAAGTCGGGATGCCGCTCCTCAGGAGCAGTTCCCGGCCTCCGCCTTCCCTGCCCCTCTCCAGCCAGGTCGCCAGGACGGGCTTGACGGCGTCACGGCCGACGGCGGCGATGGCCGCGGCCAGTTCCTCGTCCCGAGCGATGCCCTGGGGTCCGAAGATCGCCAGGACGCCGTCCACGTTGTCGTCCTGAAGAAACAGGCGGAGGGCCCCCTCGTAATCGCCGACGGCCGCCGACCGCGTCAGGTCCAGGGGATTGCCCGCCCGGACGGGCGGGGGCAGCATCCGCGTCAATCCCTCCCAGGTGGCGGGGGCGAGGTCGGCCAATGCCCCGCCGGACTTCGTGAGGCGATGGGCCGCCATGAGGCCGGCCCCGCCGGCGTTGCCGACCACGGCCAGGCGCTCCCCCCGGGGCAGTTTCCGGGAGTAGAGGACATTGGCGGTGTTATAGAGGTCCTGGGTCTCTTTCACCCGGACCACGCCCACCCGGCGCAGGACGGCATCGAAGATGTCGTCGGGGCCGGCGAGGATGTCCGTATGGGAGATCTTCTCCGGGGCGTCGCCGTTGAGTCGCGCCGGTCGGAGGAGGACGATGGGCTTGTTCCGGGCAAACCCCCGGGCCGCCCCGAGGAACTTCCGGAGATGGCCGATCTCGTCCTCCATGTAGATCATGATGCTCCGGGTGTGGGGATCCTCTCCCAGATAGTCGATCAGGTCTCCGAAGTCGATGTCCAGGGCCGATCCCAGGGAGGCCAGCATGCTGAAACTGATATGGGCGCTGACGCCCCAGTCGAAAAGGATCTTGCCGAAGGCGTTGCTTTGGGTGATAAAGGCAATGGGCCCCGCCTCCGGGGCCCCGGGAAGACGGGAGGCGCAGAGGCCGGCGTGGGGGCGGATGATCCCCAGGCAGTTGGGGCCAAGGATCCGCAAGGGGTATTGCTTCTTGATGCGGAGGATCTCCTCCTCCAGGTGTCGGCCCTCCTCCCCGGACTCCCTAAATCCCGCGGAGATGATGATCATGCCATCCACTCCCGCCTGGCCGCAGGCCTCGACGATCCCGGGGACCGTCGGAGCGGGCGTGGCCACTATGGCCAGATCGACGTGCTCCGGGACGGCGGCGATGTGTGGATAGCAGGGCGACCCGTCGAGACAGGAGTGACGGGGATTGACGGTGAAGATCTTCCTCTCCCGGCAGGTCAGGAGGTTGTCCCGAAGCTGCCGGCCCGGAGAGCCCTCTTCGGCGCTGGCCCCGATCAGGGCGATCGTCGTGGGGTTGAACATGCGTTTCAGGCTGTCCATGGGCGCGTCCTTAACAAAATGATCCCCTCATAACCCAGGGAAGTGAATAATTCAAGACCGCGCCCGACACCGACACGGTAAATTTGTTCTATCTCTAAGTGGCTGAAAACAGGACGTGCCTCAGTTTTAGTAGATCATTCAAGATCAACTACTTACATTGAGAACCAATTTACCCTGCCGACTCCGGTCGGAAACCGCCAAGGAGCGATGGGCAAAACGGACTCGGGAGGGCCATGCCGCCTCGCTCCGGCGATTGCCGCGGTCCCATGGAGGTTCGCTGGGGCGCCGCGGCGGCTTCCTTGCCCAGCGACGCCGGGTCCATTGCTTCAGCCGCAAATGGATCCCATCATGATCCCCGAGTCGTTCGGCGACCGGAGAGGAAGCCGACGGATGTCTCGGAACCCGGCGGCATTCATCATCTCCCGAATCTGCCCCTCCGAATAGCTCCGACCTTCCCGGGTCCCCACGAGCATATTGAGGGCAAACAGGGCGGGATGGAGCGGGCCGTCCAGGGCATCGTCCAAGATGAATTCCTGGATGAGGATAATCCCTCCGGACACGAGGGATTTGGCCGTCTTGTCGATCATCCTTCGGCAGGCCTCCGGCCCTTCTCCATGGAGGACCTGGGACAGCCAGGCCACATCGTAGGGGCCGCCGAAGTCGTCGCTGATGAAATCTCCCCCCAAAAAATCGATCCTATCCGTGAGGCCGAAACGGCGGAGCGTAGCTTCCGTCAGCGGCTTCGTGGTGGGTAGATCGAAGACCGTGGCGCGCAGGTCGGGATTCCTCCGGCAGAAATGAACGGCATGGGCGCCCGCCCCTCCCCCCAGGTCCAGGAGCCGCCGGCGGCCGGAAAGATCGATTGCCGCCGCTATGCCCGGCCCCATGATGTCGGCGAGAGTCAACATCCCCATCAGAAAATTTTCCCGGATGCGCCTTTCCGCCACGGATGCCGAGGCGCGTTGGGGTTGGCCGGTTTTCACCGCTTCCGCCAAGCGGTTCCACGAATCCACGAGGTCATGGTGGTGCATGATCATATGGCCGAGATAGCGGGGAGATTCCCTGGAAAGTCGCTGGAATGTCTCCTCCTCGTTGGCGTAGCGGTCGCCCTCCCGTCGCAGTAGCCCCATGGCGACTAGGGCATTGAGGAGCATGGGGACGCCCCGGGAACTGCCGTCGATGGCGGCCCCGACGGCGTCAGCGGTTAGGGAATCGCGCCCAATCACGGTAAAGATATCCAGCTTGACCGCCGCATGAAGGGCGCAGGTCTTCCAGTAGGCGCCGGATATGGCCAGGATAGCCGCCGCCGTAAGTTCCGCCCTTTCTTTCATGGTTCCGCCCGTCCTTCCCGGTTCCGCATTCCTCCCCTTTCCGCCGGCGCCCATTGCCGAGTTCATTCTTGCGCCCGCCGCCGCCGCCGGTTCCTCATTGACGACGGAGGTAAAAGCCGAAGCAGACGCTTCACATGCTCCGCACAGAATATGTCGCTGCTAACCTCTGCGGCGAGACAGAGAATGAAGCGCGGTACTTTTGGACATAAGGAAAGCAACGTGACGGTTATTCTTTTTATTGCCTGACGACGAATATCCGCCTGTCGCCAGAGAAATGCGCGGGGGGTTTCGATGCGGTTATAGGTAAATTCCACCGGCTCCCCCCGGGCATTGATCAAAAGCAATGCGGCGAGAAATCCGGAGGAATCCTGCCGGGGTTGAATCTTGAGATATCCGGCAAGGCCCAAATCATCCAGTTCATCGGCGTCACGATAAGGTATGGGCATTTCGCGCAGCCTCCCGCCTTTTACGAAGGCCTTTCATCGTTGTTATCCGACGCCTCTTCGGTTTCCACTTCCAATTTCTTGTCCTCCGTATAGTCCTGTTTGATATATTCGACTTCAATATCGGGTTTATACGTTTCATCGAGGCGTTTCAAATCCCATTCGGTAATCCATCCCTTGACATATTGACGCATGCGGGTTGTCGTCATCCGCTCTATGGTGGGGACCTGCGGGGGGTTCCACCCATAGGCCTTGGCATGGATGCTCCGTATTTTTTCATAAGTTTCATCCAATGCTTCTCTGTCGGGGGATTTCAGCCGGATCGCTTCGTTTTGGATGATGCGCATCCCCCGTTCGGCCTGGCCGGCCAAAAGAAGGTCGCTTTCCGTCCCCCTGGCTCTCAATCTTCCCGGCGCCTTTTCAAAGTCATCTTTCTCCTCCAGAATTATGCTCTGAAAGTCCTCCGTAATGGCAAAAACGGTTGTCAATCCCGGATAAGCGGCATCTTCGAGCCTGCCCATCCATCTTGCGAACTCCCCGTAGGATTTTCCCCGCTGCAGCAGCGAATACCTTCCAATCAGCTCTGCTTCGTCAATTAGCAAAACCCATCCGGCATAGCCAGCGGCGATAATCAAGCGGGAAGCAAATTTGAACGACTGCCGGGCAATCTCCCTTGCAGATATGCTGTCGAGTTTATACGTGACCGGTTCCCGACATGCCTTCAGATATCTCCTTATCTCGCCAGCGCCGATCTTTTCCCCCGACCAGAAGCGGATAATGCGGTTGCTGACCTCGGGATCGTTTTGCATACGTTCGAATAAAAATAGCGTGGCGGCAAATCGAGCATGGAGACCACTCTGGGTGTGGGCCCATTTGTACAAGTCCGCGTAAGGCTCGCTGTTGAAATGCAGGGCGGTAGCAATTTCTGTCATGGCGTTGCCCCTTTTCCCGGGAACAAAGGCAGCGCCTACCGCGGCGCGATATAGCTTCGCGGGATCGAAAAGGGGGGTTTCCTTGCTAATGACGATCTTGCTGCATACGAAGTTTTTCTCCAGCGCCAGGTGCGTCAGGTATTCAAGAAGATGGGATTTGCCGGCGCCGAAATCGCCTGCTATTAGCAATCCTTCGTTATTGGCACCGGCTTCCACGGCCTGCTTTACATTTTCCAGCTTTTGTCGGAATCTTTGTTCTATCTCCGGTTGATTGCAGCCCAAGGCACGCACGGCATCGCGGTTGGGCACGCCATTGCGCAATGCCTCTATTGCCCGGCGATTGCTTACTTGTTCGTTGAAATCCATATGAACACCTCCCAGAATGTTCCGTATTCCGAATGCTTCAATTAGTGGACAGGCGAACCAAGGAGGCCAGTGGATTTTGCCTGCGCCTGTCTCTGACTTCATCCCAGATCCGCAATTTCAGTGCCTCGTACCGATTCAATCCTCGCTTGTCGTCGGTGAGGAAATCTCTCGAGGCAAGCACGATGAACAGCATTCCTTCCATTTCGTCCGTTCCGTCGATGAATTGACGAAGGACCTCGTAGGCGTCGAGCAATGCCGGGATCGAGTAGAAGAAGCCGTCGTCGGGATTTTTCGATCTCGTTGCGACGAGATAGCGTCGGATGTCAAGCATGACAACAAGGCCGCTCTTGCCGTTGATCCTCAGCCAGTGGGAGAGGGAGAACAGCATATGTCGGGCGTTGTGCCTGGCAATCTTTTGAAAGATGAGCGCCTCCTTTAACGTCGAGATCAAGCGAAGCTCGCCCCTTAGCCATTCCTTGACCGCGTTGCTCAAAAAGGAAGAGGGATTCGTCGGATCGAGCTGATCGATGCAGAGGCGAATCATCGCGATTCTGAATTCCTGGCTCATTTCGAAATCGTGGAATATCTCTTTTTCCAGCCAGGATCGTAATTCCCGCCGCAAGAATTTCTCTTCGCGTTTGTTGATTGCGGCAATATGCTCCAGGTCAAAGTCCTCGCGGCGCGGCGGCAATTCATAACCGTTTTTCAAGAATATCTTCTTTACGAACGAATGCGCCAACTCATCCCAATGAATCTGACGGGCCACTTCATGAAACAGCTTGTCGATCATGTGTATTTTCGTTGAATTTGCATTGACTTTGACGAAAAGATAACCCTCTTTCTCCGCACATTGACGTAAAGGCGCCAAGACTCGTTCCTCTTCGATCTCTTCCATGGGGACGACAAATTTTACCGCCGCGCCGCCGCATTTGACAAAGTCGAGCAGATATTCACGACAGACGATGTCCGTCCAGTCTTCGTATTTCAAATACATAGCGCACCCCTCCTAATGCTTCGAAAATGCAATGCCGAAATACATCTTTTCCTTGCCCTCCTGGGTGACCACGCGCACCGTGCGCGAAGGCGATCTTGTGCCCGTGCTCGCGGGGAAGCTTGCCACGAATCCGTCTTTAGTCGTCGTTACGCCGCTCTGATCGAGAAGATACACGTCTCTGCCGAATTCCTGCCTTGAATAGTCCTTTGACTGCCCCGGAAGTAATGTCAACAATTTATGTATTTCGATAAGAGGGATAACCGTTCCCTTGCCCGCCTGATCCTTGCCGCGACTGCTTACCAATATCCCGTACGCCGTGAACATGCTTTCCAGAAAGGCCTCCGGCTTGAATCGGACCGGTTTGTTTTGTAATGCCTTGAGATGACTGACAAGGACGGATGGCCGCAGGCGTCGCTCTTTAGTTTTGTCGATTTGTACGGCAAGCTCGTTGGGCGCCATGCGGAGAAGAAAAGGATAGCAATACAGTCTTTCATCCTGTTCAAATATGGTTACCCCCAAGGATTTAGACATCGCCAATATCTCTTCGAGATAGGATCTGGCGCCAATATAGTTTTCCGCATCGAAGTCCCAACCCTCCTTCGTATTTGAAAATTGCTGCTTCAGCGCGGCGATCGCCAGGTCCGATGTATCGAATCCTCTTTTCAATTCCCGGAGAGTGCCGGCCTTGATCGATCCTCTTAATTTCTTCAATGAGCTTACGACCACCATGGCGGCTTTCAACGATGCCTCGACGTCCGCCTCCGTTTTTGCAAGCGCCTCTTCAAGCCCATCCGGATTCATGTATTCCATTTCCCCTCCCCTTTCTCGATAGTGATCGCGTAATCGCGGCTTCATGGACGCCAAGAGAATCCGCGAATAATCATCGTTCTTTTTCCGCTCCCGAGTCGGAATGCGTTTATCGGCGAAGTTCTTCCCGTCCCTGGCGCCGCGTGTGGGACAAGGTCCGGATAAGATCCGCCCTCTCCGCAGAATTCCCCAGCGCCGTCCCGGGTTGGCTGGCGTGGTTCGGGCGTTGCCGCTCGCTTCGGCCCATCGCGGCGGGCCGGGAAGCCCATCGCGGCTCGTCGGTTTGGCGTGCCGCGGCGCGGCCCGCCCCCCTTTTTTGCGCCCCCTCCTGGCCGTTGCGCGTCTCGAAGGGCATGTAGCCACCCACGCCGGCGGGCGCCCGCACCCGGCGGCCCCTGCCCCGGCCCGTCTGCCTCCGAGACGGAAAGGAACGGGCGATAAGTTCCAGTCGGCCCCTTTCCTGTCCGCCTGTTTGGGGCAAAGATTACATAGGGTGAGGCGCTGATCGATTCGCTCCCGATAATGGCGGGCCATGGCAAAAGGGACGCATATCTCCACGATTGCGTCCGGTGAGTATCCTCGACAATGCTCCGTAAATACACCATAAATTAAATTAATCAAGAAAAATGTGACCATAGCGATTCCCCTTCCTTGTCGGCGAGGGGGGTCGCGACGGTTGCAAAGCGGCGGGGTAACTTTGCTCGCTTGAGATAAGCCGCGAGTAGCGGTACTTCCGTTTTTTGGAGTCACGGGAAATCAGGGGCTTGCATGAGGAGAGACCTTTGAAAAATGCCGTTTCCTAAGTTCCCGTCGTCATGCCGGCGGCATCCGGAGTGCTTTGTTTTCAACCCAAATTTTTCATTGGAAGGTTCCCGGGTCCATGATTCATGGCGCGATGCCCCTGGGTCATGGGCCAACGGGTCGCATGGCGAAGACGACATAATGAGAGCGATGAAGAATTTCCGATGGTTTCCTTGGGGCAGCATCCGGAAATCCTTGCGGCCGCCTTCTACGGCGCCGCCTAGAGAGGGCGGAAACCTCCTGGCGGAAAATTTGGGTTCAAGGTATTCCCGACCCCGGATTATGCCAGGGCGGAAAAAATTGTAGATTTTCAAAGGTCTCAAGGAGCAATTTTCCCCGGCCAGGCGGCAGGGTAAATTTGTTCTCACTGTAATTAGTTGATCTTGAATGATCCACTAAAACTGAGGTACGTACTGTTCTCAGCCACTTAGAGATAGAACTATATACCGTGCCCCGGCCAGGCGGGGGACTTGACAGCCCGGGTATTACTAAGTAATATAAATCGTCCCGGGGTTTCCAGGCTGTTGCCTGGTCGCCGCCGGGGCGTATGGTCTTTTCGGAGATGAAGGCCCTGACGGGGGACAAGAAACCCCCTCTCCCCGTCGGCGAGGTCATGATCATTTCCCAGGTCCGGAGGCTCTTGACATGCCGCCGATCCTTGCGAGCCGTCGCTGCCATTGCCTGCGCAAGCTGGCGAAACGTGGCATTCAAAGGTCTCTTTTCGAGGTGGGAAGGATAGGTCAATGAGTAGCTTTTTGACAGATCTGCCCCGGTATCCCTTTCTTCAGTATGCCCTTCTGACGGGCTTGCTGGTTAGCGTCCCCTGCGGGATCATCGGGAGCTATGTCGTTACGAAGCGGATTACCTATATCGCCGGCAGCATCGCCCATACCGTCCTGGGCGGGCTTGGGGCCGCCCGGTATTTTCAGGCCGTTTATGGCTGGGAGTGGCTCCATCCCCTTTACGGGGCCGTTTTCGCGGCGCTGCTGGCCGCGGTGATCATCGGCCTGGTGAGCATGGGGGGCCGTCAGCGGGAGGATACGGTCATCGGGGCTATCTGGGCCATCGGCATGGCCGTGGGTATCCTCTTCATCTCCCGGACCCCCGGTTACAACGAAGATCTAATGGGTTATCTCTTCGGGAACATCCTCATGGCGTCCCCAGGGGAACTCTGGATGATCGCCGTTCTCGACATCCTCATCGTGGCGGTTGGGACGCTCTTCTACAATCACTTTCTGGCCCTGTGCTTCGACGAGGAATTCGCCCGCCTCCGGGGCGTCCGGGTGGAGATCCTCTATCTGGGGCTCCTCTGTCTCACCGCCCTGACCGTAGTCCTCCTGGTTTCCGTGGTGGGCATCGTCATGGTCATCGCCCTCCTCACCCTGCCGGCGGCGACCGCCGGGGAAATGACCAAAAGGTTGTGGCACATGATGGCCCTGGCAACCCTTTTGACCGCCCTGTTCGCCACCGCCGGCCTGGCGTTGAGCTATGGTCCCGATCTGCCCGCCGGGGCCGTAACCGTCGTCCTCGCCGGTCTCGCCTACCTGCTGGCGGCCTCGGGGCTGCGCTTCCGCCGCCGCCGGGCCAGACAGCCGCAAATCCCCCTTTCCCGACCCCCTTCCGGAGAGCTATGAAAATCTATGTAATCACCAGTTTGAACATCCCGCGAAAACATCGATTCGGTGGTCCCCCCCCTTGGAGCGCTTTTTTTACTTCCTTTAGTTCCTGAAAAACGGACAAAAGATATTTCATTGTTTTTTGGTTTCTCTTAGTCCTTTGATTCCTCTGGTTTTTCTGGTTTCTTTGTCGTCAGCATGTCAGGGGGGTGACGAGGCAAGGGAAGAGAAAAACCTGTTG
>JASGUC010000060.1 GCA_030057915.1 Pseudomonadota bacterium
GCGCAACATGATGGCAATAGAAAGGCATGACCTTTCTCAACTATATCCGGGATTTGCCCCGGCTAAACCTTACCATCGCGCCTCTGTCCCCTTGCCCCGCCCAGTTTTCGGAACTTCAGTTTGGTAAGTATTCGGCCGTCGTCAGGGGCTGGCCGTTGATTATCATCGTGGCCAGGCGGGCGACGTCAAGGCCCACGGAGATCATATTGGTCGCCAACACCGCATCCAGGCATTCCGGATGATCCCGCGACAGTTCGAGCGTCGCGAAGGTCCGGGCGTTTTCCTCGGCACTGGAGAGGCTGGTCAACTGGGCCACGCGGATCGTCGCCCGCTCGAGTGCCGTCTGTTCCTCCGCCATGTGCCGGTTCGTTTCGTTCACCTCCGCGGAATATCCGAGGAGACATGCGCGGACGTCATTGTCGAAGGCGTTGTGACTGTTTCCCACTCCCTTGAGGCTGCCGTGATAGACCACCTGGGTCCACCAGGCATCGAGCAGGGCATCCCGGTCCTCCTGGGCGGCAAAAACGACTTCCGGGGCCAGCAACAACGCCGCCGCCAACGGAACGATATTTGCGGGCGTCTTCCCGATGGGTTGACGACCCAGCATCGGGGCAAGATACCCGACGTATAGTCGTCCCGGCCTTTCGTCGAGCGGCACGGTCCGGGCGAAGTAGGAGTCGTCGCAAGAAAGGCCCGGCGGGGGGAAAACGGCCACCTGCCTCCCATAGAGTCGTCTCGCCTGTCGATCGGCCATGCGGATGGTTGCCGTGGAGGCGACGTATTTCGGGCGGATGCCCCGCTCGATCAGCACCGTGTCCAGCGCGGCCTCGTAGAGCCCGGCGACGGATCCCAATGCGCCGGCGATAAGATGCAGCTCGTCCTGAATGATCAGCTCCGGCGGGCGGTTGCCGGTTTTGCCGAAGAAGGCGTTTGTCCTCTCCTCCCAGGCCAGACGCGCGAACTTGTCGATGGTGGCGACAAGCAGCGTGGGCGGCGCGGCATAAAGCGCCTCGTCCACCACGTTGCAGGGAATGATCCCCCCCGTTGCCGGTCCGAAGTCGCAATCCGGATTCGCGCAGCGAAAATGGAACGCTGCGGGCGAGGCGAGGTAGTTGTCGGGGGCACGGAAGGCCACCCCGCACCAGGGGCAACCGCCTATCACCAATTCCATGGGGGCGGCGCCGTTGCCGTTGGCGGCCCGGTCGATAATTTGCCGGGCCTGGGCAATGGTGTTTGGGGTCGTCGCCGCGCCGACCCACATGCCGACGGTTATCGGTTCCCTCCCCAGGGCGGGCGTCTTGCGCCGCATCAATTCCAGGGCGCAGATCATCCGGGTTGCGCGCAGGTATTGCTGCGCCGTCAGCAGGCGCAGGGTATAGCGCATGATCACCGCCGTGCCGCCGCCGGAGGCGGGATTGGTCAGCCGGCGCCAAACGATGAGGAACGCTATCAGCCCCAGGTAGGCCTCCGTCTTGCCGCCCCCGGTGGGAAACCAGAGCAGATCGACGGTGTCGCGAAAGATACTGTCTTCGTTAACGATCGACTCGATGTCGCAAAGCAGGAAGGCCAACTGGAAAGGACGCCAGCGATAGCTCTCCGGCGCCTTGGTCTTGCCGCGGGAACGGTCGTATTGGACCATCTGGTCGAGCATGGCCTGATTGGCCAGGGCGAAGGCCTGGACCGCGCGCTGGTCCCGCCGTAAGGTCGAAACGCCCTGCTTCATCCGAGAGACCGCCGTGGCCATGCGCTTTACGATCCGCAGGGCCGCTTCCTGCTCGTCTAACTCAACGGTGGCGGCTTGGGCTCTCCGCGCTTCGACCCAGTCGGCATAACCGGCGATGAAATCGTCCAAGTCGTCGAGGATGCGACCCTTTCCCGTCCCAAGGGAGGCGAGGTAGGCAAGTTGGAGGGTCTGGTTATAACGGCGGGCGACATCGGCCGTGACCTGGGGCGCTTCGACGGAGGGGAAAAACTCGGCCCAGATTTCCTTCACCGCAGCGTCATGGCCTTCCCCCGCCAGCCTCCAATCAACGGCGGCGCCATGTCCGACCGCGTAAATATGCCGTTGCCTATACTGCAGTTCGAGTTCCTGCTCCTCCTCGGTGAGCAAGCTCTTATCGACGCGCGGATAGGCGCCGACCTCACCGGCGTCGAAGACGCATCTCAGCCCGACTTCAAACAAGGAGCCCTCGTTTCGCTCCTGGGAGAGCGTCTTGACGTCGCCATCGAGGGACAATTCATGACTGTTGAACATCGAGACCGTCGTGAGCCACCCGTCCATGAAGGGCCGCCAGAGTACGTCGATCCCGGCGCGACCGCCGCAGACGGCCAGGCGCTTCCGGACAGCTTCGCGTGCGGTCGTTTCACTGAAGGCGGGGGCCGTAAAGGTATTCACCTCCCCCTCGGGAGCCGTCAGGGGGATTCGGTGCCACTCGTCCTTGGCGAATCTTCCCGCCTCGTCCCTGGTGACGGCGTGATCTCCTCCGGGCACATCCCTCGCGTAGCGCACCGCCGTACAGAGAACCTGGAATTGGATCGTCTGGCCGCGAACAAAAAAGGAGAAGCCAACCGAAGACGGGGGGACGTAACGACGCCGTTTGATTACCGATTCGGCGGTGTAGCCATGACCGTCGGCGGCGTCACCATGCCCGTCGGCGGCGGACACCCCATCGTCGTCCTCGTCTTGGATTTCGGAGGCCGGATCGATGCCGTCCGCCCCACTGTAAACGGGATAAAGAACGCCGATCGGGAAGCGCTCGACAGGCGAGATGCCCCGAAGGATTTCATGTTTCTCTTCCGGATCGGCATAACGACCGGGAGGGCGCAGGCCCATCCTCCGCCCCGCCTCCGATAAGACGCCGCTCAATTGCGAACGGATCCACTCCACCAGGCGTTTTCGATGTTCAGCGTAGTTCATAGGCCCGCAACCTGACGACCTTAACCGGCATAATAATGGGCAGGCACAGGGGCCTGCCACCGCCATCGAACCATGATCGTCCCCTTCTTCCTAACAATGGGCAGGCACAGGGGCCTGCCCCTACGGCAAGGCGGCACCACCGGGATAACGCATGGCAAGGCGGCGCCACCCAGCACCACCGGGATAACCCACGACCACCCGGGCGCCACCGGGATAACGCATGACCAGCCGGTGCCACCCAGCACCACCGGGATAACGCATGACCAATCCCCGCGCTTTGCCGCGGCGGATTGGATGTGGGCTGTGCATGGCGCAACGGAGTTTTAATCAACCCCGATTCGATGGCGTCGTTCAGACCAAAATCACTGACGATCCACCCGAACAACGCCTCCTCGCTGCTCTTCTTGTCCGAAGGCGTAAACGGTGTGGCCGAAAAAAGGTGCGCGTTTCCCGCTCATAGCGCCAGTGCCTCGTCGGTTCCTCATAGGGCGAATTGATGATCAGGCGATCTATTGTTGTACGTGTCATTAATTTAACCCATCCAAAAATTGTTTTATCTCCTCAGCAATCGGCGGCAATCCTTCCACAACTGTTTTCCACAGAATATCGAGGTTTATATCAAAGTAGGCATGAACCAATCGGTTGCGCATCCCGACGATGTTCCGCCACGGTATGTTGGTGAGCACAATTTGAGACTCCTGGCTGACCTTGCTGGCCGCCTCACCAATAATTTCAATTGCCTTTACCAGTGCCCAAGCAAGCTGGCGATCATGATCCAGATCCTCCCGCCGGCGGTCGCGCACGAACCCAAGCGCTTCTGTCGCGGCATCGAGCATGTGATGCAGACGAATCAAATCATCCTGCCGCATACTGCACCTCTGCCTCCTGTAAGATCTGGTCACGGAAATAGCGGCTCAGATCCTCCGCCGTACGTAAATCCACCCTACGGTCGCCAAAAATCTTTGAAAGCTCCAGCTCCATTCCCGCTATGTCAAAAAGAGTCGGGATATTGTCAGGGGCAAATTCAACCAAAATGTCAATATCACTCTCCGGTCCAAGCGTGTCGCGGAGTGCAGAGCCGAAGATAGCCAGCTTCTTAATGCCGTGTTTCTGACAAAAAAAGGCGATCTGATAACGCATGTTTTTAAAGTCTGGTCTCATTGGTAAACCTCCATAACCTTCAAGCTCTCGATGCCCCGGTCATCCACGATCTTGACGGCAATCCGCCTGTGCTCACCCGGCTCAAATAGTGGGTAGTGGTTTGTGGAGAGTGGTGAGTTAGCGACGCAGCGATTTTACGAGCCCGCTCAATAGTTTGTTTGTCTCTTCGCAGTCCTTCAAGGCGTTTGCGACGCTCTCCTTCTGAAAGAAGTTTAAACGCTCTGCTAAAATCAGCAATGTCTCCAATTCTGCCAGGGAGCCCCGAGCTATGCCCAGAAAGTGTAGAAACTCCCCCGTGCTGTGACGCGCCTGACCTTCTGCTATGTTGGATGGAATTGAGAGTGCTGCCCTTGTCATCTGTGAGCGCATCCCATAAATCTCTTCTTTGGGCAATTGCGATGACAAGCGATAGATCGTTTCGGTCAAGCTTATTGATTTCTGTCAAACTATCAAGTCTCGATAGGATCGCAATGATTTCATAAGCCGCCAATACCTCCTTTTTTTGCTTGCCACTAACCACTAACCACTCTTCACTCTGCACAACCACCTCCGGCTGGCCGATCAGCCAGAAACTCTCGTTGCTTGCGCGTTTTTTCTTGAGGTCATCGGTAAGCAGGTCGGCGTTCATCTGCGCCTTAAGGAGGGTGACGCCAGGCCAGTTCGTTTCGTCTATATCCTTGGCCGCTTCCGGATCGAACTGGAAAGCGGCGAAAACGATCAGTTTTGGTCTGGGCACAAGTTATCCCCCGGAAAAGGGAGTTATCCATAAGGCAAAAAACACAACCTCCCGATGGCCAAGGACGCGGTCGATCTCCCCGGGAATGCGCTGGCGCATGTGAGGATGAAGCACCCCTTCGTTTACCAGGTCCTCTGCCGTAAAATTGGTTATTGATTTGCGAAAACTAACAAATAGTGTCTGGTTATGCAAGAGGAATGGACGGCTATCAATCACTAAGCACGCCTTAAATACCGCGATGCCAACAAATATTCAGGCCCCATTTTCGGTTTATGGGAATAGGGCTCTAAACGGCCACGAACCAAAACAGGCGGCCTGTCAATACGACAATACGGCCCTATTTTTTGTCTTGACAAGGGGGAGGGGCAAGATTATCAATGGTAACCGATCACGCGATGATCGTTGCCACACTTTGCAGGCACCGGTGAAGGACCCTATCCATACCCGATGACCAGGGATTTCCGGGACCGTCTTCATGATTGAACAAGCATTATTGCCGCCACCTATCGTGATCGCCGCGGAGGTTTTTCGGAATATCCTGCCGGTCGTTCTGTCGCTTTTGGAAAATCTCTTTCAGGAACTCACGTCGCTCAATAAACAGGCCCCAGGACTCCAGGTGCGCCGCGACCAGGGCTCCGCCAATCCCAGTCGTCAGCGATCATCGGACAGCCAGCACAAGACCAAGGAGTCGAAACCAGTGCCTTTATGATTCCGTCCTGGGCGTTAAGACCAGCCTCGGGTCGATCCAGAAGGTAGTTAAAAAGTCAAAGAATCATGATCCACCACTTACGACATGATCCCGCTAAGATGCCAAACCCTATTTTTAAAGACCTGGGCCCCAAAATATGCCCAGAAATATCAAAAATTTTCGCTGACGATGAACGGGTGAAGTTCACATATCTTTTTGGCAGTGTGGCGCGCAAAGCGCAAAACATCCACAGTGACATCGACATTGCTGTATATCTTGAGGACGATTGTGATTTCATCGAGGCGAAACTGGAGCTGATCGGGACATTGATGGAGCATTTCGGAACAGACAACTTGGATTTGGTGATCCTAAACACGGCGGCCCTCCCGCTGGCGGCGCGGGTCATCCGGGACGGCGAGGTCCTGGCGGAGCGGGATCGTTTTGCCCGGCATCGCTACGAATCACGCATTCTCAGGGAATATTTTGACTTTTCGATCCTGGAGACGTCGATCTTGAACAGGAGGTACGGGCTTGGTTGATCGCACGCTCATCCTGCGTAAGATTTCTCAACTGGAAGAATATCTGGGGCAGCTCCGCGAATTCTCAACCGTTTCGGTCGAGGAATATGCCGCTGACTGGAAGATCCAGCGGATCGTGGAAAGAACGTTGCAGATGATGATCGAGTTGTGTCTTGACATCGCCGGACACATTATCGCCGATAAGCGGCTACGGGTGCCCGTCACTTACGCCGACACATTCAGAAGCATGTTCGAAGCCGGCCTGATCAATCCTGAACTGCTGGAAATAATGGAGAAAATGGCTAAGTTTCGTAATGTGGTCGTTAATCAGTACGAAAACGTCGATACGGCCATCGTGATGATGATCCTAAGGAAGCATCTGGCCGATTTCCTCCTCGCCTCTGTCCCCTTGCACCGCCCAGCTTTCGGAACTTCAGTTTGGTAACCTTAATCTCCATCACTTTTTGTGGCAAACCGTCCATCACTTTTGGTGGCCATGCTCACAAAGAAGCAATAAGAATGGCTACAGGAAACGTTCTCGTCATTGCTAAAAATATTGGGAAGGCAATATAAGCAACACTGTGAAACGAGAAGATATCCAGGAGTTCCACTATTTGACGCCTGTGGAGAATGTTCGCTCAATACTGACAGGTGGGATTCTGTCGCATCGTCGTGCAGCTTCGCAACGCCATAGATCGGTGGCTATGAAGGAAATCCAGGATATCAGAGGTAGAAAGCTTATCCCTAAAGGCCGTAACCTTCATGAATATGTGAATCTTTATTTTTCGGCACGTAATCCCATGATGTACAAACGCAAAGACGACCATGCGGAACTTTGTATATTGCGAATCAAACCATCGGTTATCGATCTGAAAGGAGTCATCATTGCAGACGGAAACGCTGCCAGCGATTACACTGGGTTTTGGGGTTCGCCGGAAGGTCTGGCGAGGGTTGACAGGGACATCGTTTTTGCGGACTATTGGACAGACAGTGATCCCATACAAGAATGGAGAAAGAAAAGGGTTAAGTGCGCGGAAATCCTGATTCCGGACTGGCTTGACCCCTGCTATATTGAAGGCGCCTATGTCTCATCCGAAGAAGGGAAAAAAGCCCTTGAGAAAATTGCCTCTGGCCTTGAGATTGTCGTCAGTCCGCGCCTTTTCTTCAGATAGGAGAAGTGATGATTAACATCAAGATCGGTGATATTCTGGAGTCCAAGTCCCAAACGCTTATAAATACCGTTAATTGCGTCGGCGTCATGGGCAAGGGGCTGGCTCTCCAGTTCAAGAAGCGGTTTCCCGACATGTTCGATGATTATGTCAGGCGCTGCCAACGAGGGGAAGTCAAGCTGGGGCAGCCATACCTATATCGGACACTGTTGCCGCCCTGGATATTGAACTTCCCCACCAAGGATCACTGGCGCTCCGTGGCCAGCCTGCATAGCATCATCGCCGGTCTGGAGCATCTTCTGCGAAATTATCGGGAATGGGGCATTGCATCCCTGGCCGTGCCGCCTCTTGGCTGTGGGGAGGGTCAGCTTGAATGGAGCATTGTCGGCCCGACTCTCTATCGGTATTTGAACCGCATGGATATTGAAATCGAGCTTTTCGCCCCCTATGGAACAGCACGGGACGAGTTGAAGCCGGAATTTCTGGCGCCCGATATCATTGCTTGCCGGCCGTCTCAACAACCTCAAAGAATCAAGCCGGCCTGGGTTGCCCTCGTGGAAATTATTTCCCGAATGGAACGACAACCGTATCACTGGCCTATCGGCCGGACAATTTTCCAGAAAATCATTTATGTCGCCACGGAGCAGGGATTGCCTACAGGCATCAGTTACAGCCGCGGCAATTACGGTCCTTTCGCCCCAAAACTCAAGGAAATGATTGCCCGACTGATAAACAACGGCCTGATTGTGGAAGAACGGAACGGACGCATGTTCAGCGTAAAGGTCGGCAAGACCTTTGCGGATGCGAAAAACATCTACAATGCCGAATTGTCGAAGTGGGAACCCATCATCGAGAAGGTTGCCGATCTTTTCATGCGGCTCAATACCCACCAGGCCGAGATGGTATCCACGGTGCTGTTTGCGTCTAAAAGTCGCCAAGGATCGAAGTGTCCCGAGACGGAACGCGAATTGTTGTGGGAGGTCCTCGCATGGAAGCAGCATCTGGAACCGCCCATGGACGAAAAGGAAATCGCTCGGACTGTCCGCAATCTCGGCGCCTTGGGATGGTTAAAGGTGCGGGCCAGTGAAGACCTGCCCGTCTCCGAGGACATCCTCGCCATTTGCTGATTTTCCGTTGAGAAATCAGTAAAATATGTAAGGCGCTATCCCGAGTCGAGGCGGCAAAACACCCTAATTTGACGATTCTTCGCCGCCGCTGCCGCCGTTTATGGTGGTTCGCCAATGCCGCTTGTGGTGGTTTGCCGCAGCCGCCTCTTGCCGTGGTTTGCCGCCAACGCCGCCTCAGCTTGCGTTGTTTCTCCGCCGCCGCTTGCGCAGGTTCGCCGCCGTCTGCAAACCGGCGGCGAGGGGCCATTTTCCCCTCTCGGGACGCCTGCTGCGCCGACCCTATGCCGGCGCGCCGGCATAGGTAAAGTACCTGAAAATATAGGTGGAATCGACGACGGTCAAAAAGTTTTCACCTGTTTTTTGGTATAACTTTTTTCACACCGGCAATTGCCTGGCCCGCAGCTCGCGCCACAGGCTCGTCTTACGATTATGTTCCCTGCGCCACCGGGCAATAAGCCGGTTGCAGGCGCTGCGGCTCACCTCGTAAAGGGCGGCCATCCAGTCCGCCTGCTCCGTGTAGCGCGAACCGCGGGCGGTGGACGGATCGGGGACGATGGCGGCGAGATGGTCCGCCCAGATCCCTAAGAGCATGGGCAGATCAACGGGGGGCGCCAGGCGCCTCAAGGCCCCTTGGCGCCCCTTGTCCAGGAGGGCTTTGTCGTCGCGATCGGCGACGAGGACCGTTTTGAAGAAATTCGGATAATCCGCCGCCAGGGCTTCCGCACCCGCAACGTCCTTCGTCAACCGGGCAAGCCATGCCCACTGGGCCTTGAAAACGGCGGCGGCAGCGCCTTCCTCTCCATTGAAGGGCAGACGTAATTGTTCAAGCCAGCGGCCCAGTTTGTCCCGGAACCAGTCCGCCTTCGTCTCCCTGTCCAGATCCGCTTCGAGGAGCCAGTGAATCCATGCCTCGGCCCCGTCATCGACTGATCGCCGATAATATGAGAGGCTTCCCCGCGCCGCCATGTCGCGCCATTCCACAAAGAGATGACGAAGGGCTTCCCTTGGCGATGGATCGGAGAGCTTGCGAAACTCGCCGACGATCGTATCCCAATCCTCCGGGTTCCGATGGACAGCGCCCTGCAAGATGGCGGCGGCGCACCGGATCGGATTGCCCAGTCGCCGGGAGACATCCGCCCATGTAGCGAGTAATTTCGATATAATTTCTCCATCCGTGCGGAGATAATTAAAGGTGAAGGTAGAGGTGAAGGCTTTCAGGATGGATAGTTCGGGATGCCATGTCTTTCCGTCATCCCGGCGGAACAGGGAGGCAAAGGTTTCCTCGAGATATCTCTCTGCTTGCTCATAATCGCCCCTTTCCACCGCCGCGGCAATCAACGGTGGACCATATTTCCAGTTTTCCCTCAGTAACCGCCCGCAAGTTTCCAGATATTTGGCGGGCTCGAATCTCTCTTCATACAAATCGCCGACGCGACGCCATATCGAATTAACCATTTGCAATGCGTAGGTTTCCGGGTTCGCGGCCAGGCAAGAGTAGATCTCCCGGCAGCAGGGGGCAGGCAATTCCGCAAAAAAAGACACGCAGGCATTACTATCCAGATAGACCTGTTTATCAGTTGCTATCAGGCTATGGGCCATCTCCAGAAGGGCGGCCCCGGCTTCCGGTCCTTCCCCGACGGCCAGGCGGCCCCACTTGAGGACGCACCTCGTGGTGTCTTTCCCCAGCGTGCATCCATCTCCATATTCCACGCCCATCCATTCGGGATAATCGGCGATGGCTTCCGAGAGCGTCTCCAGGGCATCGAGGAACAGGTCCGGTTCAGCGACGAGGGCATAGACGTCATCGATGAGCGGCAACATTTCTCCCGCAATGGGTTCCAGGTCATTCGCGAGACTATCTGCATCGAAATAGGTCTCTTCCCAGTGGTGTTCACTGACGGCATAGCTACCATCCTCATCGCCGACCTCGCCTATGATCCCGTCCCAGCGCCCCCACAGATCCCGCCAGCGCTCTAGGAGACGCGCTTCCGACATGGTGATTCTTGCTGTCTTCTCCGTCTTGCCGTTCGTGTCCGGAGGATTCCGCCCTTCTTCAGACTCCAGAAGGCTCGCGAGGGTCGCCGCGATGTCCGGATCGGTCTTCCTGAAGCCTTCCTGCCAACGATCAACGTCCCCCTCGGAAAAGACAATGTCGAGAAGTTTTGCAACCTGTTCCTTCGTAAATGCTTCCAGCAGACGGCTGCCTATATTGATGGTTTTCTTTTTCATTTGAAAGAGCATCTCCTAATAATTGATGGATACCATGATCCTGGTTCCTGCGATACGCTTTTCCCTTCAAAAACGCGAGGAAAATTCTCGTTTTTTCTTGCCCATGCATTGATGGCAAGTTGTTGAGTTAAAGGCTTTCCCGTGGCATATGTCGGGATGGACGGTGATTCTATCCTGCCAATTCACTTGCTTTTCCTCCTTGCGGTTTTTCTTTTTTTGTCGGCAGCATTGGTG
This sequence comes from Pseudomonadota bacterium, assembly GCA_030057915.1. Lineage (GTDB taxonomy): Bacteria > Desulfobacterota > Syntrophia > Syntrophales > UBA8958 > UBA8958. The sequence goes on from JASGUC010000060.1 coordinate 10,780, forward strand.
TAAATACTTAATTCGAACGATTACTTTCCTCAATTGCGGCACATTTCTTTTCTGTGTCGTACCCAAGAGAATGATACTTACGCTTACCATATTCACGGGCGTAAGTCAGATCAGTGGGCGATTTCAATTCCGTTTTTTATTATGTAGTTAAGAAGACTGCCAGGCGCCGCTTTCCTGACTTGGGAAGGTGAGAAACCAAGGGCATCTATCGGATAGGGAATATCCCAAGCCGCCTTTCCGAGATAACCAGCCCTGTCCCAGAGGCTCATTTTCTCAAAAAGAGGCGATACAACGGCCAAATCTACATCGCTATCCTTGTCCGCGAGCTGATTTGCCTGTGATCCGAAAAGATAGACCCTCTCGATAGAGACGCCTAACGATTTGAGATTCTCAATGTAACGAGTTATTACATCCCTGATTTCAGGTGTTGCTTGAGCCACTTTAGCATCGTCTTTGAATCGATTAGAATCCTTTTTGCCGTTTTCTCATTGAATTCTTTTCGGCCCAGGTTCCTGAGCTGTCCACATCTCTACGATAGTGGATGGATGGTGTTGATTATCAACCACACAACGAGCAAGGAAAGCCGACCGGCTAACGCGAAAATCAGCGACGTGGCGCGGTTCATTGCCACGTTCACTGCCTTGATTCGTCATGCAACTTCCTGCAATTTATTTACAAGCTCTTTGCCGGATATAGGTGTTGGAAGCTCTTTGCCATCTTCTTTATAAATCTGTATCGTTTCTTCTATGATATTGCATAGTTCGTTAAATACTTCACGTTCATCGCTTCCGTGACAACCACCGTTGAAAAGTTCCGGACAACTACCTATGAAACAGTTATCAACATCCGACCATTCTATGATCTTCACATATTTCGATCTAGCAGCCATTTTTGCACCTTCTCAATGGCAGAAGGGGAGATATTGGTCCGGCGGTAACGCAAAATCGGTGCTATGGGACCAATACGTGATCGCCGCAATGGAGCCAGTTTGTGATCGCCGTAATGGAGCCACCCGGCTACTGATCCAAATAGTGTTTTGCATCTTCACCTTCGTTACCCGAAATCGTTATAGTTTTTTTCAGCATCGGATGTACGAAATTTCTGTGGCTTCCCTTTCCCCCTCTGCTCACAAAACCTTCTTTTTCCAAGTCTCTAATCAAATCTCGTATTTTTCTTGGCATGTTTCTAAACTGTCGATTATGTCACAGAAACTATGAGATATATGTGCTATTTTTTATTACATAACATTCGGCGCTTAAGCGACGAGCACGAGGATGCTGCCCTCTCATGAACGCCCGAAAAGGAACGATTGATCGTCAAAGGCGGGGGGGCGAAAGTGCTCTATGCGGAATAAAGCCAGGGAAACAAAGAACTCCGGGTCTTTCTTTCCCTCCCTTGCGCTGCGGTCGCATCCCCCGGAGGCTACCGCAGGCAATTGATAGCGATATAAGCAGGGGAAGCGGAGAAGTCAAGTGGAAATAAAGGTTAAAATCGAAGACCAGGAAATCCGGGAATCCCTTTCGGCATTGCAGAACCGCATGTCGGACCTGAGCCCCGTCATGAAGAATATCGGCGAAATCGTGCACGCCTCCATCCGGAGAAACTTCGAGGTCGGCGGCAGGCCGAAACGCCGGGAACCATCCATGCGGGTCAAGCGGGAGGGCGGCCAGACGCTGATCCGCAAGGGAACGGCCGGCGGTCTCTTAGTATGCCACTTGGATGTGAGAGGGGCTCTTTCTGTTAATCGACAATTCCTCGATAATCGGCGGTCTGTTGCCCGCCCTCTGATTCTGGTTCCAAACGCTTTCATTCCTTTTGGCCACCTGGCCGGCCCCTTCAAGGTGGACACGGCCACTGCCCTGAAATAACTCAGGGAGTCGGGCGACCCTCTTTCCCTTTGCAATCCTGCGAAATTCTGCTATGTCCTTCTCAACTGGTCTGCCTAGGGCTGCACACCCGATGACGGCAGGCGTAGGGACGCATGCTGGTGCGTCGGCATGGCTGTCGCTTTATCCATAAGACCTTTACTCCTAGTCCGTGAATTCATCCCGTTCCTGATCACCTTTGAAGCGTATAGAGAGACCATGTTCACCTTTATCATTATTCATTGCGTCATGAAAAAGAGGGATGAACTATGGATGCTGACCCTATACGCCAAATCTGCTCATGATAACATCCCGTCACACGTCGTAAAAGCAATGAAAGAGAGATTTGAACATGAAAAACAGTTAATTATCCGGCAGGGAACTTGAACGTCATGAGGCAAAGCGGGACGTCTGGCAGGAAGTCTTGGACGGCATAGACGAAATCAAGGCCGGAGGCGGGAAAAGGGTCGTCGTCGAGCCGAAAACGGAAGTCGCCAAGGCGCGCATCAAGACGGGGCTTTCCCAAAGCCAGTTTGCCGCATTGATGGGCGTCTCGAAACGAACGCTGGAACAATGGGAGCAAGGGCGGCGCGAACCGTCCCGGGCGGCAAAAACACTGATCCGGATCGCTGATTTACGCCCGGAAGTCTTGAAAGAAATTACCATTTGACGCATCGACAAATAGCCCCGTTTCGCGAATGCAAATCAGGGATTTTGTTTTGCCATCTGATACGTTGCATGAGTCTGAAGACGGCCGATAAATCATGTTTAACGAAGCAGACACCAGAGCAAAGCTCATCGACCCCGCCATCCACAAACGGGGCTGGACTGAAGATCTCATCCGGCGCGAAGAAACGGCGGGCACGGTTGAAATCATCGGTGGCAGGGCAAGGCGCAGATCGCGCGGGAAGATCGATTACGTTCTGCGGGTCAAGGTCAATGTGGACACCCAGCCCGTCGCCCTGGCCCTCATTGAAGCCAAGAAAGAAAGCCTGCCGCCCGGCCACGGCCTGGACCAGGCCAAAAGCTATGCGGATTGCAGACGGCACAACGTCCAGTTCGTCTTCTCATCTAACGGTCGTCAATTCGTCGCATATGACAACTTCACGGGCATGACGTCCACGCCGAAGTCCATGACGGAATTCCCCACGCCGGCAGAGCTTCGCGCCCGCTATGAATCAGGCAAGGGCTACTCGCTCGATTCCCCGGCTGCCCGGCCGCTGCTACAGCGATACCCCGGCGGCGAGGGAACGCGGCGCTACTACCAGGACGCGGCCATCCGCGCCGTCATGGAAAAGATCGCCCAATGCGAACTCACCGGCCGGCCCAGGCGTGCGCTGTTGGCCCTGGCCACGGGCTCCGGCAAGACCTTCATCGCCGTCAACCTGCTCAAACGCATGTCCGACGCCGGAAAGCTTACCCGGGCCCTGTTCGTCTGTGATCGTGACGAACTGCGCACCCAGGCCCTCACGGCCTTCCAGAACGTCTTCGGTTCCGATGCCGCCGCAGTCTATCGGAAACCGGACGGAACCAACAACGCCAAAAACGCCCGCATCCACGTCGCAACCTACCAGACCCTCGGCATCGAAAGCGAAAACGGCGACGCGAATTTCCTGACGACCTACTACCCTAAAGACTACTTCACCCACGTCGTCATCGACGAGTGCCACCGCTCGGCCTGGGGCAGGTGGTCCCAGGTGCTCACCCGCAACCGCAGCGCCGTGCATATCGGCCTCACGGCAACGCCCCGGAGGCTTGTGGAGAGCCTGAAACGGCAAACGCAGGAACGAGAGATGGCGTCCGTGGAGGACTTGCCGCTGGCCGCTGATGGAAATGCCAAGTTGCCCGAGCCGAAGCCGGATGTCGATCTTCCCGCGCCCTACGGCGTCGCGAAGGAAGTCCTGGCCGATGCGGAGATCACCGCCAACAACCTCGCCTACTTCGGCGAACCGGCTTATGAATACGACATCGCTCAAGCCATCGAGGACGGCTACCTGGCGGCCTGCGAAATTCAGAAGGGCCGCGTCAACCTCGACGACACGGGCATCACGAAACAGGAAATCATCGCCCGCAACCCCATTGATGCCATCACAGGCAAACCCGTTACCGCCGATCAAATCGAGGCCCTGTACCAGAAAACCCAGTATGAAGACCGCATTCTGCTGCCCGATCGCGTTTTGGCCATGAGCCGGGACCTGTTCCAATACCTGATCGATACCGGCGGACCCGAGCAAAAGACCATCATCTTCTGCGCCCGCGACCGCCACGCCGACGACGTGGCGGTCTGCCTGAACAACCTCTATGCGCAATGGTGCGCCGACAACGGCAAACCGCGGCTGGAGCATTATGCCTTCAAATGCACTGCCGCCAGCAGCGGCAATGACCAGCTCCCGGACTTGCGGGCCTCATCCCGCAGCCACTTTGTTGCCACCACGGTTGACCTGTTATCCACGGGAGTGGATGTCCCCTGCGTCCGAAACATCGTTTTCTTCAAGTACCTCAAGAGCCCCATCAGCTTCTATCAGATGGTCGGACGCGGCACGCGCATCGATGCCCCCACGGGTAAGCTGATGTTCCGCGTCTATGACTACACCGATGCCACACGGCTGTTCGGCGAGGATTTTATCACCAAGCCGACCAAGCCACGCGAGGGTCCAGAGCCACCACTGCCGCCACCGGAACCGGCGATCAGCGTCGAAGGGTTCGACGTCCATATCACCGATGCGGGCCGCTTCATCGTCACCGATGTGGACGGGAAGGCCATGCCCGTGCCCATCGAGGAATACAAGGCCCGCCTCGCTGCCCGTTTGGTCCAAGAGGTTCAAACAATCAATGATTTCCGCAGCCGCTGGATCGACCCTCCCTCGCGCCGGGAACTCATCGACGCCCTGGTGACTTCAGGATATTCGCCATCCGTTGTGCAGATGGTGGATGACCGGAGCGACTACGACCTCTATGACGTGCTGGGAGAGCTTGGCTGGGGGATGAATCCGCGCTCGCGTCGTGACCGTGCGCTGGCCTTCACCTACAAAAACGAGGATTGGCTGAATACCCTCTCGCAGCGGGCGGCCGCCACGATCCGCGCCATCGCCAGCCAGTTTGAACGAGGAGGCACCGACGACCTGGAGAACCCGCAGATCTTCCAGACACCCGAGGTCAAATTGGCGGGCGGACTGGCAGCGCTGCAGAGTGCGGGCAACCCGCGTGAACTTCTCGTTGAAACCAAGTCCAGGATGTTCGCCGCATGAGTGCGACCGCGAAACAACCGAAAGACAAGAAGGCGCTTCCCGAGGGCTGGCAGTGGGTGAAGTTGGAGGAGGTGTGTAGCTTCATTAATGGTGATGCTTATAAACAATCTGATTGGGACGTCGAGGGGATTCCGATAATTCGCATCCAAAATCTAAACGACGAAAGCAAACCATTCAACTATTGGAAAGGATCGCTTGAAGACAGAGTCTGTATCAAGAATGGCGATCTCTTGCTTGCTTGGTCAGGAACACCAGGGACGTCTTTTGGTGCGCATATATGGAACAGAGGTGTTGCGGTCCTCAATCAGCATATATTCCTTGTTCATACAAGTAAGGACCTTGAAAAAAGCTATGCAAAATGGGCTATAAATGATGCCTTGGATGACCTCATTAAAGCGGCACATGGTGCTGTTGGACTTGCCCACGTTACAAGGAGGGAAGTTGAGGCTCTCTCTATCCCCCTCCCTCCTTTGCCGGAACAGCAACGCATGGCAGCGATCCTGAAAGAGCAGATGGCCGCCGTGGACAAGGCCCGGGCGGCGGCGCAGGAACGGCTGGAGGCGGTCAAAGCCCTGCCCGCGGCCTTTCTCCGCCAGGTCTTCCCGCAGCCGGGCCAGCCACTGCCTGTTGGCTGGCGATGGGTCAGGCTGGGGGAGGTTTGCGAATTGAATCCTCGTCGTCCAATGTTTCCGAGAAAAGACGCCGAACCAACGTCTTTCATTCCAATGGAAGCCGTTAATAGCGCATCAGGAACAGTGGCCGACTTACGGACACGACCGTTTATTGAAGTAAAAAAAGGATATACCTACTTTTCTGACGGTGATGTTCTCTTTGCCAAAATAACCCCTTGCATGCAGAATGGGAAACATGCAATCGCACAAGGTCTAATTGATGGTATTGGATTTGGCACGACAGAATTTCATGTCCTCCGTCCAAGCGAAGGTATTAGTTCTGAATGGATACACTTTTTCGTCCGCCAACCCGCTTTTCTCCAGGAAGCAACAGAGCATTTTACGGGGGCAGTGGGGCAACAACGACTGCCGCATGATTATCTTGCCAACCATATGATTCCCCTTCCTCCTTTGCCTGAACAACAGCGCATTGCCGCAATCCTGAATGAGCAGATGGCCGCCGTGGACAAGGCCCGCACGGCGGCGGAAGCGGAACTGGAAACAATCAACGCCCTGCCGGCGGCGCTCTTGCGCCGGGCGTTTAATGGGGAGCTGTGAAGGAGGGTTAGGCAACATGCAGCCTAAAACCACCGTGCGAAAGCAAAGACATAACGTACGTGAGGATATGTCGGCATATAAAAACGGGGCGATCGTTCTCTATTGGACTGACGACGGCGGCATGAGTCTCGATGTCCGTCTGGAGAAGGAATCCCTCTGGCTGAATCTCAATCAGATCGCTACCCTTTTCGAACGGGACAAATCGGTTATTTCCCGGCACTTGCGCAATGTCTTCCAGGATGGGGAACTGGACCGGGGGGCAGTTGTTGCATTTTTTGCAACAACTGCGGCGGACGGAAAAACCTATCAAGTCGAGTATTTCAACCTCGATGCCATCCTTTCCGTTGGCTACCGCGTCAACTCGAAGCGCGGCACCCAGTTCCGCATCTGGGCGACCCGGGTGCTCAAGGATCACCTGGTCAAGGGCTATTCCGTCAACGCCAAGCGCCTGAAGGAACTCCATCAATCCTTGAAACTGATCGGCCAGGTGCTTGATCGGTATGACGTAACATCGGACCAGACCCGGGCGCTCCTGCATGTAGTCACGGATTATGCCTCGGCCCTCGATCTGTTGGACGATTACGATCATCAGCGGGTCACGGTCCCACACCTGGAGGCAGGGGAGGCCAGGGGCATCGCCCCTGGTGAGGCGCAAACCGTAATCGGGGAGTTGCGCCGCAAGTTCGGCGGCTCGGATCTCTTCGGCAGGGAGAAGGACCAGAGCCTGGCCGGATCGCTGGGGGCGGTGATGCAATCCTTCGGAGGCAAAGACCTCTATCCGAGCCGGGAGGAGAAGGCCGCCCATCTCCTCTATTTTCTCGTGAAGAACCACCCGTTCGTGGACGGAAACAAGCGGATCGCCGCCGCCCTGTTCCTCTGGTTCATGGAGAAGAACGGCATCCTCTATCGCGCCGATGGTTCCCGGCACATCGCCGACAATGCCCTGGTGGCCATGACGTTGATGATTGCGGAAAGCGACCCGAAACAGAAGGACATCATGACGAAGATGGTCGTCAATCTGATTCAAGACGGGAAATAGCGCATGGCGAAAGGACGAAAAAGGAAGAACAGCGTAAACGGCAAGCGCCTGACCACCCCGCAGTCGGTGGATCAGGCCGTCAAGAGCATCTGCGACATCATGCGGCGGGGCAACTGCGCCGGGGCGATGCAGTATGTGCCGGAACTGACCTGGATTCTCTTCCTCCGCATACTGGACGAGAAGGAGCACCGTGAAGAGCAGGAATCCGAAGCCCTGGGCGTGCCATTCCGTCCTTCTCTGGTGGCTCCGTTCCGCTGGCGGGATTGGGCAGCGCCCCCGGAAACCCTGCCGGAGGGGCAGACGAACAAGCGCGTTGAGCTGCAGAATGCTCCGCAGAACGCCTTTTTCAACTTTGTCAACATGGAGCTGCTGCCGCACCTGAAGGGGCTGAAGAACCTGTCCGACGCCTCGCCGCGCCAGAAGGTCATCAGCGAGATCATGACGGGCGTCGAGCGTGTGCGCATCGATACGGAACGGAATTTTCTCGATGTGCTGGACAAGGTGGACCAGCTCTCCACCGAAGCCGTGGACCCGACGCACGTCTTCACGCTGTCGCAGGTCTATGAGGGGCTGCTGCTGAAGATGGGCGAGAAGGGAAACGACGGCGGGCAGTTCTTCACGCCGCGTCAGGTCATCAAGGCCATGGTCCAGGTGATCGATCCGAAGGTGGATGAAACGGTCTATGACCCCGGCTGCGGCACCGGCGGCTTTCTGGCCCAGAGTTTCGAGCACATCGCCGCCGCATTGGGCAGCGACGCCTCGGCGGAGCAGTTGGAAACCCTCAAGCAGCGGACCTTCTGGGGGCGCGAAAAGGAAAACCTGATCTATCCCATCGGCCTGGCGAACCTGGTGCTGCACGGCATCGACAAGCCGAATCTCTGGCACGGCAACACGCTGACCGGACAGGAAATCTACGGCGGGCTGTTCGACGGCGCTCCGCACAGCTTCGATGTCGTCCTGACCAATCCGCCCTTCGGCGGCAAGGAAGGCAAGGAGGCCCAGACCGGCTTTGACTACAAGACGAGCGCCACGCAGGTGCTGTTCCTTCAGCATGTCATCCGGTCCCTGCGCGACGGCGGGCGGTGCGGCATCGTGCTGGATGAGGGGTTGCTGTTCCGCACCAACGAGGACGCCTTTGTCAAGACCAAGCGTAAGCTGCTGGACGACTGCGACCTGTGGTGCGTGGTGAGCCTTCCGGGCGGGGTGTTCACGGCAGCAGGGGCCGGCGTCAAGACGAATCTGCTGTTTTTCACGAAGGGCCGGCCAACCCGGAAGATCTGGTACTATGACCTGACGGATGTCAAGGTGCGCAAGAAAACGCCGCTGACATTGCGGCATTTCGACGATTTTCTGCGGCTGCTGCCCACACGGGCCGACAGCGGCCTGTCCTGGACCGTGGACATGGACGCCCGCAAGCAGGCGGCTGCCGAAAAAGTGCGTCCCTTGAAGGAACAATCCACCGCCACGGGGCAGCAAGCCGCCCAGTGGTCACAGCGCGTCGTCGAACTCAAGAAGGCCAAACCCCGCGATCATCGGGCTATTGAAGAGGCCGAGGCCAGAGTCAAAGAACTGACGCGGGAAGCGAGGGAGTTTGTCGCCACGGCCAAGGAGATCGAGGACGCCGTCTACGACCTCAAGGCCGTCAATCCACACCGAAAGCCCGAGGTGGATGAGCGCACGCCGGAAGAACTGATAGCGATTATCGAGACCAAGGGGCGCGAAGTGGCGGAGGCACTGGCCGCCTTGCGAAATATCGGCACCTAATAATTTCAATTGGTAACAGGTAGCAAAAGGGCCAAAATGGGACTTTTCACGAGACCATCATCAATAGTGGGATTGATTGACACTTTTTTATACTTACAGAAAAAGAAGAGCTAAATAACTAATCTGTCTGCATTAATTAGCTTGACAAATTGGTGGCCTTAGACGTATGGTTTTTCCCAAAGTCGTGCGCAAGATAGCATTGCGCTGCTTTGCGAACGCGGTTTGAATATGACTTCATTGAGAGGGGGATGGTTATATGTCAAAACGGGTTTTGTGCTTTTTCTTAATTTTTTCAATGCCGCTATGTTTTCTGTTTCCTTGCGCGCTTTATGCGCAAGACAAAGTTATTGTGGGTTTTGGCGGTTTATGGACTGCCGGACCGGAAACGAACTATCCTATTTATTCCCGCATCAAAAAAAAGCATCCGGGCAAAATGGCCGGGGCCGTAACCAGCGCTGTCGAAAAGATTGCAGAAGATCTGCCTTTTAAAATTCTTATTGCCAGCGATGCGGAAGAGATGAAAAAAAATATTGATTATCCTTATTCTCTTGCCGTAGCCATTACCAGAGACGATGTTGTCCGTGAACGTTTTTCCACCCCGGCTGCGGAAATCAACAAAACCATCGTCAACGCCGGAATGGTTGTGATGCTCTATCAAACAGCTCCGGACCCAAACAATCCCCTGGAACAACGAAACACCATTCTATTTTCCCTGCCTCTTGTCGGTTATCATCAGCAGTTGGATGGAAACAAACGACTGACGGAAGATGAAGTTGACGATTTATTCATTAAAACTGTAGCAAAAACATTTGAAACGCATCTAACCAAAAGACTCAAAGGGATTCGCCTGGACAAGATTCAGGGCAAGGTTGTTACCATTCACGACAACGGCGTTGTTGTCAATTTTGGGGCCCTTCAAGGTATGGAAACGGGCAACAAAGTCGATTTTTTTGACGCCACAGGCAAGAAAATCGGCCGAGGCACAGTAACCAAGATTCAAAAAGGGGAATGCGAGGTTAAACCCGACGGTAAATTCAGCCTGTCCAAAGGGTGTAGCGCAACCGGTCATATCTGCAAAGGAATGTCGGAAGACACTTATCAGGTTGCCACTTTCAAAATATCATCAAAAAAAGCCGCCGCCCTGTTTGATGAAAAAATTTTAGGACAACAGGTAGCGCAATGGTTTTCGGATTTTCTGGTGGAGCGCGCTGGAAAGGCGGTATTGCCATCAAAATTGAACGGCGAATGGGTTACAGAGGCGACTGGCGAATCATTTAGCATATTTGTCAAAGACGGCCAGGCGCACCGTTTCGAAATTCCCTCCCCAAGGTATCCCATCCATCTTAACCTCACCGGTCTCAACTGTAAAATATTAGAAGGAAACAATGTCAACGAAATCTGGGGATACAAGGCCTGGTTGCAAGTGGACATTCCCGATAAAACATTTTCAAAGAAATTTGATGAGTTATCAACAAAAAATCTGGTGCCGGGGATACAGCAACATATGGAAAAGGATGAGTTTTTTGACCTGATCCATCAGTTGACCGCCAAGGCCGCCATGGAGAAAAGTCTATGAAGATACGTAAAAAGTTCGGGTTGTTTGTTTTATCATTGTTATTAGCCGCCTTGCTGTTACCGGATGTGTCCTGGTCACAGGAATACAGGGAAATTACCGTATCCGGAACTGCGAATATTGCCGCCGGCGATGAAGAAGCGGCAAAAAAGCTGGCCGTTCGCGACGCTTTGCGCACGGCTGTAGAAATGGGTGTGGGCGTTGTCATCCAGAGCAGTACGGATGTCAAGGACTTTGAGGTCATCAAGGATGAAATCAAATCCAATGCCGAAGGGTATGTGAAGGAATATGACATTATAAAAGAAGGCGCCCGAAGCGGCCGCTATAATGTTACGCTGCGCGCCAAAGTCATGACGGAAAAAATTAACGAAGCGTTTAAAAAAAGATTGAGTAAAGCTTCCCAGGCTCTGGAAAATCCCTCGATTACGTTTGTTCTGACAACTTGGAAAAAAATCGCTGAAAAGGGCGGGTTTGAATCAAAGACCGAACAGATTGATGTCTCCACAAAGCGGCGCGATCAGGCGACAATAGATGGCGGCATTGACGAAAAAGCCAGCGCTGCCGTCCGGTATTCCGCCGACAGTCGTAAGAAATCTTCGGAAAGCATTGATGTCGGCGTTCAGGAACAGGCGAATGTTGATTATAAAGTATCGGCAAAAGAAAGAGGCAAGGCGTCCGCCCGCGCCGCCATGCGTGGCAGGGCCACCGACGATTCCGCCGAAGTAAGCGGCGAAGTTGAGGCCAGCCGCCGCTACGATGGTCAGGCCAGCGCCGGCTACAAGGGTTCTTATGCCGGAAAGGGACGCGCCGCCTACGAAGGCTCTTCTTCCCAATCCGGCGAAGCCGGCGTCTCACAATCCGGCAGCTACAAAGTCAAAGGCGCCATTGATACTTCTCGGGCGTCCGATGCCTCGATGAAGGTAACAAAATACAGCTCGTCAGCAATGAGATTGAGCGAGACGGAATGGAAGAAATACCCCGACATGACCGTCATTGATTCTTTCAATCAGGAATTTAAGGAGAAGGGTTTCGAACTAAAGGCTACCGATGAAGCCACTCGCATCGCCATGGCAGAATCGCTATCCAGCGCAGCAATTGATGTGTTTGATCGTGAACAGGTCAGAAAGAAAGCAGAAAAGGAGGGCGCTAATTTTGTCGCCCGGGGCGAGGTGCAGATTATTGATTACCGCATATCGGAGAGCACCGGCAGGCCGGTTGTGACGTCAAAAGTGGGAGTTCAGATTGTCGACGTAAATTCCGGGGATATTGTCAGTTCTTATTCAAATACAACCAGCGCGACAAATCCCAGCCGGGAAGAGGCCGAAGCCCAGGCCATCAAGAAAATTGCTGTCCTGGCTGCGCGTACCTTGGCCGGCCAGACACTGGAAACATGGGAGAAGCGCGCTTCGGCAGGGCAATTTTATACTATCGAAGTGCGCAATATCACCAATGCGCGCAAGCAGCAGCGGCCCTTGCTCAAAACGATCAAATCCGTGGCGACCATCAGACAGCACACCAATCCGGCCAATAATGTCCTTCTTGTTGAAGTTTCGTTTAAAGGAAACAAAGACAAACTTGGCGATGTCATTCTTGATAAACTAGAAAATGACAGAACCCCGGGCTTTTCGAGCGATGAATTTGACGGCCCCAAAATTGATGGCGGCAAAATAGTCTTTACCTTTACAAAATAAAACTAATTGGCAAAAAGCCAAAATAAATTCAGGAGGTTGTTTAATTATGAAGAAGATGCGAGTTGTAGGGTTTGTGGTTTTAACGGTTTTTTTGCTGGCGGCATCGGCGTCGGCGTTCAGTCCATTTGGCGCAAAAAAGGATGAAGGTAAAAAAGTGGATGTTGATGGTTTGTCGAAACGCTCTGTGGTAATCATCAACAATGTGCAGGCGGCTACCATCTCCTTTCTCGAAGGAATCGTTCTGGTTCAGGAAGCCGTGGGTCAGGAAACTGCGGCAGAACAATTAAAACAAACGATAGCCAATGCCAAGGAAAAGAAAGGTGATCAAAATGCAACAAAAGCTTTGGTGAGCGAATCCAACAAAGCCTTGGCGTCTTTAAAAGACATCGACCTTGCTGCTAAAATGAACAAAGAAAAAGCAAAAGAGAGCCTTGGGAATTCGATTCTGAAAGTGGGTGTTGGTGTTATACTGGATGGCATTGCCGCAAAAAATGCTTCTGAGCTTCTGACTGAGTCACAGGCCGCACTCAAACAAGTCTCCTTTACGTCAGCAGGCAAAGTAAAAGATGTTATTGGCGTTGCTAAATTTGTCGCTCAGGAAATTCCGCCGCAGGCCAATAGTATGCAACAATTTAGCGCCAAATTGATAGCATACGCCAAAACCAACGGCTTCACTTACCCCTCACCCGAAGCAGTGAAGAAAACCGCTAAATGGGATGAGAATTAATTTATCTGCTTTGTAAGTTGGCGGGCTGCAATAACATCAGAATGCCGCTCCCATTGTTTGACTTTGATGGGAGCGGCATGCAATCCAGATAGGCGCAGACGCAGGGAAGGATGTCGCGCCCGGTACGGAGACGGAAATGGTTCAATCATGATCGAGCCCGATGGGAGGAATTCAAGAGCCGCTATTTTTCCGAACTTGAGGAAAAACCAGAAAGGGAATACTTGCTCAATAGGAGGGAATAGGAGACGACCGTGACCAGGCTGAAACGCCTCCCCGCGGCGAACCTATGCCGGCGCGCCGGCATAGGTAAAGTACCTGAAATCATAGGTGGAATCGACGACGTTCAAAAAGTTTTGCCTCCGGAAATCAGCCCCTATTTCCCCCTGCGGCGCCAACTGGAAATGGCGCCGCAATCACCCTGAAACCCATAACCCGTCAATGGATAAGTGCGCCTCCTCAGCAACTTCCCCCAACCACGGGGGCATCTACAACCGATGAAAAAGGGGGACAATCTCACCGATGCTAACATATAGGAAAGTCATTTTCTCATATCAAGGGGATTTCCCAGCGGAAGTCAGGGGTTGGTGACGTGGTTGGGCAGTGTATGTTGATTGTCGGCGGTCTTTTTTGAGCCTTCGGTCCTCATCCGGTTTCCGCGCCTACGGATGGAAAGGAGAGCGAATAAATGGGCAGCAGGCGGTGCCAGCACGCATGCCGTCTGCTTTTCATTTTTGCGTCCGGACCGTCACGGTGCCTTCCGAAAATTCAGTGGGCTTATCGGAGACATCGTTTGGCGCGGGGGCATCGTTCGAGGCGGACTTGATTTTAATGCTTCGCGTCTTGATCCCGATGTCATTGGAACGGGTCCTGACGGCATAAACACCGCCTTCCGCTTCCAGGTTCAGGTCCCCCAGCTCCGAGACGGCGGCATAGACGATGATGTTTTCCTCGCCATCTTCATCGCTTTTTCATCGGGCGTAACCTCCGTCTTGATCCTGATTTTAAAACAGTCGCCCATGGCGCTGTCTTTGTACCAGCCTCTCTCCATCTCTTCGATCACCGTTACCGTGGCGTTGGCATAAGCGGCAATCAGATCCTTTTGCAGTTCAAAATCTTTTACTTCCGTCATCGACGAGACATAGGCCTGGACAGCTTCCGCGGCGTTGCGCCTGGCGCCGGCCAGGATAAAGGCCCTGCTCAAACCGACGATGCCCTCGCCGGCGACCTCTCGCCCCAGGGCGGTTTTGCAGGCCGAATGGAGAGAAACGGCCATTACTCAATGAAGCCAATCTGTTACAAGCACGTTTTCCGATCAAAGGCAGGTCAACGGGGGATTCGCCTGGTGATTTTGCTTTGACATTCCCGGACCCGCTATCCTATAGTCGCCAGGCAGAGCAAGCGGGAGTTGGCAATACGACATGTTTTTCTGCGGAACATGGCCAACTCGGCAATTCATGGGGGGTCGTGAACTTATGCCCTTTGACACATCCATCATCCGTTCCCGATCGAGGCAGATATTTCTGGCCTTTTTTGCCCTGGCCTCCCTGCTCCCCATCCTGATCGCCATATACGTCACACGTCACTATGTGCTCCCTTTGCTCACCCCGGAAGAAATGGAGCGACTCGCCTTCACCTTCCAACTCGGGGCGAGCGCCATGCTCTTTTTCCCGCTACTGAGCTTTTTTCTCATGTTTCGATGGCTCAATTCCCTCGAGAACATCACCACGGAAATCGTCTCCAAGACCCAGGCCGTAGCCAGTAGGGAAGAGGACTTCGCCGACCAGAAGATCGACGAAACCAATGACTATGCCGACTCCGTCGCGCCGCCGCGGCCCGAGGAAAATGAAATCCAGACCCTCATCCGTTCTTTCAACACCATATTTCAGACCGCGGCCGACCAGCTCGCCGAACGTAACCACATCAAGGACCTTCTCGCCCGTTTGATCGGCATCTCCGCCAACCTTACCTCGGAGTTGGATTTCGACCGCCTGTTTCCCCTCATCATCGGCAAAGTCACCGAGGCCATGGAGGCGGAAAGGACGAGTCTGTACGTCGTCGATTGGGACCGCGAGGAGCTTTGGACGATGGTCGCTGAAGGGGTGCGGCAGATCCGGCTTCCCCTGGGCCAGGGGATCAGTGGCCGCGTCGCGTTGACAGCAAGGGTGATTAACGTGCCGGATGCCTGGGAATTGCCCTATTTTGACCGCTCATTTGACGAGATGAACAACTTCCGGACCCGTTCCGTCCTGTGTGTCCCCATCCGGGGCCGCTTCGGCAAGACGATCGGCGTTCTCCAGGTCATCAACAAACTCGGGAAGGATCGTTTCGACGGGGAAGACGAAACCTTCCTGCGCGGACTCGCATCCCAGGTGGGCATCGCCCTGGAAAACTCCCTGTTGGTGGACGAGCTGAAGCTCTCTTTCGAGGCCTCGATCAAGACCCTCTCCGCCACCGTCGATTCCCGCCATCCCATAACCGCTGGACATTCCGAACGGGTCACGGAATACGCCCTCATGATTGCCAGGGATATGAAGCTGGGCCAGGAGGACCAGGAGGCCATCAAATACGCCGCCATCCTCCACGATATCGGCAAGATCGGCATCCGGGACGCGGTACTCCTGAAGGTCGGGCGTTTCACCCCGGAAGAATGGGAGGAGATGAAGACCCATCCCCGGAAGACCAGGGAAATCCTGGAACAGTTCCGCTTTCCCCAGCGCCTGCGTCTCGTTCCGGAGATCGCCTCCGATCATCATGAAAGGATCGATGGCACCGGCTATACCGAAGGCCTCACCGGCAACCAGATACCCTTGGGAGCCCGGATCATCGCCGTCGCCGACGTCTTCGACGCCCTGACGTCGAAGCGCGACTACCCCAAATATACGCCCGAAAAAACCCTGGACAATGACCCAATGCCCCTTCCCCAGGTGATCGAACTGTTGAAATCCGAGGCGGGGAGTCATTTCGATCCCCAGATAGTTACCTCCTTACTGAATTGTCTTCCCGAGATCCTGCGGCGCCACCGGGGGGTGCATTTTCCCCCCGAGTATGTGGACGCCTTGTCCCCGATGCCGCAAACGCCATCTCCTTCCGAAACGGCGGTTCGTTGATCCTTTGCGTGTCTTTCGTGTCCTTCCGGCAAGGCTGCGTGAAAAATTTTGTGGTGGCGGGTATGGTTGGTTGTCAAACATCATTCATATTGATGTCTTTTCGAAAAATACCCTCCGCAGCACATTGATTGATAAGGACTTGCTTTTGACGGTTTGGAGTAAGGGGATTTCCCAGCGGAAATCAGGGGTTGGTGATGTGGTCGGGCCGTGTGAGTTGCTTGGCGGAGGTCTTTTTTGAGCCAGTGGCTCACATTCTGGACGAATTGCCCGTCAGGGAGGATGTGGCAGTGAGGATTGAAGCCCAGGAAATCCCCGCAGGTCTGGACGGCGATGACGGCGCCGGGTAATGGGTCTCGCGCCTATTCCTTGGAGATGTAAACCGTCAGGCCACCCCGGTTGTCGTGGCGATAAAAGGGATAGTCATTGATCACCAGATAGAGCACCCCGTCGGCCGGCATAACCACTTTTTCCCGGGATCCTATCGGAAAGACCTTCGAATCCACCTTCCCCAAAAGGGCCCCGAAGGGTGTGCCGGGCAGTTCCTTTTTTGCGTCGCCGGCCCGGTGCACGATTTCTCCGGGATGATTCCCATGTCCCTCCGGTCCGGCATCGGGCCATCTCTCCCTTTCGTTTAAAGGGGCAACCGCCCAGGCGCCTTCGCAGCGGAAGACAACCGTTTGCCCCTTCGATACGCGGATCCGCGTGTTGATCCAGTCCGACCGGGCATCGACATATACGGTCGCCTCCCGCAATGCATGATAGGGCCTGGCGAGACAGGAAGTCGCGGAAAGGCAGATCAGGGCGGAGATGATGAACGATAAGGATCTCATTTTCGGTTCACCGGTTGATGCGTTCGTTGCGTAAAGACGGGCATTGCAGACCGTCGCTTTCACCCGCCCGTACGTTGGCGGTCGGGATGTGATAAAATCTAATCGTTACGGGTTGAAAGTGCGATCTCCTATCTTATCCCCGCCGCCTTCTGGAGGATGAGGATGACCTCCTTGATGGTGATTTTTCCTTTGTCGTCTATTGTCCCCAGGGGGTTGATCTCCGCGTCGGTGGTTAAGCCGGCCATGAGTCTCAGGGCGAGGATGGCGTCGGCGAGATCGATGGCGCCGTCGCTGTTGATGTCTCCGAGGCCGGCGCTTGTCTGCTTCCAGAGGGCGTTTTCGGTCCAGCGGTGGCCGTTTGCGTCGGTATAAACAACCGTGAGGGTATCGTGGTCCGCCACGAGGATGTTTTTGTTGGTCGGGTCGTTGGTTTTGACGCTGAAGCCGACGGTTCCGGTGAAGATGCCCGTATCGGCGCCCGTCTCCTCGAGGGTCACGACGAAGCCCTGGGGGTTTTTCGTGGTTGAGGCCCGGACGAGGAGCTGATCCTTGGCGTTGGTGTTTTTGTTGGCCGCGGCATCCTTGACGGAGATGGTCGCCCGGGTTGCGGTTCCCTGGTAGGTTGCCTTGTCCAGGGCGAGGGGCCCGGGGATGAACCGCGAGGCCTGGTACGCCTGGGTGTTGAAAGTGGGCGCCGCGGCGTAGGCCGTCTGGACCGGCGAATCCTTGAGGTCCAGGACTACCACGTTCTTCAGGCTGTAAGGTCCGTCGAGACCCCGGTTAGAGATCACGCCGCCGGGGAAGGTCAGGACAAAGGTCGTTGCGCCCGTGGTCGTGACGCTTTGCGTCGTGACCGCCTGGAAAATGAATTTATCCGCCGCGTAAAGATCCGCCTGGACCTTGTAGTTGCCCGTCGAGGCCACATTGACCCCCACGCTTAAGTCGAGGGACTCGTAAACCTGGTCGTTGTCGGCGTCCATCGCCGTGGCGCTGTAGGTGTCGGTCAGGCTCGCCGTGCCCGGGTTCGGCGCAACGATGTTGATCCCACCGGTGAGACCGATGCCGGACTGGGCCGCGCCGGTCTTGGCGTCGTAGCCGCTCCAGGCCGTGACCACCTTGTTGTCCTTGTCCACCGTAATCGTCGGCTGCCACTGGATCGTGTCGTCGTGGGTGATCTGCTGGGGCTCGCTCCAGGTCGGGCTGGGCATGGTTCCCGTGCTGGAGAAGAGCGCCCCCTTGCCTCCGGCCGCATAGCCCCGCCAGATGACCGTGGCCTTGCGGTTGCCGTCGATCGCCGCCTTGGGCTCCTCCATGAACTTCCCGCTTTCAGCCACGACGCCCGGCGTGGACCAGGCGCCGTTGGAGTAAACGCTGTAGCGGATCAAATGGGTCTTGCCCGCTTCCCGGGTCGGATCCTTCTCCGCCCAGACCGCCAGGATCGCCCCGCCCGGCGCCGGGGCCAGGGCAGGCGACAGCCGCGTCGCCTTGCCGCCCGTGGCCAGGGCCGCAGGCGTGCTCCAGCCAGACCCGGACCAGAGCGAATACATGATGTGGCTGTCGTCGTTCTCGGCATTCACGTTGGTTCCCTTTGTCACGGCGCCCAGTTCCGTATGGAAATTGCCGTCGTCGTCCCGCGCCCAGACGAGCATGGCCTTGCCCGCCCCGTCCGCGGCCACGGCAGGCATCTGGTCGGCCTTGCCCGTATCCGTTCCGGGAACGATGGCCGCCCCCGTGAAGGCCGCGGCGCCCTCGCCGGATGTCGGGTCGAAGAGGGAATAGCGCAGTTGCCAGGCCGTTCTCTCCATGGCGCGCTTATTTGCATCGGCGTTGTGCACCCAAACAGCCAGGGCCTTGTTTTCCGCAAAGTAGGAAAGCGCTGCCGTGCCGTCCGCCTTGGGGTTGCCCGGGTCTTCCACACTGATTTTCACCGGCGCGCCCCAGGTAGTCCCGTTCCAATAAGAGCAGGCGATGTCCTGATGGGACAGGATCGCGTCGAGCTTGGGATTGCTCTGGTCATTGGGCCCTTCGGCCAGCGACTGGTCTCCATCGTTCGCTGTCCAGCAGGCCAGGGCAGCCCCGTTCTTCATGAAGACCACCTTGGGGTCGGTCTCCCACTCGGCGTTAGGGCTCGCGGCACCGATGATCGGCGCCGGGTCGCCCCAGCCGCTGCCGCTGTCGTAGCGGAAGAAGACGTCCGGGTTGGGCGACGCCTCCTCTGGCCGCGTATCGCCGATCCAGACGCTCATCCTTCTGCCCGTGCCGTCCACGGCCAGATCCGAGGCGGACATCAGGCGGGGGGAGAGGGGATAGGTGACGGAGAGAGGCCGATACGCCTGCGGTGCGCGGCCGCTTCCAAATTGCCAGGGACCCAGTGTGGTCTCGCAGAGCGTTGCGCTGCCGACGCCCCAAAAAATGGATCCCACCACCGTGATCGGCACCACCACCTCACCCCGCCAGGTCGTTTCCGTGCCGCTGGCCGTTGTGTATCTCAGCTCGATCTCCATGGTCACAGTCGGAGACCCAGTCGCTGCGATCTTGGCCAGGCCGAAGACCGCCGCAAGGGAGATCGTGACGTTGCCCGTCACCGTCGTCCCCGGGGCAATGATGATCTCCTCGAACTCCAACTGGCGATTCAGGACCGCGCTGCCGTTGACAAAAATCTCCACGTTGCCGCTCAGATCCACCGCCGCGGTCACCGGTATCCCATAGACAAGGAAGGTCCGCGAATAGCCCTTGGACGGCAGATCGAAGGAAACGCTGGAGGAGATATTCCCCGTTCCCCTCTGGAAGGCGAAGTTCGCATCGAATTCCCCGGAGAGACTGCCCTCCATGTCGATCTCCTTGCCCAGGATGGTCGGCTTTCCCGTCAGCGTCGCCTCAAAGGCGCTGGTCTCGTTCACCCGGTACTTGGCGCTGGCGGTAAACTCGATGTCCAGATCGTTCTTGAGCCCGCCCAGCAGCCCCACGCTTTCGGGAACATAGTCGCTCCAGATGAAGTTCGTGGGGTAATTGAAGGTCACGATGTAAGTCCCGCCATCTTCGTCGCTGAATTCCTTCGTGACCGATTCGGAGATCTTGGTGACCGCATCGATCCAGGGAGGGAACTTCAGGGCCTTGACGTCGTACTCCTCCTCCTGCTCGGTCTTTACACCCTTAGAGTCTTCCATCTTGACGGTGACGATCAACTTCTGGGGCCGCTCCAAGTCGGCCATGTCGAACTCCGCCTCGTACTTCTGGTTCTCGGTCAGCACCGTCCCAACAACGGTTTTGTCCCCCAGGGTGAAGAGCACCTCTTTGATGCCGCAGTCCGGCGGCGCCGGCGCCATGTCCTGGACGGTCAGGGTGAACTTGTTGTCCACCTGAATGGTGGAGAGGAAGGTCCCGAAGGTCTTGCTGTCCGCCGGGTTGTCGTACTGGGAGGCCGCTTCCAGCTCAACGCCCATCCCCCAGGCCGTGTAGAAGGGGGGGGGCGGACCGGCTTCGCATTGCGCCCCCTTGCTGATCGGCTCGATCTCGACAAGATAGGGGTTCTTCAGGCCCTTCTTCGTCCCCAGGGTCATGATCTCCTCGGCGAATCCCTCTTCGTTGAGCGGTATCTCGGACAGCAGCTTCCTTTCGTCCTTCCCCTGCTGCAGGAAGGCCCCGAAATCGGGATTGGAGACGATCTTGTACGCCGCATGATCGACAGTCGCCGGATGCTGCCAGGTTATTTTACTCTTGAGCGGTGTCGTCAGGGGCTTGTTGATCGCCGGGTCCTTGGCCTCGCCGTACTGGCTGTCGCCTTCCTCCTTGACAAGCACGCCCGGCTTGACGCGAATGATCCCCTGCACGGTCCCGTTCTCCGGAAAAAGCTTTCCCCCTTCTGCATAGAGTGGGGTGGCCTCAATGCCGCTCGTGCTTATTACGGCACGATAATCGTTGCAGGGGAAGGCCCGTTCGGGCTTGAAGTCATAGGTCAGGATCAGGGAGACGCTTTCATCGGAAGGGATTTGTATGGCCGGATCAAAGCTGAACGCAAGGCCGCCGTTGTCCTGGTCAAATTGGGCCTCTCCCAGGAGCGTACCGCCCACGGAACCCTTGTAGAGACGGGCCCGCAGGATGTCCTCCTTTTCGTTGCCCGTGCCGGAGGTGTTGAAGGTCAGCCCCGTGACTTCCCAGAACGCCTTCCTGTTCGCTGCAAGTGTAACATGAGCGACAATGACATTCTCTTTTCCCTTTGTGTAATCCTCCTCACTTTCCAGGCCGTAAAACTCAAAGACCTTTGTGGGATTCAGATTGCCTGCGCTCAGGGTCAGGCCGATGGGCATGACCAACGGCAGGTTGTCCTGATTGCGGTTGTCGATGACATAGGGTTCGTCCCATATTCCATCGCCGTTTATATCCTTTTCATCATATCTACGCTCATAGTCGCTCCAGTAGTTGCCGCCCATAAAGGGCCCGCCGGCGACATTGCCGCCTGCAGTTTTATCTGTATTCCAGATATTCACACAATCCTCTGAAGGGACGCTTATTCGAACATTTACTCCCTGATACCAACCGTAATCATAGGGAACCAAGATGTTGTCCCAGATCTCATTTTCCCTGGGCTGTGCAGTGCCGTATATGGTGCCTCTGTCATTCCGGTTATGGGGGCCGAGATGTATGCTTGCCAAATTGTCTTTAACAGTATTGCCGGAAATCTTATTACGTGCTGCGGAGCCCATTCCTATGCCGATGTTATAATTAGTGATGCTGTTATTCAGAATCTCGTTATCGGTTGCCTTCGAGGAACCATCTTCATTATCATGGCCCTCCAGACCCAGCGCAATACCTGCATAGTAATGTTGATAAGGCTTAATTGATTCGGGAACCTGAATTTTGTTATCCTGAATGATATTAAAGGAGCCTGAATAGATTTTTACGCCATCCTTTTCGTATGCAAGCAGTCTTTTCCAGCCGCCTATTTCATTTTCGCTGATCAGCGCTCCTGAAACATTGGTTAAATATATTCCATAGATACCCTTATTTCGCCGAAAAACAATGGGTTCATAATCCTTCTGCTGGCAATTCTCGATGTCAAGAAAGCTATGTGTCTCTTCAGGGAAGGTGTTCTCTTCAATGACTGCCCCACCAGGACCGTTATACTTCGTTACACGCATAATTTCGACCGTGTTGTTAAAAACATGGGCGCAGGGCGCATTGGAGAGAACAATTTCTTCTGCCGTGTTACCATTCATGGTAACGCCGGAACCTGATTCCTGATCACAGACACTTTTTAAAACAGATATTTTCCTAAAAATATTTGACATACACTGCATTCCCGGCAGCGATCCGCTGAGAGACAGCTCCATTTTCGGGAGATTGTTGCCGCTTACAGGCACGAGGGGTCCTATTTTTATTGAGCCCCCGGCGTTTCCCTGATTGTTCTGGAACAGGGTTTGAGGAGAAGAGCTTTCAAGAATGATATAATCGATGAAGGTGCAACCCTTTAAAGTGATGGAACTACTTTTTTCTGCCCAAATTTTGATAGCATCAAACGCGACACCTTCTGCTATAAGAGATCCTCCCACGTTCAGACGGTATCTGTTGTCGTCGCCCTTGATCTGGATGCCGGGTTTTATGACAAGGGTCGATCCGGTTGTGACATGCACATCCGCTATCATTTCCGCGTTTTGGTCCCACAGGGTGTCCCGGGCGATTCCACCCCATACCTTTCCCGGAGTTGCCGTTGTTGTGATTTCATATTCATCTTCAATAATTATCTCTTGAGTGTGTTCTTCATCTACTTTTTTTAAGTATTTGAAAATTCCTATCGTATAATAATGAAAAGTCTGCAGGTAATCACTTTCACTAAAAGTGTCATAAAAATCCGGATATGGTTGGCCCGGTTTCCAGATAATACTTTCCCCGCGTTTTACGGCACTGCTTTTGTCGTGCCCTTTCTTATAACGCCAAAAGGCGATTTCCACATCTACAAGCTGCATTACGGAGGTGGAATGATTTTCCGGATACGCCCATATCTGGAGATCACTGGTTCCCACATAGGAGATTCCTGCAGTAATGTGCCGAACCGTCGCCAATGCACTGGCTGGAGCTAGGGGTGAACTTGGCAAGAGGAGCCCTGCTGAGATATGCATGGCCCCCAGCAGCAGCAGGCACAAGAAGACGGTAAATGTGGTTTTGGCCTTGGGGTGGTTCATTTTGACAGTTTTGAACTTCATGAGGGCACCTCCAATATTCGGCAAGGATTGCCATATAGAGGGTATTCGGGAATGGTCCCTAAAAGATTGACAAGAATTTGCTTTTTGGATGTTTAGAGTATAGGGGATCCATTTTCTTCTGTCAAGGGATTTTCCACCGGGTAAATTTGTTCTCAATGTAAATGTAAGTAGTTGATTTTGAATGATCTACTAAAACTGAGGCACGTCCTGTTTTCAGCCACTTAAAGATAGAACAAATTTACCCTGGGATTTTCCATCGGGAATCAGGGGTTGGCGATGTGGCCGGGCAGTGTGTCCGGACATCGCCTGCGATAGACGGTGAGGGCGAAAAAAAATACGAAAAGTCTTGACACGCTTTTACCCATCCAACATACTCAGAACCGTTTCCATGCTAGTTTCCTCGGACGATAATATTCGCAAGTATTCAGATACCTTCATCATTCATTGTGATTGTTGTATTTTGGGAGGTTTGCCGGTCATGAAGAAGTCGATCATCCTTTTTCTGGCTTTCTCGGTCATCGCCTGTGGTTCCAGTTCTCGGAATGTAACGGGCTACACGATGGCCATGCAGGAAGCGCGGAATGCGGCAGATGCGATCCTCCAGGCGGGTGGAACGTCGGTCGGATTGGCAATGGTGAGTCGCGACGGGCTTGTCTTCGCCCGTGGCTACGGCCAGGCGGATGTTGCGGCCTCGGTTCCCGCAACCGAAAAGACGATGTTTCCGATAGGGTCGGTATCGAAGATATTTGCTGCCGTGGCGGTTATGCAGCTTGTCGATCAGGGGCTCGTCGATCTCGACCAGACGGTCGTCAAGTACCTCCCGTCCTTCAAGATGGCCGATCCACGCTACACTCAGATCACGGTCAGGATGCTCCTCAATCACACATCCGGGATGCCGGGAACCATCTATACCGCCGCGGAGACGACGGTTCCGGCGCCCGGGTACGCCGACGCGGTTCTTGCGTCGCTCACATATCAGCGCCTGAAGGCCGATCCCGGGGCCTTTGCCTTCTATTGCAACGACGGCTGGACGCTGACGGATCCCCTCGTCGCGGCGGTAGGGAAAATGAGCTACGTAGATTGGGTAAAGAAGAAGATTTTCGAGCCGCTGGGGATGAATCACTCCACTTTCTCGCTTGCCCCGCTTCCTGAGGGCAGTTTCGCAAAGGCCTATCGATCCGGAACCGCGCTGCCGCAGGAATACGTGAATGTGGACGCGGCGGGCGGCATCTATTCGACGACGGCGGACATGGCGGCGTTCGTTCGCATGTTCTTGAACGGCGGCATGTCCGACCAGGGCATACCCGTGCTCTCACCGGAATCGGTTCGGCGGATGGGCATGGACCAGACTGTCGGAACCTTCAACCCCGTGCCGAACGCTGCCCTGGCGTACGGGCTCGGCTGGGACACCGTGAGCGAAACGGGGCTCGGCAGCGTTGGAGTCAAGGCCTGGACCAAGAACGGCGGCACTTTCTTCTACGGGTCGCAGAACATTGTCGCCCCCGATGTGGGCCTGGGCGCTGTGGCTCTCGGGCCGACGGGGGGCGGATATGCGCCGCTCGCGATCCTGCAGCGCGTGTTGCTGCGCGCGCTCGTGGAAGACGGACGTTTAGCGGCGTACCCGGCATCGCTTCCGGCTCAAACGGCGCCGGTCGCCGCGGCCCCGGCGGGTTTGCTCGCGTCAGTCGATGGCATTTACGCCAATTATGCGCACGTCTATAAGCTCAAAGCGGAGGCCGACGGGACTGTTACCCTGCGCGTGTTGACGGCGAGCGGTTTTCCAGTCGCACCCGCAAGCGTGCTCAAGTATCGAACCGATGGCTGGTTCACATCGGATGCGGCGCCGCTGAACTCCTTTCAGGTCGTAAGCGCGGGGACCGACAAGTATCTGGCGCTGCGGGCGCCGGGCGCGAATCAGTTCTACTTGGATACCCAGGCATTCGCGATAAAGGTGACGAGCCCCGGACCGGCCCTATCCCCTGCCTGGAGCGGTCGGATCGGCAAGCAGTGGCTCGTTGTGAACGAGCACCCCGCCGGAATACCCTTCCTTGTCGATGAAGATCCCCGTTTCGGGCTGATGACGCTCGCCGATGTTCCGGGATCACTCTTCGCATTGACAGCCATTCCGCCGATCAACATGGGATGGCAGGCGCAGGCGGTCGATGCCTCTGCAAGCGACCAGAAGGCCGGGATGATGCTCCTCATTCCCGGCATCCAGGGGACGGACATCTATGATCTCGACGTCCTGATCCGCGGTGGGGAAGAATGGCTGCGCTGGGGCGGCTACCTCCATCGACCGCTCGACAAGGCGCCGGTGCTTCCAGCGTCAACGGTTTCTTCGGTTGCCTTCGGTCCGGAGGGGTATGCGGAGTGGGTATCGATCCCGCTGAAGGGGGTGTCGCAGACCCTTTCGATTTCAGGAGTGAGCGCCTGGCGGCTATATGACAACGGCTTCAAAACGCTCGCAGCCGGCGGCGCAAGCGGCAATCCCGTACTCGCCCCCGGCGCGGGACTCGCGTACCTGATGCTCTTCGGAGGTGCGGGCGGTGCGGGCGGCAGCGCCTCGGTCACCGTGCCGTAAAGAAAGGGGAGGCCTGCCGCGCCGACCCTATGCCGGCGCGCCGGCATAGGTAAAGTATCTGAAATTATAGGTGGAATCGACGACGGTCAAAAAGTTTTCACCTGAAAAATATCCGCCGTAATCGACGAGACATCATGTAGGGGCGGCCCCCCGTGGCCGCCCTGAGGCCCCCCGTGGCCGCCCTGAGGTCCCCCCGTGGCCGCCCTGAGGCCCCCTGTGGCCGCCCTGAGGTCCCCCCGTGGCCGCCCTGATGACGTTAACCGGCAGAACAATGAACCGGTAGGGGCGGCCCCCCGTGGCCGCCCATGGGGAAGCGGTAACCGATTGGGGCAATTCGCCATTATGTAGGGGCGGCCCCCTGTGGCCGCCCTGTGGCCGCCCGGTGACGTTAACCGGCATAACAATGGGCAGGCACAGGGGCCTGCCGCGACCACCGGTGGCGGCGACGGCAATTGCACCAACGATGGGCAGGCACAGGGGCCTGCCCCTACCAATGAAAATAATTTTCGAGGAACTTGGGATATGAAAACTGCCGAACTGATCAAGGCAGCAGAGGGCAAGACCCTGGAGTTCAAGCAGGATCTCTCTTCCCCGCGCAATCTCCTCAAGACGGTGGTGGCCTTTGCCAATACTGCTGGTGGCAGGGTCATTATCGGCGTGCAGGATAAAACACGCAAGGTCATGGGCATTGAACATCCCCTTGAAGAGGAAGAGCGCATTTGCAGCCTGATTGCCGATTCTATCAGCCCTCGTCTGGTGCCCAACGTGGAGTTGACCACCATTGACGGTAAAACTCTGCTGGTCATCGAGGTGTTCCTGAGCAATTCGCGGCCCCATTATCTACGTTCCGAGGGGCCTGAAACCGGTGTCTATGTCCGCCTTGGCTCCACCAACCGTCAAGCCGACCGGGAGCTGATTGCCGAACTGCGCCGATCCGTTGAAGGTGTGTCCTTCGACGAAATGCCCATGCCGGAGTTGTCTCCTGCTGATCTGGATATGGAGGCGGCACAAGAGATATTTGGCGCCATCCGGAAGCTGGATGAGCAGACCCTGTTGACCTTGAAACTGCTGGCCCGGCATCAACATCAACTTGTACCTACCAAGGGAGCGGTTCTTCTTTTCGGCACAGAGCGCACGCGGCACTTCCCCGATGCCTGGGTGCAGTGCGGACGCTTTTTCGGCACAGAAAAACTCGACATTTTTGATCATATCGACATCGACGTGCCCCTGCCCAGGGCCGTGGACGAGGTGATGCTGTTTCTAAAAAAACATGCCTATCGCAGCGCGGATCTCTCCGAGGTGCGCCGCAAGGATGTCTGGAGCATCCCCCTGGGGATTTTGCGCGAAATGATCATCAACGCCCTGGTGCATAGCGACTACTCGCAGCGCGGCGCGCCGATCCGGGTAGTGTTTCTGGATGACCGCATCGAGGTGGAAAGCATGGGTATCCTGCTGCCCGGCCTGACCATCGAGGAGATGAAACAGGGTGCCTCTCGCATCAGAAATCCGGTCATCGCTCGTGTTTTCAAAGAGTTGGGCCTAATCGAACAATGGGGCACCGGGGTGCGTCGTATCTTTGCCGAGGCCAAAGAGCTGAACCTTCCCTAACCGAAAATTGAAGAAATCGCCCTGCGCCTGCGCTTTACCGTCTATCTGGCGGCACCGCATCAAGTACAGACCCAGGAGACCGAACAAGTCAGTGAGCAAGTCAGTGAGCAAGTCAAAATAGTCTTAAACGCCTGCAAAAAAATACCACGGACAAAAACGGAATTGTTGCGTATGCTGGGCTTGACCAATGCGTATATGAACTACAAACGGCATTTACTCCCGTTAGTTGAACAGGGAATTATAGAAATGACCATCCCTGATAAACCAAACAGCCGCCTGCAGAAATACCGGCTGACAGAAAAAGGTGAGAACATACTGAAGGCCGTGAAATGAACAATGGAAAAACAGGCTGCTTCGCCGTTGGTGCAAGGAGGGCCTGCATCTTTTTAGGCCTGGAAGACCAGAACGTCGATCCGTGCAACCGGCGCTGACGATCAAAATGAATTTCGAGGAGCCAGGAGCATGACATACCGCACGGATAAACATCATCGGTGCTCCATTCGGTTGCGGGGCTATGATTATTCCCGGCCAGGAGCCTATTTTATCACCATTTGCGCACAGAACCGGGAATGCCTGTTCGGTGATATTGTGAATGGGGAAATGCGGCTGAACGATGCAGGGGTGATGGTGCAGTCGGTCTGGGATGAAATCCCGGCCCATTATCCGGGCATCTATATCGATGTATTCATTGTTATGCCCAATCATATTCACGGCATCGTCGTTGTAGGGGCGGCCCCCCGTGGCCGCCCTGATGTAATGGTCCCCTGTGGCCGCCCTGGTGACGTCACCGGGCAGAACAATGGGCAGGCACAGGGGCCTGCCGCGACCACCGGCGGCGGCGACGGCAATTGCACCAACAATGGGCAGGCACGGGGGCCTGCCCCTACGGCAGGATCGGTGGGATTGTCATTGCCGGATGTGGTGAATCGATTCAAAAGCATGACAACGAAACGATATGCCGACGGCGCGAAACAAAACCGTTGGCCAACGTTTTCCGGTAAATTGTGGCAACGCAATTATTACGAACATATCATCCGTAATGAAAACGAATTGAACCGCAGCCGCCAATACATCATGTACAATCCGGTCAAATGGGACACCAACCGGGAAAACCCCAAAACAATGAACCGGTAGGGGCGGTTCGCGAACCGCCCATGGGGATGCGGTAACCGA
>JASGUC010000061.1 GCA_030057915.1 Pseudomonadota bacterium
AACGAAAGAAAACGACGAAGAAAAGAAAATAATAATTTTTATAGTTTCTTAAGGAATAATACGAAAGGTTCTAAAACATCATTTTCAAACCGCCCAGTAAAATACATTTTCAGGTCGCCGGTGACACCTTGTTTTCATGTCGGGAGATTACCGGCTGACCATTTAGGCGAATCCGTTGGGGTCTCCCGGCTCTCGCACTTGTTTTCATGTCGGGAGATTACGGGCGGGCAATTTCCCAAGCGCGTGGCGATTACCGGCGGGCAATTTCCCAAGCGCGTGGCCTGGAAGGTTTCAGGTCATGGGGCAACTGAAAACGGGACGGCGGGATAATTTTATGCGTCGCATAAGATACGTTATGTAAACTTTATGTCGAAATTTTTATTTTTCCCCATACCCCCAATTTATCGCCCAGGACGATGACGATGCCCTGGGTCCCCTGGATGGCCCTTCCTGCCTGGAGCGCCTTCTTGATGTCCCGGGGGGAGCGGATCATATTTCCAATCCGAGAAGCGGCGGCGTCGGCCAGGGCCGCGGTGGAAGAAAGGACACAAACCGCATCGGCCTTCCCAAAGCTCAAGGAAGGACCCACCGTCGCCGATGAGGTGCAGATCCCCAGGGGCATGTCCTCCGGGGCAATCTCCAGGGTGAGCCTCCCGGTCCAGGGGGACGGCCCGGCAAAAACGGCCACCCTTCTGGAGGCGGTGGTATGCAGGAAGATGTCGCCGCCGTTTTCGACGATGAGGTTTTTTGTCCAGCCGGACAAATCACGGCCGACGTAGTCCGATAGGGCCCCGGCCACCGCCGCCATGGGACCCACGCCAGCGGCCTTGGCCGCCGCCAGCATCGTCCGGACAATGGGCGGGGCCAGCGGGTCGTTGGGCAGCGGGGCCAGGCTATGGAGAAACGCTGGATATCTTTCGATATAGCTCTCGAGATGAGCACGGTGCTTGAGGACGGATAACCGGGTCTGCTCGGTCAGATCCACATCGGCAGCCACCAGGAGATCGGTCTCCCGCAGCGCTACCTGAAAGGTGACCAAACCCGAGGCGGTTACGCTCTGACGGTAGGTACGCTCGCGATATTCCATGGCGACGATTAACCCCTTGCCATTAATTATCCTTGATAATTCGAATGTTAAGCTGATTAATGTAGAAAATGCCTTAACGATAGAAGGCGGACTGGGGGCCCAGGAGCAGCCGGGCGGCCTTCAAGAGTTCCGAGGTCAGATGAAAGCGGCAGTCGTCGCCCAGATAGACAACGGTCTCGCTCGTCCCGTTGAGCAGATGGATATACCCCTCGGAATATCCTTTATATTTCTTCGACAAGTACTTGAGGTTCAATATGTTATTATCGTTTGTGGAGAGGCGGGAATCGATGTAGAAATGGACGGAGGCGTAAGGGGAGACATCCGGGGCGTCCTGAAGGAGGCATATTTCATTCGCAATGACCTTGACGCTCTCCTCCGAGACGTAGGCATGCCCTTTTATCAACAGCGGTTCGTCGCCCTGCAGAAGCTCTCTTCCCTGCTGGTAAACCTCGGCGAAGCAGACAATGGTCATGGCGCCATGGAGGTCCTCCAGGATAACGTCGGCGATGACGCTTTTCCGTTTTGTCGTCCGCTCCCGAATGCCGGCGACGATCCCGGCGACAATCAGGGCCTCCTTGTCGCGGCGCTCCCAGAGGTTTTCCGAATTGGTGTTGGTGACGAAGCCAAGTTTCTCCTGGAAACGCAGGAGCGGATGGCCGGTGATATAAAAGCCCAGCGATTCCTTTTCATATATCAACAGTTCCTTATGCTCCCACTCCTCCAAATCGGGGATGCCTTCATCGCGGGCCCCCTCCCTGCCCTGCCCCGGCGTCTTCAATCCATCCAGAAAGCTTGCCTGGCGGCTGGACCTCGCCTTGCGAAGTTTCTGAGCCGCATTCATGATCTCTTCAAACGCCCCGAAAAGGGCGCGGCGCTTGTGGCCCAGGGAGTCGAAAGCGCCGCATTTTATCAGGCTCTCGATGACCCGCTTGTTGACCTTCCGAAGATCGACGCGACGGCTGAAGTCGTGAAAAGACTTAAATTTCCCCTCTTTTTGCCGGGCCTCCAGAATCGCCTCCACGGCCCCGACGCCCACATTCTTCACCGCCGCCAGACCGAAGCGGATATTGTTCCCGGGAACGGTGAAATCGCTCCCGGATTCATTGATGTCCGGCGGCAGGACACTGATACCCATCTCCTTGCAACTGTTGATGTGGCGGATGATCTTGTCCCGGTTGTCCTTCTCGCTCGTCAACAGGGCCGCCATGAATTCCTCGGGATAGTGGGCCTTGAGGTAGGCCGTCTGATAGGAAACGATGGCATAGGCGGTGCTGTGGGATTTATTGAATCCGTATTTGGCGAATTCCTTCATTTGCTCCCAGATGCGGACCGCCTTCTCCTCGGGAATGCGGTTTTGCTTGGCCCCGGAGATGAATTTAGGCATCTCCTTTTCCATCTCCTGATCCTTTTTCTTGCTCATCACGCTCCGCAGCGTATCCGCCTCGGCCATGGTGTAGCGGCCGATGGCGCTGGCAATCTGCATGACCTGTTCCTGATAAAGGATAACCCCGTATGTTTCCTTAAGAATATCCTTAAGTTCCGGAACCGTGTAGTGGATCGGTGTTTTGCCCAGCTTCCGGGCGATGAAGTCGGGGACCATGCTCATGGGACCCGGCCGGTACAGGGCGATCAGGGCGATGACGTCCTCGATGCAATCCGGTTTCATCCCCACGAGGATCTCCCGCATCCCCGAGCTTTCCAACTGGAAGATCCCCACGGCGTTGCCCTGCTGCAGGAGTTCGTACGTCTTGGCGTCGTCCAGGGGCAGGGAATCGATATCGATATCGACTCCCTTGTTCTCTTTGATGAGTTGCAGGGCGTTCTTGATGACCGTCAGGGTTTTCAAGCCGAGAAAGTCGAATTTCGTCAGGCCGACGGTCTGGATGTCGTTCATGGGGAATTGGGTAATCACCCCCTCGTCCTTGGGGCTCTTATAGAGGGGCACGCGGTTGTCCAGGGGAATATCGGAGATGACGACGCCGGCGGCATGGGTGGAGGAATGACGGTTCAACCCCTCCAGCGCCTGGGAATAGGTCAGCAGTTTCCGGACGCGCTCGTTGTTCTTCGCCTCTTCCTGAAGCCGCGGCTCCATCTTCAGGGCCTCGGCGAGGGTGATGTTCAGGACGTTGGGAATGAGCTTGGCGATGGCGTCCACCTCCCCATAGGGGATATTCATGGCCCGCCCCACATCCCTGACCACCGCCTTGGCCAGCATCTTCCCGAAGGTGATTATCTGCGCCACATTGTCCCGGCCGTATTTCTCCGTTACGTAGCGGATTATCTCGTCCCGACGTTCCGGGCAGAAATCGATGTCGATATCGGGCATGCTCTTCCGGTCGGGGTTGAGGAATCTCTCGAAGAAAAGCCCATAGCGGATGGGATCGACCTTGGTGATGCCGATGGCGTACGCCACCAGGCTTCCGGCCGCCGAACCCCGCCCCGGGCCTACGGGGATGCCGTTGTTTTTGGCGTAGTTCACGAAATCCGCGACGATGAGAAAGTAACCGGCGAAGCCCATGTTCTTGATCATGGCCAGTTCTTCCTGGAGACGCCGCTCATACCTGCGCGCCGTGTCGGCGTCGCCGGTGGGATCGATGGTGGGCAGCAGCCTGGCTAGCCCCTCCCTGGCCAGGGCGGCCAGATGCTCATCCAGGTTCCCCTCGCCATCCAACTGGTAATGGGGAAGATGGAATTGCCCGAATTCCAGGGAAAGGTTGCATTTCTCCGCCACCGCGATCGTATTGGCGAGCGCTTCGGGACAGTAGGCAAAGAGCGTCTCCATCTCTCCGGGGGAGCGGAAATAGAACTGGTCCGTCTGGAAGCGCATCCGCTCCCGGTCCTCGATGGTTTTCCCCGTCTGAATGCACAGGAGGATTTCATGGGCCTCCGCATCCCCGCGGTCGAGATAATGGCAGTCGTTGGTGGCCACCAGAGGGATCGAGAGCTTTTGGCTTATCTCCAGGAGCCCCCGGTTGGCGGTTGTCTGCTCCGGGATGCCGTTTTCCATGATTTCCAGATAGAAGTTCTCCGGCCCGAAGAGGTCCCGGTACTCGGCGGCGGCCCGCAGGGCGGCGTCCATATCCTGGCGCACGATGTGGGCGGCGATTTCCCCGTGGAGGCAGGCGCTCAAACCGATAAGCCCCTCGTGATGGGCGGATAGGAGTTCCTTGTCGATCCGAGGCCGGTAATAGTAGCCCTCCCGGTAGCTGTCCGAGGACAACTTCAGGAGGTTATCGTAACCCCGCTGGTTTTTTACCAGCAATACCAAATGCCGGGCATTTTCTCCACTGCCGGGGGTATTCCTGTCGGTCCGTCGGCCCGGGGCGACGTACATCTCGCTGCCGATGATGGGCTTTATCCCGTGGCGGTAGGCCTGCTGATAAAAGTCAATCGCCCCGAAGACATTGCCGTGATCCGTCATGGCCACGGCCGGCATTTGATATTCCTTGGCCCGCTTCATCAGATCCTCGATGCGGATCGTGCCGTCCAGGAGGCTGTACTGGGTATGGACGTGCAGATGGACGAACGGGGCGTGCTTCATGGTCAATCCAGCCAATAGTTGGGCGCTTCCTTCGTGATGATGACATCGTGGACATGGCTTTCCCGAAGCCCCGCGGAGGTGATCCGCACGAACCTTGCCTTCTCGTGCAGCTCGGGTATGGTCCGGCAGCCCAGATAGCCCATGCCGGCCTTGAGCCCTCCGATCAACTGGTAGATGCTCGCCGACAGGGAGCCCCGAAACGGCACCCGGCCCTCGATGCCTTCCGGGACGAGCTTCAGGTCGCTTTCCATATCGTCCTGGTAGTAGCGGTCCCGGCTTCCCGATTTCATCGCCTCCAGGGAGCCCATGCCCCGATATACCTTGTAACTCCGACCCTGGAAGAGGATCGTCTCGCCGGGGCTCTCCTCCGTGCCCGCGAAGAGCCCGCCGATCATCACCGTATGGGCGCCGGCGGCCAGGGCCTTGGCGATATCCCCGGAGAACTTGATCCCGCCGTCGGCGATCACGGGGATCCCCCGGCGGGCGCATACCTTGAAGGTCTCACGGATCGCCGTCATCTGCGGGACCCCTACCCCGGCCACCACCCGGGTGGTGCAGATCGAGCCCGGACCCACGCCTACCTTCACGGCGTCCACCCCGGCGTCCATGAGGGCCTCCGCCCCCGCCGCCGTGGCTACGTTGCCGGCGATCAGTTCACATTCCGGGAAGTTGCGCTTGGTGTCCCGGATGGCGTCCAGGACGCCTCGGGAATGCCCGTGGGAGGTGTCGATGACGATGACATCGGCCCCGGCGGCGACGAGGGACTGGATCCGCTCCTCCCTGTCCATGATTCCTACCGCGGCGCCGACGCGGAGCCGGCCCAGCGAATCCTTGCTGGCATTGGGATATTTGCGGATCTTCTCTATATCCTTGATCGTTATGAGGCCTTTGAGATTGTATTCATCGTCAACTACGAGGAGTTTTTCTATCCGATGGCGATGGAGAAGCCTCTTGGATTCTTCCAGGCTGATATTGGAGCTTACCGTCACCAGATTATCCCTGGTCATGACATTCGCCACCGGCTGTTCGAGATCCGTCTCGAAGCGGAGATCCCGGTTGGTGAGGATGCCCACGAGTCTCTTGCCCTTCACGACGGGGACGCCGGAAATGCGGTATTCCGTCATGAGATGAAGGGCGTCCTGCACCTTCCGTTCCGGGGTGATGGTGATCGGATCGACGATCATGCCGCTTTCCGATTTCTTCACCTTGTCCACCTCGACGGCCTGACGCTCGATCCTCATGTTGCGATGGATGATGCCGAGGCCTCCCTCCTGGGCCATGCAGATGGCCGTCTTCGACTCCGTCACCGTGTCCATGGCGGCGCTGAGGATAGGAATCCGTAAAACTATGTTGTTCGTAAGCCGCGTGGTGGTATCCACGTCCTTGGGCAATATGGACGATTCGGCAGGAACGAGGAGCAAATCGTCGAAAGTTAGGGCTTCACCGACGTTATCGGTCAGCATGGGCGCACCTCCAGTCGTTGGATTGTTTATTTATGAAGACGTTGCTTCAGGACCCCACATCGAGAGGGAAGGTCCGGCCGTTGACGGGGAGATGGAAGACATTCCTCGCCTCATCGTACTCGATATGCATGGCAAGCTGGTAGTAGGCCGCCCGGGTGAAACGCGCCGGAAACGTCCCGCCTCGCACCTGGCAATAGAGGATATTCTCCGCGCCGATATAAAGGGTTTCCGGATTCAGATCCTCCAGCGTGTCATCGCACAGATAGATGCGGAAGTTATTCACGACCCCGTCTCCATCCCGTTGCGGGTAAACGGCCTTGACGAAATAGGCCGTGTCTTCCACCTCCACATAACAGCGGTCATTGGGCAATTCGATGACATACCTGCCCGCGGCGTCCCGCCGGAGATGTTGATAAAAGAAATTAACGAACTCCCGCCGGAACATCTCGGCGCC
The DNA here is from genome assembly GCA_030057915.1 of Pseudomonadota bacterium. Lineage (GTDB taxonomy): Bacteria > Desulfobacterota > Syntrophia > Syntrophales > UBA8958 > UBA8958. The sequence continues at coordinate 6,546 of JASGUC010000061.1, forward strand.
CCGATAATGCCACACCCCTTCCCTGTCGATCCTGATTGGGCAGGGTAGGTTGTCTGCCTCTTCGCTCAAAATTATCCTCGCGTTTCAGATAGGATTTCTACTGTCCAGCAGGATCGTGACGGGCCCGTCATTGACCTGCTCGATCCTCATCATGGCCTGGAACTCCCCGGTTCCCACCTCCGCCGACCGGCCCGCCGCCGCCTCCACGAAATGATCGTAAAGCTCCTTGGCCCGTGTCGGTTCTTCGGATCGGTAAAAGGACGGCCTCCTTCCCTTGCGGCAATCGCCCAGGAGCGTAAACTGCGAGATGATCATCAATTCCCCCGCCACGTCGGCGAGAGAGAGGTTCATCTTGCCGGATTCGTCCTCGAAAATTCGTAAGTTGACGATTTTATCGACCAGGTAATCGGCGTCCTTGGTTCCGTCGCCTTTTTCGATCCCGAGATAGACGATCAGTCCTCTTCCGGTCCGGGAGATTTCCCTCTCCCCGACGGCGACGGCGGCCCTCTCCACCCTCTGGACAACTGCCCGCATTCCTATGCCGCCCCCCCTCTCGATGGCGCGGGATGTTAACAGCAATCCGTCCCGGCTTCAAGCATTTTATTCCGAAAGGCGGGGGGGGGCCGTTCCCTGGCACCGTTCCGTCCTCCCCAGGGAGCGCCGGCGACGACCCCGGGGACAGAGCCAAGGCCTGCAAAGACCCATTGCCCCGGGGGATGGTTTCTGCTATGCCGCCATCCATGAAGCCCTCCGTCCTGCTGGTAAATCCCTGGATTTACGACTTCGCCGCGTACGATTACTGGATGAAGCCGTTGGGATTGATGTATATGGCGTCCTATCTTCGGGAAAACGGCCTGGATGTCCGCCTGATCGATTGCCTGGACAGCTTCGCGCCCCGGACGACAAGACCGGCCGTTGAGCCCCCGCGTCCCCCCCGACGGAAGGCGGGAGGACACGGCCGATTCCTCCGGCAACGGATTGCGGCCCCGCCCCAGCTTGGCGCGATCGCCCGGCCTTACCATCGTTACGGAATCGATCCGGATTCCTTTACCGCGATGGTCAGGGCCGCCGGGAAGCCCCGAGCCATCCTCGTGACCTCCATGATGACCTACTGGCATCCCGGGGTCACGGCGACCATCGGTATGCTCAAGGAAATACTTCCGGAAAGCCCGGTAATCCTGGGCGGGATCTATGCCACCCTCTGTCCGGAACATGCGGGGGCCCACGCCGGCGCCGATTATGTCCTCACCGGGGCCGGGGAGGGGCATCTGGATTTCATTCTCCAGACGATCATGGGGCTTGCCCCGTCCTGGCGACCGGACACGGACAATCTGGACGCCCTCCCCTATCCGGCCTGGGATCTCGTCCCCCATGCCGATCAACTCCCCATCCTTACCTCCCGCGGCTGCCCCTACCGCTGTCCCTACTGCGCTGCAAGGATGCTCAACGAGACATTTCGTCGTCGCGAACCCCGAAGGGTGGCGGACGAGATCGCCCATTGGCGAGGGCGCATGGGGATCAGGAACTTTTCCTTTTACGACGACGCCCTCCTCGCCCGCCCCGAGGAAATGGCCATCCCGCTGTTGCAGGACATCATCGGCCGAAATCTGGATGCGGACTTTCATTGTCCCAACGGCTTGCATCTCCGCGAGATAACGCCGGAGATCGCCAGGCTGCTCTTCAGGGCCCGTTTCCGCACCCTCCGCTTCGGGCTGGAAACGACGGATGGAGAAAGACAGCGGGCCCTGGGCGGAAAGGTGGAGAATATCCACTTCGAACAGGCGACGGCGTATCTGCGGGAGGTGGGTTATAAACCCGACGATATCGCCGTCTATCTCCTCTGCGGCCTCCCGGGCCAGTCCGCCTGGGAGATCGGGGAGAGCATTCGGTACGTGCGCGCTCATGGCGCCCGGCCGATTCTGGCAGAGTATTCCCCTATCCCCGGCACGGCGCTGTGGGATGCCGCCCGCCAAGCCTCCCCCTACCCTCTTTCCGAGGAACCCCTGTTCCAGAACAACTCCCTGCTCCCCTGCGCGCACCCCACCCTGACCGCCCGGGAGTACCGCGAATTGAAACGCCGAAGCCGCGGCCTTTAGCCGCGAGCCGCCCCTTCCCTCCCGGAGGGCTAACGGGAGACCTGTCTTACGCCTTGATTATCCACGCCGAAAAGGTTAAGATGCCGCCATGAAGAAAGACCAAAGCAGCGGCGCCTGGAGTTGGTGGTGCAGGCTCCTGGCCATCGGCGGCATATCCCTGCTCATCCTGGCGTGGGGGATAAGCGCCTTGGGCCGCGCCTATTCTCTCAAGAACCCGCAAGAGTTCATAATGATGTTCTTCTCCTCCTCCTTCATGATTCTCCTCGGGATCGCCGGGCTGATCTACCCCGCCTGTCGCATCCACGCCTATCTTAAAGATGACCCTCTTGAGCATTTACCTGAAGAATAAAGCGAAGCAGTTGGCCCTCGCCGGTTTCGCCCTCGTTTTCGTGGCGCTTCTCTGTTTGGCGTCCGCCGCCGGCGCGGATCTTGAGGGGGCGCCGATAAAACGGGTGGAGACGTTCACCTTGAAAAACGGGATCCGGGTCCTGATCCTGGAGCGCCGCTTCAGTCCCACCGTCTCCTTCTATATCCGCTTTCGGGCCGGAGCGGTGGACGAGTCGGAGGGCAAGACCGGGCTGGCGCATCTTTTGGAACACATGATGTTCAAGGGGACAAAGACCATCGGGGGGATCAACCCGGTCCGGGAGGAAAAGCTGCTCCGGGAGATAGCCAGAACCGGCGAGGCCCTGGACCGGGAAAGGACCACCGGCGACCGGAAAGACGGACAACGTATCGAGGCCCTGGAGAAAAAACTGGCGGGGCTGCAAAAGGAACACCGACGCTGGTATCGCTCCAACGAAATCGACCGCCTCTACGCCGAGGCTGGGGCGGTGAACATAAACGCCTCCACCGGTCAGGACATGATCACCTATCATGTCAGCCTGCCGGCCAACAAGGCGGAACTGTGGGCGCGAATCGAAGCGGATCGCCTCGCCAACCACGTCTTGCGGGAATTCTATCAGGAGCGGGAGGTAGTGATCCAGGAACGACGGCAACGCACCGACGCCAACCCCGACGGCCTCCTGTTCGAGCGGTTCGCGGCGACGGCCTTCATGGCGCATCCCTACCGCCGCCCGATCATTGGCTGGCCCGACGATATTGCCCACCTCGGGATGGAGGATGTGAAATCCTTTCACCGCCTGGCCAAGGCCCCGGGCAACATGGTGATTGCCATCGTGGGAGATGTGCGGGTCAAGGAGATGCGCCGACTGCTCGATAGGTATTTCGGCGTCCTTCCCGGGCAGCCGGCAACGCTTCCCAGGGTGACGACGGAGCCGCCTTCCCTGGGAGAGAAGCGGGTCACGGTTCATTTCGATGCCGGCGAACGACTGATCATGGGCTTCCACAAACCGCCGCCACCCCAGCGGGAGGACTATGTATTCGATGTTATCGAGGCCCTCCTCTCCCGGGACCGCTCTTCCCGGTTTTACCGGCGCCTCGTGGAAACCCAGGGGCTGGCGGAAAGCGTCCAGGCGGCAAACGGCCTGCCCGGGAATCGTTATCCGAATCTCTTCTGCGTCTTCGCCACGGCGCGGCATCCCCATAAGATCGACGAACTGGCCGCGGCGGTGGAGAAGATCATCGACGAACTGGCGGTGGAGCCGACGCCAACGGCGGAGCTGGAAAAGGTCAAAAACCAGTTGCAGGCCGATTTAATCCGCCGTCAGGACTCCAACGAAGGGCTCGCCAGTCTGCTTTCCTATTATGAATGCCTCCTGGGCGATTATCGTTATCTGGACCATTATGGCGCCCAAATCGCCACGGTCACCCCGGAAGAAATCATGGCTACAGCCAGGAAATACCTGCGCCGGGACAACCGGACCATGGCCATCATGACGAAGGATCGATAGCGATGAATCCCCTGGGCAAGAGCGCACCCCGCCAACGAAACCGCGCCTATCTCCACAGGGGCCCCGGAACGGCGACCCGAGAAGGGCGGCGGGAAGGCGGCGCCCTCCGCGCCGTCCTGTCCGTGCTGCTGCTTGCCGCATTCTTCTTCACGACGGCCGCCCCGGCGGCAGCCGGACCGCCGCTGCCCGATCCCGACCGCCTTTCCTATCCCCCCCTTCGTTTTTCCCCGCCCGTTCCCGAGCATTTCACCACGGCCAACGGTCTGGAGGTGTATTTTCTCCCGAACCGGGAACTGCCGGTGGTGCAGGCGACCCTGCTGGTCAAATCCGGGGCCATGTACGATGAGCAGGGAAAGGAGGGAACAGCGGAGCTGACGGCGACGCTCATGCGTGCGGGGGGGACGAAAGACATGGCGCCGCGGTCCCTCGACGACACCCTCTCCTCCCTGGCGGCGACCATCGAACCCTCCGTCGGGATGGAACGGACACAGTGGGCCTTGTTTTCCCTGCGCAAGGATTTCGCGAAGGTATGGGGCATCTTCCACCAGATTCTCCGGACACCCCGGTTCGATTTGGAGAGGCTGGCGCTCCTCAAGGAGCTGAAGGGCGAGGAGATCAGGAGGCTGCCCGACGATCCGCAGCACTGGGCCTTCAAGGAGTTTTTCCGCCTCCTGCACCAGGGAAATCCTCGGGGAAGACTCCCTAAGGTATCGACTTTGAAAGACATTACCCGGGAGGACATCGAGAGTTGCCATCGGCGCCACTACAGCCCGGACAATATGTTCCTGGCCATTTCCGGCGCTATCGACCGGGAAGAAGTGGAACGGATCGTGGCGGAGACATTCGGCGCCTGGCCGGCAAGAAGCGGTCGGACGCCGGTGGCGCCTCCGTCGTCGTCCTTCCCGGGGGCAAAATATTATCTGCTCAAGGATTCACCGCAGACGATAACCCTCATCGGCCGGCCGGCGCCGACAAAGCAATCGCCGGATTATTTCCCCTTTGACGTGGCGGACCATATCCTGGGGAGCGGAGGTTTCCGCTCGCGAATCTTCCAGCAGGTGCGCACCGACCGGGGACTGGCCTACGCCACCGGGAGCTTCTACCGGGCCCGGGAGGACTACGGCGTCTTCGGGGCCTATGCCATAACCAAGACCTCCGCCGCCGCCGAGGCCTTGACGGCGATTCAGGACCTCGTGCGGACCGTCCGCCTAAGCGGCGTTACCTCCGAAGAGACGGCCCGGGCAAAGTCCTCGATCCTAAACAGCTTCCTGTTCTCCTTTACGACGCCCCAGCAGTTGGTCCAGCAGCAGGCGTCCCTGGCTTTTGAAGGCCTTCCGGCGGACTTTCTCTGGGAATACCGGGAAAGGGTCGCCCGACTGACCGTGGCGGACATCGACCACGCCGCCGCCCGGTGGCTCGACCTCGATCGCTCCCTGATCCTCATGCTGGGCAGCGAGGGGGGATACGAGGAGATAAAAAAGACACATCCGGACTTCAAGATTATAAAGGTGAGCCATGATTGATGAAAAGGCCTTTCAACGGGTAGCGGGGAGGATCGATGCCTATCGTCGGGAGATGATCGGCCTGCAGATTGCCTTGACCGCCGTTCCGGCCATTGCCCCGGAAAACGGCGGCGACGGCGAAGCCGCCAAGGCGGAGATGCTCCGCGCCTATCTTGCCCAGCGGCACCTCGGCGAAATCGAGGTGATTACCGCCCCGGACGATCGCGTTTCATCGGGGGGACGCCCCAACCTGATCCTCCGCCGGCCCGGCGACGATGCGGTTCGCCATACCTGGATCATCAGCCATCTCGATATCGTGCCCCCGGGAGAGGCGGGCCTCTGGGACGCGGACCCTTATCGGGCCTATGTGCGGGACGGTCGCCTCTACGGAAGGGGAACGGTGGACAACCAGCAGGATCTGGTCGCCTCCCTCTTCGCCTTTCGGGCGTGCCACGAGGAAGGCGCGCCTACCTCTCGGGCCCCCGGGCTGATCTTCGTCGCCGATGAGGAGACGGCCAGTCGTTACGGTCTGGATTACCTTCTGCGACATCCCCGCAATCCTATCCGAAGGACGGACCTGATCTGCGTGCCTGACTCGGGCAACGAAACGGGCGATTTGATCGAGGTGGCGGAGAAGAGCATCCTCTGGGTCCGTTTTCGGACCTTGGGCAAACAGTGCCACGGCAGCAAGCCCCATCTGGGGAAGAACGCCTTTCTCGCCGCCTCCCATCTGACCGTTCGTTTACACTCTCTTCTGCCCCAGCGCTTCCCCGCATCCGATCCCCTTTTCGATCCCCCGGAAAGCACCTTCGAGCCCACTCGCAAGGATGCCAATGTGCCGAACGTGAACACCATTCCCGGCGAAGACAACTTTTACATGGATTGCCGGATCCTCCCGAGATATGAACTGGAATCCGTCAAGGCGGCCATGAACGAAACGGCCCGGGTCGTCGAGCATGAACTGGGGGTGACCATCGAGATCGTTCCCGTTCAGGAGGTGCAGGCGCCGCCGGCCACGGATTCCGACGCCCCCATCGTCTTGGCCCTGCAAGAGGCGATTGCGGCGGTTTATGGGGTCCAGGCCGAGCCGCGGGGAATCGGCGCCGGCACGGTGGCGGCCTACCTGCGCCAGCGGGATTACCCGGCGGCGGTCTGGTGCCGGACGACCCCGATGGCCCACCAGCCGAACGAGTTCTGCCTCATCGACGACATGGTGGGCAACGCGAAGGTCTTTGCGCATCTCTTTCTCCAGGAATGAACCGTTTCCTCGGTCGGGAAAGGATCGAGGGACGGCGGCGGCGGCATGAAACGCCGGGGAGCGAGAAGCTATGCCGCTCCCGGTAGGCCCCGCACGGTAAATTTGTTCTATCTCTAAGGGGCTGAAAACAAGACGTGCCTCAATTTTTAGTAGATCATTCAAGATCAACTACTTACATTGAGAACAAATTTACCCTGGGAGGCCCCGTGATTCATTTGACGGGGCGGCCTATCTCTGACATAATGCCGCGGCCTGTTGGAGACGACGACGGCCCCGGACGCCGGGGGATGCCCCTGAGGATAGGGCTTTCATCCGCCAGGCGCCCGTTTGACGAAATCCCGAGCTTGCGGCATAGTTGGAGAAGCGCAAACCGGAAAATATTTAGCGCCAACCATGGCATCCAGAAGGGGGGATTTTCGTGCGCAATGAAAAGATGGTTGGCCCGGATCGCCGGCATGTAGAATTAAGGTGTTAGAAGGTCTCAAGATGAGAATGTCAAGATTGTTGCGTCATCTTCTTCGCGACGCGCCCCAGGGCTGACCTTGAAAGCCAGAATTCAGGAACCGAATGCCGAAACGCTCCATTTTCCCGACACCGCGGGGCTTCGCAACCTCTTGGGAGAACAGGACAAGCATCTCCGCCTGCTGGAGAAGCTGGCGCCGGTCAAAATCGGCGCCCGGGGCAACGACCTGTCCCTGTCCGGCGAGGCGTCCTCCGTACGTCTAATCCGGGACCTGCTCGTTCAGCTATATGGCTTGATAGAGAAGGGATACCCCCTTTTCCCCCAGGATATCAGCTATGCGCATCGCATTCTGGCCATGGACGGCAAGGCCGATATCGGGAGGATCTTCCTCGACAAGGTATTCGTCTCCGCAAAGAAAAGGGTGATCGCCCCGAAAAGCGTGGCGCAGAAACTATACATTGATGCCATCCGGAAATACGACATGGTGTTCGGAATCGGGCCCGCCGGCACCGGCAAGACCTACCTGGCCATGGCCATGGCCGTTTCCGCCCTGACGGAGAAGAAGGTGTCCCGAATCGTCCTGGCCCGCCCCGCCGTGGAAGCGGGGGAAAGATTGGGCTTTCTCCCCGGAGACCTGGCCGAGAAGGTTAACCCCTATCTGCGACCCCTCTACGACGCCCTGTTCGACATGATGGACATGGACAAGGCCACGGCGCTGATCCACAGAGGGATCATCGAAGTGGCCCCCTTGGCCTTCATGCGGGGGCGGACGCTCAACGACGCCTTCGTAATCCTCGACGAGGCCCAGAATACCACCTCGGAGCAGATGAAGATGTTCCTCACCCGCCTCGGCTTCGGCGCCAAGGCGGTGATCACCGGCGATGTGACCCAGATCGACCTCCCCCAGGAAAAGACCTCGGGCCTCATCGAGGCGGAGAAAATCCTGCGGCATTCGGAGAGGATATCGTTTGTTCATTTTTCCGAACTCGACGTGGTCCGCCATCCCCTGGTGCAGGAGATCATCCGCGCCTACAATCACCTCGATCGGTCGCAGGGCAAGGCCACGCCTTAGGGATATCACGCCATGATCACATGGAAAGAGATAGCCGCCAAGCTCGCATACGAAATCCGGAGGCCCTTTGCGCGGCCCGACCTGATCCCGGCGTTTCTCATGGATCCCGTCCGGCAGCGTTGGCTTATCCTCGTGCTGTTGAGCCTGGCCCTCACCGCCATGCTGCTGCCCACGGCAACCGTCATAGCCCCCCGTTATAAACTTGGCGCCATTGCGGATAAAAACATCAAGGCGGATCGGGACTTTCTCGTCGAGGAACGGGCGGCGACGGAATTGAAACGCCTGGAAGCGGCGCAATCCTCCCGCAACATCTTCGATTTAGACGATACGGTGCCGCCGCGGATACGGGACAACGTCATGAAGGCCTTTCTGGCGATTCAGGAGACGGCAAGGAAGACCGCCGCCGAGACGACGGAGGCGTCCCGCGTCGCCGCCGTCCAGAAGGAAAGGATTCTGGTCGTCTTGGAGCAGTACCTGGGGGCGCGCCTTTCCGATCAGGACTACGCGACGCTCGCCGGGCATCGTTTTTCATCCGAGATCGCCGATCGCATCGCCGAGGTCATCTCCCTGGTCTATCAGGACAAGCTGATCACCAATGTCGAGTTTTCCACGCTGGAATACGAACGGGGTCTGATCGTGAAGAATGTCCGCACCCGCGCCGAGCGGGAGGAAAACAAGGTCGATGAAATCCTCCAGATGCACGACGCCAAGAGGATTTTAAGACAAGAGGTCGCGGCGGCCATGACGGAGGACGGGGAACCCCTGAAGAGAACGGTGATCAATATAGGGGAAAAACTCTTGCAGCCGAACCTTACCTTCAATCGCCTGGAGTCGGAACAGCGTCGGCAGGCGGCGGTGGAGTCTGTAAAGCCGGTGTATTTCGAGGTGCAGAAAAACGAGATGATCGTCCGGGAGGGGGAGAAGATCGACATTGTGGACCTGGACAAACTAAACGCCTTCTTCCGGGAGCAGCGTCAGCAGAAAATCTCCCGTTATGCCGGATTCATGGGGATGTTTTTCCTGCTCCTGGCCCTGACGACGGCCTTGCTGTTCCTCTCCCGAAAGGCATTGGGGCCTCGGGATATTCAACCGGGACCCAATCTCCGGCTGTTGTGTCTCGCCATAATCATCCTTCTCCAGGTTGCGCTCATCAAGGCGGCGATCTTCCTTTCCGACGCCGTCCCACAGGCCATGCCTTTCCTTTCGAAAGAGGCGATCATCTTTTCCACCCCCTTTGCCGTGGCCACCCTCTTGACCGCTTATCTTTTCAGTCGCCCCATCGCCCTGCTCATGTCGCTGCTGATAAGCTTCCTCATCCCCTTCCTCGTCTCCCTGCCGGCAGCATATCTGCCCCTGTTTGCCTTTCTGGGCTTTGTGATTATCATCTGTCGTAACGATCACTACCGACGACGTTCCGTATTCATCAAAACGGGCCTGCTTTTGGGGATGAGCAACGGCGCGTTTATCCTCGCCATCGCCCTGCTGTCCGCCCATCCCCTCTCCGTGGACACCCTTTGGAAAATAGCCTCCGGCTTCGCCGGCGGGGTGATGAGCGGCATCATCGTAGCCGGCATCAGTCCCATTTTCGAAACCGCCTTCGATTTTACCACCGACATCAAACTGCTGGAGCTGGCCAACCTCAACCAGCCGATTTTCCAACGGATGATAATGCAATCTCCCGGGAGCTACCATCACAGCATCATCGTGGGATCCATGGTCGAGGCCGCCGCGGAGGCCATCGGAGCGGACCCTATTCTCAGCAAGGTCAGCGCCTATTACCATGACATCGGCAAGATGAAAAAGCCCGCTTACTTCATCGAAAACCAGGACCGGGGCGAGAACCGCCACGACAAGCTCTCCCCCCGGATGAGCGCCCTGATCATCATTGCCCATGTAAAGGACGGATGCGATCTCGCCGCCGACTACAAACTGGGAAGCAGGATCACCGACATCATCCGTCAGCATCACGGCACAAGCCTGGTGAGCTATTTTTACGAAAAGGCAAAGCGAGACAAGACGCCTTCCATGCGATCGCTTCCGGAAAGCCATTTCCGCTATCCCGGACCGCGTCCTCAGACCCGTGAAGCCGCCCTGGTCCTCCTAGGAGACGTCGTCGAGGCCTCCTCCCGGACCCTCGAGGAGCCGACGCCCGCCCGGATCCGTAATCTCGTGCGGGATCGCATCGATAGGGTTTTCATGGATGGGCAGCTTGACGAGTGTCCCTTGACCCTAAAGGATTTGAATATCATCCAGGACAGTTTCGTCAGGACTCTCAACGGTATTTTCCATACGCGCATCAGCTACTACAACGATGCCACGGGAAAGAATAACAAGCTGGCGCTAAAATCGTTCCATGAATATCCGGATCGAAAACCGACAGAAAAAAGCCCCCGTAAACACCCGGCAGATTCGCAACAGCATGGCGAAACTGCTTAGGAATCTCGGTCAGGACCATGCGGAGGTGAGCCTGCTGCTGGTGGATGACGAGGGGATAAGGGAGATCAACCGCTCCTATCTTCAGCGCGATTATCCCACCAATGTGATTGCCTTTGCCATGCGTGAAGGCCCCCATGGCGAGTTGCACCCCCAGGTGCTGGGCGATATAGTCATTTCCGTGGAAACGGCTTGCCGGCAGGGGGCGGAGGGCGCGCTTTCCATGGCGGAGTCCCTGTCTTTCCTGATGATTCATGGTCTCCTCCATCTGCTGGGCTACGACCACGAAGGAGGGGACCCCCGAGAACTCCGACGCATGGAGGATAAGGAAGACGAATTGTTCTTCCTCCTCCATGGCTTTTCCCTGCAACGGGACCTTTGAAAATCCACGCTCTCCGGCGGCCCCGGCGGAATCCGGGGACCGGGCCGTCTTGGCGGCACGCTATTCCCGCATCCTTCGCAAGGACGAGAGCTTTGAATAACCGCCATTTTTGTCATTTCGACCGAAGAAGGTCCAAAGTCCAAAGTCCATTTTGTCATTTCGACCGAAGGGAGAAATCCGCGCCCCGAATGTAATGAGGGATCTTAGGATTTCTCGTCGCCCGCGCTCCTTCGAAATGACATGAGGGTAGGACCGCGCTCCTCGAAATGACATTTTTCAAAGGTCTCAGGACCGCAGGGGGGGGCGCCGAGGCCGCCTCTCCCAGGTTCGGCGACGGCGCTCCGCCGGTTCAGCCGTTCATCGTCTTGGCGATGTGCTTGACCATCTGTCCGAACACCCCGACGATTATCTCCGGGGCCAGAAAATAATCGGGATGGCGCACGTAGAGTTCTTCCGTGAGCAGACGGGATGTCCGGTCGATATCGCCCGTTTCCCGGTACACCGCTTCGATGCGGCGCCGTAGTTCCCCCGCGGCCTCGATGGTGTGTTGCACAAAATCACGGGCCTCCGCGCCGACGATGTAGCCGTAATGGTCCGCCCCGTAATACTCCACCTCGAGGGCCTTGAGCCGCTCCAGACTTTCCTGATACTGGGTATAATTCGAGTTTCCCGAGGGAAATATCGCCTCATCGATGGGGATCCCTCCGGCATCGGAGGGGAGAAGGGTCTTCAGTTCCGGGATGTAGGCGGAAATGGAACAGGAAGAGTGGCCGGGGGTTTCCAGGATCCTCACTTCCACATCGCCTACTTTCAGGACGTCCCCATCCCGAACGATGTCTCCCTGCACGTCGTCTCGCCAGTCCAGGTCGTGACGCGCCAGCACATCCGCGGCGCCCATCTTTTCCGCCACCAGGCGGCTGAAGGCGTTCATGGTTTCCACGGCCTTCGGCATGGCGAGAATATCCCAGGCCCGCGAGGAGGCATAAACCTTCAACGCCGGATATTTCCTCTGGAAATATGGCGCGACGCCGACGTGATCGAAATGCGAATGGAGAATCAGCAGTGACGAGAGCTTCTCCCCATCGATGCCAAAGGCCTCCATCTGGGCCAGGACGTCCTCCAGGATGCAACTGATCCCGGCGCTGATGAGCATCGCTTCCCCATTGGCGGCCAACAGATACATCCCCGATTCCAGACGTCCCAAATACCAGACCTTTTCGTTAACCCTGCTTGCGGTTCTGATTCTCATAATCCCTCCCCTGTCAGGAAATGTCCCCGACGGCAATGTGGGCCTTCTCCTTGAGTTGCCCCACAATTCGATTGAATGCCTCGTATTTCTTCCTCTCCTTCAGGTAGCCGGCAATCCGAAGCTTCGTGTTGTGATCGAGCTGCTGCGCCCTGGCCTGATGATGTTCAAGGACCTGGATGATATGGAATCCGTATTCCGTCTCCACGATGGGACCGATTTCCTTCTCCTTGCGGGAAAAGGCGGCTTCTTCGAAGGGCTTCGTCATCTGCCCCCTGGTGAAGGTCCCCAGGTCGCCCCCCTGCTCCTTGCTGGGGCAGGCGGAATTCTCCTTGGCCAACTCTCCGAAGTCCTTTCCGTCCAAGAGCTGTTGCCGCAGTTTCTCCGCCTTCTTCTTCCCCGTAAGCCTCGCCTGCTCGTCTTCCCCCTCCTTCTTGGGCACCAGGATATGCCGTGCGTGAACCGCCTCGGGGATCTTGAATTTATCCTGGTTGCGTCGGTAGAACTCCTCTACTTCCTTCTCCGTCGGGGGGGTTTTGACATGTTTTTGACTTTCGACAAGCTTGTTGACCTTTATCCCCAGGGCGACCTCCTTGCGGAGCCCTTCCCTGCCAAGACCACTCCTTTTCATCAAGTCATCCAGACCGGTGCCGGCGGGAAGATTCCTGCCCATTTCGGCCAGAGCGGCCTCGATCTCCCCTTCGGTCGCGGCGATGCCAAGACGGGTCACTTCCCTGGTCATCAACACCCGCAGCACGAAGTCATCCACGACCTGTTTTCTGATCATGCCGGTCATCCGGGCCGTCTGCTCCGGCGGGAGGGAAGGGGATAGGGCGGCCATTCTCTTTTGCACATCCGCATCCAGTTGCGCCCGGGTCATCCTTGCCCCGTCCACCTCGACGACAATATCCGTCGGGAGGCGCTTCCCCGCTCCCGCTGTCGTGGCCGCCTCGGGGGTCGCCGCCGGGTTGGAGGCAACGGCCGGGGGGGATTCATTCACCCCCCGGGGCAGTGGGGTCTCATCGGTGCGGCTGCATCCAGACGCCCCGGCCAGCAACGCCGCGACGATCAACGTCCAAACGATCCTTTTCAATTGGCCTTCCTCATCCTTTCCTCGTTTGGCCGTCAATATATGCACAATCGTAATGCCCCGTCAAGAAAGACAGGAACCCCTTCCGGGTAAATTTGTTCTCAATGTAAGTAGTTGATCTTGAATGATCTACTAAAACTGAGGCACGTTCTGTTTTTTAAAATACAGGGAACATCGAGTTATTACTATGGCGCACCGTCGCCGCCGGCCCGGGGCCTGGGGGAACAAGCCGGCCATGTCCGCGGGCGGCAGAGATTAACTGCTTGCAATCCCGTTTGCCTCCATGCTACCCCTCGGCCCATGAAGAAAAAGGTTTTGGACCTCGGCGTCGGTCCCATTCTCCCCCTCCTGATTAAGATGAGTTGGCCCTCCATGCTCGCCATGCTTTCCATGGCCATATTCAACGTCATGGATTCCCTCTGGTTGGCCCGACTGAGCCCCCGGACCATTGCCGCCTTTACGATCACCTTCCCCTTGCAGATGGTCTTCGCCGCCATCGGGGTGGGAATCGGGGTCGGGGCCGGATCGTATGCCTCCCGCATGTTCGGCGCCGGCGAGGAAGACAAGGCGAGAAGAACCGCCGGACAGGTCATCTTTTTATCCCTAAGTGCCGGCCTCGCGCTCATCGCGATCACCTATGCCTTTCCGGATTATCTCCTTAGGCTTTTTGGCGCCTCCGGGGAAACGCTCGTTTTGGCCAAAAGCTATCTGATGTGGATCGTCCTGACCTCTCCCTTCCTGCTGTTCATGATGATGGCCAACAATCTTTTTCGCGCCGAGGGGCTTCCCAATCTTTCCATGTATGCCATTCTGACCTTTACCTTCCTCGGGGGTCTCCTCGATCCCCTGCTGATATTCGGTTGGGGAGGCTTCCCGGCGCTGGGCATTCAAGGTGCGGCCCTGGCGGCCATGGTCGGTCAGGTGGCCTCCGGTCTCCTCTCGCTCTATTTCCTGCTCTTCAGATCGTTGCGGTACCGGATTGACCCGCGGGATATCCTTCCCGATCCGGCCATAATCCGGGCCATCCATCAGACCGGATTGCCGTCCGTATTGATGAATCTCGTCTTCAGCACCGTCATCGTCATCTACAACAACATCCTTGCCCAGTACGGCCATCTGGCGTTGGCGACCCTGGGGATTTGTTTCCGCATCAACGGACTGGTGATGATGGTTCTCTTCGGCATCGGCCACGGGGTCATGCCGATGGTGGGCTACAATCTGGGGGCCAAGCTCTATGACCGACTCATCGCCACCGTGGGGGTGGCGGTTCGATGTTCGACGCTTTTTGCCGGGGCCAGCAGCGCCGTCATCCTCTTCGGCGCTGACTTCATCCTCGGTTTTTTCACCGACGATCAGGAACTCCTGGCCATTGCCGCTCCGGCATTGAAGATCTTCATCTCCAGCCTCGTTCTGGCCGCGCCCAGTATCGTCTGGATCAACCTCTTCATCGGCCTCGGCAAGGGCTTGACCGCCATGACGCTCATGTTCATCCGGGATGTCCTGTTTCTTATCCCCCTGATGTATCTCTTTTCCCTTTGGCTTGGTCGCGACGGGGTGTGGATGGCCCAGCCTGTCTCCACGGCGGTGGCCTTCCTGATCATCTGGGCCTGGTCGGCAAAGGAATTGGCGGGAATTCGGAGGCTCAAGGGTCCCATGGATCACCAACCGCCAGAGCCTTCCCCATTGAAAAATGTCATTTCGAGGAGCGCGAGCGACGAGAAATCCTAATCATGCAGGGCGCTCCCCCATGACAGGTCGGCGGGCTATCCGTTGCCACCGCAGGGCCGCGGCTGATGGCAGTTTGTTAAAGATTTCCCCCTTCGGTCGAAATGACAAGAAAGAGGTCGAACCTGGGGAAAGAAAAGCGGCGCTTACAAAGCACGGCGACCAAATACACCATGGCGGGTTGAAAGACGGTCGTCACACAAAGAAATGCCCCTGCGACGGGCGACGACGCAGGGGCATGACGCTCAAGAGAAAATGCCACGAGGCGCCGGCCCCCAAGGACCGCATCCCCGCCTATAGGGGTTGAACGTTTACCGCCGCCGGCCCTTTCTTCCCCTGTTCGATGTCGAAACTTACCCGTTGTGACTCAAACAGCGTCTTGAAACCGGAACCCTGAATGGCACTGAAATGGACGAAGACGTCGCCGCCTTCGTCGTTTTCGATGAAACCCCATCCCTTCTTTTCATTGAACCATTTCACTTTACCCTCTGCCAAAACATGCCCTCCTTTCGTTCACATGAAAATAAAAAAACCACTCCGGACAATTCGCTCTCCCCGGGGTGGCCATGAAATAACATCGGTACATCTCTTTTCAAATCGGTTGACAGCGCCGACTCTCCCTCCGGCGCGGGCAAATGATCGACAAGTCATGTTTCTAAAGAGATTCCGCTACCACTACTAATTATGGAAAGCAAGTTTTTTTATGGAACCTTTTTACGTCATGCATCCTTTTCCCTTCGATGACAGGAAACAAGATGCCCCTCCGCAACCCGGGCAAGTTCGGGGGCGGTCTCCCGGCAGTATGGCAACACCTCCGCGCAGCGAGGCCAAAACAGGCACCCGGCCTCGCTCTTCTCCCCGTCGTCGAGAGAGACGGCGCCTTCCCCTCCCCCTTCTCCTTCCCTTTTCCCAGTTGGTCCGGAAAAACCGGGAACCGCATCCATGAGCATCCGTGTGTAGGGATGGAGAGGATTGCCGAAGATGGCCTCGTTGACGCCGATTTCCACAATGCGGCCGCCGTACATCACCGCCACCCGGTCGCTCATGAACCTGATAACCCCCATATCGTGGGAGATAAAGAGATAACTCAGGTGGAATCTATCCTGGAGGTCCTTCAGTAAATTCAGGATCTGGGCCTGGACCGATACGTCCAGGGCGGACACCGGTTCGTCGGCGATGACCACCTCGGGTCTCAGGGCGATGGCCCGGGCTATCCCCAGCCGCTGCCGCTGACCGCCGCTGAATTCATGGGGATACCTGTGCTTCTGTTCCGGCGACAAGCCTACCATGCTCAACAGGCCGTCAAGATCGCCGTCCCTCCTTTCGTGGATCCGGAACGGCTCCCCGACGATGGCGCCGGCGCTCATCCGGGGGTTCAAGGAGGCATAGGGGTCCTGAAATATATACTGGACCTTCTGCCGGTAGGGGCGAAGCTCGGCCTTCTTGGCGGCGAAGATGTCCAATCCCCGGTAATAGATATTGCCCGAGGACGGCCGCTCGATGCGGGCAACCATCCGTGCCAGGGTCGTTTTGCCGCAGCCGCTCTCTCCCACGAGTCCCAGGGTTTCTCCGGCATGAATCTCGAAACTGACCTCGCGGACAGCGTGACAGATCTCCGGGGCAGAGGAGAATACATGCCTTTGGCGAGTGAAGGACTTGCATATCCTCCGCGCCGACAGGACGGGTGCTTCCCTTAACTCATCCATATTTCCAGCAGCGAACATAGCGGCGCGGATTTTCTTGTTTTTCCAAGGGAGGTTCGAGATCCCGACAGATCGGCATGACATCGGGGCACCGTTCGTGAAAACGACAACCACTCGGCAGGGCGGCAAGATCCGGGGCCCCTCCGGAAATCATGGGCAGGCGCCGCCCCGGTCCGAATTCCCCGCCCATGCGGGGCATCGATTCCATCAGTCCCACGGTGTAGGGGTGAAGCGGTCGGGAAAAGATGGCTTCCGCCTCGGCGCACTCCACGAATTGACCGGCGTACATCATGGCCACCTGGCGGGCGGTCTGGCTGATGACGCCCAGATCGTGGGTGATGAGGATCACCGCCGTCCCCAAATCGCGTTGCAACTGCTTCATGAGCGCCAGTATCTGGGCCTGAATCGTGACATCGAGGGCCGTCGTGGGCTCATCGGCGATCATGAGCCGGGGCCGGCAGGACAAGGCCATGGCGATCATCACCCGCTGGCGCATCCCGCCGCTCAACTGATGGGGGAAGTCCCGCATCCGTCGCTCCGGTTGAGCGATGCCCACCCGCCGCAGCATCTCCACCGCCCGTTCCCATACCTCCCGGGGCGGGCCGCCTTGGTGCAGCTCCAATGTCTCCCGGAGTTGATCGCCGATGCTGAAGACAGGGTTGAGGGAGGTCATGGGTTCCTGAAAGATCATCGAAATCGATTTCCCCCGGATCTTCCGCATCTCTTTTTCCGGCAGGGCAAGGAGGTCCTGGTTGTCGAAAAGTATCCGGCCGGCGATGTATCTTCCCGGCGGCGTGGGCACAAGCTTCATTATCGACAGGGAGAGGACCGTCTTGCCGCAACCGGACTCCCCTACAATCCCCAGGGTGTCCCCGGCCTCGACCTGGAAGCTCACATCGTCCACGGCGCGGACCTCGCCCCGCGGCGTGGCGAAGAACGTGGAGAGGCCCTCGATCTTGAGTGCCGGCGCCATGGCCCGGACCCCGCTATCTCCCGCTCCGATTTCTCAGGAGGCGGACAAGGAGGCGGACCCCGACGCCGGTGGCCCCTTTGGGCCGATAGGCCGCTTCCTTGCTCAGCCAGGCGGGGCCGGCGATATCGAGATGGGCCCAGGGATAAGGGCCCACGAACTTGCTCAGAAAGGCGGCCGCCGTGATGGCGCCGCCCATCCGGCCGGCGGAATTCTTGAAATCGGCCACCTCGCTCTTGATCTGTTCTTGATAGTTCTCCCAGAGGGGGAGTTCCCAGACCATCTCCCCGGTCTGCTCCGCCGCATGCTTTATCTCTTCCTTCAATGGCCCGTCCGTTCCCATCAATCCCGCCACCCGCTCGCCCAGGGCCACAACGCAGGCCCCCGTCAGGGTAGCGACGTCGATGACCGCCGCGGGTTCGAACCGAGAGGCGTAATGCAGGGCGTCGGCTAAAATCAATCTGCCCTCCGCGTCGGTATTGACGACCTCGATGGTCTTTCCCGACATGGACCTGAGAATGTCCCCCGGTCGGTAGGCCTTGCCGCCAGGCATATTTTCCGTTGCCGGGACGAGGGCCAGGACATCGACGGGGAGACCCAGGTCCGCCGCGGCCAGGACGGCAGCCAGGACGGCGGCCCCGCCGGCCATGTCCGACTTCATTTCGTCCATCTTCTCCGCGGGCTTCAGGGAGATGCCGCCGCTGTCGAAGGTCAGGGCCTTGCCGACGAAAACGATGGGAGCCGTTTCCGCCTCGGCGCCCGAATAGGAGAGGACGATAAATTTTGGTTCTTGATCGCTCCCGCTGGCCACCCCCAACAGGGCGTTCATCCCCAGGCGTTTCATCTCCGGCGCCGAGAGGATCGTCGTCTTCATCCTTGCCCTTCCCGCCGCCAGTGCCTGCGCCTTTTCGGCCAGGACGGACGGCGTAAGCTCGTTGGCGGGCATGGAGGTGAGATCCCGGGCCAGGTTCACCGCCCGGCAAATTGTTTCGGCCGCGGCGACTTCCGTCCGGATCGCCCGCAACTTGGCCCATTTCGGCACGAGGATCGTCAATGCCTGGAGTTCTTCCTCCTCCTCCCGATCCAGGGTTTTGTAGGCGGAAAAGCTGTAAGGACCGAGGATCGCGCCTTCAGCCACCGCCCCGCCCGCTTCCCGTCCGGGAAGCCCCAGATGGGAAGGGTCCATAAATATGGCCAGCCTCCCCTCCCCATGGGCGAGCGACGCCTTTCCAGCCCTGGCAGCGGCGTCGCGGAGCCTCTCCAGGTTGAATTCCTCCCTCTTCCCCAGTCCGATCAGGGCGATCAGGAAGGGCGACGGTCCGCGATCATGGAGGACAACCGTCGTCCGCTTCGCCTTGCCGGCCCAATCGTTTCTGTCGAGGATCCTCCGGATCGAAACGCGGGACTCCTCTCCAAGGGGCCAGTTCTCCGCCCCTTCGCCTCTCTCTCCCGCAAAGACAAAGATTCCCAGGCATCCCCAATCCGGCGTCGCATCGACACGGGCTTTTCGGACGGTCACCTGCGGGTCCGCTTTCATCATGTCTTCTCCACCTCCTAGAGGGCAATAAAAAAAGCGGTCGATCACGGAAACTATGAAATCAACCGCTTGTCTGGTTTTCATCGAGCCAATTGCAAAACTACCGGAAAATGCCTTTTGTCACTCCGCGCTTGATATGGATGCCAGAAAATTCAATTTGTTCTTCAGTCCGTCTTACCCTGGAGCGTCGGCTTGGGTGAGTTTTGCATTTGTCTCCATACGATTTGATATTTGGAGGCGGCAACCGGATTCGAACCGGTGAATAACGGTTTTGCAGACCGCTGCCTTAGCCACTTGGCTATGCCGCCTTTTTTCCTGGAGCGGGCGAACGGATTTGAACCGTCGACGTCCACCTTGGCAAGGTGGCACTCTACCGCTGAGTTACGCCCGCAAGCATCGATCGAGTCTGGAGCTGCTTATAACATCGACCCTGCTTTGTCAATAAAAAACATTCAGGAGGCATCGTCTTCCGGATCATCCGCAACGCGGTCCCGGAGCCAGAGCACCGCCGCCAGGTACTCGGTCATCGCGGCGAGGAAGATGTTGTTGTGGTTCGCCCCCGGCACCCGGAGCATCCTTTTGATTCGCGCCGGGGAGGCTTCGTACAGGGCCTCGCCCTCGCTAAAGGCGATGATTTGATCGAACTGGGCGTGAATGACAAGGGTCGGTTTAGAAAACTCTCGGATTTTATATAAGTTCTGCGGGCCTTGAGCCTCACGCAGGCGGAAGCGCTCCAGAGGGACGCCCAGCAGCCTCAATAACGGGCCGATGTAGGCGAAACCGCTTTCGATGATCAATCCCCGCGCCTCGCGCCGGCGGCGGTGGGCGATCTCCAGGGCGGAGGCGCTGCCAAGGGATCTGCCCATGACGATCATGGGGCCGGTTTGACCTTTCTCCCGGAGCCATCCCTTTACATGGTCGAAGATCGTCACCGCGTCCGCCATCATGGCGCTCACGGTGGGGACGCCGGATGAGACGCCGTAGCCGCGGTAATCGGCGACGAGAAAGTTGATCCCCCGGTCGGTGTAGAAAGGAGCTATTTCTCGATAATCCGACGCAATCTCGCCATTGCCATGAAAAAAGAGGATATTGGCGGCGGATGGAGAATCGAGATAGACCTGGACTTCAACGTGCGCCCCTTCCGCGACCGGGACCATCAGCGATGCCGCTTCCCGGTGGTTCAAGGCCGCCGACCAGTCGGGACGGGGATAGAATAGGACCCGCGATATCTCCGGTCGGTCGAAGGCCTGGTAGTCGCTGCTTTCAGTCATGGCGCTCCTCTTTCTTCAATAGGATGTGGCGGTAGAATTTTTCCAGGTAGTCCAACCCGGAATAGACGCTCAGGATCAAGGCGATAAACAGGATGGTGGTCCCCACCACGTGGGCGTCCGCTCCCAAAAAGGGGTAATGGATCATCAAAGCGGATACGGCGAAGACCTGACAAAGGGTCTTCTGCTTGCCAAGCCAACTGGCCTGGATGACATAACCCTCCGAAGAGGCGATGTTCCTGATCCCGTCCACGGCAAAATCCCGGATCACGATGACGGCCACCACCCAGGCGGGGATCCTGCCTATGGGAATCATCAGGATCATGGCGGTGTTGATCACCAGCTTGTCGGCGATGGGATCCAAAAACTTTCCCAGCGTGGTGACAATCCCGTAGCGGCGGGCGACATAACCATCGAGCATGTCGGTGAAGGAAACGGCGATGAACAGGGCGGCGATTATCAGACTCATCGTCCGATCCGGCGAAAGCAGGAGCAGAAACAGCACCGGGACAAAGGATATCCTCACCAGAGTTATGGTGTTGGGAAGATTGAATATCCTTTTCTTCTCCGGCGAAAGGGGCAGGGAGTCGAAATACCTCTGGAGGCGGTCTAACATAGGAAAATGTTCATCTCTTCTTCACAGTCCGACGGAAACCCCGTTGATCGCCTAGGCGTATTTTTCCGTTTCCTGAATCAATTGCGGAGGTCGCCAAACCGGCCGCTCCCAGGGAAGACGGAATCAACAAACGGAGACCTTTGAAAAACGCCGTTTCCGATTTTCTGGCACCATGCCGGCAAGAGACGGAAGGCTCTGTTTTCGAGATATTCCCGACCCCGGATTATGCCGGGGCGGCGGGAAGTTGTAGTTTTTCAAAGGTCTCAACCAATCGAACCTGCCGGCTTCGCATCAAGCGCGGCATGATAAAAGCGATTGCCGGTAGTTTTGCGATTGGCTCGGTTGGCGGATGGTTTCGTCTTTCGTTGCCCCTGTCGCAGCCGTGGGGGATAATCGGCCTTGCAGCGACGACGAACCCGGAGATCATTTCTTAGGGACGCGCCGCCAGTCGTCAAGAAAGGCCTCCACTCCCCGGTCCGTCAGGGGATGCTGGGCCAACTGCCTGATTACCTTGAAGGGTATGGTGGCGATATCCGCCCCCATCAGGGCCGCGTCCAGGACATGTAGGGGATGCCGGACGCTGGCGACGATGACTTCCGTCTCGTATCCATATTGATCGTAAATATCGATGATCTGCTCCACCAAGGCCATGCCGTCATGGGCTATGTCATCGAGACGCCCCACAAACGGACTTGCGTAGGCCGCCCCGGCCTTGGCCGCCATCAGGGCCTGGAGGGGAGAAAATATCAAGGTCTGATTCACCGGGATGCCCTCGGCGGCCAGGAGACGGGTGGCCTTCAGACCCTCCAGGGTCATGGGTACCTTGATTACAACCTGCTCCCCCAGCTTGGCCAGTTTCTTTCCTTCCTTGAACATCTCGCCCGCCTCCGGGCTTACGACTTCCAGGCTCACCGGCCCGCTTACCTCCTTGAGGATGGCCTTCACCACTTCCCCAAAAGGCTTCTGTTCCCTTGCGATCAGGCTGGGATTGGTCGTGACGCCATCGACCATCCCCAAGCCGGCCGCCTCCTTGATCTCTTCGATATTCGCGGTATCTATGAAGAATTTCATGCCCCCTCCCGTTTCTTGTCCCCTTGGGACATATTTTGATAGCTTTCCATACATCCGCGACTGCAGAAATAGAGGATCTTCCCGTCATGTCTCCAGGCGTGGGCATTGCTGATCGGTATGTAGGTGTGACAGTAGGGATCCTCGACGAGGTCCTCGCCGGCGGCGAGATTCTCCCGCTGTTCCCTGGAGATGGGGTTTACGGCCTTCTTCCCGGTCAGGAAGGCCATCCTGGCGAGGCGGTAAACAAGATAAAAAACGACAATCGCGATAATGAGCCGGAGTATCATCTCTCTTTCCGAAGGATGGTTTGTAACTTGCCAATCAACTCCACCGCTGCCTGATCGTCCGCATCGAGACGGCTCAGCAAGCCCGCCATGGAGACGCCGAAAGCGGGGTGAATCTGATAACCGGCCAGTTCGCACATCGGGACCAGGACGAACCGCCGCCGGTGGCATTCCGGATGAGGAATCGTCAGGTCATCTTCCCGCAGCAGCTCCTGGCCGTAGAGGATTATATCCAGGTCGATTAGCCGGGGCCCCCAGCGCCGGGTTTCCCGGCGTCCAAGCTCCAACTCCGTGGCCCGCAGGTTTTCCCACAGGCGTCGGGGCGGCAGTAAGGTGCGGATCTCCGCCACCGCATTGATAAAGCAGTCCTGATCGCGCACCCCGATAGGGGCCGTTCGGTAGAAGGAAGACGTCCGCAGCAGCTTCACCCCCGCCATGGCCCGCAGCTTTTCCAGCGCCAGTCGGCACTGGAGGAGCGGCTCTTGCATGTTGGAGCCGAGGCCGATATAGGCGATCACGCCCCGGGCGGTCATCTCAGCGCGTCTTCAGCCCCAGCACATCCTGCATGTCGTAGAGCCCCTTTTGCTGGTTCACGATCCATCTGGCCGCCCGGAGGGCCCCCCGGGCAAAATTGTCCCGGTTGTGGGCGCGATGGATGAACTCCAGCCGCTCGCCGTTGGCGACGAACATCACCTGGTGCTCCCCGACGATGTCCCCTCCCCGGAGGGTCTGGATGCCGATCTCCGCCTTCTTCCGCTCCCCGATCATCCCCCTGCGGGCATAGACCCCATCCTGATCGAGATTCCTGCCAAGCTTCGCGGCGATGATCTGGGCCATCTTCATGGCCGTGCCGCTGGGGGCGTCTTTCTTTTGATTGTGATGCGCCTCCAGGATCTCCACGTCGTAGTCGTCGCCCAGGATGGCCGTCACGTTTTCCAGGACCTTGAACATGACGTTTACCCCGACGCTCATATTGGGGGCGATGACACAGGGTATCTTCTCGGCCAATTTCCCGGCGGCCGCCAACTCCCCGGGGGTGAACCCGGTGGTGCCGATGACCATGGGCTTGCCGGCCCGGGCGGCGATTTCCAGATGCCGCAGGGAAGATTCATGATGGGTGAAATCGATGACCACATCCCCCTTCCCGATCACCGCCTGCAAGTCGTCGCCGACGATGACGCCTGTCTTGGGCAGGCCCAGGACCTCTCCCAGATCCCTGCCCACCGCCGGATGCCCCTTTGCCTCCAGGGCCGCGGACACCTCCATGTCGGTCGCCGCGGCGATGAGATGGCCGATCCTGCCTCCCATCCTGCCGCCGGCGCCCATGAGAATCGTCTCGATCATCTCTTCCGCTCCTTATTTCAGCAATCCGTAGTTGACCATGCTCTTCCGCAGTTTCTCGTAATTTGCCTCCGACATCCGGGCCAGCGGCAGCCGCGCCTCGTATTCGATCTTGCCCATCATGGCCAGCGCGGCCTTGACGGGGACCGGGTTCGTTTCGATGAACAGGGAATCCACGAGGGGTGCCATCCGATAATGGAGTTCTCTGGCCTTTTGCATATCTCCGGCGGCGAAGGCGTCCACCAGGGCCGCCATATCCCCGGGGACGATATTGGAGATGACGGAGATAATCCCGTGCCCGCCCAGACACAGCAGGGGATAGGTAAAGAAATCGTCACCCGAGAGGACGGCGAAATCGGGGCCGCAAAGCTGGATCACATCATGCATCTGCTTCAAGGAGCCGGAGGCCTCCTTCGTGCCCACGATGCCGGGAAGCTTGGCCAATCTGGCCATGGTTTCGGGCAGCAGATTGACGCCGGTGCGCCCGGGGATGTTGTAAACGATAATGGGTATCTTCACCTGCTCGGCGATGGCTTTGTAGTGCTGATACAGCCCCTCCTGGGTTGGGCGGTTGTAGTAGGGGCAGACCATCAAGGCGCCGTCGGCCCCCACCTCCCGGGCGTGCTCCGTAAGGCGCAGCGCCTCCGCGGTGGAATTGGAGCCCGTGCCGGCGATGACGGGAACACGCTTCTTTACGGCATCCACGGTTATCTCGATCACCCGGTCGTGCTCCTCGTGGGAGAGGGTGGGAGATTCCCCCGTCGTTCCGCAGGGCACGATTCCGTCCGTTCCATTTTCGATTTGAAACTCGATCAGCTCCCGCAGTTTTTCCTCGTCCACCCGCCCATTCTTGAACGGGGTGACAATAGCGACAATGGCTCCTTTAAACATAGGCCCTCCTTAAAATTGTTTTTGCTTTGCCTTTTAACACATCCGGTATTTTCTCACCACGAATAAGTTCACGAAGCTCCTCCCGTTTCCGGATCACGTGGTAACGGTCGCCCATGACAAGCACTTCCGCGGCCCGGGGGCGGGAATTGTAGTTCGAGGACATGGTGAAGCCATAGGCCCCGGCGCTCATGACCGCCATCAGGTCTCCCCGGGCAAAGCCCGGCAGTCTCCTCTCTCTGGCCAGGTAATCGCCGGATTCGCAGATCGGCCCCACGACATCGGCGACGATCTCCCGTCGCCGCGATTTCCGCACCTGTTGGATATGGTGATACGATTGGTATAGACTCGGCCGGACCAGATCGTTCATTCCCGCATCGACGACGATGAACCTCTTCTCCTCGTTTTCCTTGGTATAGAGGACAGTGGCGACCAGGATGCCCGCATTGCCCACAATCACCCGGCCCGGCTCGAAGATGAAGGTGCAGGATATGTCCCGGGCCGCCTCGATTATGGCGTCGGCATACTCCGAAGGATGGGGAGGCGTCTCGTCCTTGTAAGTGATTCCCAACCCGCCGCCAAGATCGAGATAGCGGATGTCGATCCCCGCGGTCCGCAGGGCCCGGAGGAGATCCTTGAGGCGGTCCAAGGCGTCGATGAAGGGGGAAATCTTCGTCAATTGGGAGCCGATATGACAACTGATGCCCTTGAGATCCAGATTACGGCACCGTCTTGCCTGGAGATAGGCCTGACGCGATTCCTCCACGTTGATCCCGAATTTGTTCTCTTTCAAACCGGTGGATATATAGGGATGGGTTTCCGGATCGACATCGGGGTTCACCCGTAGCGCCACCCCCGCCTTCTTCTTCAACCGGCCCGCGCAGGCATCGATTGCCTCCAGCTCTTGAAACGACTCGACATTGAACATCAGGATGCCGGTCTCCAGGGCATATTCGATCTCCTCGACCCGTTTCCCCACGCCGGAATAGACGACCTTCCGGGGATCCACTCCCGCCCGGAGGGCCCGATACAGCTCCCCGCCGGAGACGATGTCCACCCCGCCCCCTTCCCGGATGAAGATCCTGAGGATGGCGATATTGGAATTGGCCTTGGCGGCAAAGCAGGTGATATGGGGGACGGCGCCAAAGGCGTCGTCAAAGACCCGGAAGTGATTCCTCAAGGTGCGGTGGCTGTAAATATAAACAGGGGTGCCTACCGCCGCCGCGATCTCCGCCACGGGCGTCTCCTCGCACCACATTTCCCGGCCCTGGTAATGAAAGTCATGCATGAGTCATGGGGTCCTTTAGTCGCTGGTTACGGTTTAAACGTTATCCCGACGGTCGGGGAGGAAGCGATCGCCGCCCCGCCGGGGGCGCCCAGTTCGATGCGGTAGTCGTAACGAGCGCCCCTTGCCGCCGTGCGGTCCAGATAGCGACAGCTCCCCGGTTTGCCGTCCGCGCCCGCGAAATCCGCCGCCGGGGCTTTGATCAGAAGAAGATAATCCTTCGGGCCGCCGGGGCAGACATCCTTTCCGGGATCCCGTCGGGCTCTCCATAACTGGATATGCATCTCCGCCGAATCCGGCGCCGGGGCCGCTTTCAGGGTCCACTCGAGGAGGACCCCGTCCGCCGTCGCCGTCGCCGTGAGGCCCCTTATCCCGGCCGGCGGCTGCCGCGGCACGGGCGTGGGATCGCCTTTCTTTCCGCAACTGGCGACGCTTCCGACCGCGATCAGGACAAGAACCATCAGCAGCGCCGCCGAGATATCACTCGCCCTGTTCAATCTCCCGAATCCTTTCGGCTACCCGTTCCGGAGCAGTGCCTCCGGACGTTGTTTTCATGCTCACGGAGCTGGCCGCCTTGAGGCGAGGAAGGACATCCCGGGCAAACACAGAGTGAAACCCTCTGAGTTCCTTGAGGGTGATCATGGCGAGTTCCTTCCGGGCGTCCAGGCAATAGGCGACGATCCGACCCACGATGCCGTGGGCCTCCCGAAAGGGAACGCCCTTTTCCACGAGATATTCCGCCAGATCCGTCGCCGTGGTGAATCCGAGTTCCGCCTCCGCCTCCATCCGCGGTCGCAGGTAAACGATCCGGTCGATCATCTCCGTAAGGATCGTCACCGCGGCGATTACGGTATCCACCGTGTCGAACAGCGGTTCCTTGTCCTCTTGAAGGTCCCGGTTATAGGTCATGGGCAGGCCTTTGAGCACGGTGAGGATGGCGATGAGATTACCGTAGATACGACCCGTCTTTCCGCGGATCAACTCCGCCACATCGGGATTCTTCTTCTGGGGCATGATGCTGCTCCCCGTCGTGAAGGCATCCGATATTTCCACGTAGCCGAATTCCCGGGACGACCAGAGGATGAGGTCCTCGCAGAAGCGGCTCATATGGGCCATGAGCAGCGAGGCGGCGAAGATGAACTCCGCGACGAAATCGCGATCCGATACGGCGTCCATGCTGTTGCGGCTGATCCGGGGGAATTGGAGGAGTTCGGCCGCGTACTCCCGATCCAGGGGGAGACTCGTTCCCGCCAGGGCCGCCGATCCCAGCGGCATGACGTCGATCCGTTTGCGGCAATCCCGGAGGCGCTCCTCGTCACGGTCGAACATCTCCCAGAAGGCGAGGAGATAATGGGCCAGTAATACCGGTTGGGCCTTCTGGAGGTGGGTGTAACCGGGCATCACGACCTCGATTTCCTTTTTGGCCGTGGCCGCCAATCGTTTTTTGAGCGCCGCCACCAGCCTCAGGATGAGGTCGGTCTGTTCCCGCAGGTAGAGCCGAAGATCCAGGGCGACCTGATCGTTGCGGCTCCGTCCTGTATGAAGCTTCTCCCCCGTCTTGCCGATCCTGGCGATCAAGGCCTTCTCGATGGCCATATGGATGTCCTCGTCGCTCTCGTCAAAGCGGAAGTTCCCGGATTCCAGCTCCTCCCCGAGGGCTTGCAGGCCCCCGCATATCTCCTCCGCCTCCCCCGGGGAGACGATCCCCTGCCGGGCCAGCATCCGGGCGTGGGCGACGCTGCCCGCCAGGTCGTAAGGATAGAGACGACGGTCGTAGGCGAGGGACGAGGTGAAGGACTCCACCCGTCGATCCGTTTCCTGCTTGAAACGGCCGCCCCAGGGTTTTTTCGACTTGAAGTTATTTCCTTTCATTTCCATGGAGATTCTGACCAGATGCCCCCTAATTTTTGTCATTTCGACCGAAGGGAGAAATCTTTAACAAACTGCCTTCTTTACCTTAGCGGGCCTCGATCATCGCCTCCGTTCCCCTTTGCGGCGCTCCCCGACTCTTCGTTCCCCCTTGCGGCGCTCTTCGCCCTTCCCTGCGGCTTTCCCTTCCCTCTGCATGGCCAGAATCTTCAGGCGCAGGGCATTGAGACGGATGAAGCCCGTGGCGTCCATCTGGTTGTAAACCTCTTCCTTTTCGAAGGTCGCGAAATCTTCCGAGTACAGCGAGAACGGCGATTTCCGTCCCACGACGATGGCGTTTCCCTTGTAGAGTTTCAGCCGGGCCGTCCCGGTGACGTTTTCCTGAGTGGCGTCGATATAGGCCTGGAGGGTCTTCATCTCCGGGGTGTACCAGAAGCCATTGTAAACAAGCTGGGCGTATTTGGGGATCAGGGAATCCCTCATAAGCATTACCTCGCGATCCATGGCGAGCGATTCCACCGCCCGATGGGCTATCCAGAGGGCCGTGCCGCCGGGAGTCTCATAAACCCCCCGGGATTTCATGCCCACGAAGCGGTTCTCCACCATGTCCACCCTGCCGATTCCGTTGGCGCCCGCCAGATCGTTCATGACCTCCATGAGGCGCGCCGGGCTCAGACGCTCGCCGTTTACCGCCACCGGGTTGCCCTGCTCGAAATCGATATCCACGTAGGTGGCCTTGTCCGGGGCCGCTTCCGGGGAAACGGACATGACGAACATATCCTCCGGTGGCTCTGCCCAGGGATCCTCCAGAACCCCCCCCTCGTGGGAGATGTGGAGGGAATTGCGGTCGCTGCTGTACGGCTTTTCCTTCGTAACCAAGGGCACGGGGATGTTGTGCTTGGCCGCATAGTCGAGCATCGAGGCTCGGGAGTCGAAGGTCCACCGGGGGTCCTTCCACGGGGAGATGATGTCGAGACGGGGATCGAGAGCCATATAGGTCATCTCGAACCGGACTTGGTCGTTCCCCTTGCCGGTGGCCCCGTGGCACACCGCGTCGGCGCCTTCGGCATGGGCGATTTCCACCTGTCGTTTGGCGATCAGGGGCCGGGCCAGAGAGGTTCCCAAAAGATAAACGCCTTCATAGACGGCATTGGCCCGCAGGGCGGGAAATATGAAGTCCCGGGCGAATTCCTCGGTGAGATCGTCGATATAGATCTTGACGGCCCCTGTGTTGAGGGCCTTTTCCCGGAGTCCGTCCAGCTCTTCCTTTTGCCCCACATCGGCGGCGAAACAGATCACTTCACATCGGTAGGTTTCCAAGAGCCACCGCACGATAACCGATGTGTCCAGCCCGCCCGAATAGGCGAGAACAACCTTCTTTACCTTTTTTTTCACGATTCCTTCTCCTTCTTCATGAGTGTCTCCAAGATCGCCTTCTGGACGTGGAGACGATTTTCCGCCTGATCGAGGACGACGGAGTGGGGTCCGTCGATGACCTCGGAGGTTATTTCCTCGCCCCGGTGCGCCGGTAGGCAATGCATGACGATATAATCTTCCCGGGCATACGACAAGAGGTTCTCATTGACCTGATAAGGTCTAAAGACCCGAGAGCGATGTTCCCGTTCGGCCTCCTGTCCCATGCTGGCCCACACGTCCGTATAGACCACCTGGGCATTTTCCACGGCTTCCTCGGGATCGCGACAGAGGCATATCCCCTCCCGGGCCTCCTTCCTTCCCCGGGTAAGGAGCGCCGCGTCCGGCTCGTAGCCCTCGGGACAGGCCAGGGCCAGCTTCAGGGGCAGTCGCGCCGCCGCGTTGATCCAGGAATTAGCCACATTGTTCCCATCGCCGATATAGGCGATCTTCAATCCTCGGCAATCTCCCTTTATCTCCATGATCGTGAACAGGTCGCTTAGGATCTGGCAGGGATGGAGGAGGTCGGTAAGTCCGTTGATCACGGGGATTGCCGCATGCACGGCCAGGTCCTCGACGGTTTTCTGGGCGAAGGTCCTGATCATTATGGCATCCAGGTAGCGGGACATGATCTTGGCGGTGTCCGCCACCGTTTCCCCTCGGCCAAGCTGGGTGTCGTTGGTGCTCAGAAAGACCGCCAGGCCTCCCAACTGGTACATCCCCACCTCGAAGGATAGGCGGGTCCGGGTCGATGCCTTTTCGAAGATCATCCCAAGGGTCTTGCCCGCCAAAACCTGGTGGGGCCTTCCCTCTTTGAGAAACCGTTTCAATTCCCGGGCGCGGGCGAAGAGGAGATCGAAATCCTCGTCGGCAAGATCGTATTCGGTGACCAGGTCCTTCTTCATTCGCCCTCCTTGAAGATCTCGTCCAGAATCGCCGCGGCCTGATCTATCTCCTGTTCCGTAACGATAAGGGGGGGGACGAAACGCAAGACATTGGGACCCGCCGACGCAATCAGCAGACCCCGTTTCATGGCCCGGGCGATGATCCCGGCCGCTTCACAGCCAAGTTCCACGGCCACGAGGAGGCCGCGACCCCGGACATCCGCGATGATTCCATGCCGGGCGCGCAGTTCCTCCATCCGCGCCAGTAGGTAGGTGCCTCTATCCCGGCACCCGGCGATGATCCCCTCGCCCAGCAGGACCTCCAGGGTGGCCCGGGCGGCGGCCATGCCCAGGGGGTTGCCCCCGAAGGTGGAGGCATGGCTTCCCGGCTCGAAGGCGGCGGCAACCTTTTCTCCGGACAGCGTCGCCCCGAGGGGAAAGCCGTTTCCCATGGCCTTGGCCAGGGTGACGATATCCGGGATTATCCCTTCCTGCTCGTAGGCGAAGAGCGTCCCCGTCCGGCCCATGCCTACCTGGACCTCGTCGAGGATCAGGAGGACATCCCTTTCGTCACAGAGCCTCCGCAAGCCGGTAAAGTATCCCGGCGCCGGCAATCTGACGCCGCCCTCGGCCTGGACGGGTTCCACCATGACGGCGCAGGTCCGCTCCGTAATCATCCCGGCCAGGGTCTCCAGGTCATTGAAGGGGGCATATCTGAACCCGGGAAGCAGGGGATGAAAGCCCTTCTGGAATTTTTCCTGGCCGGTGGCGGTAATCGTCGCCATGGTCCGGCCGTGAAATGACGAGGTCATGGTTATGATTTCGTTCCGCAGACCACCGCTGTGATCGTTGCCGTACTTTCTCGCCAGCTTGATGGCCCCTTCGTTGGCCTCGGCGCCGCTGTTGCAGAAGAAGACCTTCTTCAGGGCGCAGTTATCCGTCAACAGACGGGCGTATTCGATTTGGGCTTCGATATAGAAGAGGTTGGAGACATGGACGAGCCTTTTGGCCTGTTCCCCGATCGCCTCTGTCACCGCCGGATGGGCGTGACCCAGACTGCAGACGGCGATGCCGGCGACGAAATCGAGGTATTCCCGGCCCTCGACATCCCATAGCCTCGTCCCCCGCCCCCTGGTAAAGACGACGGGAAATCGCCGGTATGTGCCCATGATGCGCTCATCGGCAATCGACATGAGTTCCTTTTCATTCCTGGCCATTTGCGCCTTTTTCCCCTTTCTTGCCGCTGTGGATCGTCGCTCCTTGAGGCCGCGCTTCCTCTTTGTCATTTCAACCCAACATTTTTGTCATTTCGACCGAAGGGAGAAATCCATGTCCCGAATGCAATGAGGGATCTTAGGATTTCTCAGTCGCTTCGCTCCTTCGAAATGACATCTTTTTTCACGATTGCTTCTCCTATGAGGCCACGCTTCCTCAGACGACGATCTCCGTGCCGATACCGCGGTCGGTGAACATCTCCAGGAGTATGGCGTGCCTGTGCCGCCCGTCGATGATGTGCGCCTTTTTCACCCCGCCCCGGAGGGCCTTGAGGCAGCACTTGACCTTGGGAAACATGCCGCCCAGGATGATGCCGTCATTGATCATGCCCAGGGCTTCGGCGTTGCTCATGGTGTTGATGAGCCGTTTTTCCGAATCGAGCACCCCGGCCACGTCCGTGAGCAGCACGAGCTTTTCCGCCTTGAGGGCGGCCGCTACCGCTCCGGCGACGATGTCTGCGTTGATGTTGTAAGTCTCCCCCTGATCGCCGTGTCCCGTGGGGGCGATGACAGGGATGAATCCGTCCCGGACCAGGGCCGTCAGGAGATCGGCATCTACTTCCCGAACCTTGCCCACCAGGCCCAGGTCGATGATTTCTGGCGGGGTATCTTTCGCCTTCTCGGCGCTGAGAAGATATTTGTCGGCCTTGATGAGCCCTCCATCCTTGCCGCTGAGCCCCACCGCCCGGCCGCCGTGCTGGTTGACGAGACCGACGATCTCCTTGTTGACCTTGCCTGCCAGGACCATCTCGACGATATCCATGGTTTCCCGATCGGTGACGCGCATGCCCTGGATGAATCGTGATTCCTTCCCCAGCTTCTTCAGATAGCCGCCGATCTGGGGACCGCCGCCATGGACCACCACCGGATGGATGCCCACATACTTCATCATCACCACATCCCGGGCGAACATGTCCTTGAGTTCCTCATCCACCATGGCGTGGCCGCCGTATTTTATCACTATGATCTTATTGTAAAAACGGCGGATATAAGGCAGGGCCTCCAAGAGTATTTCCGCTCTCTCCATAGACTTCCTTACCGTGTCCATAATCGCCTCTTCGCTCTCGATTCACTAAAGAATATAACGACTTAAATCCTCGTCTTCGATGATGTCCTCCAGTTTTTCCCGGACCTGTTCGGCGTCGATGACCACGACCTTATCGGTCAGATCGGGGGCATCGAAAGAGATATCATCCAGGAGCGTCTCCATAATGGTGTATAAACGGCGCGCCCCGATGTTTTCTGTACGTTCGTTCACGATGGCGGCGACTTCGGCTATTTCCGCCACCGCCTCATCGGTAAAGCTCAGCCGGACGCCTTCGGTGGCCAGCATTTCAATGTACTGCGTGATCAGCGCATTGTGCGGCTCCGTCAGGATGCGGATGAATTCCTCCCGGCCCAATGAGTCAAGTTCGACGCGGATGGGGAAGCGACCCTGGAGTTCCGGGATCAGATCCGAGGGCTTGGAGGCGCTGAAGGCCCCGGCGGCGATAAAGAGGATATGGTCCGTTTTTACCATTCCGTGCCGGGTATTCACCGTGGAACCCTCCACGATGGGGAGGAGGTCCCGCTGGACCCCTTCCCGGGAGACGTCCGGCCCATGTCCGGAATCGCCGCCCACGATCTTGTCTATTTCATCCAGAAAGACAATCCCTGACTGTTCCACCCTGCGGACGGCCGTCCTGGTCACCTTCTCCATATCGACGAGGGCCTGGGCCTGTTCCTGGGTGAGGATCTCCAGGGCCTCCGGAACCATGACCCGGCATTTCTTCTTCTTCGGGGGGAACATGTTGCCGAAAAGCTCCTTGATGTTCATCCCCATGTCCTCGATGCCGGCGGTGGAGAAGATCTCGATCATGGGGCCGCTTCGTTGCTCCGATACCTCGATTTCCACGTAGCGTCCGTCGAGACGGCCTTCATGAAGGAAGCGGCGAAGCTTCTCCCGCGTCGTATCTTCCCTCCGCTGCCTTTCCGCCTCCCCCGCCGGCGCCTCCTTATCGTCGGACATCATGTCGCCCACGGATCGCTCCAGAGGCTTGGGCGGCAGCAGCACATCGAGGAGGGCCTCCTCGGCCAGCGTCGTCGCCTTGGCCCGGACCTTATCCTGCTCTTCAGCCTTGGCCATATTGATGGCCAGTTCCACGAGGTCGCGGATCATGGATTCCACATCCCGGCCAACGTAGCCGACCTCGGTAAATTTAGACGCCTCCACCTTGAGGAAGGGGGCGTTGTCCAGTTTCGCGAGGCGGCGGGCGATCTCGGTCTTTCCCACCCCCGTGGGGCCGATCATGATGATATTCTTCGGCGAAATCTCCTCCCCGAGTTCGGCCGATACGTTCTGGCGTCTCCAGCGGTTGCGCAGGGCGATTGCCACTGCCCGCTTGGCGTCCCCCTGACCGATGATATACTGGTCCAGCTTTTCCACGATTTCCCGGGGGGTGAGGGCCTTCAGGGACGTATCTCCTTCCGGCGCAGAGATTGTCAGGAGCGGTTTGGGCTTAATCATTGTCTATTTCCAATTCTTCAACCGTAATATTGTCGTTTGTGTAGATGCAGATCTCCGAGGCGATCCGTACGGATTCCACCGCGATTTCCGTTGCGGACAGCTCGGAAAAACGCGCCAGGGCCCGGGCGGCGGCCAGGGCATAGGGGGCGCCGGAGCCGATGGCCATTACCTCGTCGTCCGATTCTATGACGTCGCCGTTGCCGGATACGAGCAGAAAATGCTCCCTGCTCACGGCGATCATCAGGGCCTCCAGATGCCTCAGGACCCGATCGGTGCGCCAGTCCTTGGTGAGTTCCACGGCGGCGCGGAGGAGATTGCCGTTGTATTGGTCCAGCTTCTGGTCGAAACGGTCGAAGAGGGTAAAGGCGTCCGCCGTGGTTCCGGCAAAACCGACAATCACCTTGTTGTGGTAAAGACGGCGGACCTTTCGGGCGCCATGCTTCATGATGGTGACATCGAACGTCACCTGCCCGTCGCCGGCGACGGTAACCATGCCGTTGCGTCGAATGGCGACGATGGTCGTTCCCCTCATTTTCATGACTTTTTCACTCCTCCCCGCCCTTGCGGATGGGCCAGGTCGTAAATCTCCATCAGGCGGCTTGCCTTCACGGCGGTGTAACGCTGCGTTGTCGAAAGGCTCTTATGCCCCAGCAATTCCTGAATGCTCCGCAGATCCGCTCCCGCATCCAAGAGGTGCGTGGCAAAGGAATGCCGCAGGGCATGAGGGCCGATCTTTTTGCCGATGCCTGCGGATGCGATATACTTGTCCAGGATTCTCTCCACCGTTCGGGGATGAATCCTCCGGTCGTTGCGCCCCCGTATCAATGGCGACCTTCCGCCAGGGTCTTTGGGCGGATTCTCCTTGATCAGGTCCAGATAATCCCTGAGGGCCGACAAGGCCGGGGCGCCCACGGGGACGATTCGTTCCCGCCTTCCCTTTCCCCGCACCTTGATGAGGGCCTGAGAGAAATCCACGTCCTCCCGGTTCAGGTCCGTCAGCTCGCGGAGCCGGATGCCGGTTGAATAGAATAGTTCCAGCAGGGCCCGATCGCGTCTCCCCTTTTCGTCGTCCGGGAACCGCTGCGTGAGCAGATCGTGGGCCTCATCCACGGAGAGATGGGCCGGCAGATGCCGATCCTTCCTGGGGGCGGACATCCCGGCCAGGGGGTTGACCTGCGCATATTGCCTCTCCAGAAGAAAACGAAAGAACGTATTGAGGGCGGCCATCTTCCGACCCACGGACGACTTCTTCAATCCCCGCCGATGGAGGGCGGCAAGATAACCGCGGACCAAAAGCCGATCCACGGAGCGGACCGGGAGGGTGGCGAGGCCATCCCCGGGATGTTCCTCCTCCCCCAGGAAGGCCAGGAAGCCCTTCAGATCCGACCGATAGCTCTCCACCGTCCGGGGGGAAAGATTCCTCTCCATCTCCAGATGGACGATAAAATCCTCGGCCGCCTCGATCAGCGTCCCTGCATCGTCTTTTGGCTGCAACGGCGCTCCTACATCTTGTATTTCCCAAAGGCCTCGGGCGAGAGATTCTCGAGAAATTCCTTCAATTTCTCCTCTTTCAACTTCTCCATGTCCTCGACGTTGGCCCCAATGTCCACATGCCGGGATTTCTGTATGACCGTCTCCGCCACATAGATCGGGGAATCCGTGCGGATGGCAACGGCGATGGCGTCGCTGGGCCGGGCATCCACCACAAACTCCCTCTCCCCCCCTCGCAGACGCATGTTCGCGAAGAAGGTATTATTGCGCAGATCGTGGATCTCCACCCGCGTTACCTCCACCTCCAAGGTCTTGAGGATGTCCTTGATCAAATCATGGGTCATCGGTCTCGAAAAGGTGATCTTCTCAAGCTGGGTGGCGATGGCGCTGGCCTCGAAGAGGCCGATCCAAATCGGGATGGCCCTCTTCTCCTCCATATCCTTGAGAATCACGATCGGCGTGCTGGTAATGGGATCGATGGTCAATCCGGTGATCTTCATTCTGACAAACATCGGCTCCTCCCTCATCATTTCCGACCAAGAACCGCCTCCAGCGGTTTATGAACATTAATCGCCTCCAGCGGTTTATGAACATGAACCGCCTCCAGAGGTTTGTGAACATGAATCGCCTCCGGAGGTTTGTGAACAAGAACCGCCTCCGGAGGTTTGTGAACATGAACCGCCTCCGGCGATTTGTGAACAAGAAGCGCCTCCGGCGGTTTCAATTCGCCCCGCAGGGAATGGAGATAGGCGTCGCTAATACGAAGGGCGAGAATCTCCCCCCGGAGACGCAAGGGGCCGGCGAAATTGACTATTTTATTGGTCCGTGTCCGCCCCGTAAGCTCCCGGGGATCGTTCCTGCTGGTCCCATCCACCAGGACCTCCACCTCCTTGCCGATCAGCGCCCGATTTCTCTCCCAGGCGTGGCGATCCTGAAGCTCCTGAAGAATCCGCAGCCGACGGTTTCTTTCCTTCTCCGGGACCTTGTCTCCAAACGAGGCCGCCTCCGTGCCCTCCCGCTCCGAGTACATGAAGGAAAAGAGATTGTCAAAGCGTACTTCCTCCATCAGCGCCAGGGTCGCCTGAAAATCCTCCTCCGTTTCCCCCGGAAAGCCCACCATGACATCGGCGCTGATGGCGATATCCGGACA
The DNA here is from genome assembly GCA_030057915.1 of Pseudomonadota bacterium. Taxonomy (GTDB): domain Bacteria; phylum Desulfobacterota; class Syntrophia; order Syntrophales; family UBA8958; genus UBA8958. Next base: position 43,216 of record JASGUC010000061.1, read on the forward strand.
GCGGCGCCGCAGGGCGGCAATGCGCCCCAGATAATCCTCCCGGGTATAGCCGCGCCTCATGCGCGCCAGCACCCGATCGGAACCGGCCTGGAAGGGCAGGTGAATATGTTCGCAAAGCTTTTCGAGCCCGCCGAAACAGTCGATCAATCCCTCCGTCATATCCTTGGGGTGGGAGGTGGTGAATCTGATCCGTTCCAGTCCGGAAATACGGTTGATCATGGTCAATAATCGAGGGAAGTCCGTCTCCTCCCGCAAACCCCGGCCATAGGAATTGACGTTCTGGCCCAAAAGGGTTACCTCCCTGATGCCTTGGCCCACCAGCGTCTCCACCTCGCGGACGATCTCCGCCGCCGGACGGCTCCTCTCCCTGCCTCTGAGATAGGGAACGACGCAGTAGGCGCAGAAATTATCGCAACCCTGCATGATCGTGACTAAGGCCTGGTGTTTTGTCGTTCCGTTTCCATTGGTTACGGCGGCATGGATACCGAGGGACGGGATTTCCTCGCGAAAGGCCGCGTCCAGAACGGGACCGCCTCCGGCCCGGACGGCGTCGATGAGCCTTGGGGCCTCATGGAAGGCATGGGTCCCGAAAACCAGGTCCACGTATGGCGCCTTTACGAGCATTTCCCGACCCCAGTGTTGGGCCAGACAACCGCCCACGCCCATGATCACCTTGGGGTTCCGCTCTTTCCACCGTCGGTAGCGCCCAAGCTGGCTGACTATCTTCTGGGCGACCTTAGCGCGGATGCTGCATGTATTAACAAGGATGATCCCCGCCTGGCTCACATCCGGGGCCCTCTCATAGCCGGCCTCGGTCATGATGCTTGCCAATTGTTCGGAATCATGCACGTTCATCTGACACCCAAAGGTGTGGATAAAGAATCGTCTGGCGGCTAATTCCTCTCTGCTCATGAAATAGGCTCTCGATGTCAAAAAAAACGTAAAAAAGGATAGCTATAATAAGGACCCATCGGAGTCAACAGTTTTTTACTCATTGCCGGTTTTCCCCCGGGGACCCACCCATTCTTGCAAGAATATGCCCGCGACGATAAACAGGAGCCCGAAAATGGAAGAGGCGCGGACCGTCTCGCCGCCGATGAAATGTATGAATACAAGCGACAGAAAAGGGGAAAGGTAGATGAGCCGCGTCACTTGGGCGGCGCTGCGGGAAAGGGCCAGGGCCTTCATCCAGACGAAAAAGGTTATCCCCATCTCGAAGACGCCGATATAGGCCGCTCCCGCCAGCCCCGGCAAGGACAGCCGGCCCGGCCCGGCCAGAAACAAATTCAGGACGAGGGCATAGAGGAAGCCGAAGAAGAAATTCAAAAACAGCTTCACTTCCTCCTCCCGGCGGTCCCTCAGATTGCCCAGCCAATAGGAGGCCCAGACGACGGAACTCCCCATGGCGAGCAGGGCGCCGGGGAGATTGGAGACCCGGAAACCGAGCGGATCACCCCGGGTGGCGATGATCAGAATGCCCACAAAACTCACCAGCATCATCGCGATCCGCGGCAAATCGATACGTTCTCTTCCCATCAGGCCCGCCAGGATAACCAGCATCAACGGCCAGGTATAATTCAGAGGCTGGGCCTCCTGGGCGGGCAGGAGGGTATAGGCCTCAAAGAGGATGAGATAGTATAGAAAAGGGTTCAGAAATCCCAAAACGAGGGAATGGAGATAATCGCGCCGGGTGCAGCGTCGGATGAGGGGCAGTTTTCCCCGCCCTGCCAGGACGACGCCCAGGATGAGCGTGGAGACGAGGGAGGAGCAAAGAAGCATCTCCGGAACGGAAAGGTAGCGGAGGGTGATTTTGAAGGCCGTCGCCACCGTGGACCAGAACAACACGGCAAGGAAGGCATAGCGGTAGGCCTGCCGCTGCTGGCTCATCACCGGCGCCTCCAGGGGCCCTCATCGCCGGCCCGCCGGAGGGACGATTGCATCGAGATGGTTGTTTCCCGGAACGTGGTCATAAACATCTCCCGGCAGGCGCCTTCCTCCCCGGCCACCCCGGGCCGGACAACGGCGCGAGGCCGCGGAACGTCCTTCGCGCCGCCGCATTTGACTACCATAATCGAGAAGACCTTGACAACGTCATTTGGGGCTTCGCCATCCTAGTCATGAAACAACCGTCTGGACATTTCCTTGCGGATGTGCAAAATCATGGCCCACCTCATTTCATTTTCGGGAGGAAGGGATGGAAGCAGCCGACACCCTCATCACCGGCGGTCGCGTCGTTACAATGGACGAAAAGGATACGATTCATGGAAACGGCGCCGTGGCGGTCGCCCAGGGAAAGATCGTCGCCGTCGGACCGGCGGAGGAGATCCAGAAAAGGTTCTCCGCCCGGCGGACGATCCGGGCGGACCATCGCATCGTCATGCCCGGCCTCATCAACGCTCATACCCACGCCGCCATGACCTGCTTCCGGGGTTTCGCCGATGACATGGAACTCATGACCTGGTGGAAGGAATACATATTTCCCGCGGAGACCCGCGCCGTTTCCCCGGAACTTGCCTATTGGGGAACCACCTTGGCCTGCGCGGAGATGATCCGGTCCGGGACCACCTGCTTCTGCGATATGTACTTCTTCACGGAGGAAACCGCTCAGGCGGCAAAAAGGGCGGGGATGCGCTGCCTGATCGGCGAGGTCCTTCTGGATTTTCCTTCGGCGAATGCCAAATCCCCGGCGGCGGGTCTGGAATATACCCGGAAACTCATCGAAAAATGGTCCGGCGACCCCCTGGTGCGGATTGCGGTGGAGCCCCACGCCCTCTACACCTGCTCCGAGGACGTTTTGAAGGAATCCCGGCAACTGGCCCGACGCTACGATGTCCCCGTGGCGACACACTTTCTCGAGAATCAGGCGGAGGTCGGGCAGCTAACCGAGAAATACGGGAAAAAGGCAATCCATTACTTGCGGGACATCGGCTTTCTCCACGAAAATCTCATCCTTTTCCACGGCGTCTGCATGGACGACGAGGACATGCGGATATGCGCGGATTACGGCTGCAAGGTGGTGCACAATCCGGAAAGCAACATGAAACTCGCCTCCGGCGTGGCACCGGTGGGGAAGATGCTGGCCCGAGGCATCACGGTGGCCCTGGGCACTGACGGCTGCGCCAGCAATAACAACCTCGACATGTTTCAGGAGATGGATACGGCGGCCAAACTGGCCAAGGTGGCGGCCCTGGACCCCACTATCCTTCCCGCCTCGTCGGTGTTGAGGATGGCAACCCGTAACGGGGCCCGAGCCATGGGCCTGGCGCGGGAGACGGGCGCCCTGGAGGAGGGGATGCAGGCCGACATCATCCTGATCGACACCCGGAAGCCGCACCTGACGCCGCTTTACAATGATTATTCCCATCTCGTTTACGCGGTAAGCGGCGCCGACGTGGAGACGGTCATGATCGACGGCCGGGTGGTGATGGAAGCCGGCCGCCTGCTCACCATCGATGAGGAGGAGGCGATGGCGAGGGTGAACGAGATCGCCGGGCGGGTAAGGGGGATCCTCTCTTGAGGGAGACCTTTGAAAAACGCCGCATTGCATTCGGGACAAGGATTTCTCCCTTCGGTCGAAATGACAAATCGGTCGAAATGACAAAAATGGGTTGAAAAATGCCGCTTCCGGGCCCCTATCGCCATCCCGGTGGAAGCCGGAATATTTTGTTTTCAAGGCATGCCCGACCCCTAAATTCCATTCATTCTGGAGTCCGTCCTTCATGGGGGCGGCCAATTTGACGAGTTTGGCAAGCGACTTGGGAGGAGAAAAGATGGAGGCTTGCGGCGCTCCGCTCGACATCCTCATCCAGGGGGGGACCCTCCTGACCATGACCGGTGGGGACGAAATCGTCATCGATCCGCGGATAGGGATTCGGGACGGCAGGATCCTCTTCATCGTCCCGGCCCACGACCCTCTAGCCGCCCTCTACTCCCCCCGGGAGGTGATTGACGCCTCGGGGTGTCTTGTCCTTCCCGGTCTCGTGAACACCCACACCCATGTGCCGATGGTCTGTTTTCGCGGTCTGGCGGACGATCTTCCCCTCATGGACTGGCTGAACAACCATATCTTCCCCGCGGAAAGAAGGTTCGTCAACCGGGAAATGGTCCGCGTCGGCGCGCTGCTGGGGATCGCGGAGATGATCCTTTCCGGGACGACCACCTTCTGTGACGGCTATTTCCACGCCGGGGCCATCGCCCGGGCGGCCCGGGAATCGGGAATCCGCTGCGTCGCCGGAATGGGGATTATCGATTCGGACATCGACCTGGCGGGAGAGGCGGAGGCGGCCGCGCATGCCGCGGCGGCGGAGAAATTCCTTGCCAAGTGGGCGGACGCAAAACCGGCGATCGTTCCGGCCATCTTCTGCCATGCCCCCTATACCTGTTCCCCCCGGACGATCAGGGCGGCCAAGGAGGTCGCCCGACGTCACGATTCCCTTTTTCTGATCCACCTGGCGGAAACGGCGGAGGAGAGGGACTTCGTCGCCTCCCGCTTCGGCCTCGGCCCGGTGTTTCATCTTGCGGCCCTGGGGGTCCTGGATTCCAGGACCGTGGCCATTCATTGCAACTGGCTCGACGAGGAAGAGATCGATTGCCTGGCGCGGAATGGCGTGAAGGTTTCGCATAACCCCCGGAGCAACATGAAACTGGCCACCGGGGTTGGACCGATGCCCGCCCTCATCGCCGCGGGGGCGCCCGTCGGCCTGGGGACCGACGGTTGCGCCAGCAACAACACTCACGACATGTTCGGAGAGATGGACGGCGCCGCCAAGCTTCACAAGGTATTTCATAAGGATCCCAAGGTGATGTCGGCCCCGCAAGTCCTCAGGATGGCTACCTTGGATGGGGCCAGGGTCTTAGGCCTGGAGGACGAGATCGGTTCCCTCGCCCCCGGCAAACGGGCCGACATCATCCTCGTCGATCTCCGGAAGCCCCATCTCACCCCAATGTACAATCCCTATTCCCATCTGGTTTACGCCGCCTCCGGCGCCGATGTGCGGACTTCCATCATCGACGGGAAAATCGTCATGAGGGACAGAAAGGTTCTGACCATGGACGTGGAGGCGGCCATGGACGGGGTAAACGCCATCGCGGCGGCCATCGGGAATAGTCGGCGGGGGCCATCCGGTCGCGATGGCATGCCCGCGCCCTGAAGAACGAGCCACGTCCCCGCACGGCTCCTTGTTTTGGGACAACCGGCACCCAACCACCCGGAAGGAGAAAGACATGAAAAGGATCGTTTCCACTCTTTTTGCAGGACTTGCGGCTTGGGCCATATCGCTTCCCCTTTCGTCATACACCCTGGCCGCGCCGGTGGAGGTGACGCTGTATCCAGCCTCGGCGCGGATTATCGAGATCGGGAAGCTCCCTCTGAAGCCCCTCGACGCCATGACCGGCGAAGCCGTGTTTCTCATCCCGGGCCAGTCCGACCCGGAAACGCTGACGACGAAGGTTATCGGTCCGGCAAATGCGAAGGTCCTGGACCAGCGGTGGCGTCAGGTCGCCCGGCAGGACGATCGGGCCGTGACGCTCCTGAAAGCGGATATGGAGAAGCTCAAGAAGGAACTATGGCGCCTCCAGGCGGAAAATCGTTCCCTGGAAACACAGATTCAGTTCTGGCAGTTGCAGACGAAGGCCCGGGTAAAGACGCCCGCGGAGGCCGTCAATACGGCGGCCTCGATCGGCCGGCACATGAAGAAAACGGTCCAGGAAAAGCTGACCCTGGAACCTTTAATCGAAGAGACTACAAAGAAAATCAAGGACCTCGAGGAGACGATCCTGCAAATGACTGGGAAAAAGGAGACCTCCTGGGAGGTGACGACCGTGCTGTCCGGGGTGGCCGCCCGGGAGGTCGCCCTATCCTATAGCTACACCGTCGTCGGTTGCGGCTGGTCCTCCCTTTACCGTTTGGAGGCCCAACCCTTGAAGCGGCTCGTCCGCTTTACCTGGGACGCGGAGATCTGGCAGAGCACCGGTCAGGATTGGCGGCAGGTCAACATCCGCCTGGCCACCCTGCAGCCGCGGAAGGTCATGGAACCGCCGGAACTCCCTCCCTGGATCGTCAAGCCACAAGAGCGGTTGATCTATCGCAATCGAAAGGCCGCCGGGGAAGCGATGCCGCTGGCGGCGGCGGCCGAGGCGGCTCTCGTGTCGTCGGAGGGGGAAGCGCCGTCCGTGACGAGGGCTTCCTCTTTTCATGTCTGGGAGATGGGGAAGCGGTCCCTCGCCGCCGGTCACCGCCAGCGGCTGCAGGTGCGGGAAGAGGAATGGCCGGTGGAATTCCTGCATCTGGCCAGGCCCTCCCAGGGCGAACAGACCTTCGTGCGGGGCGAGGCGAGGTTTGCCGACGACCGTGAGATACCCCCGGGAACGGCGCTGTTCATCATCGACGGGTCCCTGGTAGGCAAGCGCCCCTTTTCCCTGACAGGCAGGGAGGGGGCTATCTACTTCGGCAGCGATCCCCTGGTGAGGGCGACGACGGTCCTCTCCGCCCGGTATTCGGGAGAAAAGAGCCTCTTTGCGGACAAGCAGACCCAGCGGTGGGAATGGCGGATCGTGATCGACAACGCACGGAACTACCCCGTGCGGGTCCGGGTCGAGGAGCCGCTTCCCCAGTCCCGGGACGAACGGATTCAGATCGGCGTGAAGAACGATCCTGCCCCGACCGAAAGCACCCACGAAGCGCAGATCTGGATCGTCGAGGCGCCGGCGGGGGGGAAAAGACAACTGCTCACCGCGGTTTCCCTGGAGGCGCCAAAGGATATGCAGTTGGACCTGGGCTGGCGGCGGTGAAAACGGGTCTGCGAACCCGGACGCCTGCCGGCAGGCGGGCCTGCCTGCCGGCGCGAGGCGATTTCTCCTTTCGGTCGAAATGTCAAAGTCCTCCCGGACGCCGGCGGGCGGGGCGATCCGGACTTGAGACCTTTGAAAAATGTCATTTCGAGGAGCGCGAGCGACGATCCACAGACAATGTCATTTCGAGGAGCGCGAGCCTACCCTCATGTCATTTCGAGGAGCGAAGCGACGAGAAATCCTAAGATCCCTCATTACATTCGGGACATGGATTTCTCCCTTCGGTCGAAATGACAAAAATTGCGGTTATTCAAAACGCCGACTGGCGGGGCGATCCGAATTTCTCCCTTCGGTCGAAATGACAAGAAAGAGGTCGAAATGACAAATTGGACCTTGGACTTTGGACCTTGGGCCTTGGAATTTCTTCGGTCGGAATGACAAGAAAAGTGACGGTCTCCTGACGGCCCCCAAGGCGGTCTCCGGGCCGCCTCGTCAGGCAGCGGTCTACGGGCCGCCTCGTCAGGCAAGGGGCTGATCGCCGTTGAGACGCTCGTAGATCCGGATGTACTCGGCGATCATGGTCCCCAGGTCGTATGTCTCCCGGGCCTGTCTCATGATGCGCTTGAGCTGTCGCTCCCGGACATCCCGGGGTTTGCGGTGAAACTGGACGCTCTTGTCCAGGGCATACCAGAGGCCGCCGCGGTCGTAGTCCCGAAAGAGGAAGCCGTTACCCACATCCTGGGGAGATCCCTCTTCCTTGAGCCGCAACTCCCTGATCTTGTCATGGTAGCCTCCGGTGTCCCGATTCGTGGCCGTGGCGCCGAAAAGGTTGCCCACCTGGTCGATCTGACCACAGGGCTCATAGAGAGACGCCCCGAACACGTCGCTGGCCGCGGCGTATCCCAGCATGGAAAGAGACTCTGTGAAGGGATGATAGGCGATGCGTCCTCCGGAGGAGTAGGCGATGCGCCCCAGGATGTCCACATGGGTCCGGTCGTTTCCCACCCCATCGCCGACAATGGCGATCTGGACGTCTGGATAGGCGAATACGAACTCCCCGGCAATGGCCTCCAGGAGTTCCACGCCTTTCTGAAAGGGGTCCAGACGGGAGGGCCAAAAGAAAAGGATGGCCTCCGGAGCGATGTTCAACCCGAGACGACGCTGAAACTCCCGACGGTTTTCCTCCTTGGCGGCGAGGATATCGTCCTCCACGCCGTAGGTCCTGGCCAGATGAGGGCAATGCTCCGGATACATGTTCGAGGCCGGGGCGTTGATGATTGCCCGGGTCGCGCCATACCGATGCTTCGCCTTTACCTCCTGGCGGACGCTGGCCGGAATGATCGGCCGATCCATAAAGTAGTCGTTTATCACCTCCCGCAGGAATCGTTCGCCGACGAAATTCACGATCGTTGCGTTCTTGATGGCCGTGGCCTGGCAATCGACGCATCGCCGACCCTGATCGTAGGTTATGAAAAGATTGTCGGCGTAATGCTGCCATCCTACCCCGGTGAGATGATCCAGGGGCAGGCAGGCCGTGAAGACGTTATGGACGGTATGGAGAAGGGGGAGCCCCGTATCCCGGGCGTAGGCGGCGATGACCCCGCCGGCCATCCAGTCGTGGCTGTGGACGATGAGCCGGCCCTGATGCTGGGCCCGAACCGTCTTGATGATATTGTTCACGATCTCCCGCTGAAACTCCGCCGCCGTGAGGAGGGGATTGCCCGCATAGGCGCTCATGCAATCAGCGAAGATGGCGGAACTTACCAGATGAATCCGTTTGGGGTCCAGGCGGTAACGATGTTCCCGCCATTCCCATTCGTCCAGGTTGCTTTCCCGCTGGAAACGCCGTTTCAGGTTCAAGGTGGCGAGATGGACGTTGATCCCCCGCTCCATCATCCCCTCGCAGAGGGCCGAAACGACCTCCCCCTGGCCGCCGCTCTTCCCGGAGACATACTTGGCCAACGCCCCCATTTCCTCCGGTAGCGGTCCGGTTTCCGGGGTAACGATGAGCACGGCGGTCTTCTCTTTCCGTTTGAGGATCTCGAAGCGCCCCAGATCGTTCATGAGTTGATCGATCTTCCGGGTCAGGATGTAGGTCGGCTGGGAGACGGAGCCGCCATAGGGGTTGAAATAGGCATGGACCGCATGGTCCTCACCGATGCGTTCATGGAGGAAATACACGTGATCGGAGGTGGTCAGGAGGCGCCAGCGGGTCAGCAGATCCCCGCCCGCCTTTCGGGCATCCACTTCCATCCTTTCGATATCCTTGAATAGTTCATACTGGGTCATATTGCCCAACCAGCCGAAGGTGTCCCGGGTGGCATCGGCCCAGGAAGAGGTGGCCAGGCCGTCGATATCCACCTCGGGGCACTCCACGTCATGGAAGCGCTCGACGATTTCCGAGGGATTGGCCATGACGATGGCCGGATACAGGGCCAGAGCGGCGGGGAGTTCCCGCCAGAAGGTAAAGATCCCCTTGTCGTCCCAGATATGCTCCCCGATATGTTCGTAATCGAAACCGAGAACGACCGCCTCGCCATCGATCCGGGCGATGAAGGAGGCGTACATCTCCGGGGTCGGGGGATGGTGGGAAAACCGGAAGGCGATGTCGTCGCTCAACTCCCGGTGCCGGGGCAGGACCAGCAGGTTCAACCCCCGGGCGCGGAAGATGGCGTTGGGCGAGATGGGGACGCCGGCATTGTCGAACATGTCGTCCCGCTTTTCGCAGAGGATGGCCCGATAGCCCATATCCGCCGCCGCCGCGGCGATGTTGTTGTTGTACATCAGCTCCGTGTTACGGAAGGACGAGGGGAAAAGTCCGAAAAGACGGCGCATCTTGTCCCGGTGGAGGGCAACCTGGTCGCGGAATTCCCTCTTCGCCGGGTCCTGGAAGAGGCTGGTCAGGGAATGGTAGTAGGTTTCATCGAGAAACTCTATCTGTCCCCGCTCCTGCCCTGCATCCACCAATCCCTGGAGGGCCTTGACAACCTCGGGGCAATAATTCTCCGCCTGTTCGAGAAACACCCCCGACATGCTCATGGTGATCTTGAATCCCGGATAGGAACGGAGAAGTTCCGTAAAGAGAGCGGTGGCGGGCAGATAGCACTTTTCCGACACCTTGAGAAAGATGTCCCGGTTTTGTTCCTCCCAGAGAAACTTGTCCCGATCCGGGTGGAGGCGAAAGGGCTGGTGAAGCTGGAAATATATGGTGAGCAAGGGCATGATCGAATCGACGTCTCCTCGGTTCCAAAAGAAGCTGACGCTCGCCGACAAATAGAGGTCTAAAGAGAGTTTACTCCGATTCGTTTTTTAATCAAGAGGAAATCGGTCGTTTGCCCTTTTTCATCCTCATCGTTGACAGCGCCGGCGCTTTTGTGAAATATGTCCCCCATGGACAAAAGGCCTTTGAAACCACGGAATCATTTGGAAAAACGGCGGCTTTCGAGGCCCGTGACGCGCTGCTGGCCCCCCCTTCCCATCGTCGCACGCAAGGAGGAGATCGTGGCGGCGATCCGCCAGCACCAGGTGGTGATCGTCACGGGGGAAACGGGTTCCGGAAAATCGACCCAACTACCGAAGATGTGCCTCGATGCCGGGCGGGGCATCAGGGGACTCATCGGCTGCACGCAACCCCGACGGGTGGCGGCGGCGGCGGTCGCCCGTCGGATCGCCGAGGAACTGGGGGAGGAATTGGGCGACTCCGTGGCCTACAAGATCCGTTTCGACGAGCGAAGCGGCCCCCATCCTTACATCAAGGTGATGACCGACGGCATCCTCCTGATGGAGGCCCAGGGCGACCCCCTCCTCCGGCGTTACGACACCGTCATCGTCGATGAAGCCCATGAACGAAGCCTCAATATCGATCTTCTGATCGGCCTTCTCCGGACCGTCCTTCCCCGGCGCCGGGGATTGAAAGTGATCATCACCTCGGCGACCCTGGAGACGGAAAAGTTCTCCCAGGCCTTCGGCAACGCCCCGGTCATCGAGATTTCCGGCCGTCTCTATCCCGTGGAGGTGCGCTGGCGGCCCCCGGTTTCGGAAGACGGGCTCGACGACGGCGGCGCATATGTGGAGGAGGCGGTCGCCGCCGTGGAGGACCTCGAACGGCGCCACGAGGGAGGGCGTTGGGGGGACATCCTGATCTTCATGCCCACGGAACAGGACATTCGGGACACATGCAGGATGCTCTCCGGTCGCTTTGGCGACCACAAGGTCGTGACGCCGATGTTTTCCCGCCTCTCCTGGGAGGACCAGCAGCGGGTATTCCAGCCCGCGGACCGGCAGAAGATCGTGGTGGCCACCAATGTGGCGGAAACATCCCTGACCATTCCCAACATTCGTTACGTCATAGATACCGGACTGGCCCGGATCTCCCAGTACAACCCCCGATCCCGGACCGCCGGCCTGCCAGTGACGGCCATTGCGCAAAGCAGCGCCGATCAGCGCCTGGGCCGTTGCGGCCGGGTGGGCAACGGGATCTGCATCCGTCTGTACAGTGAAGAAGACTATCTCTCCCGCCCCTCCTTCACGCCGCCGGAGATCAAGCGCGCCAATCTGGCCGGGGTCATCCTCAGAATGCTGGCCCTGAATTTCGACGACATCTTCGCCTTCCCCTTTTTGGAGCCCCCGGACAAGAAACATCTCCGGGACGCCCTGGATATCCTCAGGGAACTGGGGGCCGTGAGGATGGAAGGGAAGCCGACGCTCACCGAAATAGGTCGTTTCATGGCCCGGCTTCCCGTCGATCCCCGCCTGGCGAGGATGATCGTGGCGGCGATGGCCCATGACTGTCTCGAGGAGATCCTCGTCATAACGGCGGCCCTGAGCATCTTCGATCCAAGGGAGCGCCCCCGGGATCAGGCGCCACTGGCCGCGGAGATGCACGCCCGCTTTCAGGATCCGTCCTCGGATTTCATCACCCTTCTCAACATATGGAAACGATTTCAAGAGGTCAGCGGGGAGGGGGGAACGTCGGGGCGCCGCCGCGGATTCTGCCGGGAGCATTATCTCTCCTGGCGGCGGATGCGGGAATGGCAGGACCTGTATCGTCAGCTCCACGCGATGACCATGGAGGCCCAGGGGGAGGCGCCCCTAACCGAGGCCCAGGTCCAGGCGGAACCGCGCCGCCGCCTTCTTCCCCCGCGCAGTCAGGGGTCGAGGGAAGGCCCGGAGGACAGGAATGCCTCGATTCACAAGGCCATCTTAACCGGTTTCCTTTCCGGCGTCGCCATGAGGAAGGAAAACAACCTCTATGCCGCCCCGAAAGGCAGGACGGCCGCGATCTTTCCCGGATCGGCCTTGATCGGCAAGAAGGCGGATTGGATCGTCGCCGCGGAATGGGTGGAGACGTCCCGACTCTTCGCCCGGACCGTGGCGGCCCTGCAACCGGAATGGATCGAGGCGGCCGCGGGAGAACACTGCCGGGCCTTCTATTCCGAACCCCACTGGAATCAGGAGCGCGGGGAGGTTCAGGCTATTGCCAGGATCGTCCTCTTCGATATGGTCATCATCCCCCGCCGGACCGTTTCCTTCGGCCGCATCGACCCGGACACCGCACGGGCCATCTTCATCCGAGAGGGAATCATGACTGGTTCGCTCAAGAGGGCCTATCCATTCCTCGATCACAATGAACGGGTTCTGGAGGGTATGCGCCTCATGGAGAACAAGTTGCGCCGCCGGGGATGGCTGTGGAACGAGGAGGCGGTCTTCGAGTTTTACCGACGGCGCCTTCCCGAGGGGATGTGCACGGAGAGGTCCCTAGGGCGATACATTCGCCAAAAGGGTGGCGACGAATGCCTGCGGATGACGCCGTCCGATGTGCTTCTTGCGGAACCCGACGAAAAGGCGCTGCGGGATTGGCCGGACGCGGCCAAGGTGCGCGGCGTCTCCGTCCCGCTGATTTATAACTACAATCCCGGCGGCGATGACGATGGGGTCACGGTCCGGCTCACGGCGCCGCTTCTGGCCGCCGACGAGACGGCGCGTCTTGCCGTCACCATACCTGGAATCCGAAGGGAAATCGTCAGGGAACGCCTTCAGAGTCTTCCCAAGTCATGCCGCCGCCGCCTCCCCACCCTGAACGAGGTCACGGATGTGATCCTCCGGAACTGGGACGAAACGAAGGGGCCTGCGACCGAAGACCTGCGCCGCCTCCTGAAGCTTCACTACGATTTGGACCTTCCCGCGACCCTTTGGCGAGAGGCGGAGGGTCTGGAGTCGAGGCATCTCCGTTACCTGTTGACGGACGAGGAAGGACGGGAACTCGGCCACAGCCGTAGCCTGGGGGACCTCCGGGGGCGTTGCCTGGAAAAGATCAGACAGGAGGCCCTGGATAACGCCAGGAGAGAATTCGAAATCGAGGATGTTCAGGGTTGGGATTTCAATGACTTGCCTGATTCCCTTCCCCTGGGCGATCCCGATTGGCCCCTGGGCGTCGCCTACCCGGCCCTGCGCCTCGAGGATGGAATCGTTTGCCTCCGTCTCTTGGACTGCCCGGAGGAGGCCGTCGCCTCCCATCGCCGCGGGGTTGTCGCCCTATATGAACGCCTCCTGTGGCCGGAATGCAAATATTTGAAGAAGGCGCTTCTGCCGACGGGGAGCATGAAACTCCATGGGGAAAGGTTCGGCGGCCCAAAAGGACTTCAGCGCCTCCTATATCATAAGGCATTGCTTGACCTATTTGCTGTAAATATCAGGACTAAAAAGGAATTTTTACGATATGCCGGGGAGATGAAGGGCCTTGTCGCCCCTCAGGCCCAGAAGACATTACAGCTTGTGGCGCCGATTCTGGAGGCCAATTTCCAGGCCGAGGGCGCCCTGAAGCGACTGGAGAGACAGTACGGCTTCTCCAAGCCTCATCGGGAGCATCTCCTCTTGCTTCGCCAGGAGCTTGCCCTCCTGCTTCCCGAGGACTTTCTCATCCGCCATCCCGAGGAGCGCATCCGGAACCTGTCCCGGTACATCCGGGGATTGACCATCCGGGCCGAACGGTCGATGTTCCATCTCGAGAAGGCCCTGGCTAAAGCGGAGACGATAGAGGGCTATCGCCGCCTCTGGCGCGAGGCAACCGACGGCGGCCGGTCGTCGCCGTCGCCAGCAAAGGCGCGGGCGCTGGAAGATTTTTTTTGGCTTCTCGAGGAATATAAGCTCTCCCTATTTGCCCAGGAGCTGAAAACGGCGGTCCGGGTCTCGCCCAAACGCCTGGAGGAAACGCTCCGGGAACTCCAGGCCATGGACTGACGATCCGGCCCTGAATTATCCGGGACGAATGGGATCGCCCTGGACACAGGAGAAACGGCGCGGTCGTTTTCCCGAGGGCAAGCACCGGCGCCCCTTTGCCGCCCCTTGCCGCCCCTTGCCGCCCCTTTGAGGCCCTTGAAAAGACAGCTTTGCCGCTCGCCTTTGTCATTTCGACCGAAGGGAGAAATCTTTAACAAATCGACTCGGTAAAAATCCGGGGTCGGGAATGCCATGAAAACACCGTATTCCGGCGGTCACCGGGAAGGCGAGGGGGACTCGGAAATGGCTTTTTTCAAACCATTTTTGTCATTTCGACCGAAGGGAGTTAGCATCGGCGAGATTGTCCCCCTTTTTCATCGGTTGTAGATGCCCCCATGGTTGGGGGAAGTTGCTGATGAGGCGCACTTATCCATTGATGGGTTATGGGTTTCAGGGTGATTGCGGCGTCATTTCCAGTTGGCGCTGCAGGGGAAATAGGGGTGTGATTTCCGGAGGCAAAACTTTTTGACCGTCGTCGATTACACCTATGATTTCAGGTACTTTACCTATGCCGGCGCGCCGGCATAGGTTCGCCGCGACGAGGCGTTTCCGCCTGGTCACGGTCGTCTCCTATTCCTTCCTCTTCAGCAAGTATTCCCTGAGGGCGACGGCTTGATTGCATTCGTTGTCGCTTGCGGAATAGAGAAGGGTGACGCGTCCTTTTGCCGCAAGGTCGCGGAGCCGCTTCACCATTTCTGGTTTTTCCCCAAGTTCGGAAAAATAGCGGCTCTTGAATTCCTCCCATCGGGCTCGATCATGATTGAACCATTTCCGTCTCCGTGCCGGGCGCGACATCCTTCAGC
>JASGUC010000062.1 GCA_030057915.1 Pseudomonadota bacterium
GGGTATCTAATCCCTTTTGCTCCCCACGCTTTCGTGCCTGAGCGTCAGCAATTGTCCAGGTAGCCGCCTTCGCCTCTGGTATTCCTCATGATATCTACGCATTTCACTGCTACACCATGAATTCTGCTACCCTCTCCAATGCTCTAGCCGTGTAGTTTGAGGTGCAATTCCGGGGTTAAGCCCCGGGCTTTCACGCCTCACACACACGGCCGCCTGCGCACCCTTTACGCCCAGTGAATCCGAATAACGCTTGCAGTCTCTGTATTACCGCGGCTGCTGGCACAGAGTTAGCCACTGCTTCCTCTCCGGGTTAAGTCAGGCTGCATTCTATTAAAATGCAGCGTTTCTTCCCCAGTGACAGAGGTTTACAACCCGAAGGCCTTCATCCCTCACGCGGCGTCGCACCATCAGGCTTTCGCCCATTGTGAATGATTCGAAACTGCTGCCACCCGTAGGTGTCTGGACCGTGTCTCAGTTCCAGTGTGGCTGATCATCCTCTCAGATCAGCTAACCATCGTCGCCTTGGTAGGCCATTACCCCACCAACAAGCTAATGGTACGCGGGCTCATCCTTCAGCGACAGCTTGCAAGCAGAGGCCGTCTTTGGCTGGATCGCCACAGCGATACAGCATTATTCGGTATTAGCCCACCTTTCGGTGGGTTATTCCCAACTGAGGGGCAGATTACCCACGCGCTACTCACCCGTGCGCCACTTTACTCAGGGCCGAAGCCCCTTTCGCGTTCGACTTGCATGTGTTAGGCACGCCGCCAGCGTTTGTTCTGAGCCAGGATCAAACTCTCCAGTTTTAATCCTTGCTGAGAAATATCTCATTGTGATTCGTGTTTGTTTGGGACCCACAAATCAATCATCCCACTATTCAATTGCCAAAGAACTCGGTTGGAAACGAGCCTTGATGTTTAGCCCAGCCAGCTTCCGGTGTCAAGCATTTTTTTAATGCCGTTTGGAAAATTTTCACTGCGCTAAAGTTTGACCTTCTACAGCGAATTCCAAAAACAGTCAAGAACTAATTTTAAGGAATTCAATTTTTGTTGCCGATCAATTCAAAGAACAGACGGGCCTTCTACTTCGGATCGTCTTCTTAGTCAAGCTTTTTTTTTAAATTTCTTTCCTTATTTCACGATGACGAGAAAATGCTTCTTTTTTCCCTTCCTTAGACGAATCAATCCCTGAGCGCCAAGATGCCTTTCCGTGATCATTTCATCGAAAGCCGGGACGGGCTCGTCGTTTATGTAGGCCCCTCCTTGTTCTATGAGCCGTCGAGCCTCGCCTCGGGAGGCGCAGATGCCTGTCTCATGGAAGAGCTGGTAGGCCGCGATGCCTTTCTCGATGTCCGCCCTCGGCACTTCCAGGGAGGGGATGGCCGACAGATCGTCAGCCCCGCCATTAGCGAAGGTTTTGCTTCCCTCCCTGGGTATGGAACTCGTGGGAAACAGCTCCTCGGCCACGGGCCGGATCTGAAAAGCCCGCACCGAGGATCGCCAAGCCTCCAACGCCGCGGTTTCGCCGTGCGTGATTTTTGTGGCCTCGAAGGCAAGGACGTTTTTGGCCATGTTCAAATGGACATCGGCCAGGCCTCGCACCTCGCGGATCTCCTCCGTGGGAAGAAAGGTGAAGAGGCAGAGGAACCTCTCCAGGTCGTCGTCTTCCGTATTGACCCAATACTGGTAATACTCGTAAGGGGAAGTGAGGGCGGCGTCCAACCAGACCGTGCCCCGCTCGGTCTTGCCCATCTTGTGTCCCGCGGAGGTGGTGATGAGGGGAAAGGTCAGACTGTGGGCCCCCTTGCCCTCCATACGACGAATGAGATCGCTCCCCGCCAACATATTGCCCCACTGGTCATTGCCTCCCATCTGGAGGACGCAGTCGTAGTTTTTAAACAGGTAGAGAAAATCGTAGGCCTGGAGAAGCATATAGTTGAATTCGATGAAATTCAGGCCTTTCTCCAGGCGCATCCTGTAACTCTCCGCCGCCAGCATCTTGTTCACGCTGAAATGGCGGCCGATGTCCCTTAAAAATTCGATGTAATTCAGCTTGGTCAGCCAATCGGCATTGTTGAGAAGCAGGGCCCGGCGGGCGTCGAAATCGAGATAGCGGGAAAGTTGCCGCTGCAGGCACGAGGCATTGTAATCTATCTTCTCCCGGGTCAGGATCTGACGCATCTCCGTCTTCCCGCTGGGATCGCCGATCAATCCCGTGCCGCCGCCGACCAGGGCGATGGGCCGGTGACCGTGGCGCTGCATGTGCGTCAGGGCCATTATGGGCACCAGCGAACCGATGTGGAGACTCGTCGCCGTGGGGTCGAAACCGATATAACAGGTTGCCCCCGGCTCGTCGAGGAGACGCCCGATGGCCTCGTCGTCCGTCGTCTGTTCCACGAACCCCCGTTCCAGAAACACATCATAGACGTTCTTCATTTGTCCCCCGCCTCCTGCCTTGCGCCTGTATCCTCATGATCGGTCATCCCGTCGCGTCCTCCCTGGCCAGCGGGATGGAGAGCCGCTCGATCCGCAGCGCCATCCCGCTCTTCGGATCAATATCCACAAGCGCCGCCTGAAGCCGCACATCCCCCTTGGCCACCTCAAACCTGTTGGGAAGCTGAGTCAGGAAGCGCTCGAGAATTATCTCCTTGCGGGTACCGATAACGGAATCGAAGGGCCCGGTCATCCCCACATCGGTGATGTAAGCCGTGCCGCCGGGGAGGATGCGCTCATCCGCCGTCTGGACATGGGTGTGGGTCCCCATCACCGCCGTAACCCTGCCGTCGAGAAACCAGCCCAGGGCGATCTTTTCCGAAGTGGCTTCGGCATGGATATCGACGATAATCACCCGGGTTCTCATCCTCAGCCTTTCGATCTCCCGTTCCGCGGTGCGGAAGGGACATTCCAGGGGCTGCATGAAGATCCGTCCCATGAGGTTGATTACCCCCACATGGCCGCCATTGACGACGGGCATGACCACGCTGCCCCGGCCGGGCGCCGGGGCCGGATAATTCGCCGGCCGCAACAGGGATTCATAGTCATCTATGCAATCGACGATCTCCTTCTTGTCCCAAACATGATTGCCCGTGGTCAGGACATCGATTCGATTCTCGAATAGTTCCTCCACAATCTCCCTGGTCAGGCCGAAACCCGCGGCGGCATTCTCCCCATTGGCGATGACGAAGTCTATCTGTCGGCGCCGCGTCAGTTCCGGAAGGAGATCGCGCACCGCCCGGCGTCCGGGTTTGCCCACTATATCGCCGACAAACAAAAGCCTCATCCCTGCTCCATTCCCCATAAGCGACCGCTTGGCCGGATCATTTCGCGTAGTCGGTGACCCTGGTTTCCCGAATCACCGTAACCCGGATCTGACCCGGATACGTCAGATCCGTCTCGATTTTCTTGACGATATCCCGGCAGAGCATGACGGCGTCATTGTCGGAGATCTTTTCGTTTTCCACCAGGATGCGGATCTCCCGTCCGGCCTGGATGGCGAAGCACTTGTCCACGCCGTTGAAGGAGTTGGCGATCGCCTCCAATTCCTCCAGGCGTTTGACATAGGACTCCAGCATCTCCCGTCGCGCCCCGGGCCGGGCCGCCGAAAGGGTGTCCGCCGCCTGGACCAGGACCCCCAACAGGGTATTCGTCCGGCCATCGTCGTGATGAGTGGCGATGGCCTGGACGATCCGCGGCGATTCGCCGAAGCGGCGGGCGAAATCGGCCCCGATCACGGCGTGGGGCCCCTCGATTTCATGGTCGAGGGCCTTACCGATATCATGGAGCAATCCCGCCCGCTTGGCCTCCTTGACGTTGAGTTTCAGCTCCGCCGCCATCATTCCCGTCAGATGCGCCACCTCGATGGAATGCTGCAGGACGTTCTGGGAGAAGCTCTTGCGGAACTTCAGGCTGCCCAGGAGCGTGACGATCTCCGGGTTTACGTCGTGGACTCCGATGTCGAAACAGGTCCGCTCGCCCGTTTCCCTGATGATCGCATCCACTTCCGTGCGCACCTTCTTGACGATGTCCTCGATTCGACCGGGATGGATCCGACCGTCGGAAATGAGACGTTCCAGGGAGATTCTGGCCACTTCCCTCCGCACGGGATCGAAACTGGACAGCACCACGGCCTCCGGCGTGTCATCGACGATGAGATCGATGCCCGTGGCGGCCTCGATGGCCCGGATGTTTCTTCCCTCCCGGCCGATGATCCTGCCTTTCATCTCGTCGCTGGGCAGATTGACCACGGAAACGGTATTTTCGGCGACAAACTCCCCGGCATAGCGTTGTATGGCATAGGCGATGATTTCACCCGCCTTCTTGTCCGCCGTCCTTTTTGCCTCTTCCTCGACCTTGCGAATCGTCGTCGCCGCCTCGATGCGCGCCTCCCCCTCCATGGACTGGATAAGCATATTCTTGGCCTCTTCCGACGATATCCCCGCTATTTTTTGCAGTTTTTCCTTCTGTTCCTCAATGCTCCGGTTCAGGCGTTCGTGCTTGTCATGGAGGGACTGCTCCTTCTGTTGTATGCCCCTTTCCCTTGTTTCGATGGCCCCCTCCTTCTGCGTCAGGGCATCCATGCGCTTCTCGAGGTTTTCCTCCTTGGCCCGAATGCGCCGTTCGACGGCATCGAGCTCCATTTTCCGCTCCCGGGTATCCTTTTCAAACTCCGTCTTGACCTTCAGCAGGTTTTCCTTCGCCTGGAGCAGGGATTCCTTCTTGATGTTTTCCGCTTCCTTCTTTGCCTCCTCGACAATGCGCCCGGCAAGACTCTCCGAGGCGGCCAGCCTCTTCCTCAGCAGGAAGCGATTCACTCCTAAACCGGCGATCAGACCGAAGGCGACCGCCGCCACGATTATCGCGATCACGCTCACTGTATTCAAATTCAGACACCTCCTTATATATGCCCCCGCAGCGGAGATCGCTGCCGTCCCGACTGTCGGTCAGGCCTTTTTCATCCCCTTGGAACAGAAGCCCTTCCGCCCGGACCTCCCGGTCGGGACAGAAGCGCGTCTTCCCTGAGGAAATGGTTAATTTTCCAAATGGATTTGCTCTGAAAGGAATGGGGACCGCTGATTGGAGAAAGAAACCCCCCGCGATTGCCGTGTCAACCACCTTTTTGAACCGTTCCCAAAAGTGGGCGCCTAAATTTGCCGCGTCAGGCTTCCTGCCTTCCGTTTTCGCGGATACCGGCAGACATGCGCACGGCGAACAAGGTCAGGTTCCCGATTCCAAGGTGTTGGATCAAAAAAAAACAGTCAATCACAAACACCGCAGGGGATGTAAGTAACCCTAAATTGCCTCTTCGATCATGTCGATCAAACGCTCCGATCTGCTCTCCAATTGCCGGTGGCGCGCTTCCTCGGCAACCTTCTTCCGGAATAATTCATCCGCGATATTGAGAGCCGTCAGAATAGCTATGTTCAGGCTGTTGAAATGCTTGGTTTGCCTTTCGATTTCCTCAACCTTGTCATTGACGTATCGGACCACCTGCGCCACATGCTCTTCCTCTGCATCGCTAACCACCGACAGATCTTGTCCCATTACCTTGATATGATAACGCTTTTTCAACCTGCATAACTCCAGGAGAGCCAAATGCGGCGCTTATATATCTTGAAGCAACTCGAGCAACGAATCCACCTTGGTGCGTACGGTCTCCTTTTCCTCGTGCAAACCATTTAGTTTCTTCTTTACTTCTTCCAGCTCTAGATCTTTATCTTCAAGGAGCTTCTCCAACTCCTGGCAACGAGTTTTCAGGGCCCCCTTTTCTTCAAGCAGTCTCTTTATCCTCTCTTCCAGTTCCGCAAATCTCAAGAATTCCACCCTGCCCCTCCACCTTGTTCCGTATTGTCAACGTGGATTGAAATATGCCCAAAGGCTCATGAAAAGTCAAGGGCATTGTTTAATTGACGAAAGAAGACCCCCAGGGCAGCCAGCAGCGTCTCCATGTCCTCATATTCGCTCAGACGCTGTCGGAAGGAGGCGCTTCCCGGCAGACCCTTGGTGTACCAAAGGATATGCTTGCGAAAATTCCGCGCCCCCTTCTCGGGACCGGAATAACGGCGTTCCAGTTCCAGATGCTCCCGGACAACCCGTTCGCGTTCCCTCAAGGAGACGGGCAGCCGCCGGTTTGCCGCAACCGCGCTCCATTCCCGGATCGCTTGGCCCTCCCGGGGCCCGTCTTCCACGGTCGGGCCGCCGACTGCTCCGCTCATCGCCACCGCGGCCGCCCCGTCGCTTTCGACCCCGCCCTCCTCCCGGCTTCCCCGTCGGCGCCCCGCCGGCCATGCCTCCATGATCTCCTGGAATATCCAGGGATTACCCAGCGCGGCTCGTCCAATCATCACCCCGTCGCAGGCCGTTGCGGCCCTCATACGCCCCGCATCCGCGGCCCGGCGGATGTCGCCGTTGCCGATTACCGGAATGGCCAGAGCCTCCTTGACCGCCCGGATGACCGACCAGTCCGCCCGGCCGCCAAACCCCTGGTCGGCGGTCCGGGGATGCACTATGACGGCATCCGCCCCCTCCGCCTCGGCAATCCGGGCAACCTCCGTCGCGTTGACCGCCGCGGCCCGCCACCCGGACCGGATCTTGACCGTCAAAGGCAGGGAGACGGCCTCGCGCACGGCCTTCACGATCCGGCCTATCCTTGCGGGATCTTTGAGCAGCGCGGCCCCCGCCCCGGCGCGGACCACCTTTTTCACCGGACAGCCCATATTTATATCGATCAGCGCCGCCCCCCGGTCCATCGCGAGCCTCGCCGCCGTCGCCATGATCTCCGCCTCGGTCCCGAAGATCTGCGCCCCCAGGGGACGATCCTCCGGGGCGCTGTCCAGATACCGCCCCGTCCGTTCCGCCCCCCGGACAAGGCCGTTGACGCTCACCATCTCCGTGAAGGCCAGCGGGCAGCCGCACCGCCGGACGATCAGCCGGAAGGGGAGATTGGTTATTCCGGCCATCGGCGCGAGAAAAACGGGGAAATCGAAATCC
This sequence comes from Pseudomonadota bacterium, assembly GCA_030057915.1. Lineage (GTDB taxonomy): Bacteria > Desulfobacterota > Syntrophia > Syntrophales > UBA8958 > UBA8958. Next base: position 6,987 of record JASGUC010000062.1, read on the forward strand.
AGCCCGCCAATGTTCATTCCCAGGCGCCTCCGCGTCGTTCAGCTCTTTAGGTCCGCCTCCGTCGTCCGGACCGCTTCGACCCTGGCCGCCACTAGGCGGCGGGCCCGGTCCAGTTCCTCCGGGGTATTGACGCCCATGGCCTCCGTCGCCTCCGCCGTCACATAGGCCTGCGTCCTCAGCCCGTCTCGCCGGGCGATCGCCATGATATCGGTCAGGTAATATTCCCCCTGGGCGTTGCAATTGTCGATCCGGGTCACGGCGGAGAAGAGGAACTCGCTGTCGGCGCAATAGATCCCCGTATTTATCTCCCGGATTTCCATTTCCGCCTCCGTGGCGTCCCGGGCCTCCACAATCTTCAAGACCTCCCCCTTTGCATCCTTCACCACCCGTCCGTAACTGCCGGGGACTGGGAGGACAACCGTCATGACGGTCACCGTCGCCCCCGTCGCGTCGTGATGATCGATCAGTGCCGCTATGGTGGCGGGCCTGAGCAGGGGGACGTCGCCGCAGAGCACAAGCACCCGCCCCGCAAAGCCGGCAAAGGCATCCCGGGCCTGAAGGACGGCATGGCCCGTGCCCAGTTGCGGTCGCTGCTCCACGAATAGCAGACCGGGGGCTGCGCAGAGTTCCCTCACCCGCGGGGCTTGATGGCCGATCACCGCCACGACTCGCTCCGCCCCTGCCATCCGGGCCAGCTCCACGCTGTAGGACAACATGGGCCGCCCGCCGATCGTATGGAGGACCTTCGCCAAGTCGGAATGCATCCGCGTCCCTTTTCCCGCCGCGAGGATAACGGCCCCGATGGATTTATTCGACATGTCGTACATCTTTCCTTTCGCTAATGTTTCATTGACTCAACGGCCTTTTTTCGATATTTAACACGACCGTGGGGTTAGGACAACCGGAAAAGAACAGGGAGGAGCGAAGACATGCCCAACATACTTCTCGTCGGCAACGGCGCCCGGGAACACGTCCTGGCGGAAACGCTGGCCCGTTCGCCGCAGCGGCCCCGGCTGTTCGCCTATATGAAGGCCAACAATCCCGGCATTGCGGACCTTTCCCATGAGACACGGCTGGGAGGATACGGCGATACGGAGGCCATCGTCGATCTGGCCCGGAGTCGGGAGGTGGATTTCGCCGTCATCGGCCCGGAGGACCCCCTCCATTCCGGCGTCGTCGATGCCCTGCAAACGGCGGGCATCCCGGCGGTAGGGCCCTCCCGGTCTCTGGCCAGGCTGGAGACATCGAAAGCCTTCACCCGCGGTCTTTTGGAGAAATACGGCATTCCCGGCAATGTCGCCTTCCGGGTCTTCACCTCCATGACGGGGGTGGAGGAATTCCTGGCCGGCCTGCGGGAGGCGGTGGTGAAACCCGACGGTCTGACCGGAGGCAAGGGGGTAATGGTGCAAGGGGACCATTTCCATGCCAAGGAGGAGGCCCTCGCCATCTGTCGGCGGATGCTGGAAGAACACGAACGGGTGATCGTGGAGGAAAAGGTCGTCGGGGAGGAATTCTCCCTTCAGTGTCTCTGCGACGGCGAGCATGTCGTGGCCACCCCCCCCGTCCAGGACCACAAACGGCGGTTCGTGGACGATAAGGGACCCAATACGGGGGGCATGGGCTCTTACTCCTGCGCGGACCATCTCCTCCCCTTCCTCCGCCGGGAAGACATCATGGCGGGCCTCGAGATAACCCGTCTGGTTGCCGCGGCGATCCGCCGGGAAACGGGGGAAAGCTACCGCGGGATCATGTACGGCGGCTTCATGATAACCTCCGCGGGCCTGCGCCTGCTTGAATACAACGCCCGTCTCGGCGATCCGGAGGCCATGAACATCCTCCCCCTCCTGGAAACCGATTTCGTGGCCCTCTGCGGCGCCATTATCCACGGCGCCCTGGATCGGCTACCGGTATCCTTCTCTCCCCAGGCGACAGTCTGTAAATATATCGTCCCCAAAGGGTATGGCCTGCCCAAGGACCATCCCGACAGCCAGTCGATCGCGGCCCGCATCGAGGTGGGAGACACGGGCGGGGCCCGGCTGTACTATTCTTCCGTTGACCAAAGGGAAGACGGACTGTATATGACCACCTCGCGGGCCATCGGCGTCGTCGGAATCGCCCCCGACCTCGAGGAGGCGGAAGCCATGGCCGAAAGGGCGGTGACGGCGGTTAAAGGCCCCGTGGCCCACCGACCGGATATCGGAACCTCCGCCCTCATCGACAAACGGATCCGCCATATGGCAGAAATCAGGAAAAACTTACCGTAAATTCCAACGGCGGGAGGCAAGCATGCATTCGAACGAGATCAAGCGGGCGCTCATCAGTGTCACCGAAAAGCGGGGAATTGTGGAATTCGTCAAGGAGTTGGCATCCTTCGGGGTGGAGATCGTCTCCACCGGGGGAACGGCCACCCAATTGCGCAACAGCGGGCTGGCGGTCCTGGACGTATCGGATTATACCGGCTTCCCCGAGATGATGGACGGCCGCCTCAAGACCCTTCACCCCAAGATCCACGGCGGCCTGCTGGCGCGTCGCGACAATCCCGCCCATATGGAGGCCTTACGTTCTCAACACATCGGGCTGATCGACATGGCGGTCATAAACCTCTACCGCTTCGAGGAAACGACGTCCAAACCCGGCTGCGCCCTGGAAGAGGCGCTGGAGAACATCGACATCGGCGGCCCCACCATGCTCCGTGCGGCGGCCAAGAACTACCGTTTCGTTTCCGTGGTCGTCGATCCGGAGGATTACGACAGGATTATCCAGGAGATGAAGCGGACGGGCGGCAAGGTATCGGCGGAAACCAATTTCTACCTCGCCCTCAAGGCCTTCCAATTGACCGCCCGCTACGACGGCGCCGTCTCCAACTATCTGGGACGGATACAACCCGATGGATCTCAGGGGGATTTCCCCCAAACGTTCACCCTTCAGTTCGCCAGGGCCCAGGACCTTCGTTACGGCGAGAACCCCCATCAGAAGGCGGCCTTCTACAGGGAAGGCAAACCCTACCTTTCCGCCGTCGTCAATGCCCGCCAATTGCAGGGCAAGGAGTTGTCCTACAACAACATCATGGATGCCGACGCCGCCTGGCAGATGGTGTCGGAGTTCACCCTTCCCGCCGCGGTGGTGATAAAGCACGCCAACCCCTGCGGGGCCGCCACGGCGGACAACGACGACATCCGTGCGGCCTTTGCGAAGGCCCTAAAGACCGATCCGGTTTCCGCCTTCGGCGGCATCGTCGCCTTGAACAGGCCTGTGGACGCGGAGGCCGCCGCGGAGCTGGCAAAGATCTTCCTGGAGGTCATCGTCGCCCCCGCCTTTACCGCCGAGGCGCGGTCCCTCCTGGAGGCCAAAAGGAACGTCCGGCTCCTGGAAATCCCCGCGGCGTCCTCGGCCCCTTCCCAGGATTACGATTTCCGCCGGGTGGTGGGGGGATTGTTGATCCAGGAAAGGGATTTAGATTCTTTCGACATCCATCAGGCCCGGGTCGTCACCAAACGCACCCCCGACGCGGACGAATATCAGGCGCTGGATTTCGCCTGGCGGGTGGTGAAACACGTAAAGTCCAACGCCATCGTCCTGGCCGCCAGGGACCAGCTCATCGGGGTGGGGGCGGGACAGATGAGCAGAGTGGATTCCGTCAAGATCGCCCTCATGAAGGCCAATCTTCCCACGGCCGGGTCCGTCCTGGCCTCGGACGCCTTCTTCCCCTTCCGGGACGGGGTCGATATGGCGGCGGAGGCGGGCGTCACGGCCATCATCCAACCGGGAGGCTCCATCCGGGATGAAGAGGCGATCCAGGCGGCGGATGAACACAATATCGCCATGATCTTCACGGGACGGCGACATTTCAAACACTGAGAGCGCTGAAAATCCACGCTTTCCCGAGGCCCCGACCAAAACCGGCTTCCAGAACATATTGGAAACACGGCAATGGATTTCTCTCTTCGGTCGAAATGACAAAAAAGGGAGAAATCCATAAAGGAATTTGTCTTCCACCGAAGCGACGGCGGGGGGTTGACGGCGGCGTTTTTCAAAGGTCTCGAAAAGGGAATAGCCTTAAGGAGGATGTGCATGAAGAACCAGTCGGCCCCCCGGGTCAGCGTGGTTTTGGGCAGCGATTCCGATTTCCCCGTCATGGAGGAAGCGGCCCTGATCCTGGAACGCTTTGGCGTCCCCTATGAAATCTTCCTGACTTCCGCCCACCGCTCCCCCGCCCGAACCTCCGCCTTCGCCCAAGGCGCGGAGGCGCGGGGGATAGAGGTCATCATCGTCGGCGCCGGCGCCGCGGCCCATCTGGCGGGGGTCATCGCTTCGGCAACCCCTTTGCCCGTCATCGGCGTTCCGCTCGACGCCACCTCCCTCCAGGGCCTCGATGCCCTGCTGGCCACGGTCCAGATGCCCGGCGGCATCCCCGTGGCGACGATGGCCATCGGCAAGGCGGGGGCAAGGAATGCCGCCCTCTATGCGATCAGGATCTTATCGCTCCATGACCCGGGCCTGAGAGCGGGCCTGCTCGAGCACAGCGAGACCATGTCCCGAGAAGTGGAGATAAAACACGAAAAATTGCACCAGCTCAAGAGAGAAAAAGCCTGATTATCTATCCGGACGGCGCTAAAGCGCCCTGTTGGCCGGCAAAATACAATTAATCTATAGGTGGTGAGACATGTCGAAAAGGTGTGAGTTGCTGGAGAATTGCGGGTTCTTCTTGAATTTCAAAGGTAATTCAGAAGTAATCAAACAAGGCTGGATAAGATTGTACTGCGATAACATAGAGAAGTCAGAGAACTGTAAGAGAAAGGAAATACGCAGGCAAACAGGCAAGGCGCCTCCCGATAACATGTCGCCCACCGGCAGGATGTTATAGAGAGGTCCTCGGGGATAGCGTCGTTTTCGGAACGTCGGCCAACGGGACGCTCCACCTGTCCGACACCCCCGTCATATGGACCCTGGCGGGGCAATCAAGCCCCGCGATGAATGGATTTCGCCGATATTTCATGAGAATCAACCCTGGCAAGACTATCGCGGAGGCGGAACTCGACAAAGCCGTGGGCCTTATCGCCGCCGGAGGCGTCGTCGCCTTCCCCACCGAAACCTTCTACGGCCTGGCCGCCGACGCCGCCAACGAAGAGGCCATCGCACGCATCTTCTCGATAAAGGGCCGCGATTTTCGCCATCCCATCGCGCTTATCATTGCCGATCCGTCGGATCTCGAGGCCTTGACGGACGAGGTATCCGACGCGGCGCGCATCCTGATGGCGGCCTTCTGGCCCGGTCCCCTGACCCTGCTGCTCCGGGCGGCGCCGAGGGTCAGCCTCCATCTCACCGCCGGCGGCGGCAAGATCGGCGTCCGCATCTCCAGCCACCCCGTCGCCCAGGCGCTGGCCTCCGGACTGGGCCGTCCGATAACCGCCACCAGCGCCAATCTCTCCGGCCATCCCGAATGCGCCACCGCGGAGGAGGTCCGCAAACAGTTCCCATCCGCTTCGTTAGCCATTTTGGACGGAGGTCCGACCCCCGGGGGAAAAGGATCGACCATCCTGGATACGACCGTCGCTCCTCCCCTTGTCCTCCGCGAGGGGATGATTTCCAAGGCCGCCATTGCGGACATCCTCAGAGGCGGCAAGCCGGCCCCCGGATCCCGCCCGACCGGCCCCCGGACCGACGGCGGTCTTTGATAAGCCACGCTCGGAAGGCGGCGACGAGCCACACCCCGGAAGGCGGCGTCCTTCTGCCGGCATGGCGACGGGCACTCGGAGGGGGCGATTTGTTAAAGATTTCTCCCTTCGGTCGAAATGACAAAATGGCGGTTATTCAAATCTCTCATCGAACCTTGGACCTTGAACTTGGACCGAGGAGTCGGCAGGCAATGCCGGCGCTCCGGCATAGGTAAAGTGGTTGTTTTTACATAAGGAATCACCGATGTCCAAAAAATTTCACCCCCGCCCCAGACCTCCGCGTGGGGGCGTCCCTGCCTGGGCCGGGCAAGGGTTTCTTTACATACCCGGAGAAACGATGTATGAAAAACCGAAATCGCCAAAGGAGGTTCTATGAAGATGAAGAGATTGACCCCGCTCATTTCCCTGCTTATGACCTTATTCCTGGCCATGCCGCTGCTGGCCGCGTCTCCCCGGGGAACGGGAGGCGTCGCCGGCGGCAAGATCGGCATCGTTGACATGCAGAGGGTTCTGCGCGAGTCGAAAAATGCCCGGAACATCCGTGCGGCCTTCCTGAAGGACGTGGAAAGGAAACAGGCCAACATCAGAGCCAAGGAAGGGGAAGTGCGCAAACTGGAGGAAGAGTTCAACCGTCTAGCCCCCGAGGCCTATGAAGAGCGCAAGAAGAAAGCCGACCATTTGAAGATCGAGGCACGAAATCTCCAGCATCTGCGCGAGGATGCGGAGGGGGAGCTGAAAAGAAGGGATGCGGAGGTAACCAAGAAGACCATCGAGGAGATCATGCAGGTGATCCGGAATTACGCCCGGAGCGAACGCTTTACCCTCATCATCGACCGCATGGCCGTCATCACCGCCGATGAAGGGGTCGATGTCTCGGAACGGATCATCAAGCTGTACGATGCCCAGAAGAAATGATTTCTTTGAATAACCGCCATTTTTCGTCATTTCGACCGAAGGGTGAAATCTTTAACAAACTGCCATGATTAGGATTTCCCGTCGCTTCGCTCCTCGAAATGACATTTTTCAAAGGTCTCGAAATGATTCCCTCCGTCCCCGGCGCCGTCGTTCACCGCGCTAAGGGGACAGCAGCCGCTCGGCGGCGACGGGCATGACCATGGCCTTGTCCACGCCGGCGGGCTCCCGGATAAAGACCAGCATGAAAGGGATCGTGCCCTGGGGGCCGATCCGGTCATTGGGAACGTCGCTCCCCTGGGGAATGGCCAGTTCCCTGAAGATCTGCTCTTCCGACATGATCGCCAGCTCTTCGTCGGTAAGAAGATTGCCGCAAAAGGAATCGGCGTCCTTGACCACGACGCCGACCAGATCATGGAGTTCCCCCCGAATCTTGATCCTTGTCATCGGATAGGGAGAGGCATTCATGGCCAGCCCCTCGACCACGCGCAGTCTGCCCAACAGCGGATTGTCAACGAAGCGCTGACGAACCTCCGCAATCCTGACCTGGGCGGGGCCGACGGCCGCCGGGGTTTCCGCCGGGGTTGTCTTCCATCCCAGTCCGGGCAAAAGGACATTCAATTCCCCCATCACCATCCGTGCGTATTCCGGAAAGACCAACAGCGACCCCCCCACGGCGGCGAGGATCAGGACGATCAACCCCAGGGCCCATGCGCGGAATCTCTTGGCCCTCCCCGAGGCCGCCACCGCTTTCTCCTCCCGATCCTCCCGGGGCTGGGCATACAGACCGACCGGCTTGCCCGCCACCTCCCGGATGAGGTCATCGTTCAGCGCCGACGCTCCGGGCGTCTCCGCCTCTTCCCGGCGGGCGGCAGCGCCGTCGGCCAGGGGCGGCGTCTCTCTGCTCGATGTCGCCCCGGAGGCCAACCCGTGCCCCTCATCCCCGGCCGCCGCCTCTCCTTCTGATCCTGCCCCGGAGGCCAATCCATGCCCCTCGCCACCCGCCACCGCTTCCGGATGGGACGCCTGGGGGGGAGTCGAAAGGGGCGGATGCTGGAAGAAGACGTTTTGACAGCGGACGCACCGCACCCACGCCCCCTCGAGGCCGAGGAGCGTTTCATCGAACCGGTACTTGGTCCGGCACAATCTGCATTGAACGATCATGGCTGCCTCACAAATTCGTTACGATGTAAACATCGGGGAAAAACCGCGCCTTTTCGTTGAAATCCAGGCCATAACCGATGACGAAGCCGTCGTCGAGGGTAAAGCCGACATAATCCGCCTCGAAGCTCACCTGGCGGCGCATCCGTTTGTCCAGGAAGGCGCAGACCTTCAGGGAGCGGGGACCCCGCTCCTGGAAGGTCCGGACCAGATAGGAAAGGGTCAGGCCGGTATCGACGATGTCCTCGACGATCAGGACGTCCCGGTCCCGGATCTCCATTTCGATGTCCTTGGTGATGGCGATCCGGCCGGAACTCACGGCCCCGGCGCCATAACTGGCCAGTCGGGCGAAATCGATGATGCAGGGAATCCCGAGCCGACGGATCAGATCGGCCATAAACACAAAGGCCCCCTTGAGGACGCCGATCACCACCAGTTCCCTGCCCGCATAATCCCGGGAAATCTCCGCGGCCAGTTCCGTGACCCTCCGGTCAATCTGTTCCCGGGAATAGAGAATCTCCTTCCGCATATCTTCCATTGCCCACCCCCCATGTTAAACATCCGCGGGTCGGATAAGTCCCCTCAAGGACCCCCGCCGGGGAATGCTAACGAAGCCCCCGCCTTTTGTCAACGCTTAAGCTTTGAATAACCGCCATTTTTGTCATTTCGACCTCTTTCTTGTCATTTCGACCGCAGGAAGAAATCCATGTCCCGAATGCCAAGAGGAACTTAGGATTTCTCAGTCGCTTCGCTCCTTCGCAATGACATCCGGGTAGGCTCGCGCTCCTCGAAATGACATTTTTCAAAGGCCTCAACGCTTAAGGCGATTCATTCGAAATTTTTATATATATCCACAAATTCCCCCACGTGGCGGGAGATGATCTCCTCCGCCGCCCGGACATCCTCCCGGCAGGAGAAATTGGAACTCAAGCTCATGAATATCTGGTCGAAACTGGACTTTTCCATACCCAGGGCCTCATAGTCGATGTATTTGATCATATACTGGGCGCCGTCGAAATAGTACTTCCCCAGACGATTCGCATCGGCGTCCCGAAACGGCCAAGTCAACTTGAGGTTGAAAAAGGACCGGACCGACTCGTGAAGCGGGCCGCCGCGCAAGCGCTTCGGATTCGGCGTCTCGTGGATGCCCGCGGCGATGAGCCGGAAATAGCCTTTAACCAGATCGATGTCCGTAACCACCAGGCCATAGAGATACCAATCGTCAATCACCTCGATGAGGGCGTGTTTTTCCTCCCGCGACAGGTAATGATAACTTGGACAGAAATGGCCGTCGCATAGTTCCCGCCCGTAAAAGGACGCCTCCCTGTAGTCCGCCCCGTCATTCTGTTGGGGATGGAGGAGACAGCCGACACGCCGCTCCTCCGCATCGAGAAAACCCAAATATTCACAGCAATGAATGACCTCGTAGCGCTTGGTCATGTCCTCGGTCTCCCTGACGATCCGGGCGAATTCCTCCAGTCCCGCCGTGGTTCTCTCGACGCCGCTCATGAGGGCGACGCGGCGACGCAGGCGGCGCGTCAGGCTCTCGCGGGAACTGTCGGCGTAGTTGTACAGGCCGCAGCAGGCCCCACAGGACTTGCCCCCATCGGGCTGGCAGAGATGGGGAAGGCGTAGGGCCTCCATCACTCGAACACGACGGTCTTGGAACCATAGGTGAGAATCCGGTTCTCCAGGTGGAGGCGGACCGCCTTGGCCAGGACCACCCGCTCCAGGTCCCGGCTCTTGAGCTTGATGTCGTCCATGGAATCCCGATGGGTGATCTTGATGACGTCCTGGGCGATGATCGGCCCATCGTCAAGCTGTTCCGTTACATAATGGCTCGTGGCGCCGATGATCTTGACCCCCCGGTCATAGGCTTGCTGGTAAGGCCTCGGACCGGCGAAGGCGGGGAGGAAGGAATGGTGGATATTGATGATCCTATTCGGGTATTCCGAGATGAAACCGCCGGTTAGGACCTGCATGTACCGGGCGAGGACGACCAGATCGATCTTCTCGTCCCGAAGCGCTTTCAGCTCCCGCTCCTCCTGCTCGCCCTTGTTTTCCGAGGTGATGGGGAAATGCAGGAATTTGATCCCAAACTTCTCCACCAGGGGTTGGACATCGGGATGATTGCTGATCACCAGGGGGATATCCGCCTTGAATTCCCCCATCTGGCGTCGCAGGAGCAGATCGTAGAGGCAGTGGGGATGGTGGGAGGCAAAGATGGCCAGCCGGGGAACGGCGTCGGTGAAGTGAAGGTCCCAGGTCATTTGAAACTGGCTGGCCACGTGTTTGAAGACCAGGCCGATCTCCTCCCGGGGGATGACAAAGCCGTCGAGTTCCCATTCGATGCGCATGAAGAAGATCTTCCTCGTCATGGATGTGTGCTGCGCCGCATGGACGATGTTCCCATTGTGCCGGTAGATGAAATTGGCGATGTTATAGACGAGTCCCTTCTGATCCTGGCAGGAGAGGAGCAGGATGGCATTGGCGCTCTTTTTTTCGTGCATCACAGCCTCGACCTATCGATTCGTTTATCTTTATATGAAACATTCATGACGGTATCCAGCCACAAAAGGGGATGAAGTGGACGCGAATCCGCCGCCGGCCCTTCGCCGCGATTCCTCCAACCCTCCGGCCCGTCCTTCCCGAAATCGGGAGACGACCCGAGGCCGGCGGCCCCTCGCCCCGACCCGGGAAAGGACCCCCGTCCCGAGGGAAGGCCTTTCGCCCGGGATCGGTCGCCGGCGCCGGGAAGATCCCCCGAGGAGAAGAGGGTCCTTTCGACGGCCACCTTTTACCGTTGCTTCTATATGAGGATTGAGATTGCAGGTCAAGGGCAAAGATGGTAAGAAGGCCAAATTCGAAGAGGGGTCGTCAGGAATGAAACATGTCGAAAGGATACCGCTTCCCACGGGCTTGAGCCTCGATGTCTGGGATGCGTCCCGTCGGATCGCCGCCGACACGACGAGGGTGGAGCTGGTGATCAGGATGAGGGTGCCCTTCGCGGCCGATCATTTCGACGAGGAGGACCACTACCTCAAGACCCGCCGTGTCTTCGGCCCGGAAGACTTTTATGAATACCGGAAGGAAAGGACGTTTGTCGCCACGACGGAAAAGGATCGCGTCTTCGCCGAACTCCTCACCGATTTCAAGCGCGACGCCTTGCCCTATCTGGCAAGAGAGGGTTTTCCCCGCAGTTTTTCCCAGTCCAAATACCGCGAGATCATCAGCAATCTGTACAAATACAAGGATCGCCTCGAAAGCGTCTGACCTCCCCGATGATGGACGATAGAATATCCCGGGATGACCTCCTGCATTTAGTCGTCAAACCGAGCCGCTACCTCGGCGGCGAAGTAAACGCCGTCCGCAAGGATCGTCGCGCCTGTCGGCTCAGCGTCGCCCTGGCCTTCCCGGACACATACGAGGTGGGGATGTCCCACCTGGGTCTTCAGATCCTCTACGAATTGCTCAACGGTCGCGACGGGATCATCGCGGAGCGGGTCTATGCCCCCTGGCCGGACATGGAAGGGCTGCTGCGCCGCCACGCCATCCCCCTCGCTACCCTGGAATCCGGCGCGCCCCTGCGGGATTTCGACCTCGTAGGCTTCTCCCTGCAATACGAGCTGTCGTTCACCAATGTCCTGGCCATGCTGGAGCTGGGAGGGATCCCCCTCCGTCGTACGGACCGCCGGGACGGCGACGCCCTCGTTATCGCCGGCGGCCCCTGCTGTTTCAACCCCGCCCCCATGACGGCCTTCATCGATGCCTTTGTCGTCGGGGAAGGAGAGGAGGCGATTATCGAGATCGCCACGGTCGCGATGAGGGAAAAGGAACGCGGCACCGGTCGGGAAGCGCTATTGGCCGCCCTCGCCGAACTTCCCGGCGTCTATGTCCCCGCCGTGCACACCCGGGGGGAAAGGATCGGCAAGAGGGTCGTGGCGGACCTCAACGCCTGGAGGCTCCCTGCGCGGCCGTTGGCCCCGCTGATGAAGACAATCCACGACCGGGCGGTCCTGGAGATCGCCCGGGGCTGCTCCCGGGGCTGCCGTTTCTGCCAGGCGGGGATGGTCTGGCGCCCCGTGCGGGAGAGGCGGCCCGAGGTCCTGACGGAAATGGCCGACCGGATCCTCGGGGCCACGGGCCAGGAGGAACTCTCCCTCCTCTCCCTCAGTTCCGGCGACCATACCTGCATCGAAACCCTCCTCCCCCACCTCATGGATCGCTATTACGACCGGCGCGTCGCCCTGGCCCTGCCCTCCCTGCGGGTGGAAACCCTGAGCCGGAATCTCATCGAGGCCATCCGTCGGGTCCGGAAGACGAGCTTCACCCTGGCGCCGGAGGCCGGGACCCAGCGCCTCCGCAACGTCATCAACAAGGGGAACACCGAGGAGGAACTCCTGGCAACCGCGACGCAGGTCTTCTCCGCCGGCTGGCGGGCGGTGAAGCTCTACTTCATGATCGGCCTTCCCGGGGAAAAGGAGGAGGACCTGGAGGGCATCGTCAACCTGGCCCACCAGGTCCTCCACGCGGGCAGGAAGCGGGGACAGGTAACCGTCGCCCTCTCCACCTTCGTCCCCAAACCCCACACCCCCTTTCAATGGGAGCGCCAGCTCGGACCCGAGGAGACCGCCCTGCGGCAGGATTACTTCAAGTCTCGTCTCCGCCACCGCCAGATCCGGATCAAGTGGCATGACGCCGGGATGAGCCGCCTGGAAGGCCTCTTCTCCCGGGGGGACGAAAGGCTGGGCGATCTCGTCGAGCTGGCGTACCGCAACGGCTGCCGCTTCGACGGCTGGAGCGACAGGTTTCGACCCGAGATTTGGGAGGATGCCATCCGCGCCCTCGGCATCGACGTCTCTGCCAACCTGGCCGAACGACCCCGGGATGCGGCGTGGCCCTGGGCCCCTATCGACGCCGGAGTGGAACGAGATTTTCTCTGGACGGAGAGGCAAAAGGCCCAGAGGGAAGAACAGACCCCGGACTGCCGCCGACGGGGCTGCTACCGGTGCGGCGCCTGCGATCATATAGAAATCAGGCCGCTGCTGGCGGACGCCGGGCCCTCGGAAAACCGGGAGACGGCCGCCGTCGGAGAGGCGGGGGCAAGGCCTACGGCAGGGCGGACGACACGTGACATTGGCCCATGCGCGGCGGCCTCTCCGGCGACGGCAAATGGCGTCTCGGAGGCCCACACGTCCGGGATGCGCCGGGCCGGGCCGCGGCAACCGCCGGGGGAAGCCCCGGGGCAGCGCGACGGCCAGAGATTCCGGCTGAGATTCACCAAGCTGGGTCGGTCCCGCCACCTGTCCCACCTGGAGACCGCCGCCGCCCTGGTCCGGGGCATCGTCCGCGGCGGCCGGCGGTTCCTCTTCACGGCGGGCTTCCACCCCCATCCCCGGATGGCCTTCGCCGTCGCCGCCGCCGTGGGTCTGGCCAGCGAGGGGGAGTACTGCGATGTCGTCTGGGAGAAAACCACGGACGAGACGGCCTCCCTCCCGGAGGAGATCAACCCGTTCCTCCCCGAGGGGATGCGGATAACGGAGTTGACGGAGCTGGCCCCCGACGCCCCTTCCCTCGCCTCCTCGCTCCGGGGCTTTCAATACACCGCGGATGCACCCCCCCAGCTCGAGGCGGCGGCCCTGGACGCCCTGGAGGAAAGGATCACCGCCTTTCTCGCCGCGACGGCATTGCCCATCGTCAGGAACGTCAAGGACCGCGCCATTATCCGGGACATCCGTCCGCTGGTGACGGATCTCATCATGGACCGGGCGGGCCGCCGCATCATCATGGAGGTCCGCTTCACCGCCGAGGGCGCCGTCCGCCCCGAGGAAATCCTTGTCCACGCCCTGGGCCTGGACCCCTCCCTGCCGGCGACGATGAATCTGACGAAGAGAGCGACTTTTTTTGTTGACAAATAGATCGTCTTTCGAGTAGATTGCGCGTTCTAAATTTTTCGACAAGGTGAAACGATGTACGCAGTCATAAAGACAGGGGGCAAGCAGTGCCGGGTCTCCGTGGGAGACATAGTGACCATAGAGAAGATCGACGGCGCCAAGGGGGACGTCGTGGTGTTCGACAACGTCCTGCTGGTGGTCGCGGAGGGGCATATCCACATCGGCGCCCCGGTGGTGACCGGGGCCACGGTGACCGGCGAGATCGTCGCCCAGACCAAGGCGCCGAAAATCGCCGTCTTCCACATGAAGCGCCGGAAGGGTCACCGGAAGAAAACCGGCCATCGCCAACCGCTGACCCGGATGCGAATCCGGGACATTTCGCTTCAGGAGGAGACAGGAAACCATGGCGCATAAAAAGGGACAGGGCAGCTCGAGAAACGGCCGGGACAGCAACTCCCAGCGTCGGGGCGTGAAGGTATTCGGCGGCCAGGCCATCAACGCCGGCGGCATCATCATTCGCCAGGTGGGCACCAAGATCCATCCCGGCAGGAACGTGGGCCTCGGCAGGGATTACACGATCTACGCCAAGATAGACGGGGTGGTGAAATTCGAGAGGCTGGATAAGACAAGAAAGAAAGTGAGTGTTTACGAGGCGTAGCTTAAAAAACGCTTCCATCGACATCCGACCCGCCTCCCCCGGCGGGGAGAAAGAAACGGTTTGAGGAAAGGCGCTTGCATCGAGCGCCTTTATTTTTATGCCCATGAGGTTCGTTGACGAGGCCGAGATCTTTGTCCAGGCCGGCCATGGCGGCCGGGGATGCGTGAGCTTCCGCCGGGAGAAATACGTCCCCCGTGGCGGCCCTGACGGCGGCGACGGCGGCAAGGGCGGTGATGTTGTCTTTCAGGCCGACCGTCGTCTCTCCACGCTCCTGGACTTCCGCTACCGTCCCCGCCACCTGGCCCCGAACGGGGGCGCCGGAGAGGGAGGCAACCGCGCCGGACGCAATGGGAAAGACATCGTCATTGCCGTCCCGACGGGGACGGTGGTAAGGAATGCCGCAACCATGGAAATCATGGCGGATCTCACCGAGGACGAACAGCGCTTCGTCGTCGCCCGGGGCGGCATGGGCGGCAAAGGCAACTCCCATTTCGCCACCGCCACCCACCGTGCGCCCCGTTTCGCCCAGGAAGGCATGCCCGGCGAGGAATTCCGGATCGTCCTCGAACTCAAACTATTGGCCGACGTGGGGATCATCGGCAAACCCAACGCCGGCAAGTCAACCTTCATCTCCCGGGTGTCCGCGGCCCGGCCCAAGATTGCCTCCTATCCCTTCACGACCCTGGTTCCCAATCTTGGCGTCGTCTCCCACGGTCCGCGCCATAGCTTCGTCATCGCCGATATCCCCGGACTCATCGCCGGCGCCCATGCCGGCGCCGGTATGGGGGCGCGGTTCCTCAGGCACGTGGAGCGGACCTCCCTCTTGTTCCACATAATCGACATCTCCGAAGACGAAGCCCCCGGGGCCTGGCGGCGCCATGACGAGATAAACCGGGAGCTGGAGTTATTCAGCGCCGACCTCGCGGCCAAGCCGCAGGTTGTCGCGATCGGCAAAATCGACCTGCCCGCGGTCCGGGAGCGCCTGAAAAAAGAAATTGACATCTTTCGGGAAAAGGGAATAGAAGTATCAGCATTTTCAGCAGTTACAGGCGAAGGCATAAAAACGGTCCTGGACAGGATCGTCCTGACCATGGAACGAACGGCCCCGGCTCGTTGAGCGTCGGGGCCGGCGGGCGGCCGCGGCCTCGGGCCGAGCGGCCCGGCTGAGGGTCCCGGGGCGAAGCCCGCCGAACCGCGAAGGATCGTCCTCCGGGCGTCGAGGTCAGCGGCGCTAGGGGAAGCGCGCATTCAGGGGTTGGTAATATGATGACACGCAAAGAGATTCTCAAGGACATAAAAAAGGTGCTCATCAAGATCGGCAGCGCCGTCCTTACGGGAGACAACGGTCTGGACCTCCACATAATGGAGCAGCTCGTGGAGGAGATAGTAGAGCTGAAGAAGCGGGGCTGCCACATCGTCATCGTCACGTCCGGGGCCATAGCCTCAGGAAAGCACCGCATGGGACTGACGGGCCCCCTGAAGAGCATGCCCCAGAAACAGGCCGCCGCCGCCATCGGTCAGGGACGCCTGATGCGGGTCTATTCCAACGCCTTCGGGAAGTACGGCATCTACGTGGCCCAGATCCTCCTGACCATGAGTGACCTGACGGATCGGAAGCGTTTTCTCAACATCCGCAACACCCTCACCACCTTGATGGACTGGGGGGTCATCCCCATCATCAACGAAAACGACACCGTCTCCGTGGAGGAGATAAAATTCGGCGACAACGATCACCTGGCGGCCATGATGGCGAACATCACGGAGGCGCATCTCCTCATCAACCTCACCAATACGGAGGGCCTCTACGACCACAACCCCAGCCAGTCGAAGAAGGCCAAGGTGATCCCTCTGGTCCGGGAGATCTCCGAGGTGATAGAACAGGCTGCCACGGACGAGACCTCCGACGTGGGCTCGGGCGGAATGCGCAGCAAGGTCATGGCGGCCAAGAAGGTCACGGCCTTCGGCATCCCCTACATCATTGCGCCGGGTAAAGAGCCGGGCATACTTCGCGATCTCTTCGCCGGCAAGGAACGGGGCACCCTCTTTCTGCCCCAGAAGGAGCATCTTACCAGCCGTAAATACTGGATAGCCTTCACCCTTCGCTCCCGGGGCAAGCTCACCCTGGACGACGGGGCGAAAAAGGCCCTCATCGAGGAGGGGAAGAGCCTCCTCCCCTCGGGGATCATCGCCGTGGAGGGGGATTTCCATATCGGCGATCCCATCCTCTGCCTGGACACCACCGGGAAGGTCCTCGCCAAAGGGTTGACCAATTACGGCGCGGAAGAGATAAGCAAGATCATGGGGCTCAAGACTTCGAAGATCAAGCAGGTTTTGGGCTACAAGGATTATGACGAGGTGATCCACCGGGACAACATGGCGGTGGACAAGGAACTCCAGCGCAAATAGCCGGTGGGCGGCCCCGAAGAGCCGGCAGGTTGGGCTGGCAAGAGCCGCCCCCCGATCCGGCCGTCGTGAAACCGACGCCCGGACGCCGCCGGGCGCGGTTTCCCTTCTCATGGGATTGAAGCGGGCCGTCCCGGCGGGCGGTCTCGAAGGGGGCATGGGGCATCCGGGGATGCCAAATTTGACGGATCACCCCGGCGGGCGGCCCCGAGGGGCGGGCATCGGCCTTCCCTCCCACGCCAGCAGGGTCTCTTTCATCGCCAGGCCGCCGCCGTAGCCTCCCAAGGTCCCATCACCGCGCACAACCCGGTGACAGGGGATGACTATGGGGAAGGGATTGCCGGCCATGACGCGGCCGACGGCCCGGGCGCCCCGAGGAACGCCGACCTGCCTGGCCAGTTCGCCGTACGAGAGGACGGCGCCCCGGGGGATCCGAAAGCAGGCCATCAAGACCTTCTCCTCGAAGTCTGTGCTGAAGGCCAGGGCCAACGAATCCAGGGAGAAACGGACCGCTTCTCCCTGCAAGGCCCGCCGGAGGTCGGCGCCGAGGGAGAGGATGGCCGGGGCGCTCCCCCGACGGATGCCGGGAAACCGTCTTTTCCAAACCTCCGCCGGGCCGTTCCTATCCCCCGGCAGGATAATCGCCGCCGCCTTCTCCCCGCCTTCTCCCCCCCCCTTCCGCCAGACAACGGTAACCTCCCCCCAGGGGGAAGGAACCGGCTCATATCTCCATGCCGCAACCATAAACCATCCTCCCAAGCGATCTCATTAAATAAAGTGACGAGACCTTTGAAAAACTACCCCTTCCTCTCGTCCCGGCAAAAGACCGGGGGCCGTAACTCCTTGCAAACGCCGCATTACAGCTTTGGCCGGACTGACGGTGGAGAATCCCAAAACCGGTCCTTCTCCCCCCGCGGACCCTCTATTTTCAAGCCAGGCCGTCCCAGAGGATCTTCAGGCCGATCCCGATGAGGATCAGCCCACCCAGGGCCTCGACGCGCCGGCCGAACACCCTCCCCAGCCTTTGCCCCAAGAGCGTCCCGAGGGCCGTCATCGCAAAGGCGACGATGCCGATGACCGCGCTCGGGTAGAGAATCGGCGTCCCCAGCACGGCCAGGCCGAGGCCCACGGCCAAGGCGTCGATGCTCGTCGCCACGGAAAGAACGAAGAGGGCGAAGCCCCGGGTCGGATCCCACCCCGGCGTCGGCGCCCTGGGTCCCTGGAAGGAGGCGTGGATCATCTTGCCGCCCACATAGGCGAGGACGGCGAAGGCAAGCCAGTGATCGTAGGAATCGATATAGACGGCGATGGTCATGCCGCCCACCCACCCGGCGATGGGCATGAAAAACTGAAAGAGGCCGAAGCTTGCCGACAGACGCAGGAGCGCCGCCAAGGAGACCCGATGGCGCGCCGCCCCTATGCCCAGAGCCACGGAAAAGGCGTCCATGCCCAGGGCCACGGCAATCAACAGCACGGACCAGAAACCCGTCACGAAGGTCCCCCATCGTATTTTGCCGGCGGCGATTTCGATGCCCCTCCGAAAAGGATCGCGCCTCCG
>JASGUC010000063.1 GCA_030057915.1 Pseudomonadota bacterium
GGCTGATGATCACCATGCCTCCCACGATCAGGCAGCCAAGCTGGAAGTAGGGGAAGTTTGCCGCGCCCGCCGCCGCATACTCGGCCAGGGCGAAGGTTCCGGTGCAGAGCACCACCGCGATTGCCGCCACCATCGTTCCTAATGTCTTTTTCATTGTCTATGTCCTCCCTTTATTTTTATTATTTTTTATTGGCTTCCGTTTGACTTTAGATATTGCGAGGAGCGTGCCAACCGCGGGGGATCGCATGGTGGCATGGCATATGTGCTTGAATTGAATAGTCTAATTACGGAATTGCCCGGTTGGGGCGCCGGGTTTTACCGTCGGGAGGGCCGCCTCTGATGGAACGAATCATTAAAACCCTTGAACGAAATGTCCCGCCCGGGCCTCCCGTCGAGCGAATTCTCGTCCATCCCGGGTCGATCGCCGGCGGCCTCTCGAGGTTTGGGCGCCTGGCAAAGGCCCCGTCCCCCATGCCCAAGAACGCCGTGAAATCGTCGGCGATAGAAAAGAAGCAACCATAAGGACATCGCCCCCCCGTAGGGAGGCAAGCGCCAAGACAGGGGAGGCGCTGAAGGCTGAAATACGCCTTGACAAGCCAAGGCAATCCGTCTTAGGAATACTAAACTGGAATCATTCCACAATGAGGGGTCCTCGAAAAGCGGGGGCCATCAGGGGGATGCATTTGTAAGTCCTTGTCGTTATTGAAACCGAACGCTAAAGGTAGGGGAGACATTCAAGGGCCCCCATGAAGACCGCCGGTAGGCAAGAACTAATCGCCAAGTTGAGGGAGAAAGGCCTCAAGATCACCTCGCAACGTCTGGCGATCATCGATGCCTTGCTGGAGAATCGCCTCGCGCATCCCGGCGCGACGCTGATCTTCAATGAAGCCCGCAAGAAGGCCGACCGGGTAAGTCTCTCGACTGTTTATGCGACGCTGAAAGAGTTTTCCGAAAACGGACTTATCAGGCAACTGGAGTTCGACCGGATGGAAAACCGCTATGACGGCAATCTGTCCGACCACGTCAACCTTGTCTGCAAAAGGTGCGGAAGGATTCAGGACTGGGACCTCCCGGCGCCGCTGGACGCCGGGGATATTCGCCGCGAAGCCGGCTTCGTCGTCACCGACAGCCGGATAGAATGCCACGGGTATTGTCGGGACTGTGTTGGGGAACCGGGAGAAAGCGTCTGATTGGCCCCTTGTGAACCATTTCCCACGGTCAGGCAAGTCCCCCTGGGGGCGGCATCGCCGGCGTCGCCGCCCCCGGGAAGGGCGGGGCCCGGGTGGGTGGAGGCGTTCGTTCCACCCTGTATTTTGAAGATGTCCCCTTTGAGAGGGGCCCGGGTGGGTGGAGGCGTTCGTTGCCTGAGAGGCCATTGAAGACAAAGGCGTCGATGGCAAAACTACCGGAAATCGCTTCTTGTCCTTCCATGCCCGGCACGAAAACCCGTAATTGCAATCACCGCTTGCGTCCATCTTGCTTGGGAGCTGCGGCTTTGACGAGTTTTACAAGGGACTCGAGGAAATATCAAAGAAAGGAGGTTTCAAATGGCCGAAGAACTCAAGGTCGGTTGCGCCCGTCCCACCGGGGGGCTTGTGGGCGCGGAGGAAGAGAAACAGGAACTGGCGGAGTCAACGCCAACAAGCAAGGGAAAGGAGATGAAGTCCATGATCCAGGTAGGAAAACCAGCCCCTGATTTTACCGCCCCCGCCTATCACGGGGGGAAGTTCGTATCCGTCAAGTTGTCCGATTACCTCGGCAAGTGGGTGCTCCTGTGTTTCTATCCGGGGGATTTTACCTTCGTCTGAGCGACGGAGATCTCGGCGGTCGCCGAGAAATATCCCGAGTTCCAGAAACTGGGCGTGGAGGTCCTCTCCATGAGCATCGACAGCGTCTTTGTCCACAAGATGTGGAATGATCATGAGTTGTCCAAGATGGTGGCCGGCGGTGTGCCCTTCGCCATGCTGTCCGATGCAGGCGGCAAGGTGGGAACGGCCTACGGGATTTACAATGAGGAGATGGGCGTGGAGACCCGGGGGCGGTTCATCATCGACCCGGACGGTATCGTCCAGGGTTTCGAGGTCCTGACCCCGCCGGTGGGGCGGAACATCAACGAGTCCTTCCGCCAGGTCCAGGCCTTCCAGCATGTCCGGAACAGCCAGGGCACCGAGGCTACGCCCTCGGGATGGCGGCCGGGCAAAATGACCCTGAAACCGGGCCCGGACCTCGTCGGCAAGGTCTGGGAAGTCTGGAACACCAAGATGGCCTTCGATTGACCGACAAGAAAAGAAATGACGATCGGCGCGCCGGTAATCGACGCCGCTGCCCTATCCCCGGGGCGGGGTATCCCCGCCCCGTTTTTTTGCTCCCCCCATGCCCCCGGGCGACAGGACGTGGATTGCCCGCCGGACTCCGAACAAGGCGAGAGCTTTGAAAAACGCCGCCTCGGACGCCCCGTCGTCATGCCGGCGGAAGCCGGGAGACAGTATTCTCAAGGAGTTCCGACCCCCGAATCCCGCCGGGGCAACAGGAAAGCGTGGATTTTCAAAGGTCTCGGGGTATGGTTTGTCATGCGGAACCCGGGCGAGAGGAACGGATGGTCTCTAACCCCCATGCTCGGCGTGGGCACAACGAAAAAAGAAACCTCCAGGATGGCGCCCGACACAAAGGTGGATGAAAGCGAAGCCTAATGTTCACAAAATGCGAGACCCATCCCCGCCCTGGTCCTCCCCTTTAAGGGGCAGGAAAAATGATTAGTAAATGAAGACAAGCACATAGGAACGCATTTTCAGATGAAACGATCAAGACGGCATCCCGTCACAAAGGGGGATGAAAGCGAAGCTTAATGTGCACAAGATGATCTCCGAGAAGAACCACGATAACTCAATCATTTACGAGCGCATTTTCAGATGAAACGGCGAATGCCATCCCAGAATGAGACAGGCTGCGACTAGACCTTTTTCCTCTATGTCATCCTATCCCATCGACCATATCCTGCCGGAGGTGCAGGCGGCGCTTCGGGCGAATCCGGCGGTGATCCTCCAGGCCCCACCGGGAACGGGGAAGACGACCCGGGTGCCCCCGGCGCTTCTGGAAGAAGGTTCTCCCCGCCGGGGGAGGATCGTCGTGCTGGCACCCCGGCGGATCGCCGCGGTGACGGCGGCCCGGTGGATGGCCCGGGAACGCGGCGAACCCGTGGGCCGAACCGTGGGTTACGCCATCCGGTTCGACAGCAGAATCTCCGCGGAGACCCGCCTGGAGGTGGTCACGGAAGGGGTCCTCACCCGACGCCTCCTCCAGGATCCCTCCCTGGAAGGCGTCTCCCTGGTCGTCTTCGACGAGTTCCACGAACGACGTCTGGAGACGGACCTGGCCCTGGCCCTATGCCTCGACATCCAGCGAGGACGCCGGGAAGACCTCAAGCTCCTCTTCATGTCGGCCACCCTCGAGGTCGGACCGCTGGCGGCCCTGCTCAACGACGCCCCGGTGATTACCTCCCCCGGCCGGGCCTTTCCCGTGGCGGAGCGCTACCTTGACGCCGGAGGCCGGGGCCGGGAGCGGACCCGGGAAGAGCGGGTGATCGACGCCGTGCGCACGGCACTGGCGGAAAACGCCGGAGACATCCTCGTCTTCCTTCCTGGCGGCGGGGAGATTCGCCGGGCCTGCGCGGCCCTGCAAGGCATCAGGGCGGTAAGGGACGGGGAGGCGGACGTGCGTCCTCTCTACGGCGACCTCCCCTTCGCCGAGCAGGAGCGGGCCATCCAGCCCGGTCCGAAGCGGAGGATCGTCCTGGCCACCAACATCGCCGAAACGAGTCTCACCATCGAGGGGATCCGGGTGGTTGTGGACACCGGCTTGACCCGCCGCCTCCAATACGATCCGGCCACGGGGATGAACCGCCTGGTCACCCTCAAGACCTCCCGGGCGGAGGCGATTCAGCGCCAGGGCCGGGCCGGCCGCGTCGCCCCCGGCGTCTGTTACCGCCTCTACTCTCCCCATGATTTTCAGGCCCTGATCCCCTTCGCCCCGCCGGAGATCCTGGTTGCGGACCTGTCCTCCCTGGCGCTGGACCTGGCCTCCTGGGGCGTCGCCGATCCCGCCGCCCTCTCCTGGCTCGATCCCCCTCCGGAGGGGGCCTGGAGCGCCGCCCGGGAACTGCTGGCAAGCCTGGGCGCCCTGGACCGCCGGGGCGAGCTTACGGGACTTGGACGGGAAATGGCGCGGCTCCCCCTTCATCCCCGCCTGGGTTGCCTGCTCCTGCGGGCCGTGCGCCGCGGCTGTCCCGATCTCGGCGCGGACCTCGCCGCCCTGCTGTCCGAGCGGGACATCATCCGTTCGGGTTCCCGGGATGCCAGCTTCTCCTCAAGAAACGGCGATATCAGCGAACGCCTCTTCCTCCTCCGGCAGCGCCGCGGGCAGACCATGGCCCGGGAAGCCGCCGCCGACCGGTTCCGACGGCGGCGATCCCGCGACGAGGCTCCGGCGGAGGCGGGTTCCGTCGCTGTCGCTCCCACCCCGGGCGCATCGAGGGCGGCGACCGCCGCCACCGACCGCGCCTCCAAAGACGCCTCCAGGAAAGGCCCCACGTCAGGCTTCGGGGAATTTGACCCCGAGGGCTTTATGGATGCCCAAGTCGGCAAAAACGGCCCCGTCGCCGCCGCGCTGGACCCGGACGCCCTGGCCGGGGTGGTCCGGGCGGCGGCGCAGCTCCGGCGGCTGGCGGCGCTTACAGTGGGCGCCCAGGCCCCGGACGCCGAGGCAAAGAGGACAGACGACGGCGGCGAGGGGCGGCCCGCCGTATCCCGGGCGACTCGCGACGGGGAACGATACGACGGGGAAATGCCGGCGGCGCTCCTCCTCCACGCCTACCCCGACCGGATCGCCCGGCGGCGCGACGAAGGCGGGGGCCGGTATCTCCTCAGCCAGGGGCGAGGCGTCCGCCTCCCCCGGGAGAGCGATCTGCAGGGAAGCCCCTACCTCGTCGTCCCCCGGCTGGACGCCGGGGAAAAGGCGGAGGGGACAGTCCACCTGGCCGAAGCGGTTGCCTTGGAAACCATTCGGAGCGAGTTCGCAGATCGCCTGGAAATGCGCCGGTGGGTGGCATGGAACCGTCAGGAAGAGAGGATCGTCTCCCTGCGACAGGAGCGCCTGGGGGCCCTGCTCCTCGCGGAGAGGCCCGTTCCGGCCATGGATGACGAGACCGCGCCGCTCCTGATCCGTGCGATCATAGCGCACGAGGCCCGGCTGAATTTCTCCCCGGAAGCGCGGCAGCTTCGGGGTCGGGTGGCCCTGCTGAGGCGTTGTTTCCCCGAGGAGGGCTGGCCCGATCTATCTGACGCGGCGCTCCTCGCCGCCCCGGAAACCTGGCTGACGCCCCGGTTGACGGGCATCCGCACCGGCGCCCAGCTTGCGGCGCTCGACCTTCTTCCCTCCCTGCGGGGGCGCCTGACCCCGGCGCAACTGCGGCGCCTGGAGACCCGGACGCCCCCCGCCGTTTTTGTGCCCAGCGGCCGTCGGGTTCCCCTGGATTACACCGCCGGCCCGGCCCCGGTGCTGGCCGTGAAGCTCCAGGAGATGTTCGGCCTCGCCGCGGCCCCCACGGTGGCGGACGGACGGGTGACGGTGCGCGTCCACCTCCTCACCCCCGCCGGGCGGCCGGCGCAGGTCACCGAAGACCTGAAAAGCTTCTGGGAAAAGGGCTATCCCCAGGTTAAAAAGGAATTGAAGGGGCGCTACCCGAAGCATCCCTGGCCCGACGATCCCTGGAACGCCGCGCCCACCGGCCGCGGCGTCCAGCGCCGCGCCGACAGGCGCAAGCCCGGGAAATGAAGCGCTTCAGGCCTCCTGCTCCCGCTGGCAGGACTTCTCGTGGGTCTTTTCCGCCAGCCGCATCCGTCGCCGGGTCTGCGCCTCCTGGTGGCGTCGTCTCTGGGTTTCCGTCTCCAGGATCAAGGGCGGCAGCGCCAGGGGCCTCCCCTGGTCATCCAGGGCCACGTAGGTCAGATAGGCCGTCGATGTATGGAGACGTTCCCCGGTGCGGAGGTCCTCCGACTCGACCCTGACCCCCACCTCCATGGAGGTCTTCCCGACAAAATTCACGCTGGCCCGCAGGGTGAGCAGATTGCCGACAAAAACCGGGTGATAGAAGTCCAGCCGGTCCACCGAGGCGGTAACGGCATTGGACCGGGAGTGCCGGACGGCCGCCACCCCCGCCGCCGTGTCGATCAGCTTCATGATGACGCCGCCGTGGACGTTCCCCGCCGGATTGGCATCCTGGGGGTTCATCTGTTGCGCCAAAACCACCTGCGATTCCCGTACTTTCTTTCCTTCCATCCTCCGCCTCCGAAAATAAGAATCACCACGGCCCCGCGGCCGTTTGAGAGCTTTGAATAACCGCCATTTTTGTCATTTCGACCTCTTTCTCGTCATTTCGACCGAAGGGAGAAATCCATGTCCTGAAGGCAATGAGGGATCTTAGGATTTCTCAGTCGCTTCGCTTCCTCGAAATGACATCTGGGTAGGCTCGCGCTCCTCGAAATGACATCTTTCAAAGGTCTCCGTTTAAAGAGGCCTTTGAAAACCGACCTGTCTTGTCATGCCGGGTTCGACCTGACGTCCCGGGGATGCCTGAAAACATTCGATTCCCGCCAGGTCATCGCCGGAAGGACGATAAGGAAGCGTCCCTCCGAGGGCGAGCGGTGACGACAAGCGCCTCGCCGGTCTTATCCCGGCAGCAGTCTCAGAAGGAGATTGCCGGCCACTTCCCGGCGGTAGGCGGCGGAGGCCCGGATATCGTCGATAGGCGCCACGGCCTGGCGGACGAAAACGGCGGCCCGGTGCAGGTTCTCCCGGGTCATGAAGGACCCGGTCAGGGCTGCTTCCGCCGCCGGCGCTTCCATTACCGTGGGTCCCACGCTGCCCCAGGCGAGCCGGATGGAGGCCACGACGCCCGCCGGCGTCACCGTGAGCAGGGCCGCCATGCTGACTATGCAGCAGGCGAGGGCCTGCCGCTGCCCTATCTTCTCGAACCGGTGGCAGTTGGCATCCACCGGCTTCCGGACGCGGACGCCCGTGAGGATCTCCCCTGTCTCCAGACGGGTTTGTCCCGGCCCGGCGATGAAGTCCCGCAGCGGCAGCCGACGGCGGCCCCCCGGGCTTTGCAGTTCCACCTCCGCGGCGAGGACGTATAGGGGCGGCAAGGTGTCTCCGGCGGGGGAGGCGGTGCAGATGTTGCCGCCGATGGTCCCCATGTTACGAATCGGCGGCGATCCCAGGGTTCGGAGGGCCTGAACCAAAAGTGGCAGATGGCGCCCCACCAGGGGATTTGACAACAGGGCCGCATGGGTGGTCGCGGCGCCCAGCCATATCTCCTCTCCCTCCTCCCGGACCCCCTGAAGTTCCGCTAGGCGTTCCAGGCAGATCAGGGCCGGGGCGACAACGGTCCCGGCCCGCATCGCCACCAGCAGATCCGTCCCACCGGCATAGACCCGGGCCGCCGGCTCGTCCGCCATGGCCGACCAAAGTTCAGCCATGTCCCGAGGGAGAAAAACCTTCCTCATGAGGATGGCTCTCCCTCCTGGATCGCCCTTGCCGCCTCGGCCACGGCATCGACGATCTTCTGGTATCCCGTGCAGCGGCAGAGGTTGCCGCTGATCCCCCGGCGAATCTCGTCGCGGGTCGGGGCGGGATTCTCCTGGAGGAGCGCCGCGGCGCCCAGGATCATCCCCGGGGTGCAGAAGCCGCACTGTACGGCGCCATGCTTCACGAAGGCCTCCGGGAGGGGATGGGTTCCCCCTTCCCGGGACAGTCCCTCGATGGTGGTAATCTCCCGACCCGACAACTGAGCCGCCAGCATGAGACAGGACAGGCGGTTGACGCCGTCCACGAGGATCGTGCAGGCCCCGCATTCCCCGGCGCCGCATCCCTCCTTCGTGCCGGTAAGACCCAACTCCTCCCGAAGGATATCGACGGCCCGCCGATCCGGGTCCACGTCGAGGGCGATCCTTCTTCCGTTGAGGTTGAATTGCACCGTCATCCTTGAATCCTCCACCGATAAAAAAAGGGCCGCCCCGGTGATTGTCTCGATGAGACCCTTGCCAAGCCCCGTGACCTCCTCCCCATGCTCCTTACCGGAAACGTGGGAATCCAGTCTCTTCGACTACTTTCTGGATGCCGGGTCAAGACCGACGGGACATGGGCGGCGGCTTTCATAGGTCTCTCGATTATTTCCCTCTTCCCCCTCCCTTGAAGAAGGCTTCGTCCCGGTTTCTTTCTCTCTCACTCACACTCTCTCTGGGCGCCCCCCTGTTTGGTGTATTCTACATGCCGGGCCCCTGTTGGAGGGAGGCCAGCACCCGTTCCGGCGTCAGGGGGGAGCGGAAAATCCGGGCGGCCCCGGCGTCAGCCAGGGCGTTGGCGATCGCCGGGAGCGGTCCGTTGGAGGCCACTTCTCCCAGGCCCTTCATCCCGAAAGGTCCCGTCTCTTCGTAGGCCTGTGCGAAAACGGCCCGGATATCCGGCAGATCGAGGGCGGTGGGGATGATGTACTTCCCCAGATCATCCGTCTGAACAATCCCCCCTTCCACCTGGAGGTCTTCGTGGAGGGCGTAGCCGATCCCCTGGGCGATGGCCCCCTGGACCTGCTGCACGCTGGTCTGGGGGTTTAGGATCCGCCCCGCCTCCGTTACGGCCAGGTAGTCCCGGACCGTCGTCTCTCCCGTCAGCTCGTCCGCCTCGACAAGGGCCAGGTGGCAGCCATAGGAGAACAGCAGATGGGGAAAGCCGATCTTGAACGCCTTTCCCGTCGCCGGCGGGTCCGGAACCACCGGCATGAGGTACTGATACACACAGAACCGTTCCGGGGTCGTCAGGGTGGCCGCCAGCATGGCCAGGGGAATCTCCCGCCCCGTCGCCGGATGGCGAACCCGGCCGGGCAGCAAGCCCAGATCCTCCAGCCGGTCCACGAGGAGCAACATGGAGGCCCGGCCCAAAATCCGTCGGCGCATATCCTGGCAGGCGCGGATGAGGGCGTTGCCGTAGGTGTAGGTGGTTCGGCTCGCGGCGGCGGACCCGGAGGGGAGGGTCCGGTCCGTATCCGGCTGGACCAGGTCGATCATGCCCTCCTCCTGGTTGAGCGCCGCCCCGGCGATCTGGACGAAGGCCGTGGCGTTCCCCTGCCCCATGTCGGCGACGCCGCTGTAAACGACGAACCGCCCCGTCGGGGTGATCTCGAGCTTGGCCACGGCGGTGTCGGGAAGGCCGCGTCCATAGCCCATGGCGTTGAACACCGCCGCAAGCCCCACGCCGCGCCGTTTGTTCGGCCCGGCGGCGGCCTTCCAGACGGCGCGATCCTTCCAGAGAGGATGATCGGCGATTGCGTCCAGGCACGCGCCGATGCCGGTGGAGGAGGTCATAAGGACGCCGGCGCTGTTCCGGTCGCCAACCCGGAGGGCGTTCTTTCGGCGAATCTCCAAGGGGTCCAGACGCAGCCGCGCCGCCAGGATGTCCATCATGCTCTCGAAGGCAAAACTCACCTGCATCACCCCGAAGCCCCGCATGGCCCCGGCGACGGGATTGTTGGTGTAGAGGCACCAGCCTTCGATGCGGGTGTGGGGAATCCGGTAGGGGCCGCCGGCGTGTTCCATCCCCAGGGCCATCACCTCGCCGCCCAGGTGGGCGTAGGCCCCGGTATCGTAATAAACGCGGCAGTGGAGGGCGTGGAGGGTTCCGTCGGCCTTCGCGCCAAGATGGTAGTGAAGACGGGCGGCATGGCGCTTGTATCCCGCCTGGAAGCTTTCCTCCCGGTCCCACCACATCTTGACCCACCGTCCGTCGGCGTGCATCGCCGCCAGGGCCAGGAGGCACTGGACCGTCGCCCCATCCTTGCCGCCGAAGCCGCCCCCCAGATAGGGGGCGATGACCCGGATTCCGTCCATGGGCAGACCCAGGGCGTGGCTCACCTCCCACCGATCCCGGAACGGGGCCTGGGTGGAGACGATGATGACGATCCGTCCGTCTTCCTCCCGCCGGGCGATGCCGTTTTCCGTCTCCAGAAAGGCATGGGCCTGGATCGGCACGGTGAAGGTCTCCGTGACGACCACATCGCATTCCGCCAGGGCCTTTGCCCCGTCTCCAGCTTCGATCGTCGCCTGGAGGAGGGCGTTGCCGCCGGGGTGGTCCTCGTGAAGGCGCGGCGCGTCGTGGTTCAGGGCGTCGTCGATGGTGAATACGCCGGGAAGGGGCGCGATGTCCACCTCGATGAGGGCCAGGGCCCGGCGCAGCGTCTCCCGGTCCGCCGCCAGGACCAGGGCAACGGGGTCGCCGGCATAACGGACCTTGGCGTCGCAGAGCACCGGCTGATCCTTGTGGACGATCCCCTGGCGGTTCGTCCCGGGCACATCCCCGCCTGTGAGGACCGCCCGGACTCCGGGAAGCGACCGGGCCGCGGCGGCGTCCACCCGACGGATCAGGCCGTGCGGGACCCCCGCCCTCCGGACCCCCGCCCAGAGCAGATTTTCGCCGTAGTGATCCACCGCGTACTTCTCCACTCCGGCGGCCTTGGCCGGTGCGTCGGGACGGAGAAAGTCCCGGCCTATTTTTGGTGGACGGGTCGTCATGGCGCAATCGAGGCGACGGCCAGGAAAGCGCCGGTCACATCCAACCCAGAAAGAAAGTCTCGCCCTGTCAATCCCCCCTCCTTTCCATATTATCTTTTAATTTCGCCCCCGCGGCCTTAGGCAGCGCCTCCCGGCACGAGACGTTTTTTACAATGAAAGCGATCCGTCCCGGCAGGGACATCGCCATCGCGCCCGACGGGAACATCGCCGTCACGACCGGCGGATGGACCGCACTGACCATCACTCCGTCCAGCCCATGTCCCGTCCCCGCTTCTTGGCCTCGTACATCAACCGGTCCGCACGGTCAATGAAGCTTTTTCCGACAACCTGGAGAGCTGTTTTCTCAAGGAGATCAGTTCCTCGATCAATTCCCGCTTTGTCTTTGCCCGATCGCTCATATGGGAACTCCCTCGTGAATAGCCCCTGCGCCTTTTATTTCCCGAAAAACTTCACGTTGTCAATCAGATATCGCCCGAAGCCTAAAAAAATCTAAGCATGGATTTCGGAACGATATCCGCAAACGAAACGAAATCGATAACGAAATGGGAAAGAATGAGCGGGGGAAGGGACCGCGTCCTTAGATACAGGGCCATGAAGACGGCGCCGGCGGCACCCGATAGCAGCACCTGGTGCATCCCGCCGCTCCAGTGAATCATCCCGAAGGCCGACGCAGATATTCCAACGATGACCGCGGCGCTTTCCGTATAGCGGGAAAGGAACACCGCGAGAAGGCCACGGAATATCAGCTCCTCGATGAGCGCCACCAGCATGAGGCCCGCGGTGAGATCAATCCGGCTCCAGAACGGGCTGACAATCTCCGGCATCGTTCCCAGAGATCGATAGCCCGGCAATCCATCCATGATCGCATAGCCAACATGCTCCAGAAAAATACCGACCAACGTCCCGACGAGAAACACGCCGCAGAATGTAACGGCCGGTGTCCATATCAACCCTAATCCCGCGACGGTAATCTTCCGGCGCCTAATTAGCCACCCGATGAGCAGCAACGGAAAAAGCTTCACCCCGATGTAGTCGATGGAGAGCCAAAGACGCCAATCCCTGATGTAGATATTGGCAAAATCATTCAGATAAAAAGGAAGGCAAAGCAGAAGCAGGAACGGGATGCCGACCTTTTCATCCACCACCGCCGCCGCGGGCATATCCCCTCCCCGCAACCTTTCCACGGTGCGCCCGGATCTCGATATGCGGATAACGGCCCAACCGCCTCCACAGCCGATAATCACGGCCATTGCCTCATACGAGATCGCCCATGCCAGCCATGCGGGCAGAAAGGACTTCATGGCTTCGCCGATCAATTCGGAGGCAACCGCAGCGATTCCCAGCGTCAAGGACCAGATGAAGATCTCCGGCGGCACATCTTTCCCGTTGTTTTTCCCGACCAGGCATCGCCATATGCGCACCGTGACGAAAGCGCCCACCATCCCCCACACGGCGAAACTGAAAAACGTAAGGATCATCATCTTTATTGATGATCCCGAGACAAGAAAGGTCGTGGAAACCCCGCAAAAGAGACTGATCGCCCATGACGCCGACAGGGATAGAGTCTGCCGGACGGAGAGTTTCCTCGTCATGGCGCCGAAAACCCAGGCATAAGACAAACCACCGACAATACCGGTGATTCCCACGGTGGCCTGGGCGGCGATCAGATTGGGAAATCCACCAATATTCAAGAGCAGGATGCCAGGCATACCCAGGATACCGGCGAGTGACCATCCCGAGATTATGGAAAAAAGCGGGCAGTTCTTTACCTTCACACCTTTCATGTCCAGTCTGAAATGTTGTCGGTTCTTAGGGGTGGCGATTTGTCGTTTTTTTTATCCATGTAGTTTTCCGCAACGGGTAAGTCAATAAGAACCCGATGTCGCCGTCGACTTTTTTTGCCGGGGGCGAGACAAATAATCGTTGACACGGTAATTCAATCTCTATAGTAATCGGGCTCTGTCACCGTCACAATGATTTTTGCGCAGATCGTGTCGTCCTGATCCATCCAAAAAAGGAAGTTATCTCTCGGAGGTCCGGCTGCCGTGTCCGGTCGCTGACCAGTAAGAGGCGTCACATGGATATCAATCGCAACGGATACATTTCGGAACCACAGCTCATCGACCTGAAGAACTGGTTTTCCCGGTATGTCCATTCCTTTAAATCATCGGACCCGGTGGTGACACAGGCGCTGGCGCTGAAAGTGGATCATTCCCTCCGGGTATGCGACGAGATCCGTAATATCGGCGGCCAAATCGCTCTCGCCGACGGCGAGATGCGCCTTGCCGAAGCCATGGCCCTTGTTCATGATATCGGCAGGTTCAATCAATATTTCTTTTATAAAACCTTCGTGGACAAAAAATCGGCGGATCACGCCCAACTGGGCGTCGCGGCGCTCCGCGATGGAAATGCCCTGGCCGGAATCGACGCCGGGACCAGCGAACTCATCCTGAAAGCGGTATCCTATCACAACCGTCTGCATATTCCACAAGATGAAGGACCCACCTGTGTCTTCTTCACCAAATTGCTCCGGGACGCCGACAAACTGGATATCTACCACCTGTTATCGACCTACTACTACAGTCACGACGCGGAAAGAAGCGCCGCCGTTGAACTCGATCTGCCGGATTCCTCCGATGTGTCCGATGAAATCCTTGACACCCTCCTGGCGCGGGAAATGGTTCGCATGGAGCAACTGCGGTGCCTGAACGATTTCAAGCTCCTGCAGATGGCATGGGTTTACGACCTCAACTTCCAGCCCACTTTCCAGCTTGTTTACCGGCGCAAATATCTCGAAAGTATCCGGGACACCCTGCCGCCGTCGGAGAGGATAGATCGGATTTACGTCGAACTTATGTCCTATCTCAAAGAAAAAGCTGGTAACGGCAGGTAAAACCTTTAGACTAAGCAACCATCAGGCCCGTTCCGGGCACAAGGAAAGATCATAACATCCGGCTATCTGTGGATATTTTCATATAAATTGCAATCAGACCCGTCGTCAGGGGAGAGGCGGGATTGGCCAGGGCAAATTTGTTCTCATTGTAAGTAGTTGATCTTGAATGATCTACTAAAACTGAGGCACGTCCTGTTCTCAGCCACTTAGAGATAGAACAAATTTACCGTGCGGGATTGGCAATGACGGTGCAAGGGGAAGATAGGTCAGCTCACAATGAAAAGGTTTCTTGGCGTGGGGAATGATACCGGTGACAAACCGTCCGTCCCCGAGGGAACGGCTTCGCTATCCGCGTCGGCAACCGGCGGTTCGGAGCCCGGCGGGCTGTTGCGCCTCTGCGCGGAAAAAAGGGAACACCGGGAACCGCTGGCGCTGGCCATCGTCATGGCCTGCCACGGTTCCACGCCCCGCAAACCGGGAACGGCCATGCTCGTCGGCGCCGACGGCGCGGCGGCGGGAACGGTGGGGGGCGGCTCGCTGGAGGCGCGGATAGTGGCTGCGGCCCGTCAGGCCATCCAAGAGAGGCAATCCCGCCGTTGGATCTTTTCCCTGACGCCCCGACAGGCGGCGGACGACGGCATGATCTGCGGCGGCTCCCTGGAGGTCCTGGTGGATAGCCTGGGCGACTTCGATTCCACCCGGGAAGAGATCATGACCCGGGCCTTGCGGACATGGGAAGCCGGCCGGGACTGCCTTCTGGTGTACTCACTCCGGGCCGGCGAAGCCGTCACGACGCCGGCGGGGAAACCGTTCTTCCCACCGGCG
Source organism: Pseudomonadota bacterium (assembly GCA_030057915.1). Classification (GTDB taxonomy): domain Bacteria; phylum Desulfobacterota; class Syntrophia; order Syntrophales; family UBA8958; genus UBA8958. Next base: position 14,335 of record JASGUC010000063.1, read on the forward strand.
GGGCAGGCGGCCCGGAAAGAAGAAGCAACGGGACGAGGGGAAGCGCCACGGGGCGAGGCGGTAGCGATCGGCCTCGGACTCATGAGCGGCGACGAGTTCGTGATCGGAACCCTCGATACCTTCGGATCGGAACCGAAGGAACTCGAAGCCGCAATCCGAAAGGAGTGCCGACGCCGGGAGGCGGTACTCCTGAACATGGGGCCCCGGGGACGTTATTTCCTCCTGCCCCTGACCATCCCGATCACGGTCGTCATCGCCGGCGCTGGCCACATAACTCGGGCGCTGGCGCCCCTCTGCCGGTTTGCAGGTTTTCGGACGGCGGTTTTCGACGACCGCCCGGAGTTCGCCTGCCGGGAATTTATCCCCGCGGCGGACCATATCGAGGTGACACCTTCTTTCAACAACTGTTTCCAGGCGGTGGCGACGGGACCCGAGGATTATATCGTCATCGCCACCCGGGGTCATCTCAGCGACGCCGAGGTTCTCGCTCAGGCCCTCGCCACCGGCGCGGCCTATATCGGCATGCTCGGCAGCGCAAAAAAACGGGAGGCCATCTACCGGCAACTCGTCCGGGAGGGATGCGACCCGGAAGCCCTGGCCCGGGTCCACTGTCCTGTCGGCCTGGCCATCGGCGCCCGTTCCCCGGAGGAAATCGCCGTAAGCATCGTCGCCGGGCTTATTGCCTGCCGCTCCGCCGGGCGGCGGACGGAATGACGGACGAACCCGGAAAAACCTGGGCCGAACAGGAGCCAGGATACCTGTTCGGAACACAAATGTTTTGCCTGGCGAATCACACCTGATGCCGGATCACGTCTTTACGCTCCTACCATACATTGCAGCATAATGTACCATGAGCATATTATACTACATACTTCAGCATAATCTAAGAAAAAGAAAGGACACGGCTTGATCCCATGCCTAAAGGCAGGGGCCTGCGCCGCTCTTTCAGGTCAGGTTCCACAAAAGGCGCGGCCGGCTGTTTTCCTTCCCCCTGCCGGGTAGGTCGGAAACAGCAACGGGGAGAGGTCTCCTGAATGGATGCAACAGATGTTCTTGCCGACTCGGTTACGGCGCTGATTCCCGCCGCCGGCCGCTCGTCCCGAATGGGGACCTGCAAGCCCCTGCTGTCCCTGGGAGGGGAGACGGCGCTGGAAAAGGTCTTCGGCATCGTCCGGCGGGCGGGGATTGGATCCATCTTGACGATCCTGGGCCATGACGCTGAACTCCTGCTTCCCATCCTGGCCAGGCATCAGGTTCCGCATGTGATCAATAATCGCTACGAAGAAGGCATGTTCTCCTCGCTACAGGCCGGGGTGGCGCGTCTTGACGCCCATTGCCGGGCCTTCATGGTCCTGCCGGCGGACATGCCCCTGATCCGGCCGGACACCCTCCGCCGCCTCCTGGCCGCCTTCCGGGCAGGGGCGCCGGATATTCTCGTATGCCGTCCCCGCCACGGCAACCGTCGTGGGCACCCCCCCCTGATCTCCACTCACCTGGCGGCCGACCTGCTTGCCCATGATGGCGCCGGCGGCCTCCGCAGCTTGTTGGCCCGCTTTGAAGGTGTCACCCGAAACGTGGATGTGATCGATTCGGGGATCCTGATCGACCTGGATACCAGGGCGGATCTGGCGGCATGGAGAGACCTGACGGCTCAAAAAAAGCGGCGGTCGCCTTTGACCGGCCAATCGCCACTGGACCGGCCTTAGCCCCATGCCCGGGGCAGGCGCGACGATAGACGGGAATATCCAGACCGTTGCATACAGGCTCGCCAAAAAGGAAAGGAGACCCTTGAAAAAAGCCGTTTCCGAGTTTCTATCGTCATGCCGGCGGAAGCCGGAATGCTTTGTTTTCGGGGCCTTCCCGACCCCGGATTTTGCCGGGGCGAAAGGAAAGCGTGGATTTTCAAAGGTCTCGAAAGGACATTGACAGGGGGAGATTTATCTCATATGAGAGCTTTGCATAACCGCCATTTTTGTCATTTCGACCGAAGGGAAAAATCCATGTCCCGAAGGCAATGAGGGATCTTAGGATTTCTCAGTCGCTCGCGGTCCTTCGAAATGACATGAGGGTAGGCTCGCGGTCCTCGATTAGGATTTCTCGTCGCTCGCGTTCCTCGAAATTACATTTTTCAAAGGTCTCCATATATCCCCGGGGCGGCTCTCCGGTCCCCCAAGGCCGGAAAATCTCCTCGCTCCCGAGACCCTTTCTCCAGGGTCCCGGACCGGAAAGGATCGACGCCATGATCAGCATCCCTTCGGAACGTACCCTGACCTTGCAGCTCCCCGCCCTATCCGCTTACCTTCCCGTGGTCGTCCCCTACGTGGAAAACGCCGCGACGACGTTCGGTCTGGGCCGGGAGGAAGTCTTGAAGCTGGGATTGGCCACCGAGGAGATCTTCGCCTTTCTTGCCGAAGCCATCTGCTGCGGGAAGCCTTTGGAGATCGAATGCCGGAGTGGAATCTATTACGCCTCCGTGACGTTCCGTTTTTCCGGGACGGCTTTGAACCTCGGGGGGCTGAACATAACCTCGGGCGCGAATGCCGCCGCCGACGGTGATCTGGGAGAGATGGGGCTCCTCCTGGCGTCCCGGGCCGTGGACCGCCTCCAGCTTGGCGTCGGCGAAGACCGCCGGATCAGCCTCGCCATCGCCAAGGACAAGACCTATCCCCCCGGAGAGGACCTCCTTCCACCGCTGGCGGGGGGGGAAGCCTTTACGGTAAGAGCCCCGAATACCGAAGAGATAAAGGAATTTTCCCTTCGCGTGGATCAGGGACCCGCCGCGCCATGCCGTCCGCTCTTTTTCCACTATCCCGGCAAGGTGGTGGATATGATTGCCAGCGGCGAATACGAGGCGACCGTGGCCGTCGCCGCCGGAGGCCACGTCGTCGGAGGACTCCTCCACCACTATCGGACCGAACGGATCATCCAGATATTCGGTCCCTTCTCGTTCTCCGCCGCGAACCGGGACGACATCGAACGGTCCGTGTTCGAGGCCTGCCTCTCCCGGATAGCGCGGCGTCGGGTAGTGGCCGTCGTCGCCCTCCACGGCCTGCCGGCGTCCCTGGAGGGCGATTTTGACACCCTGGGCCGCCTTTGCTATTACGACGAGGACGGCCGGGCAGGCGAACAGAAGACCTTTGGGCGCCTGCTCAACGAAGACCCGGGCGCCACGATCTGGACCGCGGCGGAACTCTCCGCTTATCTCGCCGACGAATACCGACGGCTCGCCCTGGCCCGGGAGATCAAAATCTTCCATGATCTGGGAGAAACCCAGACCGGCGCTTCCATTTTCTCCGTGGAAACCTTGCGGGACCGGGGCAACGCGATCCTCCGCCCCCTTTGGCCAGGGGTCGATTCGCTGACGAACGTGGCCAGGCATGTCCGCCACCTCCGGGAAGAAGGGTTCCGGGACATCCACTTCCTGCTGGACCTCGGCATCCCCTGGCACGCCGCCCTCGCCCCGGCGCTGCTGACCCAGGGGTTCCGTCCGGAGACGATCATTCCCTTCGGCGGTCGCGCCGACGTGGTAATCTTTCAACATCATGCATCCTGATCTGGAATTTCTCGTCCCCGCCTACGTGCGAGGATTCGAGCCCTATATTCCCAGCAAACCCGACGCGGAGCTGAAAACACTCTACGGGGTATCCCGCCTCTTCCGGCTGAACAACAACGAAAACGCCCTGGGGCCGCCACCGGCGGCCCGAGAGGCGATTCGGAATTTCCCGCCCTTCCGGGCCTCCCTCTACCCCAGCGGCGATTCATATTATCTCTCCCGGGAAATCGCCGCCCGGCATGGCCTCCAGCCGGACCAGATCATCGTGGGCAACGGCGCCAACGAGGTGATCGCCTTCGCGATCAAGGCCTTTTGTGAGCCCGGCGACAACATCGTCACCGCCGATCGGACCTTTGCGGTCTATGAATGGGTGGCGACCTTTTCCGGCATCACGGCAAATTTGATCCCCCTGAAGGATAATGGTTTCGACGATGAGGCAATGCTCCGGGCCATCGACCGCCGCACCAAGATCCTCTTCCTTTGCAACCCCAACAACCCCACGGGCGCCTACTGGGCAAAGGACCGCCTCATCGCCTTTCTGGAGCGGGTGGGGGACAACAGGATCGTGGTGGTGGACGAGGCATACTGTGAATTCGTGGAGGCGACGGACTACCCGGACGGCATGAAGTTGATTGCGGACTATCCCAATCTCGTGATCTTTCGCACCTTCTCCAAGATGTACGGACTGGGAGGACTGCGGATCGGTTATCTGGCCGGGGCGTCGGAGGTGGTGGATATGATCCGGCGGACCTGCGTGGTCTATTCCGTGAACGGCCTCGCCCAGGAGGCCGCCCTCGCCGCCCTCCGGGACGAAACGGGTCATATCGAACGGACCCGGGAGATGGTGCGCGACAGCCGCGCCTATCTGAAGGAGGAACTGGGGAAGATGAACCTCCCCGTCATCGCCGGCGAGGGGAATTTCCTCGTCGTCCGACTCCCTGGGAGCGACACCCTGGCCTATCGGCGACTGATGGGAGAAGGGGTGATGATCCGGCCGATGACGAGTTTCCGCTACCCCAACCATATTCGGATCACCCTGGCGCTGCCGGAGGCCATGGAGGCCTTCGTCGGCGCCTTGAGGAAGATCCTCGCCGGCCCGCGGCGCCCTTGAGGGCCTTCCGCCCGTCGGCGGACTTGGGACAAGACCCTTGAAAACTACCTTTTCCTGTCGCCCCGGTGAAATCCGGGGTCGGGAAGGCCTTGAAAACAAAGTATTCCGGCTTCCACCGGGATGACAATAGGGACTTTGGAAACGGCATTTTTCAAAGGTCTCCATATATCCCCGGGGCGTCTCTCCGGTCCCCCAAGGCCGGAAAATCTCCTCGCTCCCGAGACCCTTTCTCCAGGGTCCCGGAACGGAAAGGATGGGGGGGGGCGGAGCGCTCTGGATCCCGTTGCCGTCGTCGTCCTGGCGGGCGCCCCGGGAGCGTCTCGACATTCCCGGTTGAAATGTCCTAGCGGCGTATGGTATCTGCCGCATATGGCGCTCAAGTGGACCCGCGGGGAAAAACTCTTCTGCCTATCCATCCTGACCGCCCTGTTGGTCATTTCTGGATGCGGCAAGGGGAGCTACAAGACAAAGGAAAAACGGATCGTCCGAAAGATGCTCGTCACCGGATACGACGCCGGACAGAAATCCACGGGCTGGAAGCGCAAATGGGGACTCTTCTTCATGCCCCCCGTTTATGCCTACGGACCCAACGAGGGGAAGCGTAAGGAGGTCGGGGTCACCGCCGACGGCAGCAAGGCCAGGAAAGGGGTTATCGCCGCCGACATCAGCCGCTATCCCTACGGCACCAGGATGTACGTCCCCGGCTACGGTTGGGGCGAGGTGCACGACATCGGCAGTGCCATCAAGGGCAACCATATCGACCTGTTCTTCCCCAGTGAAAAAGAGGCGAAGGCCTGGGGGAGGAAATATCTCGACGTCATAATTTTATTGAGGCAATAAATGGACTTCTTCTTCAAACCACAAGGCGTCGCCGTCATCGGCGCCACCCCCAACCCCTTCAAAGGGGGGAACGCCATCCTGAAAAACCTCATCGCCGGTTTCCGCGGCGGGATCTATCCCATCAACCCCCGCTACGAGGAGATCGAGGGCCTGCCCTGTTTTCCCACCGTGGAGGAGGCCCCGGATCCCGTGGATCTGGCCATCGTCTTCGTCCCGGGACCCCAGGTTCCGGACGCCGTCGGGGCCTGCGCCCAGCGCCGGATCCCCGGGGTGATCATCGAGTCCGGCGGTTTTGCCGAAACGGGGGACGACGGCGGCCGCCGTCAGGCCTCCCTTGTGGCCATGGCCCGGCAAACGGGCATCCGTCTCTGGGGTCCCAACTGCATGGGCCTGGTGGACGTGGTGAATGGCCATGTCTTTTCCTTCCTCGATCCCCGGGCCTTCCCCAGCCTCATCCCGGGACGGGTCTCCCTGGTGGTCCAGAGCGGCATGCTTTCCGCGGGTTTTCTCGTGGACATCATGACCCACGGGGTCATGGGGATCAGCAAGGTCTGCTCCGTGGGCAACAAGATCGACGTGGATGAATGCGACCTGCTGCCCTGGCTCCTCGAAGACCCGGATACGGACGTGATCGGCCTCTATCTGGAATCCCTCCTGAATGGCCGGCGGTTTCTCGACATCTGCCGCAACGCCGCCAAGCCCATCGTGGTCCTGAAAGGGGGCCGGAGCCCCAAGGGCGCCCAGGCCGCCATGAGCCACACGGCCTCCCTGGCGGGAGACAATCGGATCATCCAGGGGGCCTTCGCCCAGGCCGGGATCGTCGAGGCCAGCGATTTCAAGGAGTTGACGGACCTCTGCCGGACCCTGAGCCTCTTTCCGGCACACCGCAAGGAACATCCCGGCCGGATCGCCGTCCTCACCTACAGCGGCGGGGCGGGGATCGTTTCTGCGGATTTCATCGCCGCCCACGGCCTGGAAACCGCCGAGCTTTCCGAGTCAACCAAAGAGGAGATCGGGCGGCTGTTTCCCGAATGGATGCCCGTGAACAACCCGGTGGATCTCTGGCCGGCCATGGAACGCCACGCCGCCGCGGAGGTGGACGTCATCAATCAATCCCTGGCGGCGACCTGCGCGGATCCCCAGGTGGACGCGGTGTTCATCCATGCCTTCGTCGGCAGCTTCCGAATCCGTCTCGACCTGGAGGAGGTGGCCCGCCAGAGCCGGGAAACGGGCAAGCCGGTCTTTATCTGGCTGCTGGGACGCCGTGACGACGCCTTCCAGTTCCAGAACGAGGCCCGGGAGCTGGGCATACCGGTCTTTTCGGAACTGGGCCGAGCGGTGGCCTGCATGGCGGCGGCCCTCAATAAGAGATGAGCCCTCCTCGCGGACGGGCAAGGGCCTCCCGCCCCCGTTCCCTGGAAGCCTATCCCCTCCTCGTCGAGACGATCCAAAGGCGCTTTCGAGGATAACAACCCGATTTCTCATGGGTTGCTCAAGACCCTTGAAAAACGGCCTAGCTTGTCATGCCGGGCTTGATGCGGCTTCCAGAAGATACTTGAAAACACCGGACTCCCACTTTCGCGGGAATGACGAGGGGGGAGGTTTGTGAAGCAATTATCGAAAGGTCTCTGCTCATTCCTGAACGCCGACGCCCTGGCGGCGCTTACGGTTGCTCGCTTCGGGCCGGGGGGGATCCGCGGACGCCGGTCACTTCCTGACAATCTCGATTACCGTCAGTTCCGGCGGGGCCAGGACCCGAATGGGCGGGCCCCAGGTGCCGGTCCCGCGGCTCACGTGGAGGCGGGCCCCGTTGGGCATGACGAAATCGCCGCTGTGATAGGGGAAGACAAACCCGGTCACCAGATTGAAGGGGGCGATCTGCCCTTTGTGGGTATGCCCCGACAACTGGAGATCGAAGAACGGCGCCGCCTCGGGATCAACCTGGGGAAGATGCTTCAAGAGGACGGTGAAGCGGCCCGGAGGAAGGGCGGAGAGGAGGCCCGCTTCGGATACATAGCGCCCCTCCCCGGTCCGTTTCCCTGCCGGATCGTCCACGCCGGCGATATGGATCGCCCCGGCTGCCGCGACCGCCTCTCCCCGTAAGACCGTAAATCCGGCCCGGCGGGTAAAATCCAGGGCCTGTTCGAGGCCGGCATAGAACTCGTGGTTCCCCGTCACGGCGAATTTCCCCAGCCGGGCGGGCATGCCCTGAAGGATCCGCAGCGATTCGGCCATATTGTCAAGCTGTCCGTCCACAAGATCGCCGGTGCTAACGAGGATATCGGGATCCGCCGCCCGTACCGCCGCCGCCATGCGCCGGAGACGCCCCTCCCGGACGATCATCCCCACGTGGACGTCGGTTATCTGCGCCACCCGCAACCTATCGACGCCCTCGGGGAGCTTGTCCGTAGCCACCGTCAGGTGCTCCGTCCTTATATTCAAGGCCTCCGTAAAGCCGTAAAGGTTGACGGCCAGGGATGCCGCCAGGGGAACGAAAAAGGCGATCCACGCGGTGGGCCGGAGACGGGCCAGGTCCATGTGGCCAATACGTTCGTTGAAGAATAGCGCCAGCCGGTAAGTTTCCAGGAGGAGGGAGAAAACGAAAAAGAGGAAGATCGCGCCCATCCAGAGATAGCCCAGGTGACTCAAGACGCAGGCCCCGGTCTCGCAGCCGTGACGCTCCGCCAGGCGGACGAGGAGGGGAGAGAGGAACAGCAGGGCCAATGCCAGGCACACCGCCCCCTGGACCCCCGCGGTCATGGGAAAAACGGTACGGAGGCGGAGGAAAAAAAGGAGATGCAGGCCGCCGTAAATCAGAAAGAAGGTAGTAATAAAAAGGATCATGATCTCGAAAACACCGCGGTGAAGATATTGTTAAACCCGCCGAATGTCAATGAAAATAACTCGAATATGAATCTTTCTTGTCACAAATTTCCTTCGGTGGTATAAATTGCCGTCATGGCGGCAAAAGACTTCGACTTGCTCATCATGGGCGGCATGGTTTACGACGGCTTGGGTCATCCCGGCGTGGAGGCCGACGTGGCCGTGAAGAAAGATCGGATCGCCCGCGTCGCCGCCGGCCTCGACCCCGCCCGGGCGGCGGAGGTCATCGACGCCCGGGGCCTGGCCGTGGCGCCGGGCTTCATCGATCCCCACAGCCACACCGACATCGAACTCCTCGTCAATCCCCGGGCGGAAAGCAAGATCCGTCAGGGCGTCACCACGGAAATCGCCGGTAACTGCGGTTACACCGTCTTCCCCCTTACCTGGCGGAACTACGAGGAGAGGAGACGTTATTGCGACGAGCAGTACGGCGTTCCTCTGATCTGGCGGGATCTCGAAGGGTTCTTTGCGGAGCTGGAAAGCCGGGGCATGGCGGTCAACTATGCCACCTTCATGGGTCACGGCACCCTGCGTAGCGCCGTCTTCGGCGCCCAGGACCGACCGCCGAATCCGGAAGAGATGGCGTCGATGAAGGAACTGATCCGCCAAAACATGGAAATCGGCGCCCTGGGTATATCCACCGGCCTCATCTATGTGCCGGGATGCTACGCCGATCAGCGGGAGCTGATCGAACTCTGCCGGGAAACCGCGGTTTACGGAGGCATGTACACCACCCACATGCGCAACGAGTCGGATTATCTCGCCGAGGCGGTGGAAGAGGCGATCACCATCGCTCAGGAAGCCCGGATCAGCCTCCAGATATCCCATCTCAAGCTCGCCTACCCTCGCAACTGGTCCAAGATACACTGGGTTCTCTCACGCCTATCGGAAGTGAACGCCCAGGGGCTGGAGATCCTGGCCGACCGCTACCCCTACACGGCCAGTTCCACCGTCCTTTCCGCCTTCATGCCTCCCTGGATCCAGCAGGGGACCACGTCGGAATACCTGGCCCGTCTCGAAGATCCGGCCAATGCGGAAAAAATCAGGGATTACGTAAGGATGCAGGAAGAAAAGGTGGGCTCTTGGGACAATGTCTTCATCTCCTCGGTCCTTCGCAAGGACAACGCGCACCTGGCGGGGAAGAGCATCCGCCGGGCGGCCCGGGAGGCCGGCAAGGATCCCTACGTCTTTATCCGGGACCTCCTCATCTCCGAGCAAGACCAGGTCTGGATGATCAACTTCTCCCTCAATGAGGGCAACTTCAAGCAGATCATCCTCCATCCCCTGGTGGTCATCGGCTCCGACGGCTGGGCCCGGGCGCCTTACGGCCCCTTGGGAAAAGACAAACCCCACCCCCGCTCCTACGGAACCTTTCCCCGCATGCTGGGCAGGTATGTCCGGGAAGAACGGGTCATGAGCCTCGAGCGGGCCATAGAGAAGATGACCTCCCTCACGGCGAGAAAATTCGGCATTTACGGCCGGGGACTGATCAAGGAGGGTCTCTTCGCCGATCTGACGGTCTTCGATCCCGACCGGATCATCGATCGCGCCACCTGGACGGAACCTCACCAATATCCCGACGGGATACCCCATGTGATCGTCAACGGCGTCCCGGTAATCCACGAGGGGAACCACACCGACCGGCTGCCGGGTCGGATCCTCAGGAATCGGCAGAGCATCATCCTGTAAGCCCCGGGATCGATACAACCGACGCCGCTTCCCGCAAGGGTCGAATCAACCCTCCGGCGGCTGGGATCGAGTCCCTTCCTCCGAGAGGGCCTCGCGGATCTTGTCGGACAGCTCCTCCATACGGAAAGGCTTTTGCAGGAAATAACGCACCCCCTTGTCCATAATGGATTTGGCCATACCGTTCATGCTGTAGCCGCTGGAGAGAATCGCCCGGATCCCCGGGTCGATCTCCTTGAGCCGTTCGTACAACTGCCCACCCCCCATCCCGGGCATCACCATATCCAGGATGGTCAGATCGATGGCCTCCCCCTGGGCAAGGTAAACATCGATGGCCTCCGCGCCGCTTTGGGCCGTCAGGACGCGGTAGCCCATCCCCGCAAGCATGTCCCGCGTCACCTCGATGACCGTCGTCTCGTCGTCCACAATCAGGATGGTCTCGCTCCCCCTCCGGATCGCCGGAACCGGGGCCTCGCCCTTGTCCACCTTGCCTTCCGAGACGGGCAGATAGATATTGAAGGTGGTGCCGTGTTCCTTTTCGCTGTAAACATTGATAAAACCGCCATGCCCCTTGACGATCCCATAGGCCGATGCCAGGCCGAGGCCGGTCCCCCGTCCCATTCCCTTGGTGGTGAAGAAGGGATCGAAGATCCGCTGGCGGGTCTGCTCGTCCATCCCGATCCCCGTATCGGTGACGGATACCTTGACATAACGGCCAAATTTGATCTTGAAGGGCGTCACATAGGAGGCGTCGAGATAGACATTTTCCGTTGATAGATACAGGTCGCCGCCTCCGGGCATGGCCTGCCAGGCATTGACGAACAGATTCAGCAGCACCTGGTCGATTTGCCCCCGGTCCACCTCCACCGGCCAGATTTCCTGCTGATATTGTTCATGGATGAGGATCTCCTTCTTCGTCCTGCCGAACATGGACACGTTCTTGGCAACCAGTTCGTTGAGGTCCGTGGGTCTCACCTCGTAGCGTCCGCCGCGGGCAAATCCCAGGAGCTGCCGGGTCAGATCGGCGCCGCTTTGCACCTGTTCTTCTATGGCCCGCAGTCTTCGGTGATGGGGGTGATCCGCGTTGATCCCCAGGAGCATCAGTGAGACATATCCCTGGATCCCCATGAGCAGGTTGTTGAAGTCATGGGCGATGCCCCCCGCGAGGGTCCCCACCGCCTCCATCTTCCGGGCCTGGAGAAGCTGGGATTCCAGTCGGCGTCGCTCCTCTTCCTCCTGTCTCCTCTCCGTCACATTGCGGCAGACAAAGACCAGGCCATAGGGCGCGCCGCCCTCGTCCCGGAGTATGTCGCCGTTGACCTCGAAGAGGGATACCTTTCCATCCTTCATGATGAATTGGTATTCATTGGGCGTCATGTCGCCCTGGAGCATCGCGAGATAATCCTGCCAGGCCTTCTCCCGTTGCTCGGGCGCCAGGAAGGAGAACATATTGGCGCCGATTACCTCCTCCCTCGCATAGCCGCTGATTCTCAGTCCCGCGTCGTTGACGAATTCAATGCGTCCCTCCATATCGGTCCGCACCACAAAATCCGGGATGGCGGCAAGGAGTTTGGCGTTTAGCTCCTCGCTGTGCCGGAGGGCATCCTCCGCCTGCCGGCGCTCCGTAATGTCGATCCCGAGGCCGAAGAAAAAATCGAACTCGCCGTTGTCCTTGTAAATGGGGACGCCGTGCCACTCCACGATCAGGACCTTGCCCCCTTTCGTCATGACGCGGTTCACGTTGATGGTGGAGAGCTGGCCGCGGACCAGGCTTGCAAAGATCTTCTCGAGACCCGCCCGATCCGCCGCGGGGACGAAACTGGACAGATAGTCCTTGCCCGCCACCTCGCCCGCGTCATATCCCAACGCGTCAAGCATGGCCCGATTCATCATCAGGGTCTTACCCTTCCCGTCGATGGCGACAAAGAAGGTCGGCAACGACTGGACCATCGTTTCGTTCAGGTGCTTTTCCTTTCGAAACAACTCCTCGGCTTTGACCCGCTCGGTGATGTCCCGGACATTCATGATGAATCCCGACACCACCGGATTCTCCAGCATGTTCTTCCCGTAGCCTTCCAGTATGCGCTCCGTGCCGTCTTTGTGCAGCACCCTGAACGTATTGGGGATAACCGCTCCCTTCGACAATATCGCCTGGGAAAAATCGTGGAAGGCCCTCTTTCTTTCCTCCCGGGGGATGATCTCGGCGGCCCCCCGGCCGATCAACTCCTCCCGCTCATAACCGAGAATCCGTTTTACGGAAGGACTGGCATAGGTAATGTAACCCTTTTCATCGACGATAAAGACCACATCCAGGGAATTCTCGATCAGGGCCCGATAGTATTCTTCCTTTTTTTGTAGATCCGCATAGGCCTGCTTGCGCATGGTAATGTCGTTCGCTATGCCCTGGGTGCAGATGAACCTCTTTTCCGGGGCGTCGATGTCGCTGTCCGGAACATCCCAGTGGCCCCGGGCGGAGAGGGCCACATTGACGCATTTTATCTCGTAGTCCTGTACCCCCCGCTGTTTGGTCAGCAAACGCACCTCGAGGTTCTTCGTTCTTCGGTCGCCGACGCGCCTCTCGACGAAAAGCTCCCGGGATTTCGATCGGTCCTCGGGATGGACGATCTCCAGGAAGGGTCTCCCGATGAGTTCCTCGGGGTCGTAACCCAGTCTCCGCACCGCCGGAGAGATGAGTATGATCCGTCCTTCCCCGTCGAGACGGTAGATGATGTCCGGGCTCAATTCATAGAGGGATCGATAATGTCTCTCTGTTTCCTGAAGCCGCTTTTCCAGCGCGGCGAGTCTTTCCTTCAATTCTTCGACAAGGATCGAATTTTCGTTTTCCTCCGCCATCGTCTTCCCCCGTTGCCGCTGCCTTCCCGGCGTCACGCCGGGAAATATCTTTAAAAAGACCTATATTACCTGACCTTCAAAACGAGAAGGGTAATGTCGTCGAACTGTGGTTCCTTGCCGGCGAAGGCGACCACCGCCTCTTCCAGCTTGGCAATGATCCCCCGGGCGGGCAGCTCCGAGTTCTCGCGGACTATTTCGATGAGCCGCCCCACGCCGAACGCCTCCGATCGGTCGTTGATCGCCTCCGTCACCCCGTCGGTATAAAGGACGACCATGTCCCCCGGCTGGAGGTCCCGTTCGTCCTCCTGGAGGTCGATGGAACGGGCGATCCCCAGGGCGATCCCCCGAGTCCGCAGTTGCTCCACCTCGCCGTCGTTCCTGAGGAGCAGCGGGGGGTTGTGACCGGCATTTACGTAACGCAGCCTTCTCTCCTGGACGTCCAGGATGGCGTAGAAGAGCGTGACGAACATCCCCGAGGTGGAGTCCCGGCAGATCAGCTCATTGGCCTGCCTGATGGCGGCGGCGGCGGAGAGATTGTCCGTGGCGCTGGCGCGGACGATGGTCCGGGACAGGCCCATGAAGATTGCCGCGGGCATCCCCTTCCCGGAGACATCGGCAATGACCAGCCCCCAAGAGCCGGGGGAGATGGGGATGAAGTCGAAGAAATCGCCGCCGATTTCCTGGGCGGGGACATTGTTGGCCGCCAGGTCCATGCCTTCGATGCTGGGGGGTCGCTGGGGGAGCAGGCGCAACTGGATGCCCCGGGCTATCTCCAACTCCTTTTCGAGCCGTTCCTTTTCCGCCGTGGTGCAGCGAAGGTTTTCCATGTGGAGCTTCAGGTCCCTGGCCATAGCGTTGAATGAGTCGGCCAGCACTTCCAGCTCGTCGCCCGTCTTCACCTCCACGGTGTGCTCCATCTCCACGCGGCCGATGGCCTTTGCCCCCCGCATCAGGGCCAGGATCGGATCGGTGATCATCCGGGAAAGGAAAAAGGAAATGGCGGCGACGATGAGGAACATGGCCGTCATGATCATCACGAAGCTCGTCCGGATCCCCTCGACGACCTTCTTGATCTCGCCGCGGATGCTCTCGGTGGCCGTGGCGATCCGGCCTTTTGTCTCCTCGGCGGGACGGGAGAATTCGTCGATGTAGGTGGTCGCCGCCACCATGTAGGGCGTCCCCCGAATGGGGGCGATATACATGAACTTCCGGCGGATCACCCGGTCCGAGTCTTGCCAGTTGTAGTAGCCGCCTCCGGAGGAGCCGTCGAAGGTGTGCTCGAAGAGGGCCCAAAAGCCTGGCAGCATGTCCTTCCAGTTGTGCATGTCGTAGTTGACCAGTTCGGGATTGGGGTGAAAGCGCATCACCCCTTGACGGTCGAAGACGATGGTGTAGCCCGTGACGCCCACGGACTGGACGGCGATGGCTTGGAACGCCTTGTCCGCCTGGAATCGTTCTATGGGGACGCCAGGATGGCGGCGCAGGTAAACCCCGCACTGTAGGGCCACGTCGATGGCCTTCTGGCGGATCATTTCGGCGCCCAGGTTTTCCAGCGCCAGGGCGCTGTCCTCCGCAGCGCTCTCGCCGATGGCCGTGGTAGCCTTTACGGTGTACTTGCTCACCTCCTCGATGTCCCTCTGGGCGATATAGCCGAAGAGGACCAGGGGCACGAGGGATATCCCCAGGAGCACCAGGAGCATCTTGGTGCGGATGCGGAGGCGGGGGTCGCTTACAGGCGCAGTCGCTGCCATTGCAGGTCCTGATCGAGTCGGTAGTAAACCCGGCGGCGCCCATCCGCCGCCTTCTTGGGGACGAAGTCGGTGACCGTGTAGCCCCGGGCCAGGTAGTGCATGAAGAGGGCCCGGCACTTGTCCCGGAGGGATTGGGCCCGGGCGCGGTCGGTCTTGAGGAGGCGGTCCTGATCGTAGGGAATCTCGACGAAGATGGGGCTCATGCTGGACTGGAAGAGCCACCGCTCGCCGTGCATCTCCAGGCCGTCCTCCCCGATATGGATTTCATTGATGGTGTTCTCGGGGGTAACGGCCGCCGTATCCGCCGGGGGGACCCGCCCCTCTTCCATACGCTCCCGGACCCGTTCCGAGCCGATCATCCACTCCACAATGAAGCGATCCGTGGAGATGCCCCGGTTGAAATGATCGTTGGTAAAAACGGCGCTGTAATAGTTGAAGCCGATTTCCTTCACCAGGCCGCCCATCTTCCGGAGATAGATGTAGCCGTTTCGGGACTGCAGGGGGTCGTATGTCCAGCGGATCCGCGGTATGTTCCGTTCCTTGGCGCATTCGTAGAGGGCGTTGACCATGGTGTCCCCCACGTTCTTGTCCTGGTAGTGTTCGTCAACGCCCATGCGGGCCCCGTACCAGAAAGGGCCGTTGTGATCGAAATCGGCGAAGAGGGCCGCGAAACCGATAGGGCGGTCCCCGTCGTACCAGGGATCGTTCCGGGCCAGCTCCGCCCGTTCCGCCGGGGAATAGACCCCCTCGTCGAAGGCCGTGAGGACCAGGCCGTTGGTCAGATAGGCCAGTTCAAAATAGACCATCGGGGCGTTAACCTCCCGGTAGCCATCCTTTTTCCAGACCCGTTTCTCCAGCTCCACCACGTCGTTGAGCACCGTGGCCCGGAGGTATTTCTCAACCCGTATATTCCCTCTTCTGAAGCCTTCCGTCATGAGCCTCCGCCCCTCCCCCCGCCGCCGGGTTACGCACCCGCCCGAACTTTCTGGCGGGACGACGAAAAACGCCCGTTGCTTTTGGCGACAATCATGGTCAAGACGTTTCGGTCGCCTTCCCGGCGATAGACCAATTCATCCACCATATTGCGGATCAGAAAGACCCCCAGCCCCCCGAGCTTGCGCTCCCGGAGGCCGCTCTTCACGTCCGGCTGGGGCAGGGAGCAGACATTGAAGGGCGCGCCGCTGTCGAGAATCTCGATGACGAAACGGTTATCCTCGACGATTCCGCCCCGGATTTCCACTTCGCCGGGCTTTCCCCGGTAGGCGTAGCGGAAGATGTTCACCAGCGCTTCCTCCACGGCCAATTGCACCCGTCCGATCTTCTCCGCCGCGAGCCCCTGTTGTTGCAGCCACCGGGACAGAGAAGCGATAAAATCCCCGAGGTGATCGATGGTAGCCGGCATGATGACACGAAAGAAAGACATGACCCTTACCCGTTCCAATCAATTTTTCCCACGTCGAGACCCTCGAATAATGGCCTCGAAAGGTCCCTCCGTCATTCCCCCCATCTCCTGGCGGGCAGCCCGCATCCTACCTTTATCATGCCCGCCCCCCCTTGTCATGCCCGCACTCTCCCTTTGTCATGCCCGCAATCTCCTGGCGGGCATCCAGGAGATGTCATCGATCCCCGACCGAGACATTCGGGGATGACACAAAAGGGCGTCATCCCCACGAACGGGAGAATCCGCACCCCCCCCCTTTGTCATGCCCGCAATCTCCTGGCGGGCAGCCACCGTCTTCAAGCATCCTCCGGATGCGGGATCGAGCCCGGCATGATACGACAGGCCGTTTTTCAAAGGTCTCACGCTTGATAAGCTCTCAGCCTTCGGCCCCCCGGGCCTTGGGCTCACAGGGACGCCAAGGCGTCTTCGCAGCGGTCGTAAATGGGGAAAATCAGGGAAAAGCCGGAGATGTCGAATACCTCTCGCACCGGTCCCGCGAGGTTGCTCAAGATGACGGACCCCTGGGAATCTTCCAGTTGCTTGGCAAGCGCCAGGATGCTCTGGAGCCCGGCGCTGCTGATGTATTCCAGAGAGGCGAAATCGATAATGATGCGCCGATCTCCCTGGGCCAGCAGGTCCGCGGCGGTGCGGTCGAACTGGGGGGCCGCGACGGCGTCCATCCTTCCCGTCAACGACATGACGACAGCCTGGGCTTCCTTCCTCACATCGATCTCCATATCATCCTCCCGCTTGGCGCATTTTTCATGATTCGCAGCCAGAGAGCTTTGAATAACCGCCATGTTCGTCATTTCGACCGAAGGGAGAAATCTTTAACAAACTGCCATGCTTAGGATTTCTCGTCCCTCGCACTCCTCGAAATGACATTTTTCAAAGGTTTCGACCAAGGTGAACTAACATAGAAGCTGCGGAGCGGTCAAGACAATGTTGATATATTGCCGTAATTTCCCGCATCCCCCTTTGGCCGCATCGGCACGGGGACGTTACAGACGTCATAAAGGGGGCGGCGGTCTTCCCGGCCGCCGACCCTGGGCCAACATGACGGGCCACGTCCCTGGCAACGACACCAGCCTGCCCGCCAAATCGCAGCTTACTGGAACTTCACCTGGGGCGGCGGTCTTCCCGGCCGCCGACCCCTGGGCCTACATGACGGGCCGCGTCCCTGGCAACGACACCGGCCTGCCTGCCAAATCGCGGCTTACTGGAACTTCACCTGGGGCGTCGCCTTGGCCGCCGCCGGGGCCTCGAAGAACGTCGCCTTGTCGAATCCGAACATCCCCGCAAGGAGATTGGCGGGGAAGCTGCGGATGGCCACGTTGTAATTCCTCACCGCCTCGTTGTAGCGCCTCCTCTCCACGGCGATGCGGTTTTCCGTCCCCGCCAGTTCGTCCTGAAGGCGTAGAAAATTCTCGTTGGATTTTAGCTCGGGATACCTCTCCACGACCACCAGCAGGCGGCTCAGGGCGCCGGAAAGCTCGTTGTTGGCGGCGATCTTATCGGGTACGGTGTTCGCCCCGCCCACCCGGGAGCGGGCGTTGGTCACCTCCACCAGCACGTCCTTTTCCTGCTTCGCGTAGCCCTTGACCGTCTCGACGAGGTTGGGGATCAGATCGAAGCGGCGCTGCAGTTGGTTTTCCACCTGGGCCCAGGCGCTCTTCACCCCCTCGTCGAGGCCGACAAACCGATTGTAGGTCCCCTTGAAAAAACCGTAAAACGACAGGGCCAGCAACAGGAAGGCCACCAGCACCCCGACCAGGATCTTCTTTCCCTTGGACATCGTCTTGCCTCCGTAATTGAAGTTAAATCTTTATCTCAGATAATTCATGCAGGTAATTGAATTATCGTCATTATTTCAATATCTCCCCGCGTAATTTTTTGCCCCCTTGGCAGGCTTGGATGCCGCAGGGTATTCCGGCCGCTGCCTGGCGGGAGGCCCCTGTTTTCATGTCGGACGATTATCAGGGCCGTTCCGGGCCGCGGGCGCCTCCGCCCCCTCATCCCGCCGCGGGAAAGGACATCGCATCGATCCGCCGGCAGAGTCCGGCGATCTCCCCCAGGTATTCCCGAAACAGACCCCTGACCTCAGCCGGGGAATAATTATCCCTCCCCTCCCGGACGAGGAGGCATCTTCCGAAGGTCTCCGCGCCGACGCCGACGGCCTGGGCCGCAGCCTCCACAAGCTCCGACCGTTCCCGGGGGATCTCCCGTCCCAAGAGCCACAGGATGGCCTTGAAGGCGGAAAGGAAGGCCGGCAGGGATTCCCGGATGAGACGACGGAGTTCCCTATCCCTTCCCTCCGTCTCGAGAAAGCGCTGCCGGAGGAGCAGGAGCTTGCCGCGGAGTTCCCGCTCCAACTGGAGGCGGAGATGTCCCGGCCCGATCTCCAGGTCCGCCAGGACATCCCGGCCCCAGGCCGTCACATGGTTGTGCTTCATGTCGAGGAATTCGATGGGATAGGCGTCCAGGGCCCCGTCGATGTACTCCTTCGTCATGAACAAGGGGGTGGCCACCCGGCTCTTCCGCCACCGCGCCGCCACGGTCATGGCCTTTTCCAGGTCCTCCATGCCCCGCTCCGTCAGGACGACAAGGAAATTAAGGTCCGACTTTCCCGGAACATAGCCCCTGTCCGCCCCGCTGCCGTAGAGTATCAGGGCGACCAGTTCCTCTCCGAAGACCTCCCGGTAGTCCGCCGTGATCTGGGGAAAGATCGTTTCCGGCCGTTCGGGAATTTTGCCCATATCCGCCTCCTAAAAGCTGCCCCCGGCGCCGCCGCCGCCGCTCTCGCCACCGCCGAAGCCTCCGAAACCGCCGCTGAATCCGCCAAAGCCGCCTCCCCCGCCGCCGCCGTAGCCCATCCCGGCGCCGTAACCGCCGCCCCGCTGCCTGCCGCTCAGGAGGCCGAGGATGAACCAGGAAAGGAACTCCCGCCCCCGCCGCGTCCCCAAGAGGAGGAGCAGGACGACGGCGAGGAGCGTCAGGGTCCCGGCGTTCACCCCCCCCTGTCCGCGCCGCCGCGGCGTCCGGGGCTGTTCCGGGGTCGGCACCCCCGTCAGGTTCGCCCCGGCGTTTTTCGTCACCACGGCGGCGATGGCGGTCATCCCGTTGGCCAGCCCCTTCCCGAATTCGTTCTTGCGGAAATAGGGGAGCATGTATTCATCCCGGATTCGGCCGACGAGACCGTCCGGAAGGATGCCCTCCACGCCGTAACCCGTCTCGATGCGCATCTTCCGCTCCTTGACGGCGACGAAGAGGAGAACCCCCTTGTCCTCGCCTTTCCGGCCGATCCCCCAGTCCTGATAGAGGCGGTTGACGTAGTCGTCGATCTCCTCGTCGCCGATGGAGGCCATAGTGGCCGCCACCAGGGCCGTGCCGGTCTTCCGCCAGACCTCCTGGGCGAGAGCTTCCATTTGCCGGCGGCTAACCGGGTCGATCACGCCGGCATAGTCGTTCACCGCCCCCTGGGGCCGGGGAAAGCTCTCCTTGGCGAAGACGGCGACGCCCACAAGAAGAAACGCGACGAGGAGCGCGCCCCCCAGGAGGGGCCCACCGAGCCGCCGTCTTACGCCCTGCCCGAGACCTACCTCCTCTCCCGCCAGGAGACGAAGGCGGAGAAGGGGTCCTCCCGGCCGCCGTCTTACGCCCTGCCCGCCCGCCATGCTCACCATCCGCGTCTTCCGTTCCGTCATACCTACTCAAAGCCGCTTATACAGACTCAAAGCTGACTTCCTGCTTCACTTAAGGCCGGCTTCACGGCGGGCTTGCGGCGCCCACCGCCAGAGCCTGGCCTCTCCACAGGCTGACACCGGGGAACTCACGGCCATATTTTTCAGGTTTATCGCTGCTTCACCTATGCTTACCATTCTCTCCATATTGCATAGAATAGCATAGAATTAGTAAGATTACAAGCGAACTGTTAACCCCCCCAGGGTAAATTTGTTCTCAATGTAAGTAGTTGATCTTGAATCAGCTCCTAAAACTGAGCCACGTCCCGTTTTCAGCCACTTAGAGATAGAAAAAATTTACCGTGTTACCCCCCCCCTCCCAACAAAGTCTCTCCTTCCCCGCCTCAATATTGTCATTCCCACGAAAGCGGGAATCCAGTGTTTTCGGCTATATTCTGGATACGGGGTCAAGCCCGGCATGACGTGTGAGACAGTTTTTCAAAGGTCTCGCCATAACTTCCGCGGGCGCGTATCCCCGGATACCTTGTCCGCAGGCTCTCACGTTCTTTCCGCCTTCACCGATACACTATCTTGGCCGTCGAGAAAAGCATTTTCAAGGCCCGCCGCAATATGCCCTTGACAAGCCAGACGATTTCTCTTCATACCCCTAAGCGAAGGGAAAAGGGGGAGGCATTGGATGGACGACGACAAGAAGACGGCGGGGGACCCGGGGGTGGACAGGAAGGGCACGAGAACCCGCGAGGCAGCGACAGATCGGGAGGCTTCGACAGATCAGGAGGTCTCGACGGCCCGGGAAGCTTCAACAGATCGGGAGGCTTCGACAGATCGGGAGGTCTCGACAACCCGGGAGGCTTCGACAGATCGGGAGGTCACGACGACCCGTGAGACGGCGAGGGACGCCACCGCGCCCCATTGGCCGGGGGCGGCGGCGCGGATGCCCGAAACGGCCCGACGGCGCATGGAGGAATATCTTCTCCAGAGCGAGGAGCGCCTGCGGATTCAATACCGCTATATCCCCGTCCCGACCCTCACCTGGCGACGGAAGGGAGACGATTTCGTCATCGCCGACTACAATATCGCCATGGAAGAGCTTTCCGACGGGATGATCGGGGAACATCTGGGCGCCCGGGCCTCCGCGGTCTTCAAGAATCGTCCCGACATACTCGTGGATTTCCATAGGTGTTACGCGGAAAGGCGAGTCGTCAGACGGGAGACCCTCTATCGTCTCTTCACGAACCGAAAACGGAAACACATCGCCTTCACCTATGCCTACGTCCCCCCCGATCTGATCCTCGTCCACCTGGACGACATCACCCCCCGCAAGGAGGCGGAAGAGGCCCTCCTTCAGTCCCGTCGGGAGTTGCGGCGCCTCTCCGCCCGCCTCCTCGCCGCGGCGGAGCAGGAACGGAAACGCATGGCCCGGGACCTCCACGACAGCATCGGCCAGCATCTCACGGCCATCAAGTTCAACGCGGAAAGCATCCTCGCCCTCCTTTCGGAGGGCCGGGGGGAACAGGCCGCCCGATCCATCCGGGACGGCATCCCGGTGATCCGTCAGACAATCGAGGAGGTCCGGCGCATCATCATGGACCTGCGCCCCACGATCCTCGACGACCTGGGCATCCTCGCCACCATCTCCTGGTTCTGTCGGGAATTTCAACAGATCTACGGCCACATCCGTCTGGAGCAGAGAATCGCTCTTAAGGAGGAAGACGTCCCCCAGGAACTTAAAATCGTCATTTACCGACTCCTCCAGGAAGGGCTGAACAATGTCGTCAAACACAGCGGCGCCCATCTGGCACGGATCAGCCTGGGCAAGGACCGCCAGGCGCTCCGCCTGACGATCGTCGATGACGGTCGGGGATTCGATCCCGCGGCCCGTCCCGGCCGGCATGAGCGCACGGGCGGCATCGGCCTGGTGGGGATGCGGGAAAGGACGGAATTTTCCGGTGGGAGGCTGCGCATCGTCTCCGCCCCGGGCCGGGGGACGCGGATCGCCGCCGCCTGGCCCCTTGCCCCGGCCGCCGCCCTTTCCTCGTCCGGCGAAACCGCGCCCGGCGAAACCGCGCCCGGCGAAACCGCGGGCCCCAAGGTCAAAGGGCGCGACGACGGGACCTAAGGGCCGACCTAAGGGCCGACCAGCCCCTTCTCGATGGCATAGGCGGTGAGGGCGGCGGCGCTGTGGAGGTCGAGCTTCTTCATGAGGCTGTCCCGGTGCTTTTCCACGGTCTTCAGGCTGATGCAGAGGAAGTCGGCAATCTCCCGGTTCTTGCTTCCCTCGGCGACGAGCTTCAGCACCTCCCGCTCCCGGGGGGTGAGCCGCTCCCAGGGCGAAGCCGGGGCATCGTGCTTCCGTCCCTGCAGGTAACCGTCGATAACCTTGTCGGCGATGTCGGGACTAAGATAGCGCTTGCCCGCCAGGACGGTCCGGATCGCCCCCAGTAGTTCCTGATGGGTCGCGTCCTTGAGGATGTAGCCGGCGGCCCCGGCGCGGAGGCTGGCCAAGACGTACTCCTCCGTTTTATGCACCGTCAGGACCAGGATTTTCGTCGTCGGTGCCTCCCTCCTCACCTCTCCGATGGCGTCCAGGCCTCCCAGCCGCGGCATGGAAAGATCGAGCAGCAGGAGATCAGGCTTCAACTCCCGGCAGCGGCGTATCGCCTCTCGGCCGTCCGCCGCCTCCCCCACGATGACCAGATCCACGCTCGCCGCCAGGAGCGACTTGAGCCCCTCCCGGAGGATCGTGTGATCCTCGGCAATGACGATTCCTTTTTTCCCTTCCGTCTCCATAGTGGCCCCGGATCGACGTTTCATCTCGCGGGCGAGCCCGGAAAACACCTGGAGAAGCTATAGAATATCGCAACTTATGTGTCAAGAACTATTGACATTTCTACCTTTTTTCCGTATCAAGGCTTATCCGGACCGAGAAAGCAAGCAAAGGACTTTGCAAAACGGGCCTTGTCTTGAAGATCCTCGAAAATTTCCTGTCGAATTCTAGTTGGATATCTCCAACATGAGAAATCAAAGGGGAACGGCAAGGGTATTTTATGCGCGATGAAATTTATTTCTCCCATTCCGCCAATGCAAACGGCCACAAAGAGCTTCTTAGTGAACATCTGATATGCGTTTCCGAAGAAGCGGTAAAAAAAGCTGCATTTTTCGATGCGGATTATGAAGCCCTGATAGTCGGCTATCTTCACGATCTCGGCAAATATGGACGACGCTTTCAGAGAAGGTTGAGCAAAGAAGAATCTGGAATCGATCATTGGTCCATTGGCGCCTGGGTTGCCTTGATGCGTTACCAGCAAAAGGGAATTGCCGCGGCATTGGCTATTCAAGGACATCACACGGGCCTGCAGGCGGCAAGCGCCGATGCGCTGAGAAATCTGAATCCCAAGCATTTGCAGCAAAATCACCCTCTGAATCTCAAGCTTTCCGAAGCTGACATGGACGTGCTACTGCTCCGTCTTGGCAAAGATGGGATCAGCCTACCCACAAGTTCGCCCATGGGCAGTATTTATGGAGGATTGTCGTCGCCACCGGCGGCGGCCATGCTGGATGTAAGGATGCTCTATTCCGCTCTGGTGGATGCTGATTTCATAGCCACGGAGGCCCACTTCAACGCCGCCCCAGGTCAGGAGAAAACATACAGGGAGGAGGGATTGTCATTAAAAGCGGCGCCGCTTCTCTCTGTTTTGCTGTCGCACATATATGAGCTGACGGGCAAATCGAAGGCATCACCCGCGCTCAATGAGATACGGACGGATTTATTGAAGTCATGCCTCGCCAATGCCGAGCAGCCCTCAGGGATATTTACCCTCACCGCGCCCACCGGAGCGGGTAAGACATTGAGCATGCTGGCCTTTGCGCTCAAACATGCAAGCGTCCATAAGCGACGGCGCATCGTCATCGTGCTTCCATACTTAAGCATCATCGAACAAACAGCCAAGATATATAAAGAAATTTTCCGTAAAGCGATCGCTCCCATCAACATAGACAAATATATCCTGGAGCATCACAGTCTGGCGGGGTTGCACCCTTCCAACCAACTGGAGGATAGCCTTGGCAAAGATATGGAAGATGAAGATTACCGGGCGGCAAGAATCCTTTCGGAAAATTGGGATGCCCCCATCGTAATCACCACTAGTGTTCAGTTTCTCGAATCCCTTTTTTCCAATCGACCTTTTGCCTGCCGCAAATTGCACAACCTTGCAAAAAGTGTAATTTTATTTGATGAGGTTCAAACAATCCCCAACCATCTGGTTGTGCCGACTTTGGCCACCTTAGGTCGTCTTGCGGAAAAACCCTACGAGGCCACGGTAGTTTTTTCCACTGCCACGCAACCGGCCTTCGATGCGTTGAATGAGCCGGTGAAGAAGCTCTCTCAGGCGGGCTGGAAACCACGCGAGATCGTGCCCGAGCAAAGGCGGCTTTTTCGACGGGTCAGGAGAACCGTTCTGGAATGGCTGATGGACATTAACCAACCCCTTGCCTGGTCGGAATTATCGTGCCGCGTGGCGGAAAACGAACAGGCGCTTTGCATAGTTAACCTCAAGAGGCATGCCCACCGCATCCTGGATGAACTCGAAGACATGGGGGTCGAAACCTCCTTGTTTCACCTTTCGACCAATATGTGCCCGGCCCATAGGCAACTTGTCCTTACTGAAGTCAGGCGCCGCTTGAAAAATAACGAGTCCTGCATCCTAATATCAACCCAGTGCGTCGAGGCCGGAGTCGATGTGGATTTCCCTGTCGTTTTCCGTGCCTTGGGACCATTAGACGCCATCGCTCAGGCGGCGGGTCGATGTAACCGCAATGGCCTTGCCGAATCAGGCAGGATGATCGTCTTCCTTCCCGAGGAAGAAGCATACCCCGATCCCGCTTATCGGCAGGCTACAGGCATTACAAAGCTGCTCTATCGTCGTCTGGGCAAAGGGGGCATGGACATCAACGATACGGAACTCTTCGACAAGTATTACCGGGAAATGTACAGCCTGGCAAACCCGGGGCAGCGAAGGGATTTGACGGAAGCTATCCTAAGACAGGATTTTGTGGAAACGTCTCGTCACTATTATCTGATCCCGAAGGCAACAGTAAATGTGCTGGTGCCCTTTGCTACTGAACCATACGACAAGCTGGCGGAGGAAGTGAGGAGATGTAGATTGAACAAGGCGTGGACGGTCAAGGCGGCGCCCCACTCGATCGGCATTTATCGTCCTTCAGCGGAAGCGCCCATAAGACGTTGGCTCGAACCAGTCCCCGTGGGAAGAAAGGACACATCGGATGACTGGTTTATCTATCTGAGAAGAGAGCATTACGATTCCCGTCGCGGCCTGATGCCGCCAGAATCGTTGGAGTGCATTATTGCTTAACTACGTGAAGAAAGGAGGGATTCAATGAAGCCGAAGGATCAAGCCCTGGATGTATGGGGTGACTTTGCCTGTTTCACCCAGCCGGTATTGAAGGTGGAACGGTTCAGTTATCCCGTAATTACGCCGTCGGCAGCCCGGGGGATTTTTGATGCCATTTACTGCAAACCCAAAGAGTTTCGTTGGCAGATCAAGAAGATAGAGATTATCTCTCCACCGGTCTATGTGGCCTTGCGGCGCAACGAAGTGAAAGAGAAAGTTTCATGTAATGCGGTGTTACGTTGGATGACCGGCAGGGAAGCTCCCGAACCCATCTGGGCGGATGGCGACCGCGCCCTGCTGGGGTCGGACGAAAAGGGCCGAACTCAGCGTCAGACAATGGCCTTGAAAAACGTCCGTTATCGGCTGCACGGTGAAATCAGGCCCTGGCCTGGGTTTGAAGATCGCCTCCAGGGCATGGAAGCCCAATTCCGTCGTCGCGCCGCAGGGGGTAAGTGCGTCTATCAACCCTATTTCGGCTGCCGGGAATTTCCAGCCTACTTTGAACTCGTCGAACCCCTTGCCCCATCCGTTGCCGCCACCGATGTCAATATGGATTTGGGTTTTATGCTCTACGATGTTTTCGATCTTTCACGCCCGGGCAGCAGCGATGAAATGCCCTGCATCAGCTTGTTTCGCGGCGTGGTTCGGATGGGTGTTCTCGATGTGCCTCCCTATGAAAACGATGCGGTGCGCAAAGGCATCAGGAAGGAGGCGTTATGTTAGAAACCCTGACAAAATATGCAATTAACCGCGATTTTGTTCTGCCGTCAGGTTTGAGCGCGAAAGAGGTGCGTTGGGCAATTTGTTGCGATGAACAGGGCAATTATCTTGAAGTGATTGAGTTGGGCTATTGTAGTCAAAAAAACAACAAAGGACAACTTTTTCGGCAATGTCCCAACCTCACGCAGCCGGAGATGAAAGCCCAGGGAATCGCAAAAAGCCACTTTCTTGTCGAAACAGCCGCGATAGTTGCTCTTTTCGGCAATAAATCGACAGACAAAAAGACTCAGGACAAGCATCGATATTTTTTTAATTTATTGGAAAATGCCGGCAAAATTATGCCAGAGCTGCAATCTGTCGCCGAAAGGATAAAGCAGTCGGATTCGCTTGAAAGAATTAGAGATTCTTTTGCAAAACTGAAGGTTAGGGAAAATGATAAGGTTACGTTTCGACTGGGCAACTCTTTCCCTGTCGAGTCGGATCGCTGGCACGAATGGTGGCAGGAATTACGCGCCACGCTTGTACCGACAAAGGCTGTCGTAAAAGAAAAAGGTGCCTCGCCAAACAATACGCTTTGTCGGTGCTTTATATCTGGCGATATCGCGGAACCTGTTCGCACGGCGCCGATGATTAAAGGCCTGGCGGGTGTCGGTGGTTTGGGAACGGGCGATTCCCTCTGCAGTTTCAAACAGGAATCCTTCTGCTCCTATGGTTTTGAGCAGGCATACAATGCCGCCATCTCGGAATTCGCCACCAATGCTTATCGGGCCGCATTAGACGACCTGATCCGAAACCACAGCCGCACACTCGCAGGGGCAAAGGTCATTCACTGGTTCAAAGAGAAAGACCTTCCCGCGGAGGACGACCCGTTAAGCTGGCTTGTGGAGACCCAGGAACAGCAAGAAAGAAACGCTCAACAGCGCGCCGCGGAACTACTAGAGGCGATCAGAATGGGGAAACGCCCCGACCTTGCCGATAACTCCTACTATGCCTTGACCCTTTCCGGCGCCAGTGGACGGGTCGTGATCCGGGACTGGATGGAGGGGAGGTTTGAAGAGCTGTTATCAAACATTAAAAGCTGGTTCGACGATTTCTCTGTCATCCACCGCACTGGAGGGGGTTCGGCGCTCAATCCCAAATTCATGGCCGTGCTGGGAGCGACGGTCCGTGTGTTGGAGGATCTAAATGCCCCTTTTATCGCCAGGATGTGGCGATCGGCGGTTAAAAACGAGTTAATTCCAGAGTATGCCTTGGCCCAAGTGCTTGCAAGATTCAAGGTGGACATCATTGAAGATACCCCTGTGAATCATGCCGGAATGGGATTGATGAAGGCATATCATTTACGAAAATCAAGAATAAAAGGAGAGGGAAAAATGGCAGACGATCTTAAAGCATACCTAAACGAAGAGCATCCGCATCCGGCGTATCACTGCGGACGCCTCATGGCTGTTTTATCCGCTTTGCAACGGGCGGCTCTGGGTGATGTCGGCGCCGGGGTAGTGCAACGATATTTTGCCGCCGCCAGCAGCACACCGGCCTTGGTTCTCGGACGGCTGACCAGAAACAGTCAGGCGCACCTTAATAAGCTGACCGGCGGGCTTGCGTACTGGTATGAAGAAAAAATTGCTGCAATTTGGAACAAAATCGAGGATGCGATCCCCAAGGCATTGACCCTGGAGGAGCAGAGCCTCTTTGCCCTTGGCTATTATCAGCAAATGGCCGAACTGCGTAAAAAGACGACCGAAAACGTAAATAACACCAAAGATAAGGAGGGGAAAAATGACTGATATTATTAAAAACAGATACGAGTTTATGGCGCTTTTCGATTGTGAAAATGGCAATCCCAACGGTGACCCCGATGCCGGCAATACGCCCAGGATCGACCCGCAGGATATGCACGGGCTTGTCTCTGATGTGGCAATCAAACGCCGCATCCGCAACTATGTCCAGATGGCCGGGGGCAACAAATCACCCCATGCCATATTTATCGAACATGCAACCAACCTGAACCGGCCAATCGTCTGCGCCCATGAGGCGACGCCCGGCGGCCTCGCGCTCGATAAAAAAGCGGGAAAGGAGAAAGTGAACCAGGCGCGCGCCTGGATGTGTGCAAATTTCTATGATGTCCGCGCCTTTGGCGCCGTGATGAGCACCGGTCCCAATGCCGGACAAGTCCGGGGTCCGATACAAATGTCCTTTGCCCGTTCCGTTGATCCCGTATTACCGTTGGACATCTCCATCACTCGCATGGCGGTCGCCGAAGATGTCAAAGGCGCAAAGTCAAGCGCCGATTACGTCAAATGGGAAAATGAACAGCCTGAAGACAAGCTTCGCACGATGGGGCGCAAAGCACTGATTCCCTATGGACTTTACGTTGCCAAGGGCTTCATCAGCGCCCATCTGGCCGAAGATACAAAGTTTAGCGAAGCCGACCTACTGTTGTTCTGGGAGGCCTTGCTCAAGATGTACGACCATGATCGTTCGGCAAGCAAGGGGGTTATGTCGGTACAGGAGCCTGTTTTTGTCTTCAAGCATGTCGGCACTGATAACAATGATGAACAACGACGTCAGCAAGCGAAACTTGGCTGCGCGCCGGCGCACAAACTCTTCGATTTAGTCTCCATAAAAAAGAAAGACGGCGTGGAAGCTCCCCGAAAAATACAGGATTACGAAATCTTTTTTAAAACGAGCGGGCTGCCAAAAGGAGTAGATGCCGGCCTTATTGTTACAGGCGACGATGGCAGACCGAATATTCTTTGGGACGTGAACAATGCCAACGCGCCCTCCATCAAAATTACATAGAATCAACTTAAAGAATGATGGCTCGATAGTATCTTGTTTGAAACGATCCATGGCGTTAGCGCATAAAAAACTCTGTAGAGGAGAAACGAAACATGCTCATGGACAAAAAGAAAGCATGAGGACGTAAATTGTGATTGAGCAGAATATCGACGATCTCATCATGATCTCCGCCTTGCAGCATTACGCCTTCTGCCCACGGCAGTGCGCCCTGATTTATCTCGAACAAGCTTGGGAGGATAACCGCCTAACTGTTGAAGGGAGCATACTTCACGAACGGGTCCACGCGGAAGGAAACGAGATGCGGGCGGGAGTCCGGATAGAGCGCGGCGTATCGCTTCGCTCGTTGCGGCTGGGTTTGATCGGCAAGGCGGACGTCGTGGAATTTCACCGGGTGGAAAACGGCGCATGGCAGCCCTTCCCTGTAGAATACAAGCGGGGAAAACCGAAGCCCGACCATTGCGACCAGATTCAACTGTGCGCCCAGGCCCTCTGCCTGGAGGAAATGCTTCATACAAGCATTCCCTCGGGCGCCCTTTTTTATGGACAAACCCGACGCCGACTCGATGTGAACTTTGACGACAAACTCCGTCGGGAAACGGAGGCGGCGGCAATGCAAGTCCGGCTGCTGCTCGAGTCGAGAAAGACGCCAAAACCCGTTTATGAGAAGAGATGTGAAAATTGCTCCCTTATGCTCGACTGCCTGCCTAAGGCAATCCAGAAGCGGCGATCGGTAAAGGATTACCTGCAACGCATGGCGGGTGAATCATGAAAAAGCATCTCAATACCCTTTTTGTCACTACTCAGGGCTCTTATCTCGCCAAGGAAGGGGAGACTGTAGTCGTTAAAATCGAAAAGGAGATCCGCCTGCGTGTGCCCATACACACCATAGGCGGCATCGTTTGTTTCGGCAATGTTTCGTGCAGTCCTTTCTTAATGGGTTTTTGCGCGAAAAACGGCGTCGGCGTGAGCTTTCTGAGCGAACATGGCCATTTCCTGGCGCGGGTGCAGGGTCCGGTTTCTGGCAATGTCCTATTACGGCGCGAACAATACCGGCGCGCCGATGATCCGCGGACATCCGCCGAGTTGTCACGATGCCTCCTTGCGGGAAAGATTGCCAACAGCAGGACTGTCTTGCAGCGGGCCATTCGTGATCACGGAGACAAGATCGCCGCCGATGAGGTAGGTTTCGCGGTAAAGAGGCTCAATAACTACCTGGAAATCATGACTGGGGAACATGACCTCAATGTACTCCGGGGTTTTGAAGGAGATGCCGCCCATATCTATTTCCGCGTCTTCGACCATCTGATCGTGGCTCAGAAGGATAAATTTACCTTTGCGGAGCGTAATCGTCGGCCGCCCCTGGACAACGTGAACGCCCTGCTCTCATTCATCTACACCCTTCTCGTCCACGATATCCGTTCAGCCCTGGAAGTGGTGGGCCTCGATCCCTCCGTAGGTTTTCTTCATCGCGACCGGCCGGGGCGCCCTGGACTTGCCCTCGACGTCATGGAAGAATTCCGACCTTTTCTTGCGGATCGATTGGTATTGTCCTTGATCAATCTTCGCAAGGTCCAGGAAAAAGGCTTTACCAAAAGTGAAACGGGAGCGGTAACGATGAATGACGAAACTCGGAAAATGGTTCTTGTCTCCTATCAGGAACGAAAGCAGGAAGAGATATTTCATCCGTTCATAGAGGAAAAGGTAACCGTAGGGATCCTCTTTCACATTCAAGCCATGTTGATGGCCCGTTATCTCCGGGGGGATATGGACGGCTATCCGCCGTTTATCTGGAAATAAGTTCAGAATCGATGATTCCGCATCTTTTAAGGAGGCGGCAATGTTCATTTTGATAAGCTACGATGTGGCCATGCAGGATGCCGACGGCGCCCGCCGCTTACGACGGGTGGCCAAG
>JASGUC010000064.1 GCA_030057915.1 Pseudomonadota bacterium
GTCCGAAAGCCGGACAGTATTCGTGCAACCCGCTCGGGAAAAACCCCGGGGACTTGTGGATAATTCCGAATGTAAAAAGCAACCATGTCGAGAAAACAGAGCATCCGTGTCAATTTCCTGTTGAACTCATTGAACGCTTAGTGCTTTCTCTAACAAATGAGGGAGATTGGGTTTTGGACCCATTCCTTGGAACCGGTACGTCTGTTATTGCCGCTATTCGACACAGACGCCGAGGTGTTGGCGCAGAGACCGTTCCCAAGTATGTCGAGCTTGCGAGAGAGCGAATCCAACAGGAAATTGAAGGCACATTGCAAACCCGCCCAATGGACAGGCCTGTTTATGATCCAGATGAGCGCTGAGCGGAAGGAATGGCTTGCCTTTGTCGGCCGGGTCCTTGGCGTTGCCGACGGCATGGAGGGCGTCCGGCTTGCCGCCATCACCAGGGGCGGATCGGACCGGAGTTTCTTCCGGCTGTCGTTTCCCAGCGGGCGAACCTTTCTCTTCATGGCCTATGGACGCCGCCAGGAGGAGAACGCCTGCTGGGCCGACATCGCCGCCTTTCTGGCCGGATGCCGGGTGCCCGTCCCCGCCGTTTACGGCCATGACCCGGAGCGGGGCTTTATCCTCATGGAGGATCTTGGCGACCGGGATCTCTGGTCCCGCCGCCACGAACCCTGGGCGGTGCGGCGCGCCCTTTACCGGCGGGTTTTGAGACGGATCGGCGTCCTTTACGCCCACCCCCCGTTTTCCGACTGTTTTCTGGGTGCCGACTCAAGCCCGACAGGGCACGGGCGGCGGTTTTTCAAAGGTCTGGAGACAACAACGGCGGGCGCGGCGCGGACGGATGCAGCGATGTCGTCAGCGGCGCGGATGGATACGACGATGTCGTCGGCGGCGGAAGCGGGTGCTGCGCAAGCGGGTGCGGCGCAGGCGGGTGTGGCGCAGGCGGGCGCGGCGCAGGTGGGCGCGGCGGAAGCGGGGGCGGCGCAGGCGGGTGTAGAGCGGGCGGGTGTGGCGCGGGTAGGTGCGGCGATGTCGTCATCGGCGCCGGCCAACGCCCGGCCGGCGGCCGGGAAGGACGTCGGCGAACCCCCCAGGCCCCCCAGGCCCCCGAGGCCCCCCCGGACCATGCCCGGCTATGACCGGGGGCTGTACCGCTGGGAGCAGGACTATTTCCTCACGGAGTTCGTTCGCGGGGTATGCGGCGTCGAACTGACCGGGCGGGAGGAAGGGGCGCTCCGGGAGGAGCTGGAAGGGCTGACCGTCCGGATGCTGGCGGCGGGGCCGGCGCTGGTCCACCGGGACCTCCAGTCCCAGAACATCATGATGCGGGGAGACGAGCCGGTTTTCATCGATTTTCAGGGACTCCGCCGGGGGTCGCTGTTTTACGACCTGGGTTCCCTCCTTTATGACGCCTATGTCCCCTTCGGCCCGGGCGAGAGAGAGGAACTCGTGGATTACGCCTACGAACTGCTGAAGGCGCCCCCCGCTCCGGAGGGGCGGGAAGGAGCGGCGCCCCGGCCCGGCATGGAGGATTTGGAGGCCTTCCGGGCGGCGTTTCTCGATGGCGGTGCCCAGCGCCTCATGCAGGCCCTGGGGGCCTTCGGTTTTCTGGGCCTGAAGAAAGGGAAGAAGGCCTTTTTGGACCATATTCCCCGGGGGGTGGCAAACCTGCACGAGGCGGCGACAGCCAGCCGCCGCCTGCCCCGTCTGGCGGACCTGGCGATAAGGTGCCGGGAGGCGGTCCGGGGCTGCCGCGGAGAGTATCCGGATTCATGGAAACAATGAGACCTTCGCAAAACCCCGTTGCGTCCGCCCTCGGTCAGGGAGTGGGCATATGATTGCCGTTGCCCTGGGCAACGCCCCCGGTGGCGTGGCGGTCCGGAGAGCGGGCATGCTGGCGGCGTCGCCGCTGGTGTCTCGGATATTCGTCGTCGGCGACGGTCCGGCCCCGCCGCCGGCGATTCAATGCCAATGGATCCGGGGAGGCGGCCTGACAGCCGGAAAGACCATGACGGACCTCTTGCGGCGGGTCCGGGAGGATTTTCTCCTGTTGCTGGAGCCCGCGGAGGATATCGAACTCGGACCCCGGGTCCTGGAGAGACTGGCGGACACGGCCGCGGCGACCGGGGCGGGAATGATCTACGGAGACCACGACGAGGAGACGCCGGGCGGCGAGGCGCGGGAGTGCCGGGCAATCGATTGCCAATTGGGGAGCATCCGGGACGACTTTTCATTCGGACCCCTGCGGTTCTACTCCCTCGCGGCGGTGCGGCGGGCCCTGGCCGATTGTGGCCCCCTCCCGCCGGGGGACCATGCCGCCGGCTACGACCTGCGCCTGAAGGTGTCTCGGATCGCGCCCATCCTCCATCTTCCGGAACGGCTCTGCCGACTCCGGCCCGCCCTCGTTCCCGCCCTCGTTCCCGCCTCCGGCGACGTGGGTGGCGAGGCGCATTTCGCCTATGTGGATCCCCACAACCTGGCCTATCAACGGGAGATGGAAGCGGTGGCGACGGCGCACCTCCGCCGTCTCGGGGCCTGGCTGCCGCCGACCTTCCGGACGCCGCCGGCTGTGAACGCCGGGTCTTACCCCGTGGAGGCCAGCGTGGTCATCCCCGTAAGAAACCGGGAGAAGACCATCGCCGCCGCGGTCCGCAGCGCCCTGGCCCAGGAGACGGGCTTCTCCTTCAATATCCTCGTGGTTGACAATCATTCCACCGACGCCACCGGCGCCATCGTCGCCGGGCTGGCCGGCCGCGATCCCCGGGTGGAAATCCTGACGCCTTCCCGAAGGGATCTGGGCATCGGCGGCTGCTGGAACGAGGCGATCTATTCCCCCCGGTGCGGGAGATACGCCGTCCAGCTTGACTCCGACGATCTTTACAGCGGTCCGGACAGCCTGGAAAGACTGGTCGCTAAGTTGCGGTCCGAAAGCGCCGCCGCGGTGATCGGCGCCTATGCCCTGGTGGACGAGGAGCTTCGGGATATCCCGCCGGGATTGATCGACCACCGGGAATGGACGGAGGAAAACGGCCGGAACAACGCCCTGAGGGTCAACGGTTTCGGCGCCCCCCGGGCCTTTCGGACGGATATCCTGAGAGGTTTCGGCGGTTTTCCGAACGTGAGCTACGGAGAGGACTACGCCGTCTGTCTGCGCATCTCCCGGCATTACCGGATCGGGAGGATCTACGAGGGCCTTTATCTGTGCCGACGCTGGCGGGACAACACCGACGCCGCCCTGTCGTCGGCGGAACGTAACCGAAACGACGCCTACAAGGACCGGCTGCGGAGCCTGGAGATCCGGGCCCGCCAACGTCTCGTTGCCGACGGCGCGGGAATCTTGACGGAAGGAGTCTCGGAGGTGTTATCTTGAGGAACATGGACATAGACGACTGCGTCGCTCCGGAGCAGATCTGGAGCGAATTTACAGGCATGCCCGGAGAGCCGCCCCTCGCCCGTCGTTGCGGCGAACTCTTCGCCCAGCAGCTCTACAACTGGCAGGAGTTCGCCACCGCCTATATGGAGATGAACGGCGCGTGGCTCCGGGAACTGAACGCCGCCGGCCACACCCTGCTGGCACAGTACAATCCGGGCCGGGCGGTTAGCGCCACCGCCGCCGTTGACGCCTCGGCGGTGCGGCGTCGCCCCTGTTTCCTCTGCCCGGACCGCCTGCCGGCGGCGCAGCGGGCCGTGCGTTACCGCGGGGATTTCCTGATCCTCGTCAATCCCCGTCCGATCTTCTCGCCCCACTTCACCGTCGCCCATGTCCGGCACCTCCCCCAGCGACTGGCGGGGCATGTGCGGACGCTTCTCACCCTGGCCAAGGATCTGGGGAACGATTTCACGGTCTTTTACAACGGCCCCCGCTGCGGGGCCTCGGCGCCGGATCACCATCACTTTCAGGTCTGTCCTGCGGATGCCGTGCCCGTCGAGAAGGAGTGGGAGAAGGGGAGGCTGGTCCGGGCCGGGAAGCGGACGGGGGTGGATTTCGCCCTCCGGGACCTCCCCGGACGGGGCCTGGTGGTCATGGAAGGGCGGGACGAAGGCGCGGTGGCGGCCCTGCTGGAGGAGCTGATCGCCGCGTTGGAACCAGGCGGGGAGCGGGGGGGGGAAGAAGCCCTCTTCAACCTGCTGACAACCTACCGGGACGGCCTCTGGCGCCTGTTCCTCTTTCCCCGGCGGAAGCACCGTCCCGACGCCTACTACCGGGAGGGGGACGATGCCCTCCTGGTGACGCCGGGGGCCGTGGAGATGGGCGGTCTGATCATTACCGTC
Source organism: Pseudomonadota bacterium (assembly GCA_030057915.1). Classification (GTDB taxonomy): domain Bacteria; phylum Desulfobacterota; class Syntrophia; order Syntrophales; family UBA8958; genus UBA8958. The sequence continues at coordinate 4,276 of JASGUC010000064.1, forward strand.
CAGGAGAGGGATTTCCTGCGGATGACCGCTCCCCTGGTGGTGGAAATCCTTGGGGAGGTGTCCCTGCTTGCGGAGGAAGTTGAGAAAATTGGGGAGATTTTTGAAATCTTCACGGCCTCGGCGCCCCAGTGACCGGGAAGGCGTCTCGCCGCCAAGGCCGCCGTCGGTTTGCGGAAGGAGGAAGATATGGATGTTTGTGGCCCTGTTTTTCATTGTCATCTGGGGAGGGGGAAGCTACATGACCGCCGCCGCCGATAAATCCGCCCCCCCGCCTGGGGATCGCGTCCCCGCCGCCGCCGATAAATCCGCCGTGCCCGGGGATGGCCGCGCCGCGTTGTCTGGGGATTACGTCCCTGCCGCCGCGCCCTCAGGAGATCGTGTCCCTGCCTCCGCGCCCTCAGGGAATCGTGTCCCCGCCGCCGCGCCCTCAGGCGATCAAGTCCCCGCCGCTGCGTCCTCAGGCGATCAAGTCCCCGCCGCTGCGTCGTTAGGGGATTGCGTTCCCGCCGCCGCGCCCTCAGGGGATCGCGTCCTCGCCTCCACGCCCTCAGGCGATCAAGTCCCCGCCGCCGCGCCGAGGGGGGATGCCCCGGCGGACGGCTCGATAATCGTGGACAGCCGGATGACCTTCGCGGCGGCCATCGCCGGAACCAAGGCGCCGCCGGAGGTCATCGCACGGCTATGTCTCGTTGACGTTCGGTATCACTCTTTCGACGGGCGGCGTCATCAGGGGCAACTCGTAGCACACCGGGCCGTGCGGAAGGACTTGGTGGAAATCTTTCGGCTTATCGAGGAGATCCGATTCCCTGTCGGGAAGGTCGTCCCCATAGTCGCCTACCGTTGGTCCGATGCGGCCTCCATGCGGGCCAACAACTCCTCCGCCTTCAACTACCGGACCGTGGCGGGGACGAAACGATTGTCGCGTCACGCCCAGGGACTGGCCGTGGACATCAATCCCTTCCTGAATCCCGTGGTTTACGACCACGGACGCATATCCCCCCGGGGCGCCGTTTACCGGCCCGGGGCGCCCGGAGTCCTCACCCGGGAGCACCCCGTGGTCCAGGCTTTCCTCCGCCGGGGATGGCAATGGGGGGCAGATTTCAAAAACATGAAGGATTATCACCACTTCGACTACGAGCTACGGGGCTCGGAATAGAGGACCCGCCGGCTCGCCCTCGGTGACCAGAGGAGAGAGAGGCGCCTCTATATCCTCCGCCCCAAGAATCAAGGTGGACTTCCCCGCCGAAGTAGCGGATATGACGTGGCATTCATTGACGCCAAATAGTCCAATAATTGCGGATAGAATAGAATCGGGGAAGAAAAGAATTCTTGTCGGTAAAAATATTGTTTGACATCCCTCATCATCGGCGGTATATATGGGCCAAATTTTGCCGGTGAATCCACGGACAGAGACGGACCGGCCCTACGGGATCTGAAAAAGTTGGTCTCCTTGAGTTATCTCTTGGAGGCCTTTTTTTTTATGGCAAAGGGCGGGAGTGAATATGACCGTAATATTTCCAGTGCCATCAGTGGGCGATAAAATTCTTGCCCTGCTGGGTAAAAAACGGGCGGTATTTATTCCGGACATATATGGCGGGTTTGGGAAATATGCCTACGGAAGGGCAATAAAAGAACCTTTTCTATACGCCCTGCTGAGACCGAAGAATCGGGACTTGGAAGAAGGCTGGTTTTATCCCGATGAAATCATGCCGCCGGAGACGAATGAAATAAACGGAAAAGACAGGAGAAATTAAAAAGATAGAGACAATTATGCCTGCGTGCTTACCGCATGCATAAACATTGCGGGCCCTACGAGGTTTGAAAAAGTTAACCCAAGTTCATGATTTTTACCCCCAAAAAGGGGAAAATCGGCAGTTTTTGAAAATGTGAAGTTAGTTATATCAATAGGTTACGCTATCTCGGAGGCCAAAAAGCCATTTGTAGTACCAAAATATTT